>NZ_JAFEUC010000016.1:0-214396 GCF_016901255.1 Micromonospora humida
CCCAAAACGACCTCGACACCGTCGCGATCCAACTCAACGGCCGCCCCCGACAGACCCTCGGATGGGACACTCCCGCCGAAGCCCTTGATCGACTACTACTTGCACCGACCCCATGAAACCGCCTCGGCTGCCCTGACGCAAACCTCTTGATCACCGGGGCGAGGCGGGGCCGGGGCAGGGCGGGGACGCGCGGGGCCGGGGCGGGGACGCGCGGGGCCGGGCGCGCGACAGCCCGTGGCTGGAGGGGCCACGGGCTGTGGCTGGGCTAGTCGCGGTCGGTTCGGGTGTTGGCGGGGTGACGGGGGGTGCGGGGGTGCGCGGTGGAACGGGTGCAGAGCAGCGGGTGCAGCACCCGGGACAGCTCCGACAGGTCGGTCACCGGCTGCGGGAACGGCAGGCGGGCACGACGCCTGTCGCCGGGGCCGCCGAGCGCCACGACCAGTCCGTACCGGTCGAGTCGGACCACCCGGGGCTCGCCGCCGGTCAGGCCGAGCCGGCGGCACAGGTACGCCGTCACCTGCGGCCCGTGGTGGTCGGCGAGATCGGCCAGCAGGGCGGCCTCGTCGGCGTGCAGCGGGTCCGGTTCGGCGGCGGCGTAGTCGCCCGGATCGACCCGGTGCACCGCACCGGCGGTCTCCAGCCGGGCCTCGGCCACCTCGAAGCGGTGCAGCCGGAACCGGCTCCCGACGTCGAGCAGGTCGCCGGTCGGGTCCACGGCGGCGAACTCGACGGCCGCCCGACGGGCCGGGTCGCCGGTCAGCGGCGCCGCCCAGCCGGACACCCAGGCCCGGCCGGTCGACGGCGCACCGGCGGCCGGGGGCAGGTCGAGCACGTCGAGCACCAGGGCCACGTCCCGCGCGGCGGCCGGGTCCAGCTCGGCGGCGAGGTCGCTGAAGACCGGGACGAGCAGCAGCACCCGCCCCTCCGCGTCGGTGGCGTGCCGGACGTGGAACGGACCGGGGCGGTGGGCGAGGTGCACCAGGCCGGGTAACCGACCGGCCACCAGGGTACGGATCAGCTCAGCAGGGGTCGGAGCCACGGGCACCTCCGAAAAAGGTTAGCCTTACCTAACCCGCAGAGTAGAGCACCGGGGCGACCACGTCCACCGGACGCCATTCCCACCGGTGGGCAGCACGTGGATCAGCGGGTCTGCTCCAACCAGGACGCGTAGAGCAGGGCGTACACCGAGTCCGGATCACGCAGCAGTTCCTCGTGCGGACCCCGCTGGACGATCCGACCCCGGTCCACCACCACCACCTCGTCGGCGGCCTGCGCGGTGGACAACCGGTGCGCGATGGCCAGCGTCGTACGCCCCCGGGTCACCGCGTCCAGGGTGCGTTGCAGACGTACCTCGGTGGCCGGATCGACCGCGCTTGTCGCCTCGTCCAGCACCAGCAGGTCCGGATCGGCCACGTACGCGCGGGCCAGCGCCACCAGCTGCCGCTCCCCCACGCTCAACGCCTCCCCCCGCTCCCCCACCGGGGTGGCCAGTCCGGCCGGCAGGCCGTCCAGCCAGTCGGCCAGGCCCAGCTCGGTGAAGGCGGCCGTCAACTCCGCGTCGGTCAGCTCGGGACGGGCGAAGCGGACGTTCTCCCCGACCGTGGCGTCGAACAGGAACCCGTCCTGCGGCACCATCACCACCCGGGACCGCAGCGAGTCGAACCGCACGTCGTGAAGCGGCACCCCGGACAGCAGCACCCGCCCCTGCGTCGGGTCCATCAGCCGGGTGAGCAGCTTGGCGAAGGTGGTCTTGCCACTGCCGGTCTCACCGACCACCGCCACCCGGCTCTTCGCGGCGATGTCCAGGGTGACGCCGTGCAGCACCGGCGGCCCACCCGGATAGGCGAACGTCACGTCGGCGAAGCGGATGTCCAACGGGCCGGCCGGCAGGTCCCGGCCCTGCTCCCCCGGATCGGCCACGTCCGGCGCGATGTCCAGCACGTCGAGCACCCGCCGCCAGCCGGCGATGGCGTTCTGCGCCTCGTTGAGCACCTCGGTGGCGATCTGCACCGGCTGGATGAACAGGGTGACCAGGAACAGGAACGCGGTGAGCTGGCCGACCGACAGCGTCCGGTCCACCCCCAGCGACACCCCGACCACCACCACCCCGGCCAGCGCCACCCCGGCCGCCAACTCCCCCACCGAGCTGCCCATGATGCTGATCCGGATGGCCCGCTGCTGGGCCAACCGCTGCCCCTCGATCGCCGCGTCCAACCGCCGGGCCGTGCGCCCCGAGACGCCGTACGCCCGGATCACCGGCGCCCCCACCACGCTCTCGGCGACCGTGCCGAGCAGCGTGCCCGTCCGCTGGCGGACCACCCCGTAGGCCCCGGCCAACCGGCGCTGCAACAACCGGATGATCAGCACCGCCGGCGCGAAGGCGACCAGCACCACGAGCGTCAACTGCCAGGAGTACGCCAGCATCACCGCCGTGGTGACCGCGAGCTGACCCAGGTTGACGATGAGGATGACCCCGCCCCACTGGAGGAACTGGGTGATCTGGTCGACGTCGCTGGTCACCCGCGAGACCAGCGACCCGCGCCGCTCCGACTGCTGGTGCAGCATCGACAGGTCGTGCACGTGCCGGAACGCCCTGGTCCGGACGTTGGCCAGCGCGGTCTCGCTGACGGTGAACAGCCGCCGCATCATCAGGTAACCGCAGACGGTGGTGAGCACCAGCACCGCCGCCGTCGCGGTGACCACCGTGACGATCACCCCGAGATTCGGCCCGCCGGGAACGGCGATCCCCTGGTCGATGCCGCGCTGCACCGCCACCGGCACGGCCACCCGGCCGACCATGTAGACAAGCGCCAGCGCCAACGTGCCGGCCAGTCCGGTACGCAGCTCCGGCGAGAGCGCCAACCCCCGCCGCAACGTCTGCCAGGTCCCCTCGGTCCGCTCGACCGGCTCGTCCCCGCCACCCTCGCCCACCGCCGTCGACCTTCCGCTCGCGACCACCCGACCCCGCACCGCACTCCTCACGCTCACCGGATTACCTCTCCGCTCGCGACTGCGGGGCTCCGCTGCGCTGCACTCCTCTCGCTCACCGGTCCACCTCGATCTCCAGGCCCGTCGGCAGCGGGGCGACCTCGTCGTACGTCCGGTTCTCCGCGCGTTCCTGTTCGGCCTGCTCGTAGGCGGTGACCAGGTCGACGTAGCCGGGCACGGTGGCCAGCAGCTCGGCGTGGGTGCCCCGGGCCAGCACCCGGCCGTGCTCCAGGTAGATCACCTCGTCGGCGAGCGCGATGGTGGCCCGCCGGTACGCCACCACCAGGATCGACGCGGCGGCCGGCTGTCCGGGCGCCGGGGCGCGCAGCCCGGCCAGGATGGCGGCCTCGACCCGGGGGTCGACCGCGCTGGTGGCGTCGTCGAGCACCAGCAGCCGGGGCCGGCCGGCCAGGGCGCGGGCCAGGGTGAGCCGCTGCCGCTGGCCGCCGGAGAGCGAGGTGCCCCGCTCACCGACCATGGTGTCCAGCCCGTCGGGGAGGGCGGCGACGAAACCGTCCGCCTCGGCCAGCCGCAGCGCCGCCCAGACGTCCTCGTCGTCGATGCCCGGCCGGTCCAGGCTGATGTTGGCCCGGACGGTGTCGTCGAAGACGAACGGCACCTGGGCGACCAGGGCGGCGGTCGAGGCGAGCGACGCGGCGGTGAGCCGGCGCACGTCCACCCCGTCGAGGGTGACCGTGCCGGCGTCCGGGTCGACCAGCCGGACCGCCAGCGAGGCGATGGTGGACTTGCCGGCGCCGGTCGGCCCGACCAGCGCCACCGTCCGCCCGGCGGGCACGGTGAAGGCGACCTCGCCGAGCACAGACGTGCCGGGCAGGTGCGCCTCGGCGGGCTCGTAGCCGAAGTGGACGCCGTCGAAGGCGAGGGTCGCCGGGCCGGCGTCGTCGAGGGTGACCTCGCCGTAGGGCATCTCGCCGGTGGCGTCGAGCACCCGGCTGACCCGGTCCCACCCGGCCACGCTGCGCGGCAGCTCGGCGAGCACCCAGCCGATCGCCCGCACCGGGAACGCGAGCACGGTGAACAGGAAGGCGACGCTGACGAGTTCGGTGACGGTGATCGCGCCCTGCCGCAGCCGGACCGTGCCGACCACCAGCACAGCCAGGGTGCCGAGGCTGGGCAGCGTCTCCAGCAGCGGGTCGAAGACGCCGCGCAACCGGCCGACCGCGATCAGCGAGTCCCGCAGCTCCCGGGCCCGGCCGGCGAAGCGGGCGGTCTCCTGGGCCTCCCGGCCCATGGTCTTGACCACCAGCGCGCCGTCGAAGCTCTCGTGGGCGATGCCGCTGACCTCGGCCCGCAGCCGCTGGGCGCGGGCCTGGCGGGGGGCCATCCGGCGGGAGTAGACCACGTTGAGCGCGAACAGGGCGGGGAACACGGCCAGCCCGACCAGGGCGAGCGCCCAGTCGGTGACGAACAGCGAGCCGACCGCGCCGACCAGCATCACCAGCGTGCCGACCGCGAACGGCAGCGGCGCGATCGGGTACCAGGCCGCCTCGACGTCGGAGTTGGCGTTGGACAGCAACGTGCCGGTGGCGTTGCGGTGGTGCCAGGCCAGCGGCAGGTCAAGGTAGCGGCGGGTGACCCGGCGACGGTAGGCGGCCTGGAGGCGGAACTGCATGTAGCCGGCCCCGAGCCGCCGGCCGAAGATGCCGACCACCCGCAGCACGCTGATCCCGAACAGTGCCACGGCGGCCAGGGCCACCGTGCCGGTGCCGACCTCGCCGGCCTCGACCGCCGGCACCACCACGTCGCCGACGACCGCGCCGACCACGTACGCGCTGGCGATCACCAACCCGCCGAAGAGCACGCTGCCGGCCACCGCCACCGCGAAGATGCGCGGTTGTTCCCGGATCGCCCGGCCGAGGACCCACAACCCTCGGCGGATCACGTCCCGACTCGTCCCGCTCGCCACGCTCTCCCCCGCCGTAAGCCGCAATTATCTCCCTTATCCTTACCGGTCCCGGCCACCGCCGCCGCCCGGCGACGTATGTCCACCGTCACGTCCCGCCCGCGCCCGTCGCGGCGGGTCTCCGCCGCGCCGACGGCGGCCCGCCGACCTACGATCGCTGCATGCCGCGGTACGCCCGAGCGGAGCGCGAGGCGCTCGCCGACCTGATGCTGGAAGTGGGCCCGGATGCCCCCACCCTCAACGAGGGGTGGACCGCCCGGGACCTCGCCGCCCACCTGGTGGTGCGGGAGCGCCGCCCCGACGCCGCCGGCGGCATCCTGCTGCCGCCCCTGCACGGGTACGCCGAGCGGGTGCGGCTGCGGGTCGCCGCCCGCCCCTGGCCGGAACTGGTCGACCAGGTGCGCCGGCCCCCGGTGTGGAGCCCGGTCAGCAATCCGCTGACCGACGAGCTGGCCAACACGATGGAGTTCTTCATCCACCACGAGGACGTCCGGCGGGCCCGCCCGGGTTGGCACCCCCGGGACGTCCCGGCGGGGCTGGCCGCCCGGCTGTGGAAGCCGGTGTCCCTGCTGACCCGGACCCGGGCCCGACGCTTCCCGGCGCACCTGCTGGTGCAGGCCCCCGGCCACGGCGAGCTGACCGCCGGCCGGGGCGGTGACCGGGTACGGCTGGTCGGGCCCCCCGGTGAGCTGGTGCTGTTCCTGTCCGGTCGGCAGCGGGTGGCCCGGGTCCAGCTCGACGGTCCACCGGCGCTGACCGAGCGGCTGCGGACGGCCGCGCTGGGGTTGTGAGCCCCGCATCGCCTCCGTCGGGCCGTCCGGCGGGGCCACTGCGGCGGACACCCTGTGCGGCCGGTTGATCACTTGGCGCAGTGAGAAGCGTCGCTGTTCGCGACAGGGGTGGAATCGGTCACCCCGACCGCCTCGACAACGACTGGTGTCGATCTCTCTGCCGTACTCTCCGGCGACGTCGCTCGTGCGGGGCGGCCGACTGGGGACGCCATGCGAAGCTTCGACGTCTCGGCCCTGTACGAGCCACCGTTCGTCAGCCGCCGGCACGTCGCCACCGACCGGGTGGCAGCGGAGAGCCTGGAGTGGGCCCGGGGCCAGGGCCTGGTCGCGGCCGGACCGTCGACCTCCCGGCTGCACCGGGCCGGCGCGGCCGAACTGGCCGGACGGGCCTGCCCGCAGGCCCCGGTCACCCAGCTACGACTGCTCACCGACCTGTTCTCCTGGCTGTTCGTGATGGACGACGTCTGCGACGACGACGGCCTGGGCAGCGCACCGGCCACCCTCGCGCCGACGGTCGCCGCACTGCTGGACGTGCTCGACCGGCACGGCGAGCCGACCGACGCCGGCACGTGGGCCGGCCGGGGCGGACCGGCCGGGGCGTCGACCGGCCAGGGCGGATCGGTCGGCGACAATGTCCCCCCGGGCGACCGGGACACGCTGGCCGGGGCGCTCGGCGTCGCGCTGGCCGACCTGTGCCGGCGGGTGGTCGACCAGCGCCGGCCCACCCTGCTGCTGCGCCTGGTGAGCCAACTGCGGGAGTACCTGCTGGCACTGCTGTGGGAGGCCACCAACCGGGAGCGCCGCCGGGTCCCCGGGCTGGCCGAGTACCGCCAGATGCGCCGGCACACCGGTGGCGTACGCCCCAGTCTCACCCTCACCGACCTGGCGTACGGCCACCCGCCCGCCCCGGCCCGGCGGGTCGATCCGGCGCTGCTCGCCCTGGACGACCTCACCGTCGACCTGGTCTGCTGGTGCAACGACCTGTTCTCCTACCGCAAGGAACGGGACGCGGCGGCCGACCCGCACAACCTGGTGACCGTCCTGGCCGAGCAGCACGGGCGGGACGAGGCGGCGGCCTTCCAACTGGCCGCCGGCTGGTTCAACGACGGGCTGGCCGGCTACCTGGTGCGGGAGGCGGCCCTGGTCGCGCACGCCGGGCCGGCGGTGACGCCCTTTCTGGCGGCCCGCCGCGCCTGGCTACGCGCCACCTACGACTGGTCGATGCGGGCGGACCGGTACGCCGGGCCGTCCGGCGCGCCCGGCGGGACTCAGCCGCCTCACAGGTTCGAGGGCTAGCCGATGCCCGGGTGCAGGCAATACCCTTCGGTAACCGCAGAGCGACGTGACCCCCGTCACGTCACCCACCCCCGAAGGCGGCAACCTCGATGGCTCTCGATGTCCCTTACCGTTCCATCCCCGATATGTTCCGCAAGCGGGTGGCCGCCACCCCCGACCAGCGCGCCTTCGCCCACCCGGCGGCGGACGACTCGGGGCCGGTCTGGTTGACCTGGGCGCAGGTCGGCCAGCGGGCCGACGCGGTCGCCGCCGGCCTGCACGGGCTCGGGGTCGGGCTGGAGGACCCGGTGGCGATCCTGGCCAACACCCGGCTGGACTGGATCATCGCCGACTTCGGCATCATGTGCGCGGGCGGCGCGACCACCACCGTCTACCCCACCACCGAGCCGCAGGACGCGACGTACATCATCGCCGACTCCGGCTCGCGGGTGCTGTTCGCCGAGAACCCGGCCCAGGCGGCCAAGGTGTCCGGCGCGCAGCTGCCCGCGCTGACCCACGTGGTGCTCTTCGACGGCACCCCCGACCCGACCGCCGCCGTGCCCCAGCTCACCCTGGCCGAGCTGGAGGAGCAGGGCGCGCGGGCGCTCGCCGCGGACCCGGGCCTGGTGGACCGGCTGATCGCCCCGGTCGGCCCCGAGCACCTGGCCACGCTGATCTACACCTCGGGCACCACCGGCCGGCCGAAGGGGGTCGAGCTGCTGCACGGTGGCTGGTGCTGGGAGGGGGTGGTGCAGGCGGAGACGGGCCTGCTGCGCGACGACGACGTGCAGTACCTGTGGTTGCCGCTGTCGCACTCGTTCGGCAAGACGCTGCTCTGCGGCTCGACGCACGTCGGCCTGCCCACCTACGTCGACGGCCGGGTGGACAAGCTCGTCGAGCTGCTCGGGGTGATCCGGCCGACGCTGATGTGCGGGGCACCCCGGGTCTACGAGAAGGTCTACAACAAGGCGGTCACCACCGCGCAGGACGCCGGGGGCGCCAAGGCGAAGATCTTCGCCTGGGGGGTCGAGGTCGGCAAGCGAAAGGTCGCCCTGGAGCAGGCCGGCCGGCCGGTGCCGGGCATGCTGAAGGCCAAGTACGCGGTGGCCGAGAAGCTGGTGTTCAGCAAGCTCCAGGCCCGCCTCGGCGGCCGGATCCGGGTGCTCGTCTCGGGCGCGGCCCCACTGAGCGCCGAGATCGCCACCTTCTTCGCCGCGGCCAACCTGCCGATCTCCGAGGGGTACGGCCTGACCGAGACCAGCGCCGGCAACTTCGTCAACCCGCCCGACGGGCTGCGGATCGGCACGGTCGGCCGGGCGATGGGCGACCTGGAGTGCCGGATCGACACCGACGGGGAGATCCTCGTACGCGGCCGGCCGGTCATGCGCGGCTACCACAACCTGCCCGAGGAGACGGCCGCCGCGTTCACCGAGGACGGCTTCTTCCGTACCGGGGACATCGGCAGCCTCGACGACGACGGCTACCTGCGCATCACCGACCGCAAGAAGGACCTGGTCAAGACCTCCGGCGGCAAGTACGTCGCGCCGTCGCACATCGAGGGGATGTTCAAGGCCATCTGCCCGTACACCTCGCAGGCGATCGTCATCGGCCAGGCCCGCAACTACTGCACCATGCTGGTCAGCCTGGACCCGGACGCGATCCGGGGCTGGGCGGCGGGTGGCCCGTTGGAGGGGCGTGACTACGCCGAGATCGTCGCCTCGCCCGAGGCCCGCGCGATGGTCGAGGAGCACGTCGCCCAGCTCAACACCAGGCTCAACCGCTGGGAGACGATCAAGAAGGTGACCGTCCTGCCCCGCGACCTGACCATCGAGGACGGCGAGATGACCCCCTCGCTGAAGATCAAGCGGCGCGGTGTGGAGAGCAACTTCGCCGCCGAGATCGACCGGATGTACGAGGGCAGCCTGGCCGAGATCTGAGCCCCGCCGACCGGCCGGCGTCCGTGTCCCCCCGTCCCGGGACACGGCCGCCGGCCGGTCACAGGTGCTCGTGACGCCACCGGCTCTGTGCCTCCTCGACGGCCTCCTCCTGCGCCAGGGCCAGCCGGCGCACCCGTCGCCGGCGGCGGCCCTGGCTGCGGGTCTGCACCGCGGCCAGCACCACACAGACCAGCGCCAGCAGGGCCAACGCGCCCACCTCGGGCACCCGGGCCCCGGCCGGGGCGAGCGCCGCCAGGGCCAGCACCGCCAGCACCGGCGGCCAGCGCAGCACCCGGGTCGCCCGCAGCTCGCAGGCCACGAGGCTGAGCAGGTAGAGGCCCACCCCGCCCCAGAGCACCAGCACCCAGAAGCCGCCCAGCGGCACCCCCCAGGTCGGGGTGTCCGGGTCGGCCACCTCGGCCAGCAGGTCCTTGAGGCCGAGGGCGAAGAAGATCACCCCGGCGATGATCGGCAGGTGCAGGTAGGTGTAGACGTCGCGGGCCAACCGGGCCCTGCCCACCGGATCGCGGCTGGCGTGCAGCGCCTGCTCCAGGGCGAGCGCCAGGGTGTCGAAGTAGGCCCACCACAGCACCGACGCGACGGCGATGCCGAACACCGCGGCGATCACCACCGGCCAGGTCAGCGGCAGGCCGGTGACGAACTTCGGGCCGACGCCGAGCGCGATGATCGACTCGCCGAGCGCGATCAGCACCATCAGGGCGTGCCGTTCGGCCCAGTGCCCGGCGGAGAGCACCGCCCAGTAGGTCCCGCCGAGGCGGATCCCGGCCACGTACTCCACCAGCAGGGCCAGCGTCCAGAGGGTGAGTTGCAGGACGGTCGCGGTGCCGTCGGCGGCGACCCGGTGGGGCAGCAGCGCGGAGGCGACCAGCAGCGCCGTGGCGGCCACCGGCAGCAGCGCGAGCCGGGTCCACTGCCGCCACCGGGCCGGGTCGCCCCGGGCCAGCACCCCGAAGACCCCCAGTTGGCAGGCCCGGACGAGGAAGTAGCAGCCGGCGAAGACCAGTGGGCCGTTCAGCCCGCCCGGCTCGTCGACGAACGCCCCCGGCATGCTCAGCGCCAGCAGGAAGGTGGCGGTGACGGTGAGGAAGCCGAGCAGCGGCAGCGGTCCCTGGTCGGCGCGGACCGCGTTGCCCAGGCCCGCGAAACCGGTCCAGCACCACCACAGCAGGCCCAGCACCAGCAGGCAGCGCAGCAGGTTGGCCCCGGTGGGCTCCTGTGAGGTCAGCGCGGTGACGGTGAAGAACGCGAAGACGAAGACCAGGTCGTAGAAGAGTTCCAGCCGGGTGGTCCGGGAGCCGGGCGCACCGGGCCGGATCCCGTGCCACCGTCCCGGGCCACCCACACCGGCAGTCTCCCAGCCGGGGCCGCCCGGTCAGGCCGGTTCGCCCCGACCGGCGACCCGGCCGACCGACGGTGACGGGCGACCCGCCCGGTGCGGTCGGGGCCCGGGGCGGCGGAACGTCGCGGGCGGCCGGTCAGGCGATGACGGCCGGTTCCCGCCAGCGCGGCCGACCCGCGCCCCGGTCGAGGTCGTAGCGGATCGCGGCCAGCCGACCGACCGCCTCCACCAGGTCGGCGACGGGCAGCGTGAACGGCAGCCGCAGGAACCGTTCCAGGGTGCCGTCCAGGCCGAACCGGGGACCGGGCGCCAGCCGTACGCCGACCTCCTCGGCCGCGCGGGCCAGCGCGCTGGAGATCGGGCCGTCCAGCTCGACCCAGAGCGTGACGCCGCCCCGGGGGACGTCGAAGCGCCAGTCCGGCAGCCGTTCGGCCAGCACGGCGAGCAGCGCGTCGCGCTGGGTGACCAGTTGCGCCCGGCGGGCCGCGACGATGGCCGGGGCCTGGGCGAGCAGGTGCACCGCCACCAGTTGGTCGAGCACCGGACTGGCCATGTCCACCCCGACCCGGGCGGCGGCGAGCCGCTGCACCTGCGGGGCCGAGGCGCGGACCCAGCCGATCCGCAGGCCACCCCAGTAGGGCTTGCTCATCCCGCCGATGGAGATCACCCGGGAGTGCCTGTCGAACACGGCCATCGGCGGGGGCAGCGGCGTGCCGTCCAGCGGCAGGTCCACGAAGGACTCGTCGACGACCAGGTCGGTGCCGGCGGCGTGGGCGGTGGCGACCAGCCGCTCCCGCAGCTCGGCGGCCATCAGGTGCCCGGTCGGGTTGTGGAACTCGGGGATCAGGTAGGCCAGTTTCGGCCGGGTCTGGCGGACGCTGCCCAGCAGCAGGTCGGCGTCCCACCCGATCCCGTCGACGGCGAGGCCGTGGGTGGTGATCCGGGCCCGCCGGGCGGCCAGCGCGGCGAGCGCGTTCGGGTAGGTGGGCGACTCGACCAGGACGTTCCCGCCGGGCACCAGGGCCAGCCGCAGCACCAGGTCCAACGCGTGCTGGGTGCCGCTGGTCACCATGATCTGCTCGGCGCTGGTGGGCAGCCCCCGCTCGGTGTACGCCCGGGCGACCGCCTCCCGCAGCTCGATGATGCCGGTCGGGTGGTAGCCCGCGCCGGACAGGTACCGGGGCAGGTCCTCCACCGCGGCCCGGGCGGCCGGGACCAGTTCGGGTGGGGCGGCCAACGCGGCCACCCCGAGGTCGATCATGTCGCGGTCGTCCAGCGGGGTCCACAGGCCGGTGCTGGCGACCCGGTGGGTGCCGGGCAGCATGGTCCAGCTCCCCGCACCGCGCCGGCTGGCCAGGTGGCCGGTCTCCCGTAGCTGCCGGTACGCGGCGGTGACCGTGGTACGGCTGATCCGCAGCGCCTCGGCCAGCTCCCGTTCGGCCGGCAGGCGTACCCCCAGAGGGAGCCGACCGTCGGCGAGCAGGCCCCGGACGGCGGCGGCGAGCGCGGCGTAGTCGGGGCTGCGGCGGCGACCGGGCAGGGCATGCCACTGCCCGAGCAGCCGCGCCAATTGGACCCCTCGCACCTGGCTGGTCACGGCCACCCCTTCGGAATTGGCTCTTCAGTGGGCGATATTGGACCCTAGGGTGGCATGCATGGCTCCGATTGGCAATCTCCGGCACCGGCCCGGCCGCCGGCTCACCCAGCTCTACGCCGGGCTGGTCCTCTACGGGGTCAGCATGGCCATGATGATCCGTTCCGGGCTCGGGCTGGACCCGTGGGACGTCTTCCACCAGGGGTTGTCCCGGCAGACCGGCCTGTCGTTCGGCACCGTGACCATCGCGGTCGGCGCGGTGGTGCTGCTGCTCTGGATCCCGCTGCGGCAACGACCCGGGCTCGGCACGGTGAGCAACGTGCTGGTGATCGGATTGGTGGTGGACGCCACGGTGGCCCTGCTGCCGGCCGGATGGCCGCTGCCCGCCCGGATCGCCCTGCTGATCGGCGGCATCGTCGCCAACGGCGCCGCCACCGGCCTCTACCTCGGTGCCCGGCTCGGCCCCGGCCCCCGCGACGGCCTGATGACCGGGTACGTCGCCCGCCGGCCGGGCCGCTCGGTCCGGCTCGTCCGCACCGTGATCGAGGTCACCGTGCTGGCCCTGGGCTGGTTGCTCGGCGGCACGGTCGGCGTGGGCACCGTCGCGTACGCGCTCGGCATCGGCCCGCTCGCCCAGTTCTTCATCCCCCGCCTCGCGCTTCCCGACCCGCCGGCGGCGGCCCCCACCGCCCCGCGATCCGGTGCCCCGGCACCGGTTCCCACCCCGCCGTGCGGCGCTGCGTCCGCACGTGGGCACGCTGAGCTGCGCTGACAGGACAGGGGGAAAGTAGGTGTTTCCTCAACGGACACCTACGGGCATCATTCGTGCATGGGGGAGAACGCGTGGCGCTGGACGGACGCCTGGATCTTCGTGTCACTGGTGATCGCCAGCGGGGCCGGACGGCACCGGCGGGCGGCGGATTCCCGCCGCCCGGAAGGGGTACGGCTCACCGACGTGCTGTCCACCGCCGACCATCTCAACCAGGCGATACCCGAACGACAGGACGTGGAGACAGCGGTCCGGCGGCTGGTCGGCGCGGGGCTGGTCACCGTCTCCGACGGCTGGTTCCGGATCACCCCGGACGGTGAGCAGCTCTGGCGTACCCGACCCCGGGCCGGGGTGGGGGGCACGGTCGACAGCATGCAGGGGGTGCTCGTCCGGCGGCACGCCCCGGGCAGCGCCGACTGGCAACTGGCCGAGGAGGAGCACGCCGCCGCCGTCCAGGAGTACGTGGTCCGCTCGATCCCGGCCCCCCGCCGCTCGCCCGAGGGGCAGAGCGGGCGCTGAGCCGGCCGCGCCGCCGCTGAGCCGCCCACCCGGGTCGGCACGGGCGGGGTGGCCCGCGCGGGCTCGGGTCAGCGGACGGGGTGACCCGCGTCGCGCAGGGCGTCCTTGACCTCGCCGACGGTCAGCTCGCCGAAGTGGAAGACGCTGGCGGCCAGCACCGCGTCGGCGCCCGCGCCGATCGCGGGCGGGAAGTGCGCCACCCGGCCGGCGCCGCCGCTGGCGATCACCGGCACGTCGACCACCGCCCGGACCGCCTCGATCAGGGTCAGATCGAAGCCGGCCTTGGTGCCGTCGGCGTCCATCGAGTTGAGCAGGATCTCCCCCGCGCCCAGCTCGGCCACGCGCGCCGCCCACTCGACCGCGTCGAGCCCGGTGCCCCGGCGGCCACCGTGGGTGGTGACCTCGAAACCGCTGGGGGTGGTGCCGGCGGGCGCCCGTCGGACGTCCAGCGAGAGCACCAGCACCTGCCGGCCGAACCGGTCGGCGATCTCGGCGATCAGCTCGGGGCGGGCGATGGCGGCGGTGTTCACCCCCACCTTGTCGGCCCCGGCGCGCAGCAGGGTGTCCACGTCGGCGACCTGGCGTACCCCACCGCCGACGGTGAGCGGGATGAACACCGACTCGGCGGTGCGGCGTACCACGTCGAGCATGGTGCCCCGGTCGCTGGAGGAGGCGGTGACGTCCAGGAAGGTCAACTCGTCCGCGCCGGCCCGGTCGTACGCGGCCGCCAGCTCCACCGGGTCACCGGCGTCGCGCAGGTCGAGGAAGTTGACCCCCTTGACCACCCGACCGGCGTCCACGTCCAGACACGGGATCACCCGCACCGCCACCGTCATGCCCCGAGCCTATCCAACGCCCCCGCACCCACCCCGCCCCACCGCCGCCGACCTACCACCCCACCCTGCCCCGCCCGCGCGCCAACCCCGCCACCCCGCCGGTGATCAAGAGGTTTGCGTCAGTTCGATCTCGAAGCGTGACGCGAACCTCTTGATCACCACGGCCAGGGGGCGGGGCGGGGGCGCGGGTGGGGCGGGGGGTTAGAGGCGGACGAGCATTTTGCCGAGGTTTTCGCCGCGCAGCAGGCCGAGGAACGCGTCGGGGGCGTTCTCGATGCCGTCGACGATCGTCTCGTCGTAGGAGAGCTTCCCCTCGCGCAGCCAGCCGGCGACCTCGGTGACGAACTGCTCGCGCAGGCCGCCGTGGTCGCCGACCAGGAAGCCGCGCAGGGTGAGCCGCTTGCCGATGACCAGCGCCAGGTTGCGCGGCGCGGCCGGCGGCTCGGCCGAGTTGTACTGCGCGATCATCCCGCAGATGGCGGCCCGGCCGTGCAGGTTCATCGCGCCGATCGCCGCCTCCAGGTGCTCGCCGCCCACGTTGTCGAAGTAGACGTCGATCCCGTCCGGGGCGGCGGCCTTCAGCGCGTCGCGGACCGGACCGTCGTGGTAGTCGAAGGCGGCGTCGAAGCCGAGTTCCGTCAACCGGGCCACCTTGGCCGGCGAGCCGGCGCTGCCGACCACCCGGCCGGCCCCCTTGAGCTTGGCGATCTGGCCGACCATGCTGCCCACCGCGCCGGCCGCGCCGGAGACGAACACCGTCTCCCCCGGCCGCATCGCCGCCACGTCGAGCAACCCGGCGTACGCGGTCAGCCCGGTCATCCCGAGCACGCTCAGGTAGGCGGTGACCGGGGCGAGGTCGGGGTCGACCCGGCGGGCGGAGCCGGCGTCGAGCAGCGCGTACTCCCGCCAGCCGAGCCCGTGCAGCACGGTGTCGCCGACGCTGATCCCGTCGCCGCCGCCGGCCACCACCTCGCCGACCGCGCCACCGTCGAGCGGTGCGTCGAGGGCGAACGGCGGCACGTAGGACTTCACGTCGTTCATCCGTCCCCGCATGTACGGGTCGACCGAGATGAACTGGTTGCGGACCACGATCTGCCCCGGCCCCGGGGTGGGCACCCCGGTTTCGACGAGGCGGAAGTTGTCGGCGGTCGGCCAGCCCTGTGGGCGGGAGGCCAGGTGGATCTCACGGTTGCTGGTCATACGGTGTCGTCCTCTCGTACCCGATGGTGGTGGCCCGGTGCGGTGGTCAGGCCGCAGCGACCTCGCGCACGGTGAGGGTCACCTCGATGTTGCCCCGGGTGGCGTTGGAGTAGGGGCAGACCTGGTGGGCCGCCTCGACGAGCTGCTGGGCGGCCGCGCGCTCGACGGCCGGCAGGTCCACCACCAGGGTGACGGCCAGACCGAAGCCGCCGCTGCCGTTCGCGCCGATACCGACCTCGGCCTCGACGACCGAGCCGGTGACGTCGGCCTTGGCCCGGCGGGCGACCACGCGCAGCGCGGAGTGGAAGCAGGCCGCGTAGCCGGCGGCGAAGAGCTGCTCGGGGTTGGCCGCGCCACCGGCGCCGCCCATCTCCTTCGGCACGGCCAGGTCCAGGTCGAGGGTGGAGTCGGAGGTGCGGACGTGGCCGTCGCGCCCGTCGCCGGTGGCCGTCGCGGAGGCGGTGTAGAGCACCTGCATGGGGATCACTGCTCCTTCTGTCGGTGGATCGTCTCGGTGACCCGGGTGAGGGTGTCGCGCAACGCGACCAGCTCGGTCTCGTCGAGGCCGGTGGAACAGGCCACCCGCAGCGGCACGTCGGTCATCCGCTGGCGCAGGGCCGCGCCCTCGGCGGTCAGCCCCACCTCCACCCGCCGCTCGTCGAGCGCGGAGCGGGTGCGGACCACCAGGCCCGCCGCCGCCAGCCGCTTGAGCAGCGGGGAGAGGGTGCCGGAGTCGAGCCGGAGCGCGGCGCCCAGCTCGGAGACCGTGGGCGGGTCGTCACCGCGCTCCCAGAGCACCAGCAGCACCAGGTACTGCGGGTAGGTGAGCCCGAACTCGTCGAGGATGGGCCGGTACACGTCGGTGAGCGCCCGGGAGGCCGCATAGAGCGCGAAGCAGACCTGATCGCGCAACACCAGATGGTCACTCACCCGGCAAAGGTAGCCCGCAATTCAGTTGTGCACTACTTATCTGGGCCGGGAGTGACACCCGTCTCCCGACCCGACCGACCGGCCGGGCCGGTCAGGACGGCGGGAGGTGCGCCTCCAACTCGATCTCGACCAGATGGTCCGGATCGAGCAGGCCGGCCACCACCATCGTGGCGGCCGGCCGGACCGCGCCGAAGACCGCCTGGTGCGCCCGGCCCACCTCATCGACGAAGAGCCGGTCGGTCACGTACATCCGCGTCCGCACCACGTCGGTCGGGCCCGCGCCCACCTCGGCCAGCGCGGACAGGCCGATGCGCAACGCCTGGGCGGTCTGCGCCGCCGCGTCACCGACGTGCGTCACCACCCCGTCGACGGTCGACGTGCAGCCCGACGTCCAGGCCGAACGGCCGGCCCGGACCACCCGGGAGTAGCCGTACCGGGCCTCCCACGGGCCGCCCGAGCCGAGCCGGGTGACGGTCCCGTCGTCCGGGTCCGCCGCGTCGGTCACCCCGCGGCCCGCAGCGTCGCCAACGCCTCGGCCACCGTGAACGCGCCCGCGTACAGCGCCTTGCCGGCGATCACGCCCTCCACGCCGGCCTCCTCCAGGGTCGCCAGGGCCCGCAGGTCCTCCAGGGTCGACACGCCACCCGAGGCGATCACCGGGGCGTCGGTACGGGCACAGACCTCGCGCAGCAGGTCCAGGTTCGGCCCGCGCATCGTGCCGTCCTTGGTGATGTCGGTCACCACGTACCGGGACGCACCGGCGGCGTCCAGCCGGGCCAGCACCTCCCACAGGTCACCGCCGTCGCGGGTCCAGCCCCGCGCCGAGAGGGTACGACCCCGCACGTCCAGACCGATCGCCACCCGGTCGCCGTACTCGGCGCAGATCCGGTCGCACCACTGCGGGTCCTCCAACGCGGCGGTGCCGATGTTCACCCGCGCCGCGCCGGTGCCCAGCGCGGCGCGCAGCGACGCGTCGTCGCGGATGCCCCCGGAGAGTTCCACCCGCACGTCCAGCTTGCCGACCACCTCGGCCAGCAGGGCGGCGTTGGAACCCCGGCCGAAGGCGGCGTCCAGGTCGACCAGGTGGATCCACTCCGCGCCGTCGTTCTGCCAGGCCAACGCCGCGTCGAGCGGGTCGCCGTAGGCGGTCTCGCTGCCGGCGGCGCCCTGCACCAGCCGGACGGCCTGGCCGTCGGCGACGTCCACGGCGGGCAACAGGGTCAGGGTCACGTTTCCTACTCCTCGTTCAGATCCGACGGTCCAGGGCGATCACCACGATCGCCGGCAGGACCAGAAGCAACAGCACGACCAGCACCACCCGCAGCGCGAGATCGTCGACGAACACCCAGATCAGCGCCAGCGCCGCCGCGGTCAACCCGATGATGGCGGCCCGCTCACCCCGGGTGCGGCGGGCCAGCCGGCCCGTCCGGCCCCGCCGCCACTGCGGGGTGACCCGGCGGACCAGGGCGCGGCGACGCTGCCGACGGGCCAGCTTGCGCTGACGTACGACGCGGTCGCGGGCCGCCTCCGCCTCCCGGACGGCCCGCCGACGGGCCCGCTCCTTGCTCACCGCGCACCCGGTCCGGTGCGGCCGCGCGTCTCAGTCAACCGTGGCCAGCCAGTTGCGCAGCAGCAGGGCACCGGTCTCGGCCGACTTCTCCGGGTGGAACTGGGCCGCCGACAGCGGACCCCACTCCACCGCCGCGACGAAGTCCGTGCCGTGGTGGGCGGTGGTCACCCGGGCACCCGCCTCGCGCAACGACGCCTGGTCGAGCACCCCGTAGGAGTGCACGAAGTAGAACCGGCTGTCGGCGGGCAGCCCGGCGAAGAGCACCGACCCGTCCGGTGGGGTCACCGTGTTCCAGCCCATGTGCGGCAGCCGGTCGGCGGGCAGCCGGGTCACCCCGCCCGGCAGCAGCCCCAGCCCCTTGGTCACCACACCGTGCTCGTCGCCGTGGGCGAAGAGCACCTGCATGCCGACGCAGATGCCGAGCACCGGGCGGCCGGCGGCGACCCGTTCGGCGATCACCGGGCCGGCACCCGACGCCTCGATCCCGGCCATGCAGGCCGCGTACGCGCCGACACCCGGCACCACCAGGCCGTCGGCATCGGCGGCGGCGGACAGGTCGGCGGTGACCGTCACCTCCGCCCCGGCGTGGGCCAGGGCCCGCTCGGCCGAACGCAGGTTGCCCGAGCCGTAGTCGAGCACCACGATCCGCTTGCCGGTGCCGTGCGCGCCCATCAGCCCTCCCCGGGTAGCAGCCAGAGCACCCCGCCGACGGTGGCCAGCACGGCGAGCAGCCCGGTGACCACGATCGCACCGCGCGGCGCGTCCTGCCGGTACAACGACCAGGCCCCACCGACCAGGATGCCGGCGAGGATCAGCAGCAGGGTCGGCAGCACCGGGCCCATCAGCGCCGCCCTCCGACCCCGAGCGGGCCGCTCACAGCGCGCCCTTGGTGCTGGGCACCACACCTGCGGTGCGCGGGTCGAGCGCGGTGGCCTCCCGCAGCGCCCGGGAGACCGCCTTGAACTGGGCCTCCACCACGTGGTGGGCGTCCGGGTGGCCGCCCGGCCGGGCCGCGCGCAGCACGTCCACGTGCAGGGTGACCCGGGCCGCCTGGCCGAAGGACTCCCAGATGTGCCGGGTCATGCTGGTCGGGTAGACCGGCCCGATGTACGGCGACAGCGCCGGCTCGTCGTGCACCACGTACGGACGGCCGGACAGGTCGACGGCGGCCCGGACGAGCACCTCGTCCATCGGGACGGTGGCCGAGCCGTACCGCCGGATGCCGGCCTTGTCCCCCAGCGCCTGGTCGAACGCGGCGCCCAGGGCCAGCGCGGTGTCCTCCATCGTGTGGTGGGCGTCGATCTCCAGGTCACCGACGGTGCGCACGGTCAGGTCGAAACCGCCGTGCCGGGCGATCTGGTGGAGCATGTGGTCGTAGAAGCCGACCCCGGTGCTGATCTCGGCCCGGCCGGTGCCGTCGAGGTCGATCTCGACGAGGACCTTGGTCTCCTTGGTGATCCGTTCCACCCGGGCGGTGCGGCTCATGACAGTTTCTCCATCGCGGTGAGGAAGGCGTCGGTCTCGGCGGGGGTGCCGGCGGTGACCCGCAGCCAGCCGGGCAGGCCCACGTCGCGCACCAGCACCCCGGCGTCGAGCAGGGTCCGCCAGGCCGCCGACTGGTCGTCGCCGACGGCGAACAGCACGAAGTTGGCGTCGCTGTCGGCCACCCGGTGCCCCCGGGCCCGCAGGGTGGTCACGATCCGGTCCCGCTGCTCCTTGATCGCGTCGACGGTGCCCAGCAGGACGTCGCGGTGGGCCAGCGCCGCGCGGGCGGCGGCCTGGGTGAGCGACGAGAGGTGGTACGGCAGCCGGACGAGCTGCACCGCCGCCACCACCGCCGGGTCGGCGACCAGGTAACCCAGCCGGCCACCGGCGAACCCGAACGCCTTGCTCATCGTCCGGGTCACCACCAGCCGCGGGTGCCCGGTGAGCAGGGTCAGGGCGCTGACCGTGCCGGGCCGGGCGAACTCGGCGTACGCCTCGTCGAGGACCACCATGCCGGGAGCGACGTCGAGGACGGCGGCGACCACCGCCGGGTCGAGCGCGGTGCCGGTCGGGTTGTTCGGCGAGCAGAGGAAGACCACGTCGGGGCGGTGCGCCCGGACCTCGGCGACCGCCTCGTCGGCGGTCAGCCCGAAGTCCACCCCCCGCTGCGCCGGCACCCACCGGGTGCCGGTGCCCAGGGACAGCAACGGGTGCATCGAGTACGCCGGCACGAAGCCCAACGCGCTGCGCCCCGGCCCGCCGAACGCCTGGAGCAGCTGCTGCTGGATCTCGTTGGAGCCGTTGGCCGCCCAGACCTGGTCGGCGGTGATCCCGTGCCCGAGGTAGCCGGCCAGGTCGGCGCGCAGCGCCACCGCCTCGCGGTCCGGGTAGCGGTTGAGGTCGCGCAGCTCGGCGGCGAGCGCCTTGCCGATCGCCTCCACCACCGGCTCGGGCACGGCGTAGGAGTTCTCGTTGGTGTTCAACCGGACCGCCACGTCGAGCTGCGGTGCCCCGTACGGCGACCGGCCCCGCAGGTCGTCGCGGATCGGCAGGTCGTCCAGGGTGGTCACGACGCCTCCCCGGCGAACCGCACGGCGACCGCCTGCCCGTGCGCCGGCAGGTCCTCCACGGTGGCCAGGGTCACCACGTGCGGCGCGACGTCGCGCAGCGCCTCGCGGGTGTACTCCACCAGGTGCACCCCGCGCAGGAAGGACTGCACGGACAGCCCCGACGAGTGCCGGGCGCAGCCCCCGGTGGGCAGCACGTGGTTGGAGCCGGCGCAGTAGTCGCCGAGCGACACCGGCGCCCACGGCCCGATGAAGATCGCCCCGGCGTTGCGCACCCGCAGCGCCCAGTCGCGGGCGTCCCGGGTCTGGATCTCCAGGTGCTCGGCGGCGTACGCGTCGACCACCCGCAGCCCGTCGGCCAGGTCGTCGACCAGCACGACGCCGCTCTGCTCCCCGCCGAGCGCGGTGCCGACCCGCTCGGCGTGCTTGGTCGCCGGCACCTGCCGGGCCAGCTCCCGGTCGACCGCGTCGGCCAGCTCGACCGACGGGGTGACCAGCACGCTGGCCGCCAACGGGTCGTGCTCGGCCTGGCTGATCAGGTCGGCGGCGACGTGCGCCGGGTCGGCGGTGTCGTCGGCCAGCACGGCGATCTCGGTCGGTCCGGCCTCGGCGTCGATGCCGACCACGCCGCGCAGCAGCCGCTTGGCGGCGGTCACCCAGATGTTGCCCGGCCCGGTGATCATGTCGACCGGCGCGCAGCGCCGGGTGCCCTCGGCGTCGACGGTCGACCCGTACGCCAGCATGGCGACCGCCTGGGCGCCGCCGACGGCGTACACCTCGTCGACGCCGAGCAGCGCGCAGGCGGCGAGGACCCGGGCGTCCGGCAGGCCGCCGTTGTCCTGCTGCGGCGGGCTGGCCACCACCAGCGAGCGGACCCCGGCCGCCTGGGCCGGCACCACGTTCATCACCACGGTCGACGGGTACATCGCCAGCCCGCCGGGGACGTAGAGGCCGACCCGGTCGACCGGCACCCAGCGCTCGGTGACCGTGCCGCCCGGCACGACCTGGGTGGTGTGGTCGGTGCGCCGCTGGTCGTCGTGCACCCGACGGGCGCGGGCGATCGACTCCAGCAGCGCGGCCCGCACGTCGGGGTCGAGCACCCCCTCGGCCGCGGTGATCGCCTCGGTCGGGACCCGCAGCACCGGCGGGCAGACGCCGTCGAACCGTTCGCTGGCCTCCCGGATCGCCGGGTACCCATGGTCCCGGACCGCCTCGACGAGCGGGCGGATCCGCTCGACCGCCACGGAGACGTCGAGCTGGGCACGGGGCAGCAGGCGACGCGGGTCGGAAACCCCGCCGCGCAGGTCGATCCGTTTCAACACGCCCCCGAGTCTAGGCGGCGGCCCGCAGGGCGACCCGCGCCGCCCGCACCGCGGGACGGTGAGCCGGGACACGCCGACCGCGCCGGATCGGGCTACGCTCGGACGCGTGACCGCACGGCTGCCGGTGTTTCCCCTCGCAACGGTGCTCTTCCCGGGTCTGGTGCTGCCGTTGCACATCTTCGAGGAGCGGTACCGCCACCTGGTGCGGGACCTGGTCGGGAAGCCCGAGGGGGTGCCCCGCGAGTTCGGTGTGGTGGCCATCCGCTCCGGCTGGGAGGTCGCCCCGGGCGCGGGCCGGGCCGCCCCGGGCGGCGGCGAGGTGACCCTGCACGAGGTGGGCTGCACCGCCGAGCTGCGGCAGGTCACCGAGCTGGACGACGGTGGCTTCGACATCGTCACGGTGGGCCGGCGGCGGTTCCGGGTCGCCGGGGTCGACCGGGAGGCCGCCCCCTACCTGACCGCCGACGTCGAGTGGCTGCCCGACCCGGCCGGCCCGGACGAGGCGGCCGAGCTGCTGGCGGCCCGGGTGATCGCGGTGTTCCGGCAGTACCTGGGCCTGATCCGGGACGACCCGCAGGAGCTGTCCGAGCAGCTCCCGGAGGACCCGACGGTGCTGTCGCACCTGGTGGCGGCCACCGCCGTGCTAACCCTGGCCGACCGGCAACGGCTGCTCGCCATCGACGACACCGCCGCCCGGCTCCGCGCCGAGCTGCGGCTGCTCAACCGCGAGTCGGCCCTGCTGCGCCAGGTGCGGGCGGTTCCGGTGCCGCTGTCGGAGCTGGCGTCCCCGCCGGCCCCCAACTGACCCCGCCCGCCGGGCCGACCTCGCCCGGCGTACCGGCCGCACCCGGCGGGCCGCCCCCGTCGGGCGCACCGACCGCGCCCGGCGCGTCCGGCCAGCCGGGGCCGCCGGGCTCCGGCTCCGGGCGCAGCGACGGCCACCGCGACCAGCCGGCCAGCAGGGTGTACGTGACGGCGGCGGCGAACGCGGCCAGCAGCAGGTTGCCGTACGGTACGGGCAGCACGCCGAAGAGCCGGTCGATGCCCCCGGCCCGCAGGTCGGCCGGCTTGCCGAACGGCGTGCCGGCGGGGGCGGTGTCGAGCAGCCGCTGGTAGCCGGCCAGCCCGACCCGGCGGCCCACCTGCCAGGCGACCAGGGCGGCACCGAGCGCGCCGACGGTCAGCGCGACCAGGTTCACCGGCCCCCGGCGGCGGCGCAGCAGCGTCCACACCGCGATCGCGGCGAGCACCCCGAACCCGATCCCGAGCAGGCTGAACCAGCCGTCGGCGGCGATCGGCTGTTCCGGCTGGGGTTGGGCGTAGACGGCCCCCTCGGCGGTCTTGAGCACGGGGGTGTCCGGGGCCAGCGCCGCCCAGAGCAGCCCCAGCGGCACCCCCGACGCGGTCAGGCCCAGCACGAGGCCGGCAGCCACCGCCCGGGTGTGCCGGGGCCGCTGCTGCACCGGCTGCGCCGGCCAGCCGGACGGCGGCGGCCACGGCAGGTACGACCCACCCGGGTCGTGGCCGGGCCCGGCCGGTTCGGGTCCGGTCGCGGCGTGGCCGGGCGCGGTCGGTTCGGGTCCCGGCGGGGTCGGGGCGTACCCGGGCCCGGCCGGTGGCCCGTCGGCGGGCGGCCCGGTCGGGACGGCGTGCGGGGTGGGCGCGGCACCCGCCGGGGTGTCGGCGGGGCGGTGCGGATCGGGGGTGTCCGGGCTCACCCGATGATCCTCTCAGGCCGGGCGGTACGGCGGGGCGGCGGAGCCCGTACCACCCCTCACCGGGCGAACGGTTCCAGCATCACCGAGGCCGCCCGCAGCCACGCGGCCCGGGTCTCCGCCTGGAGCTGGTGGTACTCGATCGACGAGCCGGTCTCCAGCACCGGGTCGTACGGCACGACGGCGACGGCCCGGGTGCGGGTGGCGAAGTGCCGCTCCAGGTCGTCCTGGAGCGTCGACCGGCCGGGGGTGGGGCAGGAGATCAGGGTGACCGCGTTGTCGGCCAGCTCACCCATGCCCTCCTCGTGCAGCAGGTCGAGCATCCAGTCGGCGCTGAACGCGGCGTCCTCGCGGGGCACGGTGGTCACCACGAGCTGGTCGGCGGCGTGCATGACCGTCCGCCAGTTGGGGCTCTCCACGTTGTTGCCGGTGTCCACGCAGACCACGTCGTGGGTACGGCGCAGCAGCTCCAGCACCCGCTTGACGGTGAACTGGTCGAGCCGCTGGGCGAACCGGGGGCTCTCCTCCCCGGCCAGCACGTCGTACGAGCCGTCGGAGGCGTGCCGCAGGTAGTCGTCGAGGGATTCCAACAGCTCCGCGCCGTCGCGGATCTCGATGTGCGCCAGGTCGCTGATCAGGTGCCGGATCGTCCGGGCGTGCCGGGCGCTGCCGGCGCGCAGGCCGAGGGTGCCACGCAGCTCGTTGTCGTCCCAGGCGAGCACGCCCCGGCCCCGGACGCTGCCGACGGTGGCGGCGGCGAGCACCGTGGCGGTGGTCTTGTGCACCCCGCCCTTGGGGTTGGCGAACGCCAGCACCCGGGGGGTGCCGAGGTCGCGGCGGAGGATGCCGGCGGCCCGTTCCTGCTCGTCCTGGGGGCCCTGCTGACGCCACTCGATGCGGGCCGGCTCGATCCGGGCCGGGTAGCCCCGGTCGGCGGTCACCGCCGGCGGATACGCCGCCGGCTCGGGCTGGTACGTCGGCTCGGGTTGGTAGGTCGGTTCCGGCTGGTACGTCGGTTCGGGCTGGTAGACCGGCTCCGGCTGGTACGTCGGCGTCGCCGGGTAGCCGGGCTCGGGATACGCCGCCGGCTCGGGGTAGGCGGGTTGCGGCGGCTGGTACGTCGGCTCGGGGGGTGCGTAGCCGGGTGCGCGGTAACCGTTGTCGAGTAGCGCATAGCGGGACTCGGGGGGCGGCGGCTCGGCCCGGTAGCCGTTGTCGAGCAGCGCGTAGCGGGACGGGACGACCGGCGGCTCCGGCGGCCGGGCCGGCTCCGGCAGGTATCCGGGGTCGGCCGGGTAGCCGCCGGGGGCGCGGTAGCCGGGATCGGCCGGATAGCCCGGGTCGGCCCGGTAACCCTGGTCGACCGGATAGCCGGGGTCGGCGCGGTGGCCCGGGTCCGCCCGGTAGGCGGCGCCGGCGCGGTAGCCCGGGTCGGGGGCGTAGCCGGGATCGGGGCCGTAGCCCGGGTCGGGCGGTGGCGGCACGGCGGCCGATCCCCGGCCGGACCAGCCACCGCCGGGCATCCGGCCGGGCAGCGGCTCCCGGGGCGCGTCCTCGCCCCGGCGGTCCGGCTCCGCCGGTTCGGCGGCGCGCCCGCCGAGGCGGGCGCGCTCGAAGAGCGTCCGCCATCGCGGTGCCGGTTCGGCCGACCGGCCCCAGCCGGTCTCGGTGCCGTCCAAGGCTCGCCCTCCCGCGCCGTCGATCTCCGCCTGACAGGCTACGAACGAAACCCTATTCGGACCACACCGGTCTGCACACATCTGCCGGGGACAATACTTACCGCGATCGGACGCGAGACGCACCGCGACGGGCGTCCGGGGAGGTGGGGCGGGGGTCGGCACCGGCCGGCCCCACCCCGCCCCGGTCGGCGACCGTACCGGACCGATCACAGCGGGTGCCCCTTCCGACGAATCGCCCATCCCCGCGCCCCCACCGGAACCCACCACCGGACGTCCTGGCCGGTCGACGGGACGTCCACCCGCTGCGGTGGGACGTCCCGGATCCCTTCGCCGGGCCGCTCGGGCAGGGCGGCCCGCTCGGACAGACGGCCCCACGGCCGGTGGCCGGGCCGGGCGGTCGGGAGCGGGTCAGCCGGGTGACGTGGCGGTGTCGGCGGGGGGCCGGGCCACGTCCCGCTGCTCCGGCAGCGGCGGCAGGAACACCGTCCGGTCCAGCCGGGTCACCTCCGGGGCGGGGTCGACCGCGCGGACCCCGTCCCGCCCGGCCGTGGCGCGCAGGGCGGGCGGCTCGGCCCGGACCACCGCCGCGTAGACGCAGGCGCACGCCGACCGGTAACCGGCCGCCTCCCGCGCCGCGACCTGCGCCCCGGTCTCGTACCCCCGGCGGGTCGTCGGGTCGGTGCCGGCGGCGGCCCGGGTGCGCTGGTCGGCGGCCTCCCGGTCCTTGCGGTCGGCCAGGCCGGCCATGCCGGCGGTCACGTCCTGCGGCAGTCGCTGCGCCGGCAGCCGGACCACCTCGGTCTGCCGGTCGGGCAGCGGCACCCGGACCACCACCGCCGTGACCTCGACGCCGGCCAGCAGCGCCGGCAGCTCGTCCGGCGCGACGTACCTGTCGAAACTCACCAGCGCGTACGCCCCGGCGGTCAGCGCGGCCAGTTCGGCCCGGCTGGCGGTGGCGTAGCCGGGCAGCGAGTCCCCGGGCAGCACCCCGACCCGGGTGACCTGCCCGACCGTACGGTCACCGACGGGTGCCGGCCGGCGGGCCGACCAGCCGGCGGCGAGCAGCACCGCGCCGACGGCGAACACCGCCGTGGTGACCAGCCAGCGGGCCGGCCGGGACGTCCCGGCGGCCGGGACGCCGGTCGCCGGGGTGTCGTCGCCGTCCGGCCCCGGGCCGGCCGACGGGTCGTGCCGCACGGTCAGTCGCGCAGGATGGTCAGCGCGCGGGCCAGGTCGTCCGGGTACTCGCTGACGAAGGTCACGTCGTCGCCGGTGCGCGGGTGGGCGAAGGTCAACGACCTGGCGTGCAGCCACTGCCGGCGCAGTTCGAGCCGGGCCGACAGGGTCGGGTCGGCGCCGTAGGTGAGGTCGCCGACGCAGGGGTGCCGCAGGGTCGAGAAGTGCACCCGGATCTGGTGGGTACGCCCCGTCTCCAGCCGGACGTCGAGCAGGCTGGCCGCCGGGAACGCCTCGATGGTGTCGTAGTGGGTGACGCTCGGCTTGCCGTCGGAGACCACCGCCCAGCGGTAGTCGTGGTGCGGATGCCTGTCGATCGGGGCGTCGATGGTGCCGCGCGACGGGTCGGGGTGCCCCTGGACCACCGCGTGGTAACGCTTCTCCACCTCGCGGTACTTGAACGCCCGCTTGAGCGCGGTGTACGCCTGCTCGCTCTTGGCCACCGCCATGATCCCGGTGGTGCCCACGTCGAGGCGGTGCACCACGCCCTGCCGCTCGGCGGCCCCGCTGGTGGAGATCCGGTGCCCGATCGCGGCCAGGCCACCGATGACGGTCGGGCCGGTCCAGCCGGGACTGGGGTGGGCGGCCACCCCGACCGGCTTGTCCACCACGACGATGTCGTCGTCGGCGTAGACCACGGTCAGCCCGGGGACCGCCTGCGGGACCACGGTCGGCGGCGCGACCGGGGCGGGCAGCGTCACCTCCAGCCAGGAGCCGGCCCTGACCTTGTGCGAGTTCTGCCGGGCCGCGCCGTCGACCAGCGCGTCCCCCGCGTCGACGAGTGCGGCGGCGGCGGTGCG
This sequence comes from Micromonospora humida, assembly GCF_016901255.1. Classification (NCBI taxonomy): domain Bacteria; kingdom Bacillati; phylum Actinomycetota; class Actinomycetes; order Micromonosporales; family Micromonosporaceae; genus Micromonospora; species Micromonospora humida. Next base: position 26,998 of record NZ_JAFEUC010000016.1, read on the forward strand.
GGAGAGCCCGAACAGCCGGGACACCGCCTGGTCGAGCCGCATGCCGTCGAGGCCGTCCGGGACGGGCAGGGACCGGTGGTCGCCACCGGTGGCGGTGGAGGTCATGCCCGCTCCCGGGGTTCGGCGTCGGTCGGCGCGGTCTCGGCGGACACCGGCCCGGTGGACGGCCCGGCCGCCTCCGGGGCGGTGTCGCCCCTGGCCCCGATCCGTCGCCCGTCGCGCTGCCGGCCGGTCAGTTCCAGCAGGACGGCCAGCAGCACCCCGGCGACCAGGCAGCTGTCGGCCAGGTTGAACACCGGCCAGACCTGGCCGTACGGGTCGAAGAGGCTGACCATGTCCACCACGTGCCCGACGAAGTGACCGGGTGCGCGGAAGATCCGGTCGGCGAGGTTACCCAGCGCCCCGCCCAGCACCAGCCCCAGGGAGACCGCCCAGGGCAGCGAGCGCAGCCGCAGCGCCATCCAGGTGATCCAGCCGACCACCCCGATGGTGATCAGCGGGAACACCCAGGTGTGGTCGGCGCCGATGCTCCACGCCGCGCCGCTGTTGCGGGTCAGGGTGAGGTAGACCGCCCCGCCGAGCAGGCGGACCGGCGGGCGGTCGTCGAGCTGTTGCAGGGCGAGGTGCTTGGTGAGCAGATCCGTCAGCAGCGCGAGCAGCGCGATGCCGACGAGGAGCACGACCGCCCTGCGGCGGGGCGTACGGCCGGCCGGCTCGGTGGTGCCGGGTCCGGCGGTCGGTGCTGTGGTCATCGACTCCCCATCGACTGTCCCGACGACGCAGGTCCGCCGTCTCGCGAGGTCACCGGGGAGCGGATGTCAGCGCCGCTCCTCCAGCTGCTTGCAGGTCACGCAGAGGGTCGCCGACGGGAAGGCCGCGAGCCGCTCCACCGGGATCGGGTTCCCGCACCGCTCGCACCATCCGTAGCCGCCCTCGTCGAGCCGCTCCAGGGCACGCTCGACCTGGGTGATCCGTTCCCGGATGCTGTTGGCGAGAGAGATCTCCTGCTCACGCTCGAACGTCTTGGTGCCGGTGTCGGCCTGGTCGTCCCCGGCCGAGTCGGTCAGCCGGTCGCGCTGCAGCTCGGTGATCTCGCTCAGCGTCTGATCGTACTCGGCGCGCAGCTCGTCGCGGCGGGCCGCCAGGGCCGCCCGGATCTTCTCGGTCTCCGCCGTGCTGCGGGTGGCCTGCGCGGTGGCCTTCGCCGCAGGTTTGCGACCGGCCGTCCTGGTGTCGGCTGGCTTCGCCATCGTCAGCTCCCTCAGCCGCGGGACGCGGCGCTCGGCGGTGCCCGGACAGGGTCCGCCGACGTGGCGTCCCCGGGTAACAAAACGGGCGCACGGCAACGGTGGCCGCGCACTCCGGAGGTTGGCAAGAATACGGAACGTACAGGCGTCCGACAACGTGCCGCACTGTCGTACCGCTATTCAGCCCCTAATAACCGCTAATTGGGGCAAAACGAAGACTAGCAGATCAGCCGTCCCGGTCCTCGCCGTACTCGCCGAACCACCGCGCCAGGCGGCCCCGCCGGCTGACCGCCCGCAGCCGCCGCTCCGCCTCGTCCCGCACCCCGGCGGTCGCCACGATCAACATGCTGTCGCCGGTCTTGAGCCGGGTGTCCGCGCCCGGCACGAATCCCACCCCGTCGCGCAGCACCAGGGTCACCGACGCGCCCACCGGCAACCGGAGCTCGTCCACGTGCACCCCGGCCAGCCGCGACCCCGCCGGCACCTCCAACTGGAGCAGGTCCGCCCGCATCCGCTCCAGCGGGGCGGTCTCCACCCGGATCTCGGCCGGCTCGGCGGGGGCGGTCACCCGCAACCGGCGGGCGGCCGGCGCGAGCGTGCCCGCCTGGAGCACCGTGAAGATCACCACCAGTACGAACACCGCGTCGAACAGCCGGTCCGCCCCGGGCACCCGGGCCGACAGCGGGATGGTGGCCAGCACGATCGGCACCGCGCCGCGCAACCCCGCCCAGGAAAGGAAGAGCTGCTCGCGCAGGCCCACCCGGAACGGCAACGCCGACACCAGCACCGACAGCGGCCGGGCCAGCAGCAGCAGGGCCAGCCCGGTGACCACCGCCGGCACCAGCGCGGTGTGCAGCCGCTCCGGCGTGGCCAACAGCCCGAGCAGCACGAACAACCCGATCTGCGCCAGCCAGGCCAGCCCGTCGGCGAACCCCAGGATCGCCTGCCGGTGCGGCAGTCGGGCGTTGCCGAGCAGCACCCCGGCCACGTAGACGGCGAGGAACCCGGAGGCGTGCAGCACCGCACCGGCCGCGTACGCCAGCACGGTGAACCCGACGGCGGCGATCGGGTACAGGCCGGACGACGGCAGCGCCGCCCGACGCAGCGCGAACCGGCCGGCCAGCCCGGCGGCCAACCCCACCGCCGCGCCCACCCCCAGCTCGTAGCCGACCAGGAAGACCTCGAACCACCACGGGTGCTCCACCGGCCCGGTGCGCGACAGCAGCACCACCAGGATCACCACCGGGGCGTCGTTCATGCCCGACTCGGCCTCCAGGGCGGCCACCAGCCGGGGCGGCAGCCGCAACCGGCGCAGCGTGGCGAACACCGCCGCCGCGTCGGTGGAGGAGAGCACCGCGCCGTAGAGCAGCGCCAACCGCCAGTCCAGCCCGAGCAGCAGGTGCACCACCAGGCCGACGACGACGATGCTGACCAGCACCCCGATGGTGGACAGCGCGCCGGCCAGCCCGAGCACCGGGCGTAGGGTGCTCCACCGCGCGGTGAGCCCACCCTCGGCGATGATCACGATGAGCGCGCAGAACCCCAGCATCCGGGTCAGCTCGGCGTCGTCGAACCGGATGCCCAGCCCGGCCTCGCCGATCGCCACCCCGAGCGCGAGATAGACCAGCAGACTCGGCACACCCAGTCGGGTGGAGAACCGCACCGCGCCGATCGCCACCAGCAGCACGGCCGCCCCGAGGAGCAGGGCCAGATCCAGTCCCGGCGTCACGGGCGCCCCACCCGGGGCGTCCTCACCCGGCCGATCCGTCGCGCAGTCGCCGCAACAGCGCGGTGACCTCCGGCGTCGCCCCGTCCACCAGGAAGAGCTTGTCCCGGCTGGCCGCGCCGGTGCGCAGCGCCACCGCCGCCGGGCGGACGCCCAGGGCGTCGGCCAGCGCCCGGCGGGCCGCCTCGGTGGCCCGGCCGTCCACGGCCGGCGCGGACACCGCGACCACCAGGGCGGGCCCGTGCGGGCCGGTGAAGCAACCGCCGACCCGGGGCCGGGACGCCCCAGGCTTGACCCGCACCGCGACGGTCACCGTGTCGTCCGTGGGCATCGACGCCGGCCTCAGCGGGGGTAGGTGTCGGCGAGCAGGGCGGTGTCCGGGTTGCACAGGCCGCACGGGGTGAACCCGAGGGAGACCGCCTCGTGCACCGGCAGCGGCTCGTGCTCCCGTTCGATCAGGTGGGCGCAGGAGAGCAGGTGGTAGCGGGGGTGCCCGTCGACCACCCGCACCTCGGCGTCGAGCTGGGCGACCCGGGCGGCGTCGGCGGGCGGGACCCGCTGGGCCGGCGGGTCCCACGGCGACGCGGCGTCGTCCGAGTGCTCCCAGGGCGGCGCGAGATCGTCCCCGGCCGCCCAGGCCGGGTCGTCCGGGTCGGGCCGGTCGGGGTCGGTGACCGGGTCCCACCGGGGGTCGTCCGGGTCGGGCCGGTCGGGATCGGGATCGGGGGCACGGTCGGTCGCCGGTTCGGCGCGGCCCGAGGTCGTCCGGTCCGGCGCGGCGGACACGACGACGGGCTCCCAGGGTGCCTCCGCGTCGGGCTCGCAGGCGCCGGCGTCGGGGCGGGTGGAAACGTCGACGGGGTCGCCGGCCACCGGCGCGCCGGGTGGTTGCCGCCACCCGGCGTCACCGGTGCCGAACGTCGTCGCAGGGTACGTCGTCGGTTCGTCCGACGGCGTGGTCGCGGCCGGCGGGGTGGTCGGGCGGGACTCCGTCGCGCCCCGACCCCGCGCCTGGTCCGCCGCCCTCGCTCGGGTGACGGCTGCCTGGCGGGCACCGGCCACCAACGCGACGGCGGCCAGCAGACTGGCCGCGATGGAACTGGTCAACAACGTGCTGGAGCCGTCGACGAGACCGAACGCCAGCAGGACGACCGCGACGAGGATGAGCAGCAGACTGGCGACTAGCACAGCTCACCCCCGCCGCGTCATGGGTCGTCGGCTGGGTCGGCGACCGTCGGGGGACGGTCGCCGACCGTGGATCAGCGACCTGCTTCGAGGGCGCCGGAGCGACCGCCGCCGTACGAGCCGGCGAGGCCGGCCGCGGCGAGGCCGTTGCCGCCGACGGCACGGGTGCCCTCGGCGCGGGTCATCTCGGCCTCGAGGCCCTGGCCCCGACCGTCGAGGTCCCGCAGCTGGCTCTCCAGGTACGCCTTGAGCCGGGTGCGGTACTCGCGCTCGAACTGCTTGAGTTCCTCGATGTGCTTCTGCAGCGCGGTCCGCTTGGCGTCCAGGCCGCCCATGGCCTCCTGGTGCCGCTGACGGGCGTCACGCTCCAGCGCGTCGGCCTTGGCCCGCGCCTCGCGGGTGACCTCCTCGGCCTTGGAGCGCGCCTCGGAGAGCAGCTGGTCGGCCTCCCGACGGGCGTCGGAGACGTGGTCGTCGGCGGTGCGCTGGGCCATCATCAGCACCCGCAGCGCCTGCTGCTCGCCGTCGCCGCCGACGGCCGGGCCACCGGTGGTGCGGACCTGCTCCAGCTCGGCCTGCATGGCACGGGCGGCCTGCTCGGCGGCGGCCTTGTCGCGCTGCACCCGGTCGAGCTGGGCCTTGACGTCGTTGAGCTCAGCCGCCAGCCGGGCATCGCCACCGGGGCCGGCAGGGGCCCCGCCACGACCGCCGCGCTCCACCTGGGCGCGCAGCTCGTTGTTCTCCTCGATCAGACGGGCAAGCTCACGCTCGACCTCGTCCAGGAAGGCGTCGACCTCCTCCTCGTCGTACCCCCGCTTGCCGATCGGCGGCTTTTTGAAGGCGACGTTGTGCACGTCGGCCGGTGTCAGCGGCATCGAAACTCCTCGGGTCAGTTGCGGCCGCGAAAGCGCGCGCTGGTCAGGAGAAGTTCCTGATCAGCGGATCTAACACAAACCTCATCAGCACGAACAGGATAACCAGGAGCACAAGGGAGGCCAGGTCGATGCTCACGGTACCAATTCGCAGTGGGGGGATCACCCGCCTCAACGCCTTCAGAGGCGGATCAGTGACGCTCCACACGGACTCGAGTCCGGCGGACGCGCCACGCCCCGGTTGCCACCGACGACCGTACTGGAGGACGGCACCGAGAACGAATCGGGCCAGCAGCACGATAAGGAAGACGTACAAGATCAGGTAGAGCAGCTGGAACATGATCGACAACACGGCAGCGACGTCCCTCGGTCGGGTGGACTTAGCTCAGGGAGAAAAAGCCGCCCTCAGCGATCTTGGCTTTGTCCTCCGCGGTGACCTGGACGTTGGCCGGTGAGAGCAGGAACACCCGGTTGGTCACGCGCTCGATCGTACCGCGCAGCCCGAACGCCAGCCCGGCGGCGAAGTCCACCAGCCGGCGGGCGTCGGCCTCGTCCATCTCGGTGAGGTTGATGATCACCGGGACACCGTCGCGGAAGTGCTCGCCGATGGTCCGCGCCTCGCGGTAGGTGGTCGGGTGCAGGGTGGTGATCTGGTAGCGCTGCTCCTCCTCGGCCACCACCGGTCGCTCCCGGGGCGACGCCTGCGGCGCCAGCGCGAGATTGTCCCGGGTGTGGTAGCTCAGCGCGCCCGAGGTGTCCGTACCCCCGGACCGGGTGATCGACCGGACGCTGGCCCGCTCCGGGCGCTCCGGCCGCTCGGCACGCTCCGACCGCTCGTCGTCGGCCCGGTCGGCGTCGGCCAGCCGGCTCGACCGCTCGCTCAGCCGGCCCCGGTCACCGAGGCGCGGACGCGGCGCCGGCGGCTCCTCCGCGTCGTCCTCGTCGTCGTCGGCGAACTCCTCGGCGTACCGGCTCGACCGGTACCGCGACTCGCGGTAGCCGGGCTTGTCGTAGCCCTCGTCGTAGCCCCGCTCGTCGTCCTCCTCGACGAGACCGAGCCAGACCCCCGCCTTGCGCAGTGCACCCATCCCGCGCCCTTCCGTCCGCCGTGCGGCACGCACCCCCGTGCCGTGTCGCCATGATCGCGAGTGGACTCCATGCCCACCGGATCAGAGCGGCAATCCCCGACGTGCGATTCGCGGCTCGCCCGTCGTGGCCCCCGACCGGGGGCGCCACCCCTGAACAACACTGATGTAATTTGCTTCTACCGCGGTCAGGCTACCGCAGCGTGGAACGCATTCCGAGCAACGCGCTGCCGACGCGGACATGTGTCGCGCCGTATCCGATGGCCGTTTCCAGGTCGCCGCTCATCCCGGCGGAGAGCACGGTGGCCGTCGGATACCCGACCCGGAACGCCGCCGCCACCTCGGCCAGCCGGGCGAACGCCCGTTCCGGTTCCCAGCCCAGCGGCGCCACCGCCATCAGCCCGGCCAGCCGCAGCGCCGCCGCGCCGGCCAGTGCCTCGGCCACCGGGCGCAGCCCCCGGTCGGGGTCGGCCGCGTCCGGCAGGGCGCCGCCACGCGCCGGGTCACCGTCCAGGCTGACCTGCACCAACGTCGTCAACGGACGGTCCCGCCCGGACTCGGCGGCGGTGCCCAGCGCGCGGGCCAGCCGCACACTGTCCACCGAGTGGACCACGTCGGCGTAGCGCACCACCGAGCGGGCCTTGTTACGTTGCAACTGACCGATGAAGTGCCAGCGGACGGCCGCGCCGACCGCCGCCACCTCGGCCGCCTTCGGGGCCGCCTCCTGGTCCCGGTTCTCCCCCAGGTCGGTGACCCCGAGCCCGGCCAGCGCGACCGCGTCGCCGGCCGGGTACGTCTTGGTCACCGCGATCATCGTCACCTCGGACGGGTCCCGGCCGGCGGCGGCGCAGGCGTCGGCGATCCGGGCCCGCACCGCGGCCAGCCCGGCCGCGAGCGCGGCGCGACGGTCGGCACCCACCGGATCCGGCGCAGCGGTCATCGGCCGGGCCGCCCGGTCGGCGACGCGGTGGCGCGACCCACCGGGGACGTGCCCGCCGGGGGCGGGGTGGCGTGGTCGCCGACGTGGTTGTCCGTCATCGGCGGGATCAGGAACCGTTCTTGAGGAAGTCGGGCACGTCGACGTCGTCGAAGAGCACCCGGCGCGGCGACTGCTGCGGCGGCGGCATGACGGCCGGTGCGGTGACCGCCGGAGCCTGCGGCGTGGGCTGGTTCTGGTTGCTCTTGCGCGGCGACTCGGACGCCTTGTACGCGGGCGTGCCCCCGTCGAAGCCGGCGGCGATCACGGTGACCCGCACCTCGTCGCCGAGCGCGTCGTCGATGACCGCGCCGAAGATGATGTTCGCATCCGGGTGGGCCGCGTCGGTGACCAGCTGCGCGGCGTCGTTGATCTCGAACAGGCCCAGGTCGGAGCCGCCGGCGATGGACAGCAGCACCCCCCGCGCGCCGTCCATGCTCTGCTCCAGCAGCGGGCTGGAGATGGCCGCCTCGGCCGCCTCGACCGCCCGGTTCTCGCCCCGGGCGCTGCCGATGCCCATCAGCGCGCTGCCCGCCCCGCTCATCACGCTCTTGACGTCGGCGAAGTCGAGGTTGATCAGGCCGGGCGTGGTGATCAGGTCGGTGATGCCCTGGACACCGGAGAGCAGCACCTGGTCGGCGGTGCGGAAGGCGTCCATCATGCTGATCCCCCGGTCGCCCAGCGCGAGCAACCGGTCGTTCGGGATGACGATCAGCGTGTCGCACTGGTTGCGCAGTTCGTCTATCCCCGCCTCGGCCTGCACCTGGCGGCGCTTGCCCTCGAAGGAGAACGGCCGGGTCACCACGCCGATGGTCAGCGCGCCGAGCTTGCGGGCGATGTTGGCGACCACCGGCGCGCCGCCGGTGCCCGTGCCGCCGCCCTCGCCGCAGGTGACGAAGACCATGTCGGCGCCCTTGAGCACCTCCTCGATCTCGTCGCGGTGGTCCTCGGCGGCGTTCTTGCCGACGTCGGGGTTGGCGCCCGCGCCGAGCCCCCGGGTCAGCTCCCGGCCGACGTCGAGCTTGACGTCGGCGTCACTCATCAGCAGCGCCTGCGCGTCGGTGTTGATCGCGATGAACTCGACGCCCTTGAGCCCAACCTCGATCATGCGGTTGACGGCGTTGACGCCGCCGCCGCCGATGCCGACGACCTTGATGACCGCCAGGTAGTTGTGCGGAGGTGTCATCTCCGGTCCTTTCCCTTCGAGATTGGCTCGCAGCGCCCCGGTACGGCGTGGCCCAGACCGGTGGTCGACGAGCTGTCACCAGCGAGGATCAGTGGTGAACCCTAACCCTCTACTAGAGGCTTACAGTTATGTCAACCACTGATCCTCTTCGGGGCAACGTAAGCGCCCCCACGCCGAGAGCCAAGGACCTCACCGGCGTGTCGCCGCCGGGAGCGTAACGACTCACGTTCGCTGCGGACCTCACCGGAACGTGACCACGTCCGGCGCGCTGACGTCGATCGTGTCGGCCTTCCGACCGAGCAACGCCGTCGCCACCCGCGCCTTGTCCTCGCTGCGGGTCGCGTCGCCCCACACCACCGTCCGCCCGTCGCGCAGCCGCAACCCGATCCGGGCCAGCCCCTCGACGCCCACCTCGACCAGCACGGCCCGCAGCTGCGGGGTGAGGACGGCCAGCACCTGCAACGCCGCCCGGGTGCCCGGGTCGTCCGGCCCCGGCGTGGCCAACCGCACCAGCGGCAGTCCCTGCGGGGCGCGGGGCAGCTCGCGGAACACCACCCCGCTGGCGTCGAGCACCACGAACCGGTCGTCGCGGGGCACCGCCGCCACCCCGGTGCGCTCCACCACCGTCACCACCAGGGTGTCCGGCCAGTCGCGGCGGACCGTGGCCCGCTGTACCGGGGGCAGCGCGCCGATCCGCCGGGCCGTCGCCGCCAGGTCCACCCGGGCCAGCGGCACCCCGTCCGGCACCGCCGCCGCGTCGCGCACCTCGACCGGGGTGACCAGCCGGGCCCCCTCCACCCGGACCTCGCGCACCCCGAACAGGCCGGAGCCGAGCACCGTCCAGGCCACCAGGGCGACGAGAACCAGCACCCCGGCCAGCACCGCCCAGGGCAGGGCGGCCCGCATCCGCCGCTGCCGGGCCCGCGCCATGAACCGCCGGGTGGACGGCGGGACGGCGTCGCTACCGGCCCGCACGAGCTGCCAGCGCCGCACCGGACCACGTCGGGGGCCGCCGTCCGCGCCCGTGGCGCGGCCGGTCCGGCCCCGGGCCGGGCCGGGACTCATCCGGTGGTGAAGGCCGTGCCGTCCCGGCCCGACCCGGTCGCCGGCCCGGTCACCCGGGCGGTCAGCGCGTCGAGCAGCTGGTCACCCAGCAGCGAGCTCGGCGGAGCGCCCATGGTCACCACCACGTCGCCCGGACGGGCCCGGCGGGCCACCTCCACCGGCGCGTCGTCGAACGAGTCCACGAAGACCTTGTGCGCCGCGTCCAGCGGCACCGCCGCCAGCAACGCCGCCGACCCCTCGCCCGGCTGGCGCAGCTCACCGGGGCCGAAGACCTCCAGCAGCACCAGCTCGTCGGCGATGCCCAGGGCGGCGGCGATCTCCGCCTGGAGGTCGCGGGTGCGGTAGAGCCGGTACGGCTGGAACACCACGATCAGCCGGCCGTCGCCGGCCACCTCCCGCAGCGTCTGCAGGGCCAGCGTCATCGAGGTCGGGTGGTAGGCGTACTCGTCGTAGACCAGCACCCCGTCGGCGACGCCCTTACGCTCGAAGCGTCGGCGTACCCCGGGGAACGCGGCCAGCGCCGCCTCGGCCGCCGCCACCGGCAGGCCGAGCAGGTGGGCGGCGAGCACCGCCGAGGCGCTGTTGAGCCCCATGTGCCGCCCCGGCACCGGCAGCCGGATCTCGCCCAGCGACCGGCCGTCCAGCGCCGCCAGGTAGCGAACCCCCTGGGCCGACGAGGCCATCTCGGACAGCCGCAGGTCGGCGTCGGCCGCCTCGCCGTACGTCCAGACCCGCCGCCCCTCGGCGCGCAGCGTCTCGGCCAGCCGCCGCCCGCCCGGGTCGTCGGCGCAGGTGATGACGAACCCGGCCGGGTCGGTGAGCCGGGCGAACTCGGCGAAGGTCGCCTCCAGGGTGGCCAGGTCGCCGTAGGTGTTCAGGTGGTCGGCCTCGATGTTGGTGATGATCGAGACGAACGGGCGGTAGATCAGGAACGACCTGTCGCTCTCGTCGGCCTCGACCACGAAGTGCTCGCCGGTGCCGTGGTGCGCCCCGGAGCCCACCTCGGAGATCTCCCCGCCGATGACGAAGGACGGGTCGACCCCGGCCTGCTGGAGCACCATGGTCACCATCGAGGTGGTGGTGGTCTTGCCGTGGGTGCCGGCCACCGCCACCGTCCGCCGGCCGGTCATCGCCGCCGCCAGCGCCTCGGAGCGGTGCAGCACCCGCAGCCCACGCCGCCGCGCCTCAACCATCTCCAGGTGGTCCTGCGGGATGGCCGAGGAGTAGACCACGGTGTCCACCCCGTCGAGGTTGGTCGCCTCGTGGCTCATGTGGATGGTGCCGCCCAGCGCCCGCATCCCGGCCAGCGACGGCCACTCGCGCAGCTCGCTGCCGGAGACCGGCAGGCCCCGGGTGAGGAAGAGCCGGGCCAGGCCGCTCATGCCGACCCCGCCCACCCCGATCAGGTGGATCCGGCCCAGGTCCTCCGCGGTGAGCGTGCCGGCCGGGGTGAACTGCGCGGTGTTCATGCCAGGTACCTTCCCGTCGCGCTGGACCGGCTCACCGGGCCACCGCCTCGTAGACGAAGTTGAGCAGGGCCACGTCGCCGTCGCGTCGCCCGTACGCGGCGGCGGCGGCACCCATCGCGTACAGCCGCTGCGGGTCGCGCAGCAGGGGCAGCACGGTGCGCTCCAGCCACGCCGGGGTCAGTTCGGCGTCGTCGACGAGCAGCCCGCCGCCGGCCTCCACCACGGGCAGCGCGTTGCGCTTCTGCTCCTGGTTGGAGTGCGGGTACGGCACGTAGATGGTGGGCAGTCCGATGGCGGCGACCTCGGCGCAGGTCATCGCCCCGCCCCGGGCCAGCATCAGGTCGGCGGCGGCGTAGCCCAACTCCATCTCGGACAGGTAGGGCAGCGCCACGTACGGCACCGGCAGGTCGGTGGGGATCGGCACCGGCTCGTTGCGGGCGCCCATCACGTGCAGCACCTGCACGCCGTTGCGGGCCAGCTCCTTGGCCGCGCCGGAGACCGCCAGGTTGATCGACCGGGCGCCCTGCGAGCCGCCGGCGACGAAGAGCACCGGCAGGTCGGGGCGGAGTCCGAAGTGGGCGCGGGCGGCGGCCCGCACGGCGTTGCGGTCCAGCCCGGCGATGCCCCGGCGCAGCGGCACCCCGACCACCCGGGCGTCGCGCAGCGCCTCGGCCTGGGCCGGCTGGTGCGGGAAACCGACGGCGATGTTCTTGGTGAACTTCATCCCGAGCCGGTTGGCCACCCCCGGCGGGACGTTCACCTCGTGGATGACGATCGGCATCTCGCGCCGCCAGGCGGCCAGGTAGCCCGGGACGGAGACGTACCCGCCGAAGCCGACGACCACGTCGGCGGCGACCTCGTCGATCACCTTGCCGGCGGCGCGGGCCGCCTTCCACATCCGGTCCGGGGTGCGGACCAGGCCCATGTTGACCGAGCGGGGCAGCTGGTAGGCGGGGATCTGCCGCAGGTCGTAGCCGGCCGGCGGGATCAGCTCGTTCTCCAGGCCCTTGGGGGTGCCGAGGCAGGTGATCCGGACGCCCGGGTCGTGTCGGCGCAGGCAGTCGGCGAAGGCGAGCAGCGGGTAGATGTGCCCACCGGTGCCCCCTCCACAGAGCACCACCGAACGCAGCGGACCCATCAGCGTCTCCTCTCGCTCGCCGGCCCGCCCCGGGTCCGGTCCTGCCGGACGCCGCGCGGTACGGCCTGATCGTCGGGTCGCCGCCCGCGCGCCCGGGGTACGGACCCCGGGGCAGCCGGTGGCGACGCCGGTCGGCTCCGCGCACCGGGAAGCGGCGGCAACGGGGCCCAGACTAGTCGGACCCATCGGGCGGGCGGACGGGCGTGCAGGGCTCGGGCCGCGTCGGGCTCGGCGCGGGCGAAGGAGGCGAGCATGCCCACCGCGGCCAGGGTGACGACCAGGGCGCTGCCCCCGTCGGAGATGAACGGCAGCGGTACGCCGGTCAGCGGCAGCAGCTTGGTCACCCCACCGATGTTGATCACGGCCTGGCCGACCAGCCACGCGGTGACGGCGGTGGCGGCGAGCCGGCGGAACGGGTCGGCGACCCGGCGGGCGATCCGCAGCCCGGTGTAGGCCAGCACGGCGAACAGCACCAGGATGACGGTGCAGCCGACCACGCCCAGTTCCTCGGCGATGACGGCGAAGATGAAGTCGTTGTGGGCCTCCGGCAGCCAGCCGAACTTGATGCTGCTCTTGCCCAGGCCGACGCCGAACCAGCCGCCGTGCTCGATGGCGTTGCGCGCCTGGACCATCTGCCAGCAGCCCTCCAGCGCCTGCTCGGCGCAGACCTTGGGGTCGGGCGTGTCGAGGAACGAGGTGAGCCGGGCCAGCCGGTAGTTCTCCTGGCCGCGCGCCCCGGAGCCGGCCCCGAGCGAGGCCACCGCGATCAGCAGGCCGACCCCGACCAGGCCGACCGCGGACAGCGCGGCGAAGACCCGCAGCCGCACCCCGGCCGCCCACAGCAGCCCGACCACGATGGCCAGCAGGCAGAGCATGCTGCCCAGGTCGTTGTAGCCGACCAGGACGAACAGCAGGCCGACCACCGGGAACAGCGGGGTGGCCAGCTCCCGCCACCAGCCCAGTGCCGCGCCCTTGCGGGCGATCACGTGCGCGCCCCACAGCACCAGCGCCAGCTTGGTCAGCTCGGCGGGCTGCACCTGGATCGGCCCCAGGTAGAGCCAGAGCAGGTGGGCCCGCAGCGGCCCCACCGAGGTCACCCCGAACAGCGCTTCCAGGGCGACCAGCAGGTTGAGCACCAGCAGCAGCACCACGGCCCCGCCGAGCAGCGGTCGGCCCAGCGAACGGAAGGTGGTGGCCGGCAGCCGCTGGCAGGCCCAGAACGCGACGATGCCGATCACCGCGAAGATGGCCTGCTTGGTCACCGAGGCGGCGGCGTCGCCGGCCTCGGCGTAGTCGCGCACGCTGGTGGCCGAGAAGACCATGGTCAGGCCGATCAGCAGCAGCAGGCCGGCGCTGGACAGCAGCAGGTAGTAGGAGGTCAGCGGGCGGGCCAGCAGGCCGCGCAGCGCCGCCAGGCCGCTGGCCGGGCCCAGCCCGGACAGCCCGCCGGGCGGGTCGGCGGTACGTCCCGTCCCCGCGGCCCGCCGCGGCTGGGTCTCCGTCGTCGTCCCGGTGCTCGTGCCTCGGTCCTCCCCCACCCGCCCATCATCGCCGCTGCGGGCGGCCCGTTCCGGCCGTTCCCCCCGGTCGGCGTGTCGAAATACGAAACGGGGGCCCCTCCGGTAGGAGGAACCCCCGTCCGGCACACCGGGTCGGTCAGCCCATGCTGGCCAGGAAGTCGCTGTAGAACAGGCCCAGCGCGATGGCCACCCCGATGCCCGCGATGATCCAGAACCGGACCACGATGTTGACCTCGCTCCAGCCGGCCAACTCGAAGTGGTGCTGCAGCGGGGACATCCGGAACACCCGCTTCCCGGTGGTGCGGAACGAGATGATCTGGATCACCACGGACATCGTGATGATCACGAACAGCCCGCCGAGAATCGGCAGCAGCAGCACCGTCCGGGTGGACATCGCCATCCCGGCGATCAGCCCGCCGAGGCCCAGCGCGCCGGTGTCGCCCATGAAGATCCGGGCCGGGGAGGTGTTCCACCACAGGAAGCCCACGCAGGCCCCGGCCGCCGCCCCGGCGATCAGCGCGATCTCCAGCGGGTCCCGGACGGCGTAGCAGTAGTTGTTCGGGTTGGCGGTGTACGTCGGGTCGGCGCACCAGTGCCGGTACTGCCAGAACGCGATCAGCGCGTACGCGGCCAGCACCATCACCGAGGCGCCGGTGGCCAGCCCGTCCAGCCCGTCGGTGAGGTTGACCCCGTTGGTCGCCGCCATCACCACCATGATGATCACGATCACCGAGGCGACCTTGCCGATCTCCAGGGCCGGGACGTCCCGGATGAAGCTCAGCGTGGTGCTGCCCACGGTCTCGGTGTTGGTCGTCGCGCCGCTGGCGTCGGTCATGCTGCTCGGGAAGTACAGCGCGACCACCCCGAAGACCGCGCCGACCAGGATCTGCCCGAACAGCTTGCCGCGCTTGTTGAGCCCGCCGCTGTGCCGCTTGCGCACCTTGAGGAAGTCGTCGATGAAGCCGACCGCGCCGGAGAAGACCATCAGTCCCAGCAGCACCAGGGCGGTGATGGTCGGCTCGACCTGGGCGATCTGCGCGTCCGGCAGGGTGGTCAGGGCGAGGTGGCCGGCGACGTACGCGATCACCGTGGCCAGGATGAACACCACGCCGCCCATCGTCGGCGTGCCCTTCTTGCCCTCGTTGCTGGCCAGCCCGAGGTTGGACCGGATCGGCTGGCCGGCCTTGAGCCGGGCGAACACCTTGATCGCCAGCGGGGTGGCCAGCAACGACACCAGGAACGCCACGCCGATGGCGACGATGACCGCCCTCACGCGGCACCCCCCGCGCCCGCGCCGGCCCCGGAGGCGTCGACCCGCAGCGCGTCGGCGACCTCCCAGGTGCGGTACCGGGAGCCCTTCACCAGGACGACGTCGCCCGGTCGTAGCTCGCTGCGCAGTACCTCGACTGCCGCCGCCTGATCGGTGAGCAGCACCGACTCTCCTCCCCAGTCACTTACCGCTGTCGCGCCCTCGTGGATCGGCGCGGCCGGCTCACCCACCACGAGCAGCCGGTCGACACCGAGTTCGGCCGCGAGCCGGCCGACCTCCCGGTGCCCCTCGTCCTCGTACGCGCCCAGCTCGGCCATGTAGCCCAGCGCGGCGAACGTCCGCCCGCCCCGGTGCATCCCGGCCAGCGCGCGCAGCGCCACCGCCGTCGAGGCCGGGTTGGCGTTGTACGAGTCGTCGATCACTGTCACCCCGTCGGGACGGGTGAACACGTCCATCCGGCGGGTGGAGACCAGCCCCAGGTCACCCAGGGCCGCCGCCAGCTCGGCCAGCGGCATGCCCAGCTCCCGGGCCACCGCCGCCGCGGCGAGCGAGTTGGAGACCTGGTGCCGGCCGGTCAGCCCGAGCCGCACCGGGGCCGTCCCCTCCGGGGTGACCAGGGTGTACGCCGGGCGGCCCCGCCCGTCCAGGGTGACGTCCACCGCGCGCACGTCGGCGTCGGCGGACTCGCCGTAGCGGACCACCCGGGCGGCGGTGCGCGACGCCATCGCGGCGACCAGCGGGTCGTCGGCGTTGAGCACCGCCAGCCCGTCGGCCGGCAGCGCCTCCACGAGTTCCCCCTTGGCCAGGGCGATGTTCTCCACCGAGCCGAACTCGCCCAGGTGCGCCACCCCGACGTTGAGCACCACCGAGATCCGCGGCGGCACCACGTCGCAGAGGTAGCGGACGTGCCCGACGCCCCGCGCCCCCTTCTCCATCACCAGGTACCGGGTCTGCGCGGTGGCCTGCAAGGCGGTGTACGGGTGCCCCAGCTCGTTGTTGAACGAGCCGGGCGGGGCGACCGTCGGGCCGAGCCGCACGGCGAGCTGCGCGATCAGGTCCTTGGTGGTGGTCTTGCCCGACGACCCGGTCAGCCCGATCACGGTGAGCCCGGGCAGCCGGCCCACCACGGCCCGGGCCAGCCGGCCCAGCGCGGCCAGCGCGTCGTCCACCAGCACCATCGGCACCCCGGGCAGCTCCCGGGTGCCGAGCACCGCCACCGCGCCGGCGGCGACCGCACCGGCGGCGTAGTCGTGCCCGTCCACCCGCTCGCCGGGGAACGCCACGAACAGCGCCCCGGTGACGACCTTGCGGGAGTCGAACTCGACCGGGCCGGTGACCCGGGTGTCCGGGTCGGCGGCGTGCAGCCGGCCGTCGACCGCCGAGGCCACCTCGGCCAGGCTCAGCGGGATCACCGTCGACCCGCCAGGTCACCGAAGCGGACGCGCAACGCCTCCGCCAGTTCGGTCCGGTCGTCGAACGGGTGCACCTCGCCGGCGATCTCCTGACCGCGTTCGTGCCCCTTGCCGAGCAGCGCCACCACGTCGCCCGGCCCGGCCAGCCGCACCGCCTCGGCGATCGCCTCCCGCCGGCCCGGCACCTCGACGATCCGGGCGGCCGCCTCGGCCCCGTACGCCCCGGCCAGCACCTCGGCCCGGATCGTCGCCGGGTCCTCGGTGCGCGGGTTGTCGTCGGTCACCAGCACCACGTCGGCGCCCCGGGCGGCGGCGGCGCCCATCGCCGGACGCTTGCCCCGGTCCCGGTCGCCCCCGGCGCCGATGACGCAGATCAGCCGGCCGGTGCCGGAGTCACGCAGCGCGGCCAGGGCGGCCACCACGGCGTCGGTCTTGTGCGCGTAGTCGACCACGCCGCGCACCGGCGCGTCCCCGCTGACCAGTTCCAGCCGGCCGGGCACCCCGCCGCAGGCGGCCACCCCGGCGGCGGCCACCGTCGGGTCGACCCCGGCGGCGACCAGGCAGGCGATCGCGAGCAGCGCGTTGGCCACGTTGTGCCGGCCGGGCAGCGCCACCCCGGCGGGCAGGTCGAGCCCGTCCGGGCCGTGGGCGGTGAACCGCTGGGCGTAGCCCTCGCCGCCGACCCGGTCGGCCCACCAGGTGGCGGTCGGGTCACCGGCCGCCGAGTAGCTGACCGTGGCCGACCGGTACAGCGGACGCAGCGCCGGGTCGTCGTGGTTGAGCACCTCGACCCGGCAGCGCCCGTCGAACAGCTTCGCCTTCGCCGCGAAGTAGTCGGCCGAGTCGGCGTGGAAGTCGAGGTGGTCGGAGCCGAAGTTGGTGTAGCCGCCGACGGTGAACCGGACCCCGCCGACCCGCCCCATCGCCAGGGCGTGGCTGGACACCTCCATGACCACCGCCGTCACCCCGCGTTCCCGCGCGGCGGCGAGCAGGGCGTGCAGGTCGGTGGCCTCCGGGGTGGTCCGGACGCTGTCGGTCACCAGGTCACCCAGCCGGGTCTCCACGGTGCCGATCAGGCCGGTGACGTGGCCGGCGGCGCGCAACCCGGACTCGATCAGGTAGGCCGTCGAGGTCTTGCCGGCGGTGCCGGTCACCCCGATCACGGTGAGTCCGTCGGTCGGGTCGCCGTAGACGGCGGCGGCCAGCTCGCCCAGCACCGCCCGGGGGTCGGCGGTCACCAGGACGGGCAGCCCGGTCGCGCCGGCCGCCACGGCGCCGGCCGGGTCGGTCAGCACGGCCACCGCGCCGGCCGTGGCGGCGGCGGCGGCGAACTGGGCGCCGTGCCGGCGGGCGCCGGGCAGCGCGGCGTACAGGTCGCCGGGGCGGACCTCCTGGCTGGCGTGGGTCACCCCGGTCACGACCAGCGCGGCGGCGTCGGCCGGCGGCGTCACGGCGAGCCGGTCGGCGAGGTCGCCGAGCCGGACTCCGGGCACGGTACGGGGGCGTGGATTGCCGGGCACGGCGTCAGACCCTACCCGGTCGTCCG
This sequence comes from Micromonospora humida, assembly GCF_016901255.1. NCBI lineage: Bacteria > Bacillati > Actinomycetota > Actinomycetes > Micromonosporales > Micromonosporaceae > Micromonospora > Micromonospora humida. Next base: position 44,695 of record NZ_JAFEUC010000016.1, read on the forward strand.
GTTCCGGCCGCACAGCCGCCCCGGTGGTTCGTCGGCACTCACCGATGATGTCCCGCCGTTCCCGGTCAGCGCGGAAAGACCTCGAAGTTGGGGGATTTCCCGCGCGACGGCGGAACCCGGTAGTGACGCAGCGTGAACCCCATCATCTCGCGGAACGCCGGGGCGACGACCGCGCCGCCACCGCCCTCGGGGTTCCATACGAAGACCGCCACCACGTACCGGGGCGCCTCGGCGGGCGCCATCCCGATGAACGAACCGACCTCGCCGGGCTGCTGCTTGCCGTCGACGTAGCGCAGCCCGGTGCCGGTCTTGCCGGCGACCCGGTAGCCGGGCACCGCGGCGGCCAGGCCGGTCGCGCCGTCGACGGTGGTCACGGCCTCCAGCAGGGTGCGCAGGGCGGCAGCGTTCTGCGGGCTGAGCACCGAGCGGGTGACCGGGGCGGCGGACGGGGTGCGTGTCCCGTCCGCCCCGACCACCTCCTTGATCAGGTGCGGCTGGACGTAGGTGCCGTCGTTGGCGATGGTGGCGTACGCGGCGGCCATCTGCAACGGAGTGGCGTCGACGCTGTGCCCGATCGGCACCGACCCGTACGACGAGCCACTCCACTGGTCGGCCGGGAGCAGCCGTCCGGACGCCTCGCCGGGCATCCCCTCGCCGGTGGGCTGCCCCAGCCCGAACCGCTTCTGGTAGTCGATCAGCCGGTCGGGGCCGAGCCGGTCGCCGATCTCGATGGTGCCGACGTTGGACGAGTAGGCAAGCATCCCGGCCACGCTGAGCTTCTTGCCGTCGGCCGGGTGGGTGTCGCGGAAGGTGACGTCGCCCCGGGTGATGGTGTTGGCGACCGGCCAGGCGCTGTCCGGGGTGATGATGCCCTCCTGCAGGGCCGCGCCATAGGTGATCGCCTTGTGCACCGAGCCCGGGTCGACCACGAAGCTGGTCGCCGCGTCCTCCCGGTCGGTGGGCCGGCTCTGCTCCGGGGTGGCCGCGTTGTAGGTCGGGTTGCTGGCCTGGGCCAGCACGTCACCGGTCTTGACGTCGAGCACCACCGCCGCGCCGATCGCGCCCCGGGTCTGTGCCATCTGCCGGCTGAGGATCTGCTGCACCTGGAACTGGAGGTCCCGGTCGATGGTGAGCACCAGCGAGCTGCCCGGTTTGGGGTCGGTGGTCTGGCTGTAGCCGCCGGGGATGGGCGCGTTGAGGTCGCCGAGGCCGGCCTCGTACACCCGGCGGCCGTCCTGCCCGCGCAGCACGTCGTCGTAGCGGGCCTCCAGACCCTCCAGTCCGTCCATGTCCTGGCTGGTGAAGCCGACCAGGTTGGCGGCCAGGTCGCCGCCGGGCACCTCGCGGCGTTCGTCGCGGTGGGTGCCGATGCCGGCCAGGTCGAGCGCCTCGATCTGCTTGGCCCGGGCGATGTCGACGCCCCGGGCCAGGTAGCGGAACTGGAGCTTGCCCTTGCGCTTCATCTTCTCGGCCAGTTCGGAGGCCGGGACGCCGAGCAGCGGGGAGAGCAGCTTCGCGGTCTCCGTACGGTCCTTGATCATGGTGGGGTCGGCGAAGACGTACCGGGCCTCGATGCTGCGGGCCAGCGGGGCGCCGGTGCGGTCCTGGATCGAGCCGCGCGGGGCGGGCAGGTCGATGCGGGCGAGCCGGTTGTCGACGCCGCCGCCGGCGTACGCCGGGGTGTCCACGGCCTGCAGGACGACCAGCCGGATGCCGATCACGGCGAAGACCGCGAGCACCAGCATGGTGCCCAGGCGCAGCCGGCGACGCGGCTCGGCGAGCTTCGGCGGGCGGCGCGGCTTGCGCACCGGCCTACGCCCGGCGGGCCGGTCGGTGCGCCGGGGTGCCTCGGTCCGGCGCGGTGCGCCCCGGCCGGGGGTGTCGGTGCGGCGACCGGGGCGGCGGCGGGGCGCGGGCGGCTCGGCGAACTCGTCGTCGTCGGGGACGGCGCGCGGCGGCACGGTCCGGATGACGCCGGTGCGCCCGGTCGGGGCGGCCTCCCGCCGGCCCGCCCGGTTGGCCGCGGCACGACCGGCGGCGGCCCGGCCGCCGTCGAGCACCTGCAACGCGGGCCGGAACGGGTCGCCGGAGCGGCCGGCCCGGGGGGTACGCCGCTGTCCGCCCCGGTCCTCGCTGCTCTCCCGGATGGTCCGGCCCCGGGGGGTGTACGCCCGCGCGTCGGAGATCCCCCCGACGTCCCCGGTCCGGGGCTGCCCGGTGCGGGGCTCACCGGCGCGGCCCTGTCCCCGGGGCTCACCGGCGCGGGGACCGGCGGCCGGGGATTCTCCGCCGCGCGGCTCGGGGGTGCGTGGCTCGGGGGTGCGTGGTTCCGGCGTCCGGGGCCCGCCGCCCCGGGCGGCCCCGCCACGAACCGATCCGCGCCGGGAGCCCGTGGGGTCCCGGCGCGGATCGTCGGATCTCGGTGGCACGGGCGTTACCCCCCGTTGCCCTGCTGGCTGGTGATCGCCGGCTGCCCGTCGGCCGGCTGCGGCACGCCGATCAGCCGACCGTCCGGCAGCCGGATGTACGCCGGTTCGCCCGCCTCGACCAGGCCCAGCTTGCGGGCCTCGGCGGTCAGGTTGCCCGGCTCCTTGGCCTCCTCGATCTCCTTCTCCAGCTGCTGCTGGTCGACGTCGAGGCGGGCCTGCTGCTGCTGGAGCTGCTGGAGCTTGAACGCGTTCTCGTTGATCTTGGTGTTGACCGCGAGGATGCCCAGCACCCCGCCGACGACCAGCACCACGATCAGTGCCGCGAACGGCGCCCGGGGCACCCGGACCGGCGGCGGCGGCGCCACCCGCAGCCGGGGCGACCCGGCGGCGGTGGCGGCGGTACGGGTGGCCGGCTGCTCCGCCGGCCGCAACGCGGCGCTGCCCTGGGTGGGGAACTCGCGCGCCCCCCGGCGCGCCTCCCCCGCTCGACCGGTGAGGTCCGCCGGCGTCGTGGTACGGGCCGTGCGCTGCGCCGTGGTCCGGCCCCCCGACCGCGGTGCGCGCTGCCCGACGGCCGCGTCGCGGCCGTCACGCTTGTTGACGTTCATGTCCCCTCCCCCTGTTCGTCCGTCCTGCCGTCCCCCAGGATCGCCTCCAGGTCCACTGTGGAACCCCGCGTCGACCCCGTGCCCGGTTGGTGCATCGCCCTGACCCGTCGGCCGGACCGTTCGCGGTCGGTCCGCCCCTGGTGACCGGTGGCCGGGTCGAGTCGCTCCGCCGCCCGTAGCCGCACGGACGCGGCCCGCGGGTTCGCGGCGACCTCGGCCTCCCCGGCAAGCTCGGCGCCCCGGCTGAGCAGCCGGAACGTCGGACCCGACCCGGGGAGTTCCACCGGAAGGTCGACCGGGCCCTTACTGCGGACCCGGTCGGCGAGCGCCTGCTTGGTGAGCCGGTCCTCCAGCGAGTGGTAGGACAGGACCACCATGCGACCGCCCACGTGGAGCTTGTCGAGGGCAGCCGGCAGCGCCGTCTCCAGCACCGCCAGTTCCCTGTTTACCTCGATGCGTAAAGCCTGAAACGTTCTCTTGGCCGGGTGTCCCCCGGTTCGTCGCGCTGGTGCCGGAATGCTCTCCCTGACCAGCTCCGCCAGCCGGGCCGAGGAGGTGATCCGACCCCGCTCCCGCTCCCGCAGGATCGCCGAGGCGATCCGGCCGGCGAACTTCTCCTCGCCGTAGACCCGCAGCACCCGGGCCAGGTCCGGGTGGGAGTAGCTGTTGACCACCTCTTCGGCGGTCACCCCCCGGGTCTGGTCCATCCGCATGTCCAGCGGCGCGTCCTGGGCATAGGCGAACCCGCGGTCGGGCGCGTCGAGTTGCAACGACGAGACGCCCAGGTCGAACAGCACCCCGTCGATGCCCGGGTAGCCCAGCCGGTCCACCACCTCGGGCAACTCGTCGTAGACGGCGTGCTCCAGGTGGATCCGGTCGGCGAACCGGGCCAGCCGGACCCGGGCGTGCGCCAGCGCCTCGGTGTCCCGGTCCAGGCCGATCAGCACCGTGTGCGGATGCCGTTGCAGCACCGCCTCGGCGTGACCGGCCAACCCCAGCGTGGCATCGACGTGGACCGTACGGCCGCCCCGGTCCAGCGCGGGGGCCAGCAGCTCGAGGCACCGCTCAAGCAGCACCGGCACGTGCGTGCCGCGAAGCTCCCCCATGTCGACCCCCACTGTGGAATATGTCTCGTCGTGTCGCGCTCTGCCCGTCGGACGACGCCGTGCCGTCGTACCGCCAGATCCCCATCCGCTCCCGCCCCGGCCCCGGGCCGACGCCCGGAGTGGAGATCGTGCCCCTGGCACCGGGGAAGGGGCGCCAGGAACTCGAAAGCGGCTGGAGATCTCGCAGTACGTCGGGCGTCGCCGCGCCCTACAGACCGCCGGGCAGCACCCCCTCCTCGATGTCGGCGAAGTCGTCTTCGCTGTCGGCGAGGTAGCTCTCCCAGGCCGTCCGGTCCCAGATCTCCACCCGGGTGGACGCCCCGATCACCACCAGGTCCCGGTCGAGCGCGGCGTAGGTCCGCAGGTGGGACGGGATGGTGACCCGGCCCTGCTTGTCGGGGACCTCGTCGTGCGCGCTGGCGAAGAAGACCCGGCTGTAGGCCCGGGCCGCCTTGTTCGTCATCGGTTGCGCGCGCAACTGGTCGGCGATCCGGTGGAACTCGGGCGTGGGGAAGACGTAGAGGCAGCGATCCTGCCCTTTGGTGATCACGACACCCCCCGCCAGCTCGTCCCGGAATTTGGCCGGAAGGATCAAACGGCCCTTTTCGTCCAGGCGCGGAGTGTGGGTGCCGAGGAACATCGGCCCAACCCCCTTGCCCTGAGCGGCGTTCGCGGCGCCGCTGACCCCCTGGGCCGGTGGGCCCTCCCGGCCTCACCATTGCGCCCCACTCTACTCCACTTCCCTCCACCTGCAACCAGAATCGCCGCCCCGGCGCGTCGCCGTCGCGGCTAAAACCGCACGTCAGAGCGGGTGGAGCGGAGTGGAGGGGCGCGCCGGGCCGCAGCCGCGTCCGCTACCCGACATAGATCGACTCCATCCGGTGGAGCGTCCGCCGACCGGATGCCCGGCCCGCCCCGACCGAACGGTTCGCCGTCGGCGGCGATCTGGCGGGCGCGGGGGTCCGGTAACCTCGCTCGCGTGACGGACGCGAAGATGCCCCTGCGGGCGAAGGTGGCCAGCTCCGTGTCGAGGACCGCCGCGGCGCTGTCGCGCGCCGCCGGCCGGGGCGACGGCTCGGTGATCGGCGGATGGATCGGCCTGAAGATCGACCCCGACCTGCTGGCCCACCTCTCGGCCGGACGCGCCATCGCGCTGGTCTCCGGCACCAACGGCAAGACCACCACCACCCGGCTCAGCGCCGCCGCCGTCGGCGTGCTCGGCCGGGTCGCGACCAACTCGTTCGGCGCCAACATGCCCACCGGGCACACCTCGGCGCTGGCCAAGGCCGGCAGCACCCCGTACGCGGTGCTCGAGGTCGACGAGCACTACCTCGCGCAGGTGCTGGAGGCCACCGAGCCGCACGTGGTGGCCCTGCTCAACCTCTCCCGCGACCAGCTCGACCGCGCCAAGGAGGTCGCCATGATGGCGCAGCTCTGGCGCGCGGCGCTGGTCCGGCACACCGACGTACGGGTGGTGGCCAACGCCGACGACCCGATGGTGGTCTGGGCGGCCACCCCGCCCGCCGACCCCGCGCAGGGCGTCCGCCCGCCGCACGTCACCTGGTTCAGCGCCGGCCAGCGCTGGCACGACGACTCCTGGGTCTGCCCCGAGTGCGGCTCCACCATCCAGCGCTCCGGCGAGCAGTGGTGGTGCTCCGGCTGCCCGCTGCGCCGCCCGGACGCCCAGTGGACGGTGGAGGACGACGGCGTGCTCGACCCCACCGGGGCCTGGCACAAGGTGACCCTCCAGCTCCCCGGCAAGGTCAACCTCGGCAACGCCGCCACCGCGCTGGCCGTCGCCGCCGAGTTCGGGGTACGCCCCGTCGACGCCGTCTCCCGGCTGCACACGGTCACCTCGGTCGCCGGCCGGTACGCCCAGGTCGACCGGGACGGGCGCAACATCCGGCTGCTGCTGGCCAAGAACCCGGCCAGCTGGCTGGAGGCGTTCGACATGGCCGACGAGGCGCCCACCCTGCTGTCCATCAACGCCCGTGACCCCGACGGGCTGGACACCTCCTGGCTGTTCGACGTCGACTTCGCGCCGCTGCGCGGCCGGCAGGTGCTGATCACCGGCGACCGCGCGTACGACCTGGCGGTCCGGCTCGACGTCAACGGGGTGCCGTTCCAGCACGTCCGGGCGTTCGGCGAGGCGGTCCGGGCGGTCCCGCCGGGCCGGCTGGAGGTCATCGCGAACTACACCGCCTTCCAGGACATCCGAGCGGAGTTGGACCGTGTCAACTGAGAGCCTGCGTATCGTCTGGATCTACCCCGACCTGCTCTCCACCTACGGCGACCGGGGCAACCTGCTGATCCTGGCCCGCCGGGCGCAGCAGCGCGGGATGCCGGTCGAGGTGCTGGAGGTCCGCTCCGACCAGCGGCTGCCCGCCACCGCCGACATCTACCTGCTCGGCGGCGGCGAGGACGGCCCGCAGGCGCTCGGCGCGCAGCGGCTGCTCGCCGACGGCGGCCTGCACCGGGCCGTCGCCCAGGGCTCGGTGGTCTTCGGCGTCTGCGCCGGCTACCAGCTCCTCGGCACCTCCTTCTTCGCCAAGGGCACCCGGTGCGCCGGGCTGGAGCTGCTCGACCTCTCCTCCGACCGGGGCCCGACCCGGGCGGTCGGCGAGCTGGCCGGCGAGATCGACCCCCGGCTGGGCGTGCCGCCGCTGTCCGGGTTCGAGAACCACGGCGGCCGGACCCACCTCGGCCCCGGCGTATCGCCGCTGGCCCGGGTCAGTGCCGGGGTCGGCAACGACGGCGTCACCGAGGGCGCGTGGCGGGGCAAGCTGCTCGGCACGTATTCGCACGGGCCGGCGCTGGCCCGCAACCCCGCCCTGGCCGACCTGCTGCTGCGCTGGGCCACCGGCGCGCACCAGCTCCCGCCGCTGGACGACACCTGGGCCGAGCGGCTGCGCACCGAACGCCGCGCCGCCGTGGCCGCCGCCGCCCGCCCGTGACGCCCGCCGCCCGCCCGTGACCACCGCCGTCCGGCGGCTGCTTCGCCAGCCGTCGGCACGTCGGTTCGCCCTGCTGCTGGTCATGCTCGCGGGGTTCCTGGTGCTGCTGCTGGTCACGCCGCACCCGGACGTCGCCGAGCTGCCCCGGCTGGCCGACTCGCTCGGCGGGTACGCCCCGGTGCTGGGCGTGGTGGTCGGGGCGCTGCTGCTGGTGGCCCTGGTCCCCCGGACCTTCGTCACGCTGGCGGCGGGAGCGGTCTTCGGCCCGCTCGAGGGCGCGGCGTACGCGCTCGGCGCGGCACTGCTGGCCGCCGCGCTCGGCTTCGCCGTCGGCCGGGTGCTGGGCCGGGAGTTCGTCGCCGAGCGGGTACGCGGCCGGCTGGCCCGGCTCGACGGCTGGTTCGCCCGGCAGAGCGTGCTCGGCGTGATCACCGTACGGATGCTGCCGGTCGCCGGGTTCGGGCTGGTCAGCTACGGCTACGGCACCACCGGCGCGCGGGTGCTGCCGTTCCTGGTCGGCAGCGTGCTGGCCTCCGCCCCGACCGCCTTCGGCTACGCCGCCATCGGCGCGGCGGCCAGCTCCCCCGGCAGCATCAACTGGTACGCCGCCGCCCCGGCCAGCCTCGGGCTGATCGCCAGCGCGGTGCTGGCGTACCAGTGGTGGCGGGCCGAACGCCGCCGCCGGCGCGACCCGAGCTGAGCCCGACCGGCGTCGGGGATCGACGCTGACGCCGACCGGACCGGCCGGTGGCGGGCCGTCGCCGCGGTGGGTCAGCGGCCCCGGTCCGCGTCACGGTCGTCACGGCGCGCGGGGTGGACCAGTCCGGCCTCGTAGGCGGCGATGACCAGGTGCACCCGGTCCCGTGCGCCGAGCTTGGTGAACAGCCGGGCCACGTGGGCCTTGGCGGTGGCCGCGCTGATGAACAGGTGCGCGGCGATCTCCGCGTTGGACAGTCCCCGGCCGACCAGGGTCAGCACCTCGCGTTCCCGCCCGGTCACCCCGGGCAGGGGGCGCGGTTGGGCCGCCCGGTCAGGGCGGCGGGCGAATTCGGCGATCAGCCGGCGGGTCACCGCCGGCGCGATGAGGGCGTCACCGGCGGCGACCACCCGGACCGCACCGAGGATGTCCTCCAGGGCCATGTCCTTGACCAGGAATCCGCTCGCCCCGGCACGTAGTGCGCCGTGCACGTGCACGTCGTCATCGAACGTGGTCAGCACCAGCACCCGGGGCGGGCCGCCGGCCGCGGTGATCGCCCGGGTGGCGGTGATGCCGTCGGTCCCGGGCATCCGCAGGTCCATCAGCACCACGTCGGGCAGCACGTCCCGGGCCAGCCGGACCGCCTCCGCGCCGGTGCCGGCCTCACCGACCACCTCGATGTCGGGCGCGTCGGCGATCAGCACCCGCAGACCGGCGCGGACCAGCGGCTGGTCATCGACGAGCAGGACCCGGATGCTCACCCGTCGACCCCGGCAGGCATCTCGACGCTGGCCCGTCCGCCGTCGGCCGGCAGGCGGGCGGCGACCCGGAAGCCGCCCTCCGGGCGCGACCCGGCGGCGAACCGGCCCCCGAGCAGCGTCACCCGTTCCCGCATGCCGACGATCCCGTGTCCCGCACCCGCACCGCCGGGCGGAGCGCCCCGGCCCGCGTCGACCACCTCGACGCGGAGCCCGTCCGGCAGGTAGCCGAGGGTGACCTGACACCGGTCGACGCCCGCGTGCCGGACCACGTTCGTCAGCGCCTCCTGCACGATCCGGTAGGCGGCGAGGTCGACCTCCCCGGGCAACTGTCGGGGCGGGCCCTCCCGGCGTACCGCCACCCGGACCCCCGCGTCGGCGGCGACGTCGACCAGCCGGTCCAGGTCCACCAGACCGGGCGGCGGGTCCAGCGACGCCGCCGCCTGCTGCGGGTGACGCAGCGCGCCGACGGTCCGCCGCAGCCCGGCCAGCGTGTCCCGGCTGGTCTGCTCGATGGCGGCGAGTGCGGCCCGGGCCTGTCCCGGCTGGGTGTCGATGACCCGGGCTCCGACACCCGCCTGGATGGCGATGACGCCGATGCTGTGCGCCACCATGTCGTGCACTTCCCGGGCGATCCGCAGCCGCTCCGCGGTGACCGCCTCGACGGCGGCGTGCGCGCGTGACTCCTCGGCGTGCCGACGGCGGGCCCGCGCCGCGCCGCCGGCCACCACGGCGGCGACCACCAGCAGCACCGAACTGGTGGCCCGGTCGACCGGGCCGGTGGCCGAGTTGACGAAACCCGCCGTGACCTGCAGCACGAGCACCACGGCGGCGGCGGGGACCGCGATCCGGCCCGGGAAGCGTGCCGCGACCAGCCCCACCATCGCATCGACGACGAGGAACTGCAGGTACCAGACGGCGGACAGGTAGCCGTTCTCCCAGGCACTCGTCGCCACGGTCACCGTGCAGGCCCCGGCGAGCGCCAGCCCCAGCGCGAGCAGCGGGCGACGCCCCAGCAGGGCGGCGGGCAGCAACACCACCAGCGCCGGCGCGAGATAGCGCAGCGGGATCCCCGGCACGCTTCCGTCGGGGGTGACGACCGGCAGGAGCGGGCCACCCGTGCCGACGGTCGACGCGAGCAGCACCACGGCCGGGAGCAGGCCCACCCCGGCCCAGATCAGGACCGTCCGCACCCGACGGGCGACGGGAGCCGGACGGGCGGCGACGGCACGCATGGGGACACCGTAGCCAGCGGGTGGCCGGGTGGTCATCGGCCGGCGGGCGTACGCCCCGGGGCCTACCCCGCGGGGCCGGAAGTGGCCGGCGGTACGACGTCCGGCAGCGCATCGTCCGGCAGCGTCGAACCCGTGATCGAGATACGTGACCTCACCAAGCGGTACGGCCGGACCACGGCCGTCGACCGGCTCACCCTCACCGTCCGGTCCGGGCACGTGACCGGATTCCTCGGGCCCAACGGCGCCGGCAAGTCCACCACCCTGCGGCTGCTGCTCGGCCTGCACCGCCCGACCAGCGGCAGCACCCTGATCGACGGGCAGCCGTTCGCCGCACGCCGGCGCGGGTTGCGGCACGTCGGCGCGCTGCTCGACGCGGGCGACGTGCACGGCGGGCGCAGCGCCCGGTCGCACCTGCGGGCGCTGGCCGCCAGCAACGCCATCGGCCGGTCGCGGGTCGACGAGGTGCTGGGCGAGGTGGGCCTGACCGGGGTCGCCGGACGCCGGATCGGTGGTTTCTCGCTCGGCATGAAGCAGCGGCTCGGCATCGCCGCCGCGCTGCTCGGCGATCCGCCGACGCTGCTGTTCGACGAGCCGTTCAACGGCCTCGACCCGGCGGGGGTGCGGTGGGTGCGCGAACTGTTCCGGCGGCTCGCCGCCGAGGGCCGGACCGTCCTCGTCTCCAGCCATCTGATGAGCGAGATGGAACAGACCGCCCAGCACCTGGTGGTGATCGGCCGGGGCGAGTTGATCGCCGACGAGAGCCTGGCCGAGTTCGCCGCCCGCAGCGTCCGGACGCAGGTCGTGGTCCGTACGCCCGACCCGACGGCGCTGACCGTCGCGGTGCGCGAGGTGGGCGCGGACGTGGGGACGGCCCCCGACGGCTCGCTCACGGTGACCGGCCTGAGCCCGACGGCGCTCGGCGACCTCGCATTCACCCGGGGCATCCCGGTGCACGAGTTGATCACCCGGTCCACCTCGCTGGAGGAAGCGTTCATGAACCTCACCGCCGACCGCGTCGACTACCGGGCAGGAGAAGACCGGTGACCGCACCGACCGAGGCCACCCGGAGCGCCGGCCGCCGGGCCGTCGAGCCCGCCGCCCGCTTCCGTGACCTGCTCGCCGCCGAGTGGCTCAAGCTGTGGTCGCTGCGTTCCACCTACGGGTCGCTGGCGCTGATCGCGGTGTCGGCCGTGCTGTTCAGCGTGCGGGCGGCCCTGGCCGACCACCACAACTGGCCTGGCTACTCGGCGGAGCGGCAGGCCGCGTTCGACCCGATCCACGATGCCTTCCCCGAGGAGGGTTGGTTGTTCGTCATCCTCGCCGCCGGGGCGGTCGGCGCGGTGACGATCGCCGCTGAGTACGCCAGCGGCCAGATCCGTACGACGTTCGCCGCCGTACCGGCCCGAGCCGCCGTCGCCGCCGCCAAGGTGCTGGTGCTGGCGACGGTCATGCTGGTCGTCGGGGTGCTGACCGCAGGTGTGTCGTTCGGGCTGTCGCAGGCCATCCTCGCCGACCGGGGGGCCGGCGCGTCGCTCGGCGACCCCGGGGCGTTGCGGGCGGTCGTCGCCTCGGCGCTGCTGCTGCCGGTCTGCGCGCTCATCGGCCTGGGCTTCGGCGCGCTGCTGCGGCACACCGCTCCGGCGATCGTCGCGACCACGGGGCTGCTGCTCCTGTTGCCGCTCGCGTTCGACCTGGAGAACCGGTGGACGGCCGCGATCCACAACGCCCTGCCGGTGCCAGCCTGGGAACGGCTCGTCGCGAACCCGTACATCCAGTTCAACGAGCACCTCGCCACGGTCCCGGGTTCCTGGGTGGCGCTCGCCGCCTGGCCGGTCGTCGCCACCCTGGTCGCCGCGCTGGTCGTGCACCGCCGCGAACCCTGACCCGCCCCACGGGCCGGCGGCAGCACGCCGGGCGGGCCGTCGGGAAGGGCCCCTCGCGCCGCGTGAAGCGTCGACGAGGGGCCCTTCCTTTCACGTCAGGCGACGACCGAGACCAGCCGGCCCGGCACCACGATGACCTTGCGCGGCTCCTTGCCGGCCAGCGCGGACGCGACCGCCTCCAGGGCCGCCGCCCGGACGGCCTCCTGCGCGGCGTCGGCGGGCACCTCGATCCGGCCCCGGACCTTGCCGTTGACCTGCACCGGGTAGGTGACCGTGTCGGCGACCAGCAGCGCCGGGTCGGCGGCCGGGAAGTCGGCGTACGCCAGCGAGGTGTCGTGGCCCAGCATCCGCCACAGCTCCTCGGCCACATGCGGGGCGAACGGGGCCAGCATCAGCACCAGCGGCTCGGCCACCTCGCGCGGGGTCTGCTCCAGCCGGGTCACCGCGTTGGTCAGCTCGATCAGCTTGGCGATCGCGGTGTTGAACCGGATGCCCTCCATGTCGGTCCGGACCCCGTCGACCACCCGGTGCAGCAGCCGGCGGGTCGCGGTGTCGGCCGGCGCGTCGGCGACCCGCAGCGTGCCGGTCTGCTCGTCGACCACGGCCCGCCACACCCGTTGCAGGAACCGGTACGACCCGACCACCGCCCGGGTCTCCCAGGGGCGGGACACCTCCAGCGGGCCCATCGACATCTCGTACACCCGGAAGGTGTCCGCGCCGTAGGCCGCACACATGTCGTCCGGGGTGACCACGTTGCGCAGCGACTTGCCCATCTTGCCGTACTCGCGGGTCACCTCGTGCTCACCGTGGAACCAGCGCCCGTCGACCTCGACGACCTCCTCGGCCGGCACCGGCGTGCCCCTGGAGTCGCGGAACGCGTACGCCTGGATCATGCCCTGGTTGAACAGCTTGCGGAACGGCTCGAACGACGACACGTGGCCCAGGTCGTACAGCACCTTGTGCCAGAACCGGGCGTACAGCAGGTGCAGCACGGCGTGCTCGGCGCCGCCGACGTACAGGTCGGTGCCCCCGCAGTCGCCCTCGGCGCGCGGGCCCATCCAGTACGCCTCGTTCTCCGGGTCGACGAACCGCCCGGAGTTCGTCGGGTCCAGGTAGCGCAGCTCGTACCAGCAGGAGCCGGCCCACTGCGGCATCACGTTGGTCTCCCGGGTGTACCGCTTCGGCCCGTCGCCCAGGTCCAGCTCCACCTCGACCCAGTCGCGCCGCCGCGACAGCGGGGTCTCCGGGTTGCTGTCGGCGTCGTCGGGGTCGAACGTCTTCGGGGAGAAGTCGTCCACCTCGGGCAGCTCGACCGGCAGCATCTCCTCGGGCAGCGCGATCGCCGCGCCGGTGGCGTCGTAGACGATCGGGAACGGCTCGCCCCAGTAGCGCTGCCGGGAGAACAGCCAGTCCCGCAGCCGCCAGGTGACCGCGCCGACGCCGTGGCCGTTGGCCTCCAGCCAGGCGATGATCGCCGCCTTGGCGTCGGCCACCCCCAGCCCGTTCAGGTCCAGGCCGCGCTCGGGCGCGGCGCTGTTGATCGCCGGCCCGTCCCCGGTCCACGCCTTCCCGTCGAACCCGTCGGCCGGCTGCACGGTCCGCACGATCGGCAGGTCGAACACCTCGGCGAAGGCCCAGTCCCGCTCGTCCTGGGCGGGCACCGCCATGATCGCGCCGGTGCCGTAGCCGGCCAGCACGTAGTCGGCGATGAAGATCGGGATCTGGCCGCCGGTGACCGGGTGGGTGGCGTACGCGCCGACGAAGACGCCGGTCTTCTCCTTGGTGTCCGCCTGCCGCTCCACGTCGGTCTTGGCCGCCGCCGCCTTCCGGTACGCCTCGACGGCCTCCCGGGGGCCGGCGTACCCACCGGTCCAGGCGTCCCGCGTCCCGGCCGGCCAAGCCGCCGGGGTCAGCGCGTCGACCAGCTCGTGCTCGGGTGCCAGCACCAGGTAGGTGGCCCCGAAGATGGTGTCCGGCCGGGTGGTGAACACTCTGATGCGGGCTTCGCCCGCGACACCGGAATCAGTGGTCCCGGTCGGGAAGTCGATGTGCGCACCTGTCGAACGGCCGATCCAGTTGCGCTGCTGCAGCTTGATCGACTCGGGCCAGTCCAGCGTGTCCAGGTCGTCCAGCAGCCGGTCACCGTACGCGGTGATCCGCATCATCCACTGCTTCAGGTTGCGCTTGAAGACCGGGAAGTTGCCCCGGTCGGAGCGGCCGTCCGGGGTGACCTCCTCGTTGGCCAGCACCGTGCCCAGCCCCGGGCACCAGTTCACCGGCGCCTGCGAGACGTACGCCAGCCGGTGGTCGTCGACGATCCGCCGCTGCTCGGCCGGGCTCAGCTCGGCCCAGGCCCGACCGTCGGGGGTGGGCCGGTCACCGGCGGCGAACTCGGCGGTCAGCTCGGCGATCGGCCGGGCCCTGCGGGCGTCGACGTCGTACCAGGAGTTGTAGACCTGCAGGAAGATCCACTGGGTCCACCGGTAGAAGTCGGTGTCGATGGTGGCCACCGAGCGCCGGTCGTCGTGGGCCAGCCCCAGCCGGCGCAGCTGCGCCTTGTACCGCTCGATGTTGGCCACGGTGGTCGTGCGGGGGTGGGTGCCGGTCTGCACCGCGTACTGCTCGGCGGGCAGGCCGAACGCGTCGAAGCCCATCGCGTGCAGCACGTTACGCCCGGCCATCCGCTGGTAGCGGGCGAAGCAGTCGGTGCCGATGTAGCCCAGCGGGTGCCCGACGTGCAGCCCCGCCCCGGACGGGTAGGGGAACATGTCCAGCACGTACAGCTTCTCCGCGCCGGCCCGGGGGTGGCCCGGATCGGCCAGCGGGCCGGTCGGGTTCGGCGCGTGGAAGGTGCCCTCCCGCTCCCAGGTGTCCTGCCACCGACGCTCGATCTCGTCGGCCATGGCCGCGGTGTAGCGGTACGGGGGGATGTCGCCCGCCGGTGCGGCTGCCTCGCTCATGCCTTCTCCTTGGCTCCTTGGCGCGGTCGTGTCGGGTCTGGGGAGCGTCGGGCCCGCAGGACCCCGCCGCGGGCACGAAAAAGCCCCTCGCACAGGAGGGGCCGCCGTGCTGTCGCGCGTCAGCGCATCAGCACGGCCCGGTAAGAAGCAGGAAGACTCCGGTCATGTTCCGCAGTGTACCCCGTGGCGTCGGGCGACCGCCCGGCACATCCACCCCGCGACCGTCACCTTCCGTGGTCGCCCGGCCGCGTCCGGTCCCCCGACCTGACGAATATCCGCCGGGTGACCGGCCGACTTCCGGCAGGGTTCGGCGTTCACCGTAAACATGGTTAGCCTGAGAGACCAGTGCGATTCCTGCGGCAGACGAGGCTTCCCGTTGCGAACCGAACGACGGGTCCAGGTGCTCTTTACCGAGCTGCCGTCGCGACGAGGAGAAGGCCCGTGACACAACAGACCTGGGACGAGGTGGGCGGCGTGCTGCCGCACGACGAGTTCCGCGCCGCCAGCGAGGCCATCGTGGCCAACATCGAGCAGGTCATCGAGGGCAAGACGGCGACCGTACGGCTCGCCCTGGCCGTCCTGCTGGCCGAGGGGCACCTGCTGATCGAGGACGTCCCGGGCGTCGGCAAGACCAAACTGGCCAAGGCGCTCGCCCGGTCCATCGACTGTTCGGTGCGGCGCATCCAGTTCACCCCCGACCTGCTGCCCAGCGACGTCACCGGGGTCAGCGTCTACAACCAGGAGACGCACGACTTCGAGTTCCGCCCCGGCGCGGTCTTCGCCAACCTGGTGGTCGGCGACGAGATCAACCGGGCCTCGCCGAAGACCCAGTCCGCGCTGCTGGAGTGCATGGAGGAACGGCAGGTCACCGTCGACGGCGTCACCTACCAGCTGCAGACCCCGTTCATGGTGATCGCCACCCAGAACCCGATCGAGATGGAGGGGACGTACCCGCTGCCGGAGGCGCAGCGCGACCGGTTCACCGCCCGGATCGCGATGGGCTACCCCGGCCCGGACGCCGAGCTGGCCATGCTGGACGGGCACGGCGCCGCCGACCCGCTCCAGGAGCTGCGCCCGGTCTCCGACGCCGACACGGTCCGCCGGCTGATCGCCACCGTGCGCAACGTGCACGTCGCCGACGCCGTCAAGCAGTACGCCGTCGACCTGGTCACCGCCACCCGGGAGGCCCCCGACCTGCGGTTGGGCGCGTCCCCCCGGGCCACCCTCCAGCTGCTGCGCACCGCCCGCGCGGTGGCCGCCCTGGAGGGCCGCGACTACGTGCTCCCCGACGACCTCCAGGCGCTCGCGGTGCCGGTGCTGGCCCACCGGATCATCCCCACGGCCGACGCCCAGCTGGCCCGCCGCACCACCGACGCGATCGTCGCCGAGCTGGTGCACCGGCTGGCCCTGCCGCCGGACCGCAAGCGCCCCACCGGGTACGACGCGCCCCGCCCCGCCGCCGGCAACGGCCGCCCGCCGTTCGAGCCGCGGAGGCCGTGACGTGCGGGACGGGCTGCGTGGCCTGACCACCCGGGGCCGTTCGTTCCTGGCGGCGGCCATCGCCGCCGCGATCTCGGCCGGCATCCTCGGCGAACGGGACCTGCTCCGGGTGGCGGTGCTGCTCGCCGTCCTGCCGCTGCTCGCCGCGCTCTACGTCGGCCGGACCCGGTACAAGCTGGCCTGCAACCGCTCGCTGGACCCGCACCGGGTGCCGGTCGGGGCCAGCTCCCGGGTGGTGCTGCGGTTGCAGAACATGTCCCGGCTGCCCACCGGCACCCTGCTGCTGGAGGACCGGCTGCCGTACGCGCTGGGCAGCCGGCCCCGGGTGGTGCTGGAACGGCTCGGCGCGCACCAGGCCAGCTCGGTGGCGTACACCGTGCGCGCCGACGTGCGCGGCCGGTACGAGGTGGGTCCGCTGGTGATCCGGATGACCGACCCGTTCGGGTTGTGCGAGCTGAGCCGGGCGTTCCCCAGCACCGAACAGCTCACCGTGATCCCGCAGGTCACCCCGCTGCCCTCGGTACGGCTGCCCGGCGAGTACGCCGGCAGCGGCGACAGCCGGGCCCGGTCGGTGGCGGTGCACGGCGAGGACGACGCCGCCACCCGGGAGTACCGCAGGGGCGACGACCTGCGCCGGGTGCACTGGAAGTCGACCGCCCGCACCGGTGAGCTGATGGTGCGCCGCGAGGAGCAGCCCTGGGAGAGCCGGGCCACGGTGGTGCTGGACACCCGGGCGCACGGGCACCGGGGTGACGGCCCGACGGCCAGTTTCGAGTGGGCGGTCTCCGCCGCCGCCAGCATCGCCGTGCACCTGCGCCAGGCCGGATACAAGCTGCGCCTGGTCACCGGCGACGGGGTCGACGTCGACGCCAACGAGGCCACCGGGGACGGCCTGCTCCTCGACCATCTCTCCGACGTCCGGCTCGACCAGCGCGGCGACGTGGCGACGCTGGTGCAGCGGGTCCGCCAGCGTGCCGACGGTGGCCTGATCATCGCGTTGTTCGGGTCGCTGACCACCAGTGAGGCGGAACTGCTCGGCGGGCTGCGCGGCAACGGGGCGACCTGCGTCGGTTTCGTGCTGCACAGCTCCACCTGGCTCAGCCTGCCCGAGCGGGCCCGGTTCGAGTCCGAGCAGGCCCACGCCGCCGCCGCGCTGTCCCTGTTGCAGGGCGGCTGGCGGGTCATCGGGGTCGACCACGACGGCCAACTCCCGGCGCTCTGGCCGCAGGCCGGCCGCGGTTCACAGGGCTTCGCGCTGCGTGCGGCGCTCGCCGAGACGGTCGCCGGGGCCGTCCGGTGAGCCGTCGACCGGCCCCGCACCGGCACCACCGGCCGGTCCGCCGCGCCGCCGACGGGCGTACCGCCGTCGTCGGCCGCCGTGCGGTCGGCCCCGCCACCGACGCCCGACGACAGAGAGGGTGACGTCGTGAACGCGTCCCGGAACATCGGCTTCGTGGCCGCCGCGGCGACCCTGCTCGCCGCGGCCCCGCTGTCGTCGATCTTCCAACAGTGGACCTGGCTGATCCAGTCGGCCATCGCGGTCGCCGTGGTGGCCGGCGCGGCGGCGCTCACCCGGCTGGTCCGGGCCCCGCTGTGGGGCCAGGTGCTGGGCATGCTCGCCGGCCTGCTACTCGCCCTGACCTGGCTCTTCCCGGGCGGTGGCGAGCTGGTCGCCTTCCTGCCCACGCCGGCGACGCTGGCCCACTTCGGTGAGCTGGCGCAGGGCTCGTTGCAGGACATGCGCTCCTACGGCGTGAAGGTGCCCGACACCACCCCGCTGCTGTTCATCAGCGTGCTCGGGGTGGGCTCGGTGGCGATCGTGGTCGACGTGCTCGCCGTCGGGCTGCGCCGGCCGGCCCTGGCCGGGCTGCCCATGCTGGCCATCTATTCGGTGCCGGTGGCGGTCTACGTCGACAGCGTCCCCGCGCTGCCGTTCGTGGTCGGCGCCGCCGGCTACCTCTGGCTGCTGGTCACCGACAACGTCGACCGGGTCCGCCGGTTCGGCCGCCGGTTCACCGGCGAGGGCCGCGACGTGGACGTCTGGGAGTCGTCCCCGCTGGCCGCCGCCGGTCGCCGGCTGGCGGTGGTCGGGGTGGTGCTGGCCGTGGTGCTGCCGCTGGCCGTGCCGGGGATGTCCGGCGGGCTGCTGGACCAGTTCAACACCGCCGGCAACGGCACCGGCAACGGACGCCTCGGGCAGGGCGGCGGCCCCGGCCGGATCGACCTCTTCGCCGCCCTCAGCGGGCAGCTCAACCAGTCCGAGGTGGCCGACATGGTCACCGTCACCACCACCGAGCAGAACCCGTTCTACCTGCGCTTCGGCGTCGCCGACGAGCTGCGCCCGGACGGCTTCCGGGTGCGCCCGCCCAACGGCCGGCCGGTGAACCGGGACCTGCCCGACCCGGCCGACCGGGCCCAGGCGGGGGTGGAGCAGCAGACCTACCGGGCGACCGTCGAGGTGAACCGGTCGCTGAACATGCCCTTCGTGCCGGTCTACACCGACCCGGTCAGCTTCGACGGGCTCAACGGCAACTGGTCGTACGACCAGAACCTCGGGGTGGTCTTCTCCAACCGGGACAACTCCCGGGGCAAGCGCTACTCCTTCGAGTACGTGCGCTCGACGTACACCCCGGCGGCGCTGCGCCGGGCCCGCCCGCTGCCGGCCGATCACCCGATCCGGCTGCAACAGACCCGCACCCCGGAGGTCCGCGAGGTCAGCGTGCTGGTCAACCGGCTGGTGGAGGGGAAGTCCACCGACTACGACCGGGTCCGGGCGCTCTACGACTACTTCTCCCGGGAGAACGGGTTCAGCTACTCGCTGAGCACCAAGGGCGGCACCAGCGGCCAGGAGATCGTCGACTTCCTCACCAACAAGGTCGGCTACTGCCAGCAGTACGCGGCGGCGCTGGCCTGGCTGGTGCGGGAGGCCGGCATCCCGGCCCGGGTGGCGTTCGGCTTCACCAACGGCAGCAGCGTCGACGGGGACACCGCCGTGCTGACCAACCGCAACCTGCACGCCTGGACGGAGGTCTACTTCGACCGGTTCGGCTGGGTGCCGTTCGACGCCACCCCGGCGTACGGCGTCCAGGGGTCGACCCGGTCGGCGTGGGCGCCGGACTCCGACGCCCCGGACCCGGAGCCGTCGGACACGGCCGCGCCGGCCGCGCCGGAGGACCCGGGCGCCACGGCCGGGCCGCAGCGTGACGAGGCCATCGACAAGGACACCGACGCCGGGTTCGACCCGACCACCGGCGCCCCCGTCGAGCGGGCCCCGACCTGGCCCTGGTGGACGCTGGGCGCGCTGCTGGCGTTGGCGGCGCTGCTGGCGCTGCCGGCACTGCGGCGGCGCGCGCTACGCCGGCAGCGGCACCGTCGGCCCGTTCCGGTGGCGGCCGGCGCCGCCCCCGACGACGGGGCGGGCGCGAGCATCCCGATGACGGTGCTGGGCGCGGACGCCGAGCGGGCCCGCGCGGACGCCCACGCCGCCTGGGACGAGCTGCTGGACACCCTGGTCGACTACCGGGTCCGGGTCGACCGGACGGAGACGCCCCGGGCGACCGCCGAGCGCCTGGCCCGGGAGGCGGTCGGCGAGGACGCCGGCTCCGCCACGGCGGTACGGCTGCTCGGCCGGGCCGAGGAACGCGCCCGGTACGCCCGGGACCCGCTCACCGGCGAGCCCCTGCACCCGGCGCTGCGGACGGTACGTGACACCCTCGCCGCGCGGGCCGACCGGCGTACCCGGCTGCTGGCCGCCGTGCTGCCGCCGTCGGTGCTGCTGCGCTGGCGTGCCTCGCTGGGCGACAGCTCGGCACGGCTGGTGACGGCCTCCGGGCGGCTGCGTCGCCTGCTGCTGCGCTGGAACCCCCGCCGCCTGCTGGCCACCCGCCGCGCCTGACCGCCAGGCTGGTCGGGCGGGCCGGGGGGTGGGGTAGGCGCATGTGGGGCGAGGTAGCGGTATCCGAAACGACTGATACCGCTACCTCGCCCCACATGCGTAGCTACCTCGCCCACCTGCGCGAGCTGTCGCCGGACAGGAAGATGCGACGGAGGTGGCCGGACCAGGTCCGGCACCTACCGTCGTCGGTGTCGCCCGTCCACCTCAGGGGTGGGCGGGGTTCAACGATGTCCCTCCGGGCGCTGACGCCACCGGTCCTCCATGCGGTCCAGCAGCGACGGCCGCCGGCCGCCGCGGCCACGCGGGCGACGACGACTCGTCGTGCCGCCCACCACGTGCAGGTCAGGTGACTGCCCACGCCGGTGCGACTGCACCGCATAGCCCAGCGCGGCCAGCATGACGACGAAGCCCGCCACTGCCAGTGGCGGCGTCTTGATCACCGCGCCGTAGACCAACAGGGCCAGGCCGACGACCACCACGCCGGCAGCGACGAGCAGGCGACGCCGCGTGTGGAAACGCGGGTCGCTGGCGCGCACGGCCGAGGCGAATTTGGGGTCCTCGGCAAGCGACCGCTCGATCTGCTCGAACAGCCGCTGCTCGTGCTCCGAGAGCGGCACGGCACTCCTCCCCGGTCACGTTGGTCGGCCCGGTCGGGCCGACAGACCGTGGCAGCCAACCGGCTGCTTGCCGCCAAGTCTACGAGGGGGGTCGCGCGTCGGAAAGCGGGACGACCTATGGCCGACTGCTATTTTCGCCGGGGCCGGCGTCACGCCTGCCGAGCAGACTGGCCGGACCTATGACGGACCGCCCGAAACGGGCAGCCGCGGCGTCGGCGGCGGTTTCCGCTTCCCGCCAACCACGCTCGGGCGCGCCGAGGGTGAGCTGTCGCGGCGTGTCGACCGCCCCGGCCAGACCCTCCACCCGCACACCGACCAGCCGGACCGGCTCACCCGGGTCGAGAACCGTCCAGAGGTCCCAGGACGTGTCGAAGATCTCCCGGGCCACGTCGGTGGCCACGCCGAGCGTCCGGGACCGGTTGACGGTGCGGAAATCGGACAGCCGCACCTTTAGCGAGACCGTCCGGCCCACCTGACCGGCCCCGCGCAGTCGGCTGCCCACCTTCTCGCTGAGGGCCAGCAGCGCCCGCCGGATCTGCTGCGGGTCGACGACGTCGACGTCGAAGGTCACCTCGGCCCCGATCGACTTCTCCACGTGCTCCGGGTTGACCGGGCGCGGATCCCGCCCCCGGGCCAGCTCGTGCAGGTGGGTCGCGGACGCCGCGCCGAGCGCCTTGCGCAGCATCCCCACCGGCGCCTCGGCCAGGTCACCGATGGTCCGCAGGCCGAGCCGGCGCAGCGTCTCGGCGGACCGCTCCCCCACCCCCCACAACGCGTCGACCGGCAGCGGGTGGAGGAACTCCAGCACCCGGTCGGCCGGCACCACGAGCACGCCGTCCGGCTTGGCCCGGGTGGAGCCGAGCTTGGCCACGAACTTGCTCGGGCCCACCCCGACCGAACAGGTCAGCCCCTGCTCGGCCGTGACCCGTTCCCGGATCCGCCGGGCGATGGCGGCGGGCGGGCCGAACAGCCGGCGGGCACCCGCCACGTCGAGGAACGCCTCGTCGAGGGAGAGCGGCTCGACCAGCGGGGTGACGTCCCGGAAGATCCGCATCACCGCGTCGGAGGCCGCCCGGTAGCGGGCGAAGTCGGGGGGCAGGTAGACCGCGCCGGGGCAGAGCGCGCGGGCCCGCGCGGTGGGCATCGCGCTGCGCACGCCGAAGCGGCGGGCCTCGTAACTGGCGGAGCTGACCACGCCGCGCGGCCCGACCCCGCCGACCACCACCGGAAGGCCGCGTAGCTCGGGCCGGTGGCGCACCTCGACGGAGGCGTAGAAGGCGTCCATGTCGACGTGCAGGATCGGGCTGGCCGAGTCGTCGGCGTCGGGCCCGAAACGCGGGTCACCACCGCGCGGCAACGACTGGCTCCGACCCATTCCGGCAGGCTAACCGCCCGGTACGACACCCGGCCCGCCCGCCCCACGGGCGACGGCCCGGTCAGCCCCGGACCACCAGCAGCGGCACGGTCATCTCCGCCGCGGTGTCCGCGCCGTGGTACGCCACCAGCCGGGACACCGCTGGCGGCTCCGACCGGGTGGCCAGCACCGCGTACGTGTCGCGGCAGGTCACCACCACGTCGCCGACCCGGGACAGGTGCTCCTCGGCGACCGGGCCGAACCACCCCTCGGCCACCATCTCCGCCCGGGTGCACACCCGGGCGGCCGGCCCGAGCACCGCCGACCAGGTGGCCACCACGTCGTCCACCGCCCCCGGGTCGACGTGCAGGTACCGCACCCGCGGCTCACCGGCGACCACCCGGATGCCGGCCCGCAGCCGCGGGTCGGTGTCCAGGTCGAACCGGTGCCCCGCCGGCACGTCGAGCTGGCCGTGGTCGGCGGTGACCAGCAGCGCGGCGTCGGCCGGCAACCCGTCGACGAGGCGGGCGAGCAGGGCGTCCACCTCGGCGGCGGCGATCCGCCACGGGGCCGAGTCGACCCCGCTGAGGTGACCGTGCCGGTCCAGGTCGGGGTGGTAGCCGGAGACCAGGGTGGGGCCGGCCCCGGCGGACAGCGCCGCCAGCATCGTCCGGGCCAGCGCGTCCACCCCGCCGACGCCCCGGTAGTCGCCGCCCCGGTTCGCGGCCAGGGTGAGCCCGCTGCCGGCGTACTCGGGGCGGCTCACCACGCTGACCGCGACCCCGGCGGCCCGGGCGCGCTGCCACTGGGTGCGCACCGGCTGCCAGTGCAGCGGGTCCGGGTCGCCGTGCCAGTCGATGTGGTTGAGCACCCGGTCGGTGCCGGGCACCCGGACGGTGAAGCCGAGCACGCCGTGCGCGCCGGGGGCCGCCCCCGCCCCCAGGGTCACCAGGCTGGTCGGGGTGGTCGAGGGGAAGCCGGAGGTCAACGGGCGGCCCACCGTCGCGGCCAGCCCGGTCAGGGTCGGGGCGTACCGGGCGGCGGTGGGCAGCTGGTACCAGCCGAGGCCGTCGACGAGCAGCACGGCGACCCGACGTACCCCGGCCAGGCCGGGGGCGAGCCCGAGCAGGTCGACCGCGCCCGGCACGCCGAGCACGGCCAGCGCGCTGGGCAGCACGTCGGCCAGGCTGCCCCCGCCGTAGCACGGCGGCACCACCGCGAGCGGGTCCGCCGCAGGAACGGGCCCCGACGCCCGGTCCACCGGCACAGCGGCCGGGGGCCCGGTCGTCCCGGCCGGGGGCAGGTCGGTCATGCCGGGCGGCGGGCGAACAGGTGCAGTTGGGCGGCGAGATCCCGGTACGGCGGACGCCCGGCCAGCGCCTTCTCCAGCTCGACCAGGGCACCCGGCTGACCGTCGGCGACGGTGGCGGGCAGCAGGTCGGCGAGGACGCGTACCCCGTGGATCTCCTCGACGGTGAGGCCGGCGGCGCGCAACAGGGCGGTGGCCTCCTCGGCGTCGAAGCGGCGGCGCAGGGTGTCCCGGGGGCCGGCGGCCCCGTCGGGGGCGGCGGCCAGCGCGGCGGCGACGTCCAGGTGGCCGTTCACGGCCCGCCCCAGCACCGCGGCGGCCCGGCCGGCGACCAGCACACTCGCCGCGCCACCGGGACGCAGCGCGGCGGCCAGCGCGGTCACCACCGGCGCCGGGTCGTCGACCACCTCCAGCACCGCGTGGCACAGCACCAGGTCGACGGTGGCCGGTTCGACCAGCCCGGTCAACGCGTCCCCGTCGCCCTGCACGGCGCGCACCCGGTCGGCGACCCCGGCCTCGGCGGCCCGGCGGGTGAGGGCGGCGAGCGCGTCGGGGCTGGCGTCGACCACGGTCACCCGGTGGCCGGCCTGGGCGAGCGGCACGGCGAAGCCGCCGGTGCCGCCGCCCACGTCGAGCACGGTCAGCGTGTCGTCGGCCCGCCGGTCCAGCTCGGCGGCGAGCACCGACCAGATGACGGCGGTACGGGGGGTCAACGGCGGCTCGGCGAACCGGCTGCGGGTGCTCTGTTCCACCCGGTCGAGCCTAGTCACCCACGCCACCGACCCCCCGTCGGCGGGGCCGTCGCCGGCTCAGATCTCCCCGCCGCCGGCCGGGTCCTCCTCCGCACGGGA
This sequence comes from Micromonospora humida, assembly GCF_016901255.1. Taxonomy (NCBI): domain Bacteria; kingdom Bacillati; phylum Actinomycetota; class Actinomycetes; order Micromonosporales; family Micromonosporaceae; genus Micromonospora; species Micromonospora humida. The sequence goes on from NZ_JAFEUC010000016.1 coordinate 68,851, forward strand.
CCGGCGGGTGTTCGCCACCGGGCCCTCGGTCACCTGGTACTCCCGCGGCTCGGCGTCCTGGGCGGGCGTCCAACCGGCACCCAGCCGGGTGCGCCGGGCGTTCGCCAGTCCACCGGTGTACGTACTGTCCATCGTCACTGGTCTTCCCCCTTGCCGCGCGCGGGCCGCTCTGCCCGCGCGTGCCGGAATTCTCCTGTCTCCCGGCCGGGAAAACCGTAATGTGGATCACTTCACCGGAAGTCGCGGGAGGCGGGTTCCACCGGCGGCGTGATCGGGTCCAGCCGGTCGGCGGTGAGGTTGGTGACCCCCTCGTGCCGCTGCAACCGACCACGGACCACGAGGGCGCTGCTGGTGCGGGCGATTCGACGGTAGCGCTGCCACAGCCCCGGCGAACACGTGACATTCAGCATTCCGGTCTCGTCCTCCAGGTTGAGGAAGGTGACCCCGCCGGCCGTCGCCGGCCGTTGCCGGTGGGTGACGATCCCGCCGACCCGGACCCGCCGACCCGGCTCCACCCGTCCCAGCCTGGCGATCGGCACCGCACCCAGCGCGTCGAGCCGGTCCCGGACGAACCGGGCCGGGTGGGTCTCCGGGGACAGCCCGGTGGCCCAGACGTCGGCGACGAGCCGGTCCACCGCCTCCATCCCGGGCAGGGTGGGGGCCGCCGCGCCGGTCACCGTGCCGGGCAGCCGACCCGGCCGGTCCTGGGCCGCCGCGCCGGCCGCCCAGAGCGCCTGCCGCCGGGTCAGCCCGAAACAGGCGAAGGCGTCCGCGGTGGCCAGCGCCTCCAGCTGGCCCGCGGTGAGACCGACCCGCCGGGCCAGATCCGGCATGTCCCGGTACGCCCCGTGCGCCGTCCGCTCCGCCACGATCCGCCTCGCCAGGTCGTCGCCGAGGGTACGGACACCGCCCAGCCCGAGCCGGACCGCCGGACCGCCCAGCCCCCAGGCGTGCGGCGGTTCCCCCGGCACGCTCCCCCAGCGGGTCTGCGGGGTGGACTCCAGCACCGCACCGGCCCCGCTGGCGTTGACGTCCGGCCGGCGGACCTCGACGCCGTGCCGCCGGGCGTCGTCGACCAGGGTCTGCGGCGCGTAGAAGCCCATCGGTTGGGCGTTGAGCAGGGCGGCCAGGAACGCCGCCGGGTGGTGCCGCTTGAGCCAGGAGCTGGCGTACACCAGGTAGGCGAAACTCATCGCGTGGCTCTCCGGGAAGCCGTAGCTGGCGAACGCGGTGAGCTTGCGGTAGACGTCGTCGGCCAGCTCGCCGGTGATGCCCCGCTCGGCCATCCCGGCGTAGAGCCGGTCGGCGAGCTGCGCCATCCGCTGCACCGACCGTTTCGCCCCCATCGCCCGGCGCAACTGGTCGGCCCCGGCGGCGTCGAAACCGGCCAGGTCGATGGCGAGTTGCATCAGCTGCTCCTGGAACAGCGGCACGCCGAGGGTCTTCTCCAGCGCGTTGCGCATCAGCGGATGCGGGTACGTCACCGGCTCCTGGCCGTTCTTGCGCCTGATGTACGGATGCACCGAACCGCCCTGGATCGGGCCGGGTCGGATCAGCGCCACCTCCACCACCAGGTCGTAGAACTCGCGGGGTTTCAGCCGGGGCAGGGTGGCCATCTGGGCGCGGCTCTCCACCTGGAACACCCCTACCGAGTCGGCTCGGCAGAGCATGTCGTAGACCTCGGGGTCGTCCAACGTCATCTCGCCCAGGTCGAGGCTCTGGCCGATCAGGTCGTAGCCGTAGTGCAGGGCCGACAGCATGCCCAGCCCGAGCAGGTCGAACTTGACCAGCCCGACGGCCGCGCAGTCGTCCTTGTCCCACTGGAGCACGCTGCGGCCGGGCATCCGCCCCCACTCCACCGGGCACACCTCGATCACCGGCCGGTCGCAGATCACCATGCCGCCGGAGTGGATGCCCAGGTGCCGGGGGAACGTCTGCAACTCGTCGGCGTACGCCACCACCTGCTCGGGGATGCCCTCGACGTCGACCGCCGCGACGGAACCCCAGCGGTCGATCTGCTTGCTCCAGGCGTCCTGCTGGCCGGGCGAGTAGCCGAACGCCTTCGCCACGTCCCGCACCGCCGACCGGGGCCGGTACGAGATGACGTTGGCGACCTGGGCGGTGTGCTCCCGGCCGTAGCGGGCGTAGACGTGCTGGATCACCTCCTCCCGTCGGTCGGACTCGATGTCCACGTCGATGTCGGGTGGCCCGTCGCGTTCCGGGGCGAGGAACCGTTCGAACAGCAGCCGGTGCCGTACCGCGTCCACGTTGGTGATCCGCAGCGCGTAGCAGACCGCCGAGTTGGCCGCCGAACCCCGGCCCTGGCAGTAAATGTCCTGTGCGCGGCAGAACGCCACGATGTCGTAGACCACCAGGAAGTATCCGGGGAAGCCCAGCTCGTCGATCATCCGCAGCTCGTGCTCCAGCTGCGCGTACGCCTCCGGGTGCGCCCCGGGCGGCCCGTAGCGCTCGTGCGCCCCGGCCAGCGTCAGGTGGCGCAGCCAGCTCATCTCGGTGTGCCCCGCCGGCACCGGGTACGCCGGCAGCCGGGGCGCGACCAGGTGCAGGTCGAAGGCGAGTTCCGCGCCGAACTCGGCGGCCCGGGACACCGCGCCCGGGTACGCGGCGAACCGGGCCGCCATCTCCGCGCCGCTGCGCAGGTGGGCGGTGGCGGCGGCGGGCAGCCAGCCGTCGATCTCGTCCAGGCTGCGTCGGGCCCGTACGGCGGCCAGGGTGGTCGCCAGCCGCCGTCGCCCCGGGTTGGCGTAGTGCACGTTGTTGCTGGCCACGGTGGGCAGCCCGGCGGCGGCGGCCAGCTCGGCGAGCGCGTCGTTGCGGTCGGCGTCGACGGGGTGCCCGTGGTCGGTCAGCTCCACCGCCACCGTCTCCGCGCCGAACAGCGCGGTGAGCCGGCCCAGCTCCCGGGCCGCCGCGTCCACCCCCTCGGTGAGCAGCGCCGCCGGCACGTGCCCCTTGCGGCAGCCGGTCAGCACCAGCACGTGGTCGCGCAGCTCGGCGGCGACCTCCTCCAGTTCGCCGTAGACCGGCCGGCCCTTCTCGCCGCCGCGTAGCTGGGCCCGGGAGATGACCGACGCGAGCCGGGCGTACCCCTCGTGGCCGTGGGCGAGCACCAGCAGGTGCCGGCCCAGCGGGTCGGGCTCGCCCTGCTGCGGGCCGGGCAGCCCCAGCGACAGTTCCGCTCCGAAGACCGTGGGCAGGCGCAGCGTACGGGCCGCCTCGGCGAACCGGACCACCCCGTAGAACCCGTCGTGGTCGGTCACGGCGAGCGCGGTCAACCCCAGCCGGGCGGCCTCCTCGGCCAGTTCCTCCGGGTGGCTCGCCCCGTCGAGGAAACTGAAGTTGGTGTGCGCGTGCAGTTCGGCGTAGGGCACCGGGTCGTCCGGGCGGGTCAGCTCCGGCGGTGCGTACCGCTCGCGGTGCCGGGTCCAGGCCGGCGAGTCGCCGCCGTCGGCGTCGGCGAGCGGGTCCACCACGTGCAGGTGCCGTTCCCCGCGCCGCCGCCCGCCCCGTCCCCCGTCACCCCGGGGCTCGCCGGGGCCTGCGCCGCCGTCGGTGGTGGACCGTCCGGACAGCACCCGCTCCAGTTCCGACCAGGGCAGCTTCGGATTGTGGAAGCTCATCCGGATCTCTTCCTGCGACCGGCTGCGTGGTGCGGCAGGGGCGTCGCGGACGGGAATGGATCGCTCGGTGAGCGGTATGCCGCTGAGTCATATTTATGACCGCCAGGCATACCGCTCACCCGGAAACATCGTCGGGACGCGGGATGGCCCCGGACGGAACGCCACACCGACCGGACCAGCGCGGACCACCGGTCAGTCATAGATCGCCTCCACCAGCCACCGGCCCGCCTCGACGGCCAGCAGCAGGGCGGCACCGTCGGCCAGGCAGACCTGGAACCGGGCCCGACGGCGGGCCTCGGCGGGGGCCCACCACCGCTCGTCCACCGGCCACGGGCCGGTCCAGCCGACGATCTCCGTCGGGGTGGCGCCGCCGACGGCCAGCCGGGCGGGCGCGGCGCTGACCGCCAGCCGGGCGCTGACCAGCACCGGTTCCCCGGTGACGTCGTGCACGGTCGCAGTCAGCGGAACGGGCAGCACGACGGCCGGCGCGGGTGGCGGTAGCCGCCCCGGCCACGGCGGTACGGGACCCGGCCGCCGTGGCTCGCCCCGCCCGGCACCACCGGGCTGCGTCACCGCCCGCCCGGCGGCATCCGGCGACGCCTCGACGACGTCCGGCAGCGGGGGCGGGCCGGGGCGGGCCGGGAGCCGTTCGTCGCCCCAGGGGACCAGGCGGGTCTGGTCGGCCGGGGAGCGACCACCGCCCAGCACGGCGGTGACCACCGCCTCCGGGCCGAGGATGCCCTGCACCCGGCTTAGCGCCCGGTGCGCCCGGTCGCGTTCCTCGCCGGCCTCCCCCCACAGGCCGGGTTGCAGTCCGCCCCGGGCCAGCAGCCCGTCGGGCACCAGCCGCAGCCGGACGATCCCGGCGGTCGGCCGGGCCGGTCGGGCACCGGCCCGACCGGTGCTGCCGGAGAGCCAGCCGTCGAGCTGCCAGCGCACCCGGTCGGCGATGGCGGCGGCGGTGAGCAACCCGTCGTGCCGCCACACCCGGTGCAGCTCCTGGCCGTGCGCGGTGACCGCCTCGATGCCGAGCCGGGTGCAGGCCAGCCCGTGCCCGGCCAACCGGTCGTGCAGCCGTTCGGCGAGCATCCGGGCGGCGAAGGCCGCCGCGTCGACCCGGTCGAGGGGCTCGTCGTGGTGGGCGGTGACGGTCAGGTCGACCGGGGGCTGCCGGACGGCGAGCGGCCGGTGGTCGTGCCCGGCGGCGAGCCGGTGGGCGAGGGCCCCGTCGAAGCCGAACCGGGCCAGCACGTCACCGGCGGGCAGCGCCGCGAACTCGCCGAGCGTGCGTACGCCGAGCCGACGCAGCAGGTCGGCCAGGGCCGGTCGGCCGATCGCCTCGACGGGCAGCCCGGCCAGGAACCCCGGTGTCCCGCCCGGCGGCACCACCTGACCGGTGCGCGCGGCGAGACCGGCGGCGAAGACCCCGTCGGCGATCCCGACCTGGCTCTCCACCGCGCAGGACTCGGCGACCTGTTCGATGATCCGCTCGGCGGCGGCCTCCTCACCGCCGAGGTAGCGGGCGGGCCCCCGGGCGGCGAGCGCGCAGACGCCGGGGCGGACCACCTCGACCCCGGCGGCGACCTCCTCCACGGCGGCGAGGACCGGTTCGAAGGCGCGGGCGTCCCGACCGGGGTCGTGGTCGACGACGGTCAACGTGGGGCAGCGCCCCTGCGCCTCCCGGCGGCGCAGGCCCCGGCGTACCCCGGCGGCACGGGCCGGTGCGGAGCAGGCCACCACCCGGTTGGCGTGCAGCACGGCCACCGGGCCGGTGGCGGGCACCCCGTCGACGATCTCGGCGGCGAGCACCGGCCAGTCCGGGCACCAGAGCAGCAGGGTGCGCACGGGCGCGCCGGTCACCCGGACCCGACCACGGTGAATCCGCCCGGCCGGGGCCCGACGGTTGCGGCGGGGACGGCCGGCGCGGCGGGGGGCACGACCCGGGTGAGCGCGTCGCCGGGCAGCCACATCGTGATCTCCTTCGGACGGGCCGCCGCTCCGCGTCCGCGTGCCGACACGGTGACCTCGCGTCGGCGCAGCCGGCCCCGCCCCGCCCCGAGCCCCTCCCAGACCCCCCGGACCACCTGGAGCGTCACGTCCGCACCGGTCCACCGGCCGTACGGGACGAGCACGCAGCCGCGTTGCCGGGCCCGGGCGGCCAGCCGGTCGGCCACCGGGGCGGAGACGGTGTGCGGTACGGCGGTCACCACCACGTCGACCCCGTCGATCAGGGCGGCGACCACGGTCGGCCACTCCGGACCGGGATGCGGGACGAGGGCCAGCCGGTCCAGGGCGATGCCGAGCTCGGCGGCAGCACCGGCGCCGAAGGTGGGCACCCCGACCACCGCGCACCACGACCCGGCCCGGGACGCCTCGGCGAGCAACGCCAGCACCAGGGAGGTGCCGCCGCTGCGCCGGGGTTGGCCGACGGTGACGGCGACCGTACTGCCCCGGCGCAGCCCCCGGTGCGGCAGCAGGCCGGTCAACTCGGGTGCCACCGGGAGCACCCGGTGGCTGCCGGCCGGGTCCGGGGCGCTCGCCGGGCGGACCAGATCGGCCAGTGCGGCGGAACCGACCACCATGCGGCCCGCCATCGGACCAACCCCCCGTCGTGTCGTTGCGTGGATCAGGTGCACTGCGTGCTCACCCCGGACGCGGTGGGACGCTGCGTCGAGGTGCTGCGGCGGGCCCGGTGCCGGCCGGGTCAGGTGCCCGGCGGGGACCCGGGCACGCCCCGGGTCAGGCGGCGAGACCGTCGAGGGCGGGCTGGTGGGTCACTCCGAGCGCCTGCTCCACCACCGTCACGAACTGTTCGGCGGCCCGGAGCAGGTCGTCGGCCTCCCGGGCGTTCACCACCCGGGGTATGCCGGCCTCGGCGGCGGCCCGCTTGCCGGCGGCGGCGGCGAAGTAGCGGGACCATTCGTCCAGTTCGGGGGCGACCCCGGCGAGCAGCACCCAGACGCTGGTGATCCGGCGGCGGCGGGCGGGCGCGGGCCGGGCCCGGGCGGCCAGCAGGGCGGCGGCGGCGCGGAGCGCGGCCAGGTGGGCGGCGGCGTAGCGCAGCCCGTCGGGGCGGGTCTGGGCGGCCTCGGCCAGCCCGTGTCGGGCCGCCGTGAGGAGTTGGGTCGGGGTGCGGTGCGGCAGCACGTGCGCGGGCACCGTCGGCGCCTGGGCCGGGTTGGTCGGCATGACTGTCTCCTCCGCGTGACCGGATCGGGCGGGACGCCCGGTGGAGGAGGTCCACCGGCGTGACGCCCGGGGCGGGTGGTGCGGAGGAAGACGCACCGCTGGGGGCCGGCCGGGTGCGGAGCTTCCCCACACCACACCCGGCCGGCGAACCGGCGGGTTCGTCGCCCGCCGCCCGGGGGTCGTGGGCGGCGGGCGACGACCTGCCTTGACGGGACCGGGCTCGCGACTGCCCGGAACCCGGTGCGGTCCGCGAAACCGCACCTGCCCGGGTCGACGCCGCGAAACACCGCCCGGGGGCGTTGGAACGGGTGTGCGAGTGAATCGAACACTCGTTCTAACTGCTCTGACAGTACACCCTGCCCCCGACGAAAACGCAACGTCTGGCGTACGGCGTGCCAGCGACGATTCCCAGCCCGCGCACAGCGACGGCAAAGCCTGGCCCGAGGTCACCGCCGCAGGGTGGAACGCATGAGTGAAGGACCCGCCGGAACGACCCGCGGATGAGCGCCACCGTCCTGGACCGGGGTACCCCGCGCCGGCCGTTGCCCACCGCCCCCGGCTGGTGGGCCGACCTGGCCGGCAGCGCGGCGGTGCTCAGCCTGCTGGTCGTCGTCGCGCTCTGGACCGCCGACCGGGGGGTGCAGGAACTGCTCTCCGGGGTGGCCACCGGCCTCACCTCCGCCGGCCGGCTCACCGGCCTGCTCAGCGCCGACCTGATGCTCGTCCAGGTGGTGCTGATGGCCCGGGTGCCGCTCGTCGAACGGCGCTTCGGCCAGGACCGGATCGCCCGCTGGCACCGGCTGGCCGGCTTCACCTCGTTCCACCTGCTGCTGGCCCACGTGCTGCTGACCACCCTGGGGTACGCCGGCACCGCCCGGGAGAACCCCGTGACGCAGCTCTGGCTGCTGGTCACCGGCTACCCGGGGATGCTGCTGGCCACCGCCGCGCTGGCACTGCTGGTGCTGGTGGTGGTCACCTCGGTCCGGGCGGCCCGCCGTCGGCTGCGCTACGAGTCCTGGCACCTGCTGCACCTGTACGCGTACCTGGGGACCGGGTTGGCGCTGCCGCACCAGTTGTGGACCGGCGCGGACTTCGTCTCCTCGGCCGCCGCGCGGGCGTACTGGTGGACGGCGTACCTGGGGGCGCTGGGCAGCGTGCTGGTGTTCCGGCTCGGGCTGCCGGCGTACCGCTCGCTGCGGCACCGGGTCGAGGTGGCCGCAGTGGTCCCCGAGGCACCCGGCGTCACCTCGGTCTGGTTGCGCGGGCGGGACCTGGACCGGCTGCCGGTCCGGGCCGGGCAGTTCTTCGGCTGGCGCTTCCTGACCGGCCCCGGCTGGTCCCGGGCGCACCCGTACTCGCTGTCCGCCCCGCCGACGGGCGACCTGATGCGGATCACCGTCAAGGACCTCGGCGACGACAGCTCCCGGGTGGCCACCCTGCGACCGGGCACCCGGGTGCTGCTGGAGGGCCCGTACGGGCGGCTGACCGAGGAACACTGGCGCGGCGGCGGGATCACCCTGCTCGCCTGCGGGATCGGCGTCACCCCGCTGCTGGCCCTGCTCCGGGAACTGCCGTACGCACCCGGGCAGGCGGTGCTGCTCTACCGCGTGCGTACCCCGCAGGAGCTGGTCTTCCGGGCGGAGCTGGAGCGGCTCGCGGTCGAACGCGGGGTGTCGGTCCACTACCTGGTCGGTCCGCGCGGCCGGCAGCCCGCCTGGCTGCCCGGCTACGCGGCCGGGCTCCCGGACGCCGAGGCGCTGCGTCGGCTCTCCCCCGACATCGCCGACCACGACGTCTACCTCTGCGGCCCGGACGGCTGGGTCGACGCGGTGCAGGCCGCGACCCGGGCCGCCGGGGTGCCCGAGCGGCACGTCCATCACGAACGCTTCGCCTGGTGACGGGCGGGAAGGGGGAACCGTGCGACGGATCACCATCTGGCTGCTCTCCACGGTGACCGCCCTGGTGCTGCTGTTCAGCTACCGGACCAGCACCATGGGCGTCGGTGGGGGGACCAGCGCCGTCGCCGTCGACCGCGGCGGCACCTCCCCCGGCTCCGGGGACACGCCCACCGGCACCGACCCGGGCTCGGGCGCGCCGGGCGCAAACACCGGCGAGGGCGCGAACACCGGCGACGGCGCAGACACCGGCGACGGAAGCCACGACGGGTCGGTGGCGCAGACCCGGTGGGGGCCGGTGCAGGTCCGGATCACCGTGACGGGCGGGCGGATCACCGACGTCACGACCCTCCAGGTGCCCGACGGCAACTTCCGGGACCAGCAGATCAACGACTACGCGGTGCCGATCCTGCGGCAGGCGGCGCTCACCGCGCAGAGCGCCCGGATCGACACCGTGTCCGGGGCGACCGTCACCAGCGACGGTTACCGCGAGTCCCTCCAGGCCGCCATCGACGCGGCGCACCTGAGATGAGCACGCCGACGGGCCGGACGGCGGAGCTGGACCGGCGGGCCTGGGTGGTGCAGGTGATGGGGCTGCCGGTCAGCGTGCACCTGCGCGGCCCGGACGTGCACGACGACGCGGTCGCCGCCCGGGTGGAACGGTTCTTCACCTGGCTGGGCGCGATCGACGCGACGTTCAGCGCCTACCGGCCGGAGAGCGAGATCGGACGGCTGGCCGGGCGGGAACCCGATCCGGCCACCGCGAGCCCACTGGTACGGGAGGTGGCGGAGCTGTGCGAACTGGCCCGGACGCGCACCGGCGGCCGGTTCGACGCCCGGCGGCTGCCGCTGCCCACCGGCGGTGCCGGCTACGACCCGTCCGGGCTGGTCAAGGGGTGGGCGGTGCAGCGGGCCGCCGGGTGGCTGGCCGATCTGGCCGGGCACGACCTCTGTCTCAACGCCGGTGGGGACGTGGTGCTGCACGCCGGGACGGACCGGCCGGCCTGGCGGGTCGGCATCGAGGACCCGGACCGCCCCGGCCACCTGCTGGACGTGCTGGACCGGCGCGACGGCGCGGTCGCCACCTCGGGCACCGCCCGGCGCGGCGCGCACATCGTGGACCCGCGTACCGGCCGACCGGCGACCGCGCTGCGGTCGGTCACCGTGGTCGGGCCGGAACTGCTCTGGGCCGACGTGTACGCCACCGCGGCGATGACCCGCGACGCCGACGACGCACTGACCTGGCTGACCGGCCTGGCCGACCACGAGGCGCTGCTGGTGACCGCCGACGGCCGGATCCGGGCCACCGGGCACTGGCCCGGCACCCGTCCCGGGTCGCCACCCGCCCGCTGACCCGCCACGATGGGCGGCCGGGTGCGGGGCGTCGGGGCGTACCGGGGAGAATGGGCCGCATGCAGTCACACCCGAACGTGCAGGCGGTGCAGCGGGCGCTCGACGACGCGGGCGCGCGGGACGGTTCCGGCGCGGCCAGCCGGGTCCGCCTGCTGCCCGCGGCGGCGCACACCGCCGTCGCGGCGGCCGACGCGCTCGGCGTCACCGTCGGCGCGATCGCCAACTCGCTGGTCTTCGACGCCGACGGCACACCGCTGCTGGTGCTCACCTCCGGCGCGCACCGGGTCGACACCGCCGGCCTGGCCGCCTGGCTCGGGGTGACCCACCTGCGCCGGGCCACCCCCGACTTCGTCCGGGAGCACACCGGCCAGGTGATCGGCGGGGTCGCCCCGGTCGGCCACCCCGGGCCGCTGCGCACCCTGGTCGACACCGCCCTGGCCGGGCACCCGCAGGTGTGGGCCGCCGGGGGCGTACCGCAGGCGGTCTTCCCCACCACCTACCCGGAGCTGCTGCGGATCACCGGCGGCACCCCCGCCGAGGTGGCGTGAACACCACCCCGGAGCTGGTCACCCTGCACGTGTGGCGGGTGCCCCGGGTCGCCGTCGGGCGGGCGTTGGCCCGGATGGCCCGGCATCCGTGGCAGCTGCGGCGCACCCCCGGCGTACGGTTCGGCAAGCTGCTCGGCACCGGGACCGGCACCGGCTTCGGCCCGGGGGACGCCGACCTGACCCGGTGGGCGGCGCTGGTGGTGTGGGACTCCCCCGCCGCGGCGGCCGGCTTCGACGTCTCCCCGGTCGGCCGCTCCTGGGCCCGGATCGCCCACGCCTCGGCCCGGCTGGAGCTGCGCCCGGTGACCAGCCGGGGCGAGTGGTCGGGCCGGCGGCCGTTCGGCGAACCGGCGGGCGGCCGGGTCGACGGGCCGGTGCTGGCGCTGACCCGGGCCCGGTTGCGTCCCCGCCGGGCGCTCACCTTCTGGCGGGCCGTCCCGCCGGTCGCCGCCGCGCTGCACGCCGCGCCGGGGCTGCTCGCCCGGTTCGGTGTCGGTGAGGCCCCGCTGGGTTGGCAGGGCACGGTCAGCGTGTGGCGCGACCCGACGGACCTCGTGGCCTTCGCGTACCGTCACCCGGAGCACCGCGCGGCGATCACCCGCACCCCCACCGAGGGGTGGTACGCGGAGGAGTTGTTCGCGCGCTTCGAGGTGCGCGCAGTGGTCGGTGACCGGTCGGTGCTGGGTTGGGTCGCCGACGGTGATCCGCAACCGTGAGAGGACGCGCATGAGGTTGGTGCGGTGGACGCCGGAGGATCTCGTCCGGCGGCTCGACGACGTGGTCGCGGTGTACGGGGAGGCGATGGGCTACCGCAGCGACCTGCTGGAGGCCCGACGCGGCTACATCGCCACCCACGCCCGCCGGCCCGGGTTCCGCGCCGTCGCCAGCCTCACCAGCGAGGGCCACCTGGCCGGCTTCGGATACGGCTACCTCGGCGCGGGTGGACAGTGGTGGCACGACCAGGTCTACCGGGCGCTTCCCCCGGACGCCCGGCAGCGCTGGCTGACCCACTGCTTCGAGGTGGTCGAGTTGCACGTCCGGCCGCCCGCGCAGGGGCACGGACTGGGCGCCCGGCAGCTCACCGCCCTGCTCAGCATCGCCGAGGGCGGCACCACCCTGCTGTCCACCCCGGAGGCCGACGAGCAGACGTCCCGGGCCTGGCGGCTCTACCGGCGGTTCGGCTTCGTCGACGTGCTGCGGCACTTCCGGTTCCCCGGCGACGAACGACCGTTCGGGGTGCTCGGCCGGGACCTGCCGCTGCCCCGGCCCGACACGTCCGGGCCGGCCGCGTCGTGACCCGCCGGCACGTCCCGTGGCTGCTGCTGGCCCTGCTGGTGCTGATCCAGATCTGCTACCCGCTCACCACCGGGGCCACCCGGGCCCGGCTCACCGTCGCCACGGTCGTGCTCGGCTACCTACTCGCGGTGGGGCACGCGCTGCTCACCCGGGGTCCCCGCACGGCGGCGGCGCTGGTCGCGGTGGCCACCGGCGGCGGGTTCGCCATCGAGGCGCTGGGGGTGGCGACGGGCTTCCCGTTCGGCAGCTACGACTACTCGGGGGAGTTGGGGCCGAAGCTGGCCGGGGTGCCGTTGATCATCCCGCTGGCCTGGACCTGGATGGCCTGGCCCGCCTGGCTGGCCGCCGTCCGGCTGACCACGCCCGCCGGCCGGACGCCCGGCACCCTGACGCCGGGAGGGCACGTCGGGCGGGTGGCGTTGGCCACCGTCGGGCTGGCCGGCTGGGACCTCTTCCTCGACCCGCAGATGGTGGCCGAGGGCTACTGGGTGTGGCGCGACGCCACCCCGGCGCTGCCCGGACTGCCCGGCATCCCGGTCAGCAACTACCTGGGCTGGCTGCTGTTCGCGGTGCTGCTGATGAGCGCGCTGCGCCCGCTGGCCGGGCCGGCCGTCGCGGTCACCGACTCCCGCGACGACCCGATGTCCGCCCTCTACCTGTGGACGTACTTCTCCAGCGTGCTGGCGCACGCCGTCTTCCTCCGGCTGCCCGCCTCGGCGATCTGGGGCGCGGTGGGCATGGCGGTGGTGGCGGTGCCGCTGGCGGTGACCCTGCTGCGCGCCCGTCGCCGGCCCGCCGACCGGCCGGCACCGGCCCGCACCGGCGTCGACACACCGGCATGAGCGGCACCCGACCCGGTCGACCCGCCCCGCCACCGCGCCGGCACCCGACACCGGGACGACGACCGCGCCCGGCCGGGTCGGTCAGGGCATGGCGGTGACCGTCGTCGCGGTCGTGCTGGCCGTCGCGGTGACCGCGCTGACCGCGCACACCTGGGTCAACGCCCGGTACTGGCTGCGCCGGCCCGCCGACGGGCCGGCCGGGGTCGACGAGACGGTGGCGGTGCTGCTGCCGCTGCGCGACGAGGCCGACCGGGTCACCCCGTGCCTGCGCGCGCTGCTCGCCCAGCAGGGGGTGCCCGACCTACGGATCGTGGTGCTCGACGACGGCTCGACCGACGGCACCGCCGAGGTGGTCCGCGCGGTCGCCGGCGACGACCCCCGGGTCACCCTGCGCACCGGGGTCACCCCGCCACCGGGCTGGCTGGGCAAGCCGTACGCCTGCCACCAGCTCGCCGGGCACGCCGGGCCGGACGCCACCGTGTACGCCTTCGTCGACGCGGACGTGGTGCTCACCCCGTACGCGGTCGCGGCGGCGGTGACCGAGCTACGCGCGGCGCGGGCGACGCTGCTGTCGGCGTACCCGAGGATTCTGGTGCGGACGGTGGGTGACCGGCTGGTGCAGCCGCTGTTGCAGTGGTTGTGGCTGACCTTCCTGCCGCTGCGCGCGATGGAACGCTCGCCGCGGCCGTCGCTGGCCGCCGCCGGTGGGCAGTTCCTGCTGGTGGACCGGGCCGGCTACGAGCGGGCCGGCGGGCACGCCGCGGTCGCCGACCGGGTGCTGGAGGACATCGAGCTGGCGCGGGCGGTGAAACGCTCCGGTGGCCGGATCGCGCTTGCCGACGGCTCCCGGCTGGCCGCCTGCCGGATGTACGAGACCTGGCCGCAGCTGCGCGACGGCTACACCAAGTCGCTCTGGGCCACCTTCGGCCACCCGGGAGCCGCAGCCGCCGTGGTCGCCGCGCTGCTCCTGCTCTACACCGCGCCGCCGCTGCTGGCGGTGGCGGCGCTGGTGGCGGGTTCACCGCCGGCCGCCGGGCTGGCCCTGTGCGGGTACGCGGCGGGAGTCGCCGGACGGGTGGTCGCCGCCCGCGCCACCGGCGGCCGGGCCTGGCCCGACGCGCTGGCCCACCCCGGCTCGGTCGTGGTGCTCGGTTGGCTGACCCTGCGGTCGTACCATCTGCGGAAGCGGCGTCGCCTGTCCTGGCGTGGCCGCCCGGTCAGCTAGGAGGCGCGGCATGGCGCGGATCGTGGTCATCGGCGCCGGCGTGGGCGGGCTGGCCACCGCCGCCCGGCTCGCCGTCAGCGGGCACGAGGTGACCGTCTTCGAACGGTCCGACACCGTCGGCGGCAAACTCGGCCGGCACGTCCACGACACCCCGGCCGGCAGCTTCCACTTCGACACCGGGCCGAGCCTGCTCACCCTGCCGCAGGTCTTCCACGAGCTGTTCGAGGCCACCGGCGCGAAGCTCGACGAGTACCTCGACCTGACCCCGCTGGACCCGATCGTGCGGCACGTCTTCCCCGGCGGCGGGCCGGCCCTCGACTCGTGTGCCGACCCGGACGAGTTCGCCGCCCGCATCGGTGTCACTCTCGGCGACCGGGCCGCCGCCGACTGGCGGCGGCTGTGGCGGCGGGCCGCCCGGGTGTGGACCGCGTCGCACCGGGACATCCTGCGGCGTACCGTCGACTCGCCGCGCGACCTGGCGACGCTGGCCTGGCGGCTGGGTGACCTGGCCGCGATCGGGCCCGGCCGCACCCTGCGCGGGCTGGGCCGCAGCCACCTGTCCGACCCCCGGCTGCGGATGCTGCTCGACCGGTACGCCACCTACACCGGCGCCGACCCGCGCCGCGCCCCGGCCGCGCTGGTCGCCGTCCCCTACGCCGAGCTGACCTTCGGTGGCTGGTACCTGCGCGGCGGGCTGGGCACCCTGGCCGACGCGCTGCTGTCCCGCTGCCTGGACCTGGGCGTGACGGTCCGCACCGCGGAGACCGTCACCCGGATCGACGCCGCCGGGGGCCGGGTGCACGGGGTACGCCTCGCCGGGGTCCACGCACCCGTCCCCGCCGACGTGGTCGTCGCCAACGCCGACGCGCTCACCGTCTACCGGGACCTGCTGCCGCACCCGGGCCGGCTGGCCGCGCTCACCGACCGCAGCCTGGCCGGTTTCGTGCTGCTGCTCGGGGTACGCGGGGACTCCGGGCTGGCCCACCACAACGTCTTCTTCCCCGACGACTACGACGCCGAGTTCGACGCCGTCTTCGGCGACCCCGGGCGGGGGATCCGGGCCCGACCGGCGACCGACCCGACGGTCTTCGTCACCGTGGCCGACGACCCGATGGTCCGCCCGGCCGGGCACGAGGCGTGGTTCGTGCTGGTCAACGCCGCCCGCCACGGCACCGCCCCGGATGCCGTCGACTGGCGTCGGCCGGGGCTCGCCGACGCGTACGCCGACCGGGTCCTCGACGTGCTCGCCGCGCGCGGGGTCGACGTGCGGGACCGGCTGGTGTTCCGTGAGATCCGTACCCCCGCCGACCTGGACGCCGCGACGGCCGCGCCCGGCGGGTCGATCTACGGCACGGCCGGGGGGCTGCTCCGCCCGGCCAACCGGGGCCCGGCACGCGGGCTGTGGCTGGTCGGCGGCTCCACCCACCCCGGCGGCGGCCTGCCCATGGTCACCCTGTCGGCGCAGATCGTCGCCGACGAGATCGGCCCCGCCTGGTAGACCCAGCCCTGCCTGGCCCGCCGGGCCGGGCCGCGTGGCCGGGTGGCCAGGGCGGGTGGCCGCTGTTGCGGCGAAACAGCGGTGTCCCGCGTCTCGGAAGCCGCTGTTTCGCCGACAATGAGTTGACCATCGCCCGGCCGCGTCGCCGACCAGGCGGCGGGAGTGTGGCGGCGGGTCCGGCGTCGAGGAGGCGGGGCAGGGGCGGGAGCGGGAGCCGGCGGCGGGGGCGGGCGGGTCAGCCGGCGTCGAGCAGGGCGCGGCGGACGGTGGACAGCAACTGCCCCAGGCCGAAGCCGGCCAGCAGCACCCAGACGGCGGTGGCCATGGTGATGGTGCCGGCGGCCAGGTCGAGGTCGATCAGCCCGGTCAGCCCGGCCAGCAGCAGCCCGACCAGGGCGACGCAGACCCGGGTGGGCCGCTCCCCCACGGTGACCGCGCCGATCTCCCGCATCCCGGCGGCCACCGCGCGGGCCCGCACGTACTCGTGCAGCCAGGACAGCGCGCCGGCCGCGACCACCAGCGCACCCGGCGCTCCGACCAGCCAGAACGCCGCCAGCCAGGCGATCTCACCGAGCCGGTCGGCGACCGAGTCGTAGACGTAGCCGAGCCGGGTGGTCCGGCCGGTGGCGACCGCGACCGCCCCGTCGACGCTGTCGGCGACCGAGGCGAGCAGCACGAACAGCGCGCCGACGATCGGCCCCTGCCCCGACCGGGCGCTGAACAACGGCACGCACAGGCAGAGCAGCACCCCACCGACGGTCACCGCGGTCGGGGTCACCCGCAGCCGACCCAGCACGTAACCGACGTGGTACGCGAAACGCAGCCAGGCACGGACCACCGGCGCGGCGACCCGGGGGTCGAAGCCGCCGTGCAACCGCGCCCACGCGGTCGCGTACTCGTCCCACTTCAGCTGTGTGCCCACCATCGGTCAACCGTCGCGGCGCGGTCGAGGTGTCGGGGCCGGCGCGTTCACACCCGGGCGTCGGCCCGCAGGCTGCGCCACACCTCCCGGGTCGCGGGAGAACGGTTGAGGGTGATGAAGTGGATGCCGGGCACCCCCTCGTCGAGCAGCCGGGCGCACATCTCGCTGGCCTGTTCGATGCCGAGCCGGCGGACCGCCTCCGGGTCGTCGGCGACCCGTTCGAACCGCGCGGCCAGCGCGGGTGGGAACGGCGCGCCGGACAGCTGCACCGAGCGTTCGATGGTGCCGATCTGGGTCACCGGCATCACCCCGGCCAGGATCGGGGTGTCGCAGCCGGCCGCCGCCACCCGGTCGCGCAGCCGCAGGTAGTCGTCGGCGTCGAAGAACATCTGGGTGATGGCGAACTCCGCACCCGCCCGGCACTTGCGGACGAAGTGCGCGGTGTCGCTGGCCACGTCGGCCGAGCGGGGGTGCTTGTAGGGGAAGGCGGCCACCCCGACGCTGAAGTCGCCGGCCTCGCGGACCAGCCGGACCAGGTCCTCGGCGTAGTCGACGCCCTCGGGGTGACGGACCCACTCGCCACCCGGATCGCCGGGCGGGTCACCCCGGACGGCGAGCACGTTGCGCACCCCCACGCCGGCCAGCCGCCCGATCACGTTGCGCAGCTCGGCGACGGAGTGGTTGACGGCGGTCAGGTGGGCCATCGGCAGCAGGGTGGTCTCGGTGGCGATCCGTTCGGTCACCGCGACCGTGGTGTCCCGGGTCGAGCCGCCGGCCCCGTAGGTGATCGACACGAACGACGGGCGCAGCGGCTCCAGCTCCCGGATCGCCTGCCAGAGCAGCCGCTCCCCCTGCGCCGTCTTGGGCGGGAAGAACTCGAAGGAGAACGTCGGCTGGCGGTCGCGGATCAGCTCCCCGATCGCCGGCTGGGGATTGGGAAGGACGGAGGGAAGACCGAGCGCCACGTGACGACTCTAGCGGGCGACGCCGTCCGCCCTCACACACTTCCCACCGGAGCATCGACACCCGCCGAAACCGCGTCGGCCGCCGCTGCGGACGACGTCGTACCCCGGGGGTAGAACGAGGGGGCGCGGGTGGCGTCGGTGGGGGCCGACGCCCGGGGTCACGCGCGGGGGTCGGCAGCACGCGACCGTGGCACGTCGGCCGCCCCGCGGGGCGGGCGGGCCGCGCCGACATCCCCCGGAGGACCGATGACCCCGTCCGACCCCCGCCCGCTCGGGCCGCTGATCACGCAGCTCCGGCTGGCCCGGGGCTGGAGCCAGCGGCGGCTCGCCGACGAACTCTGCGCCGCCGCCGGCACGGCCACCCTCACCCGGCACGAGGTGTCCCGCTGGGAACGCTCGGTACGCGTGCCAGGCGACCGCTGGCGGCGGCAGCTCGCCGTCGTGCTCGACGCCCCGATCGGGCCGCCGTCCACCGGGTCGTCCCGCGCCCGGCGGGCCGGTCCGGGCCGGAACCGCCGCACCGGGGCCGACGGGCCGAACGGCCTGCGGCCGAGCCGAACGGCGTCCGCAGGGGCCGGCCCGCCACCGGAGCGACGCCGGGCCGGCGCGGTGTCGGAGCGGCCCGGCGTCGGACGCGCTCCGTCCCGTCCGGCTGCCCGCCCCGACCGTCCGGTCCGCTCGGGGCGGGCAGCGGGCCGGGTGACGCGCCGAGGCGCTGGTGAGGCGGTGGAGGTGGGGACCGGCTAGCGTCGTGGCGTGACCCACGCTGCTCCCGTCTCCCCCGTCGACCGTGCCGGCCTACGGCAGCGTGTCGACAAGGCGCTGACCGAGTTCCTGGCCGGCCGGCGTAGCTGGATGGCCGGCATCGACGACGCCCTGACGCCGATCGCCGAGACCATCGAGGGGTTCGTACTCGGCGGCGGCAAACGGCTGCGCCCGGCGTTCGCGTACTGGGGGTTCCGGGGGGCCGGCGGGGTGGACGCCGACCAGGTGGTGACCGCCCTGGCGGCGCTGGAGTTCTTCCAGGCCAGCGCCCTGATCCACGACGATCTGATGGACCGCTCCGACACCCGGCGCGGTGAGCCCGCCGTGCACCGGCGGTTCGCCACCCGGCACCGCGCCCACGGGTGGGGCGGCGACCCGGACGCCTTCGGCGACGCGGCGGCGATCCTGCTCGGCGACCTCTGCCTGGTCTGGTCCGACGAGCTGCTGCACTCCGCCGGGCTGGACCCGCACACGGTGGCGCGGGCCCGGCCGGTCTTCGACGAGATGCGCGGCGAGGTCACCGTCGGGCAGTACCTGGACGTGCTGACCCAGGCCACCGGGGAGGTGTCGCTGGACCGGGCGGGCAAGGTGGCCCGGTACAAGTCGGCCAAGTACACGGTCGAGCGGCCGTTGCTGCTCGGTGGCGCGCTCGCCGCCGCGTCCGCCGACGTGTGCACCGCCTACTCGGCGTACGGGTTGCCGCTCGGTGAGGCGTTCCAGCTCCGCGACGACGTGCTCGGGGTGTTCGGCGACCCGGCGCAGACCGGCAAGCCGGCCGGGGACGACCTGCGCGAGGGCAAGCGCACCTACCTGGTCGCGGCGGCGGTGGAGGCCGCCGACGAGGCCGGCCGGGAGCTGCTGCTCGGCCGGCTCGGCGATCCGGAGCTGGACGGGGACGGGGTGACCCGGCTCCGTGAGCTGATCTCCGGCACCGGCGCGCTGGCCCGTACCGAACAGCGCATCGTCACCCTGACCGACGCCGCGCTGGCCGCCCTGGCCGGTGTCGACCTCGACACCGAGGCCCGGCAGGCCCTGGTGGACCTCGCCATCGCCGCCACCCGCCGCGCCGACTGACCCGCCCACCCCGCTGGAGCCCGTCGCTCGAGCCCGTCGCTGGGGCGCGTCGCTGGAGCCCGTCGCTGGGGCGCGTTGATCAAGAGGTTTGCGTCACGGATGTCCCCGGGGATGACCGAAACCTCTTGATCAACGCGGTGCGGCGGACCGCCGGCACGGTGGGGGCCGGCGGGAGCAGGAGTGGGAGTGGGGTCAGAAGCCCAGGGCCTGGGCGCGGCGTTTGACCTCGCGGGCGTGGTCGCCGCCGAGGGTGGCCGCGCCCGTGCCGCCGGAGAGGGTGTCGTCGGGCTCGTAGAGCCAGCGCAGGGCGGCCTCGTCGTCGTAGCCGGCGTCGGCGAGCAGGGTGAGCACGCCGGGCAGGTGCTTGAGCACCGTCTTGTTGGCGACCAGGTCGGCGGGAATCCGGCGCACCCCGTCGCGGCGGACGGCGAGCAGTTCGCGGTCCCGGATCATCTGGTGGACCTTGCTGATCGACAGGTCGAGCCGCTCGGCGACGTCCGGGAGGGTGAGCCACGCGGCCGGGTCGCTGGGGCCGCCGAGGTCGCTGCCGGCGGACTGGTCGGCGGGTACGGGTTCGGTCACCGGACCACCCTGCCACGTCGCCCGGCCGCCCGTGCAGCGGCACCCCGTCGGGCCGGGGCGAGCGCGGCGGGACCGACCGGCACCGACCCCGGCTGTAGCATCCTGTTCAACCTTCACCCTCAGGACACATAGACTCCCTGCCGATGGACATACAGGTCGCCGACACGTTGCTGGGCTCGCTGCTCGACGGGCGCTACCGCATACGCGGTCGCGTGGCCCGTGGCGGCATGGCGACCGTGTACACCGCCACCGACGAGCGCCTGGAGCGTACCGTCGCGGTGAAGATCATCCACCCGTCCCAGGCCGCGGAGGCGCGGTCCCGGCTGGCGGGCTTCCCGGACCGGTTCACCGACGAGGCCAAGGCCATCGCCCGGCTGACCCACCCCAACGTGGTCGCCGTCTACGACCAGGGCACCCACCAGGGGCTGCCCTACCTGGTGATGGAGTACGTCCGGGGCCGCACCCTGCGCGAGGTGCTGGCCGAACGCCGCCGGCTCAACCCCGACGAGGCACTGGCGATCATGGAGCAGATGCTCGCCGCGATCGCCGCCGCGCACCGGGCCGGGCTGGTCCACCGCGACGTCAAGCCGGAGAACGTGCTGGTGGCCGAGGCGCCCACCGGCGGGGTGGCCAACCTGGTCGACAGTGTGGTCAAGGTCGCCGACTTCGGCCTGGCCCGGGCGGTGGAGGCAAGCGCCGAGGAGGGCGACGGCAACCAGCTGATGGCAACCGTCGCGTACGTGGCGCCGGAGCTGGTCACCGACGGACGCGCCGACCCGCGCACCGACGTCTACTCGGCGGGCATCGTGCTGTTCGAGATGCTCACCGGCCGGGTGCCGTACGACGGGGACCGCCCGGTCGACGTGGCCTGGCAGCACGTCGACAAGGACGTCCCGGCCCCCTCGGTCCTGGTGCCCGGCCTGCCCCGGGTGCTCGACGAACTGGTCGCGCGGGCGACCCGGCGGGACCCGGGCGCCCGGCCGGCCGACGCGGGCGCCCTGCTGGCCGAGGTGCAGGTGGCCCGGGACGACCTGGGCAACCCGAACGCGCACACCGCCGTGCTGGGCCGGGTGGCCGGGGAGCTGCCGGCGGTGGCCGAGCCGACGATGGTGGTCGCGGCGGTCAGCCCGGCGACCCGGCCGACCTGGGCCCGGCTGCCCGAGCCGGCCGCCCCGCAGCGCCCGCACCGGCGGCGGGCCGCCGAGAGCGCCGGCCTGGGATCCCGCCTGGCGGAGCTGCGTACCCGGGTGATGGGCACCCCGCGCGGGCGGCTGTCGGTCGCGGCGGCCGTGGTGGTGGTCGGCCTGCTCGCCGCGATGGGCGGCTGGTGGGTGGGGGTGGGCCGGTACACGGTCGCGCCGCAGCTGGTGAACCTGAGCCGGGCCGACGCGCAGGCGCAGGCGGACCGGGCGGGTTTCCAGGTCGCCTTCGCCGAGCCCCGCTACGACGAGAAGGTGCCCCGCGACGGGGTGATCACCCAGGACCCGGGCTCGGCTGCCAAGATCCTCAAGGGTGGCACCATCACGCTGACCCTCTCCCTGGGCCCGGAGCGGTTCCCGCTGCCGGACGTCGTCGGCAAGGAGTTCGATCTGGCCGAGGCCGACCTGACCAGCGCGAAACTGGTGGTCGCCAAGGGCACGCCCCGCTACGACGACAACCTGCCGGCCGGGGTGGTGGTGGACACCAACCCGAAGGTGGGCACCGAGGTGAAGCCGGGCACCAAGGTGACGGTCATCCTGAGCCGGGGCCGCGCCCCGATCACGGTGCCCGACCTGGTCGGCAAGAGCCTCACCGACGCCCGCACCGCCCTGTCCCGGCTCGGCCTGGAGCTGGTCGAGACGTACAAGGAATCCGACAAGCCGCGCGACGAGGTCCTCGGGCAGAGCCCGGCCGACGGCGCGGGTGTGGAGAAGGGCACCAAGGTCAAGCTGGACGTCAGCAAGGGCCCGCCGCAGGTGACCGTGCCCCGGGTGGTCGACCTGCCCTGCCAGCAGGCCAAGCAGCAGTTGGAGGGGGCCGGGTTCACGGTGAACGTGCAGTTCAACCCCAACGGCATCGTCCGGTTCCAGAACCCGGGCGAGAACTCGCAGGTGCCACCGGGCACCCCGGTCACCCTGGGCTGCCTGTGAGCGGCCACCGGCCGGTCGGCTCGCACACCCCGACCTCGGGTGGGCTGGCCAGGGCGGCCCTGCCGTACGTGGACGCGACCGGCTCCCGGGTGGTGCAGGTCTACGTCTCCAACTCGCGGGGCTGGGCGCTGCCGCCCGGCGACCCCGCCCAGGACGCGCTGTTCGCCGAGGGCTGCGCCGCCCGGGGCGTACCGGTCTACATCCACGCGTCGCTGCTGGTCAACCTCGGTTCGCCCACGGCGGCGACTGTGGAGAAGTCGACGCAGACGCTGACGCACGCGCTGCGCCGGGGGCGGGCGATCGGGGCGCGGGGCGTGGTGTTCCACGCCGGCAGCGCGGTCGACGCCGGCTACGCCGAGACCGCCATGCGACAGGTACGCGAGGCGCTGCTGCCGCTGCTCGACGAGACCACGGCCAGCGGCGGTCCATTGCTGCTGGTGGAGCCGAGCGCCGGTGGCGGCCGGTCACTGGCCTCCCGGGTGGAGCACCTCGGCCCCTACCTGGACGCGGTCGACAGGCACCCGGGGCTGGGCGTCTGCTTCGACACGTGCCACGCCTGGGCGGCCGGGCACGACCTGGCCGTGGCGGGCGGCATGACGGCGACCCTGGACACCCTGGTCGCCACGGTCGGGGCGGACCGGCTCAAGCTGATCCACGCCAACGACTCCAAGGACCTGTGCGGTTCGACCCGGGACCGGCACGAGAACATCGGCAAGGGCAACATCGGCGAGCCGGCCTTCGCCGAGTTGATGGCCCACCCGGCGACCGCCGGCATCCCCGTCGTCGTGGAAACCCCCACCGAGAAGCACGAGGGCCACGCCACCGACATAGCCACCCTCACCCGCCTCCACCCCTGACGGCCGTCCTCTCCCCCGGCAACCCTCCCCCACTCGACGCCGCCGGCTCGACGCCCCCGGTGATCAAGAGGTTCGCGTCAAATGTGATCTCCAGGCTGACGCGAATCTCTTGATCAACACCGGAAGGCAGGGAAGGCCCGGAGGGCGCGGGCGGTGCCGGTGGGGGGTCAGGGGGTGAGGAGGTCAGGGAGGATCTTGGCGGCGTGGTCGATGGCGGCGTCGTCGACGTCGAGGTGGGTGACCAGGCGGGCGGTACGGGGGCCGAGCACCGACAGCAGCACCCCCTCGGCGCGGGCGGCGGTGGCCAGGGCCCGCGCGTCGAGCCGGTGCCCGGTCAGGTCCAGCGGCACGATGTTGGTGCGTACCGGGCCGGCGAGCACCCCGCACGGGGCGAGCGCCTCGGCGATCCGGGCGGCCCGGACGTGGTCGTCGGCGAGCCGGTCGAGGTGGTGGGCCAGGGCGTACCGGCCGGCGGCGGCGAGCACCCCGACCTGCCGCATCCCGCCGCCCATCCGCTTGCGCAGGAACCGGGCCCGGTCGATCCGCGCGGCACTGCCCACGACCAGCGAGCCGACCGGCGCGCCGAGACCCTTGGAGAGACAGACCGACAGGGTGTCGAACAGCGCGCCGTACTCGTGCAGCGGCACCCCGTCGGCGACGTGCGCGTGCCAGATCCGGGCGCCGTCGCAGTGCAGGGCGAGGCCGGCGGTGTCGGCGACGCGACGCAGCTCCCGCAGGGTCGCCAGCGGGATCACCCCACCACCGCCCCGGTTGTGGGTCTGTTCCACGGCGATCGCCCGGGTCGGCACCGCGAAGTAGCCGTCCGGCCGGATCATCGCCTCCACCATGCCCGGGTCCAGGTCGGCGCCGAGGGTCGGCCAGGTCCGCGTGGAGATCGCACCGTACGCCGCAGCCGCGCCGACCTCGTACGTCACCACGTGCGCGTCGGCGTCACAGAGCAGCTCGTCACCGGGCGGGACGACCAGTTGCAGGGCGATCTGGTTGGCCATCGTCCCGGTCGGGGCGAAGAGCGCCGCCTCGTGCCCGAACAGCGCGGCGACCTCGGCCTCCAGCGCGTTGACCGTCGGGTCCTCGGCGTAGACGTCGTCGCCGACCTCGGCGGCGGCCATCGCCTCCCGCATCCCGGCGGTCGGTCGGGTCACCGTGTCGGAACGCAGGTCGGCCACCGGACCGACGCCCGCCGTGGGGTCAGCCACGGAGCATCTCCGCCACCAGGAAGGCCAGCTCCAGCGACTGCTGGGTGTTCAGCCGGGGGTCGCAGGCGGTCTCGTACCGGCCGGGCAGGTCGAGGTCCTCGATGCCCTGGGCGCCGCCGAGGCACTCGGTGACGTCCTCGCCGGTCAGCTCGACGTGGATGCCACCCGGGTGGGTGTCCAGCCCCCGGTGCACCTCGAAGTAGCCGAGGACCTCGTCGACGATCCGGTCGAAGTGCCGGGTCTTGTAACCGTTGGAGGATTCGTGGGTGTTGCCGTGCATCGGGTCGCACTGCCAGACCACCTTCGCCCCGGCGGCGGTGACCTTGGCGACGATCGGCGGCAGCGCGTCGCGGACCTTGTGGTTGCCCATCCGGCTGATCAGGGTGAGCCGGCCGGGGATGTTCTCCGGGTTGAGCTTCTCGCACAGCTCGATCGCCTCGTCGGGGCTGGTGGTCGGGCCGAGCTTCACCCCGATCGGGTTGGCGATCCGCGAGATGTAGTCGATGTGCGCGCCGTCGAGCTGCCGGGTCCGCTCGCCGACCCACAGGAAGTGCCCGGACAGCCCGTACGCCCGGCGGTCGGAGACCCGGGTGAGCGCCCGGTCGTACTCCAGGGCCAGCGCCTCGTGCGAGCAGTAGAGGGTGACCGTACGCAGCGCGTCGTCCTCGGTCATCCCGCAGGCCCGGATGAACGCGATGGCCCGGTCGATCTCCCGGGCGATCGCCTCGTAGCGCTCCCCCGCCGGGGAGTTCTTGACGAAGCCCTTGTTCCAGTCGTGCACCGCGTGCAGGTCGGCCAGCCCGCCGGCCAGGTAGGCGCGCAGCATGTTCATCGCGGCGGCCGAGTTCGCGTACGCCCGGATCATGCGCTGCGGGTCGGCGACCCGGGCGGCCGGGTCGGCCTCCAGCGCGTTGATCATGTCGCCCCGGTAGGCGGGCAGGCCCCGGGCGTCGGTCGGCAGCGACCGGGGCTTGGTGTACTGGCCGGCGACCCGGGCCACCTTCACCACCGGCAGGGACGCGCCGTAGGTGAGCACGATCGCCATCTGGAGCAGGGTGCGGGCGTTGGCCAGCAGGTGGCTCTCGGTGTTGTCGGCGAAGGTCTCGGCGCAGTCACCGCCCTGGAGCAGGAACGCCTTGCCCTCGCAGACCAGGGCGAGCTTGCGTCGGAGCTGGTCGACCTCGTAGGGGGCGACCACCGACGGCACGGTGTCGAGCACCTTGCACACCTCGGCGACCTGGGCCGGGTCGGACCACGGCGGGATCTGCTGACGGGGCAGGTCACGCCACCGGTCGAGGCCGAGAGCGGCGTCCTCGGCCGAGTCGACGGTGGGGCGGCTGGTCTGCAGCCCGGGGCTGCTCACGGCGGGGTAGCTCAGCTGATGCCACTCATGGCGCATGGGAGAAAGCGTACGGCGACGGTCCGGACGCCGCGCCCCCGAGGGGCGGGGTTCCGGAAGGTGGGAGTCAGGGGGTCGGCGAGGGCGCGGGGCTGTGCCCGCCGGGTTCCTCGCCCGCGATGCACCAGTCCGCGCCGTCGCGGGTGACGGTGAACAGCAGCGGTCGGGTGACCTTCTTCGACCCCACCGAAACGGTCACCGAGGTGCTGACCTCCTGCCCCCGGGCACCGGTGCGGATGTCGGTGATGGTCGCCCCGGGCACCTGGAAGTGGTCGGCGAAATCACCGTTCGGCCCGGTCGCGGCGGCGTCGAAACCCTCCTGCATCGTCGCGCAGAGCTGGTTGCGGCCGGCGGCCGGGTCCTTGGCGGCCATCGCGTCGAGGTACGCCTGGACCCGCTCCCGGGCCTTGGCCGACGCCTCCTGGGCGGGTACCCGGCTGGGCCCGCCGTCGGCCTCGCCGTCGCCGTTCTGGCCGCAGCCCAGCAGGGCGAACGGCAACAGGGCCAGCGGTACGACGCCGGCGGTGCGGAGCCTGCGGCCCATGCGTCCTCCCTGGGTACGGATGCCGAGCGGCGAGTCTGCCACACCGCACCCGTCCGGTGGCAACCCGTCACGGCCGCGCCGGCCCGGCCGGTCGGCGTGTCGCCCGGTGGGGCCGCCGCCGACCGGGCCGGACAGCCGGACGGGGAGGGACCGGTGGCCGGTCCCTCCCCGCGCGGGTGGTGCGTCGGGCGCTCGGCTCAGCCGAGGCCGCCCTTGATGGCGCCGATCAGCTCACCGTTGCCGGTGTCGCCGGAGAGTTCCCAGAAGAACGCGCCGCCGAGGCCCTGGTTCTTCGCGTAGGTCATCTTGCCGCCGATGGTGGCCGGGGTGTCGTAGCTCCACCAGTTGCTGCCACACTTGGCGTACGCCGTGCCGGCGATCGTGCCGGTGGCCGGGCAGGTGTTCTTCAGCACCTTGTAGTCCTCGATGCCCGCCTCGTAGGTGCCGGGGGCCGCGCCGGTGGCGGTGCCACCCGGGGCGGCCTGGGTCACCCCGGTCCAGCCGCGACCGTAGAAGCCGATGCCGAGCAGCAGCTTGCTGGCCGGTACGCCCTTGGACTTGAGCTTCTGGATCGCCGCGTCGGAGTTGAAGCCCTGCTGCGGAATCCCGGTGTACGAGGTGAGTGGCGAGTGCGGGGCGGTGGGACCCTGGGCGTTGAACGCGCCGAAGTAGTCGTACGTCATCGGCATCAGCCAGTTGAGGTTGCCCACCGCACCGGCGTAGTCGGTGGCGTCGATCTTGCCGCCGTTGCTGCCGTCGGCCGTGATCGCGGCCGTGACCAGGGCCGACGAGCCGAACTTGGCCCGCAGCGCGGAGATCACGTTCTTGAACGCGTTCGGGCCGCTGCTGTCGCAGCTCAGACCGCAGGCGTTGGGGTACTCCCAGTCGACGTCGATGCCGTCGAAGACGTCCGCCCAACGCGGGTCCTCGACCAGGTTGTAGCAGCTCTCGGCGAACGCGGCCGGGTTCTGCGCGGCCTGGGTGAAGCCACCCGACCAGGTCCAGCCGCCGAAGGACCAGATCACCTTGAGGTGCGGGTACATCTTCTTGAGCTTGCGCAGCTGGTTGAAGCTGCCGCGCAGCGGCTGGTCCCAGGTGTCGGCGACGCCGTCCACGCTGTCGGCCGCGGTGTACGCCTTGTCGTAGTCGGCGTAGCTGTCCCCGATCGTGCACCGGCCGCCGGTGGTGTTGCCGAAGGCGTACAGGATGTGGGTGAGCTTGGCGGCGGAGCCGCTGGTGGCGATGTTCTTGACGTGGTAGTTGCGGCCGTAGACGCCCCACTCGGCGAAGTAGCCGACGACCTTCTTGTCCCCGCTGGGCGGCGGGGTGGTGGGCGGCGGGGTCGTCGGGGGCGGGGTCGTCGGCGGGGCGGTGGTGGGTGGCGGGGTCGTCGGCGGCTTCGTGGTGGGCGGCGGGGTGCCGCCGCCGCACGACGCGCCGTTGATCGTGCAGTTCAGCGGCGCCTTGTACGGCCCGGTGCCGTTGTAGCCCCAGCTGAAGCTGGCCCCCGGGGCGAGCGGCCCGGCCCAGCTCTTCTTCACCGCCACGTAGTGGTTGCCGCTGCTGGTGACGTCGGCGTCCCAGAAGCTGCTGATGGTGGTGCCGGACGGCAGGTCGAACTCGATACGCCAGGTGCTGACGCTGGCGCTGGAGCCGTTGGCCACGGTGACCCGCCCTTCGTGGCCGGTCCCCCAGTCCTGGGCCGAGGCGAATGTCGCGGTGACGCTTCCGGCGCCGAACGCCGAGGTCACCGGTACCGCCGCCACGGTCAGCGCCATGACGGCGCCGGCCCAGAGGGCGCGGCGGAGCGATCTCTTCATGAGGCGCCTCCTCAAACAGTTAGGAAACTTTCCAAATCGATGGGGAGACGCTACTCACACCGTCATCACTTCGTCAAGATGCGCATCCGTCGATTCATCACCGACCCGGAGCGGGAGGGACGGCTCGACCGACCGCGCGCCCCCACCCACCCCACCCCACCCCATGATCAAATTGCCGAAATGTAGACGACACGCCGGAGAGAGTGCTTCAAATCGCAATATGATCTTGAAGCTTCACGGCAGGCTTCCGAGGTGCGGGCCGTCACCCCCGCCAGCCCCGACCCAGCCCATCCGGCCTCCATCCCCCGGACGGGACGGTTGGCGGCCCAGGGCGGGGGGCCCAGGGCGGCGGCGGCCCGGGGCGAGGCGGGGGCGGCTTGGACGACGTGCACCACGCGTAGCCTCAGGGGATGACCGTCTTCGACATCGAGATCGACGCGCTGACCGGCGGACCCGTGGGTCTGGCCGACTACCGGGGTCGGGCGCTACTGGTGGTCAACGTGGCCTCCCGCTGCGGCCTCACCCCGCAGTACGCCGGCCTCCAGGAGCTGGCCACCGAGTACGCCGACCGGGGCCTGGTGGTGCTCGGCGTACCGTGCAACCAGTTCGCCGGGCAGGAACCCGGCACGGCCGCCGAGATCGGCGAGTTCTGCCAGGTCAACTATCGCGTCACCTTTCCGCTGACCGAGAAGGTCGACGTCAACGGCCCGGCCCGCCACCCCCTCTACGCGGCGCTGGTCGACACTCCCGACGCCGAGGGGCACACCGGTGACGTCCGGTGGAACTTCGAGAAGTTCCTGGTCACCCCGGACGGCACGGTCGCCGCCCGGTTCGCGCCGACGGTCACGCCGGACTCGGCCGAGCTGCGCGCCGCCGTCGAGAAGGTTCTCCCCGCCTGACGGCGCGTCCCCGCCACCACGGTGACGACACGCCACGTGATCCCCCACCGATCACGACACCCCACCCGGCCCGGACGGGCGTCGGGGACCGGGGACCGGGCTGCGAGTCGTCAGCGTCATCGACTCGAAAGCACCCGCAACGACACCGGCAGGTGGGCCGGCGTCCGGCACTCGACCGGGCGACCCACCCACGCTCGGAACCCGGCGCACCTGCGTCCGGGGAGCAGCCCGCAACAGGGACACCTGCGGACCCGACCCGGCCGGACAGCAGGCCGCAGACCCGCCCGACGGCCGTGACCGCGCCGACCCGGGCGGGGCGACGCGGTCACGGTGGAGCCGGCGAGACGCGGTTCAGGTCAGCCGGCGGCGGACCGGAAGACCGGGTAGTAGCCGCCGGACTGGCCGGCCGCCGTCGGGTGGTACGAGACGCCGAGGTTGGCGAAGTTCAACGCGTGCAGCCACTTCTCGCCGTAGCTGCACAGCTGGTGACCGACGAAGATGGACCGTACGTCGGCGAACGTGAAGCCGGCCGAGGTGGCGGCGGTGCGGGTGATGTCGTCGATCAGGTTGATGCCTTCGTTGATCTTCGCGCGGGAGTTCGCGCTGAGCCCCACGCAGACCGTGCCGAGCTGGTAGAAGACCGGGTAGCCGACGACCACCACCCGGGCCGACGGGGCGCGGGTCTTGATCCCGTTGTAGACGGTGGCGAGCTTGGCGGGCAGTTCCGCGCGGGCCTTGTTCTCGGCGGCCTGCACGGCCGCGACGCACTGGGTCTCCCCCTGCAGCACGCAGGTCGACATGATCGTGGTGAACCCGACGTCGTTGCCGCCGATGGTGACGCTGACCAGGGTGGTGGTCGAGGTCAGCGCGGAGAGCTGGTTGTTGACCACGTCGGTGGTGGTCGCGCCGGAGCAGGCCACCGACTTGTACGACGCCGGCTTGATGTTGGTGTTGTACAGCGCCGGGTACGCGTTGGTGCTGCGCTGACAGGATCCGCTCTCGGAGGTGTAACTGCCGGCGCCGACACCGGAGGCGTACGAGTCGCCGAGGGCCACGTACCGGTCGGTGGGGGCGGCCTGGACGGGCACCGCCGCGCCGAGGGTCACGCCGATGGACGCCGCGAGACTCACGGCGAGGGTCACGAGTCGGGATCTCCGCACGTCGCACTCCTGGGGGTGAGGAAGTGGTGGTGGGAGATAGATATCACTCAATCACGTGTTTACGGAAGATTATCGATGGGCAACAGGGGTGACTAGGGGTTCACCGACGCGCGACGTCCCCGACGCGCGGCCGACCCGTCCGGCCGACGTGGACGGTCGACATCCACCCGCATAACCCGTCGATCAGGTCGGGAATACGCATCCAACCAGGACGGTTGGTCACCGGCATGACAACTGTGGGACTCATCGGCAGCGGCAACATCGGCAGCACCCTGGCCCGGCTGGCGGTCACCGCCGGCCACGACGTGGTACTCAGCAACTCGCGCGGTCCGGAGACGCTCAAGGACCTGGTCGACGAGCTGGGCATACGGGCCCGGGCGGCCACCCCGGACGAGGCGGCAGCAGCGGGTGACCTGGTGGTGGTCACCATCCCGCTGCGGGCCTACCGGGACGTGCCGGCCGCGCCGCTCGCCGGCAAGACCGTCATCGACACCAACAACTACTACCCGGAGCGCGACGGCAGCTTCCCGGAGCTGGACGACGAGTCGACCACCACCAGCGAACTGCTCCAGCGGCACCTGCCGGAGTCGCGGGTGGTCAAGGCATTCAACAACATCTACTTCAAGCACCTGCTCGCCCTGGCCCGCCCGGCGGGGGCCGCCGACCGCACCTCGCTGCCGGTCGCCGGGGACGACGAGGCAGCCAAGGCCGAGGTCACCGCGTTCATCGACTCCGTCGGGTACGACGCGGTCGACGTGGGGCCGCTGGCCGAGGGCTGGCGGTTCCAGCGGGACACCACCGCGTACGGCGTCTTCTACACGGCCGATCCGGCGGCGGGCTTCGAGCAGCCGGGCCTGCCGACCGACGCGCAGCGGCTGCGGGACGCCCTGGCCGCCGCCCGCCGCTACGCCGACGCCTGACCGACGCCCCACCGCGCCGGGCGGGACGGCAGCCGTGAGGCCCGTCCCGCCCGCGCGGCCGGCGGTTGGCCCGCCGGGCTCAGCGAGGAGCCTGCCACTCGTCGGACAGTACCGCCCACACCTCCATGTCCACCCGGCCCGCCAGCCCCCGGGCGACCTGACGCAGCGTGCCCTCGTGCCGCATGCCGAGCCGCCGGGCCACCGCGATGCTGCGGACGTTGCCGACGCTGGTCCGCCACTCGACGCGGTGGATGCCGCGTTCCCGGATCGCCCAGTCCACGATCCGGGTCGCCGCCCGGGTGACCAGTCCCCGGCCCTCGGCGGCCGGCTCCAGCCAGCAGCCGGCCTCGGCCACCCCGGTCGCGGTGCTGAACGACACGAACAGCACCCCGCCGACCAGGGTGCCGTCGAGCCAGATCCCCCAGATGCCCCCGGCGTCGTCGGCCCACTTGTCGGCGGAACGACGCAGCACCCGGCGGGCCGACTCCAGGTCGGTGGCCACGAAGGACGCGCCCACCCACGGGGCGATGTGTTCCCGGGCCCGGTCCAGGTGGGCCAGGAACTCCTCGGCCTGCCACGGTGCGAGCGGGCGGAGCTCGGCGTCCCCGGTCAACGGCAGCGCGAACATCGTTTCAGTTCCTCCGGTGTGCGACGGGCAGGCTCAGCCGCAGCGTCGGCCCGATGGTGGGCACGAACCCCAGCGACCGGTAGAGCGGTTCGCCCTGGGGCGAGGCCCGCAGGTCGATCTTGCCGACCCCGCGCTGCCGGTACCAGTCGAGCAACGCCTCCAGGCAGGCCCGGGAGTAGCCGCGCCGACGGTGCACCGGCTCGGTGACCACGTTGAACACGTACCCGGTCAGGCCGTCGGGGTTGCCGGGGCCGCCGAGGCGCTGCTCGATGGTCCCGGTCGCGCAGGCCGCCAGGGCACCGGGCCGGTCGGGGTCGTCGACGACGAAGACCGCCATCAGGTCGACCGGCTCGGCCAGCCGCCGGTGCAGCACCTCCCGGGCCGCCTGCTGCCAGGGCCCCGGCGCGGGGGCCATCTGGTCGATGTCGGCCAGCATCACCCCACGCAGGCGGACGATCTCACCGGCGTCGGCGACCACGGCCCGTCGAACGTTGATCACGAACGGACGGTACCGGATGGCGGGCACCGGCCTCCGGACCGCACCACGGTGATCGGGAACGACGGGTACACGACGATCGACCAACTTGCGGCCGGGTCCCGTCCACGGGACGCTGGGGGTCGGCACCGACACCACCTCCGGAGGCGAGATGCCCCAGCTCCGTACCGCGCCGCGCCGGCTGCTCGCCGCCGCCGGCACGCTCCTGCTCGGCACCGCACTGGCCACGCTCGGCGGCACGCCGGCCGGGGCGGCGGCCGGCGACGTCGGCTACGTCCGGCTCGCCCACCTCTCCCCCGACACCCCGGCCGTGGACGTCTACCTCTCCGCACCGGGCGCGGCGACGCCGCAGGTCTTCCCCGCCGTCGGCTACGGCGTCGTCTCCCGCTACCTGCCGCTGGCCGTCGGCCGGTACGCGGTGGCGATGCGGCAGGCCGGCGCCCCGGCCAGCGAGCCACCGGTGCTCACCACCGAGGTGGCCCTGCGCGCAGGTGAGGCGTACACGGTGGCCGGGGTGGGCCGCTACGCCGACCTCGGCCTGCGGGTGCTCGCCGACGACCTGAGCGCCCCGGCGGCCGGCCGGGCGAAGGTGCGGGTCGTCCAGGCGTCCGTACGCGCCCCGGTGGTCGACGTGGCCGCCGACGACGGGCCGACCATCGCCGACGCCGTCCGGTTCGCCACCACCACCGACTACCGGCAGGTCGAGCCGGGACGTTGGCGGCTGCGCCTCGGTGGCGGCGGCGGGCCGGGCACCGATGTCGAGGTGACCCTCACCGGGGGACGGGTCTACTCGCTGTTGGTGCTCGACGGCAAGCGGGGCGGGTTGACCGTCGAGCTGCGCGAGGACGCCCGGGGTGGCGGGACCGCACCGGCGGGCGGGGTGCCGGCGGGGGCCGGCGGGCTGTCCACGAGTGGGCTCGGGGCGTACCCGGTGATGGCCGGCGGGGTGCTCGCGGGGGCCGTGGTGGTGGGCACGACGGTGCTGGTGCGGCGTCGGCGGCGGCCGGTCTGGTGACCCGGCCCGGCTTCGCGATCCGCCGGCACCGCGCCCGGCCCACGCCGGCCACCGTCCTGGTCGCGGCCGGCGCGGCGTGCTGCCTCGCCGCCGGCGTCGGCGTCGTGGTCGCCGCCGCCACCGGCCTCGGCGGGCCGGGCGGGGCACCCCGGCCGGTCGCGGTGGCCGGGGCCTGGCAGCCCGGCTGCGGGACCGGTTGCGCCACCGGGGCCGGCACCCCCCGCGCCACCCCGGCCCTCCCCACCCGGGTACGCGTCGCGCGGATCGGCGTCGACTCCCCGCTCACCGCCCTCGGGCTGGACGGGGCCGGCACCCTGGTCCCCCCGGCGGACTTCACCCGGGCCGGCTGGTACGGCGGCGGCCCGGCGCCGGGCGATCCGGGGCCGGCGGTCATCGCCGGTCACCTGGACTCGCGGCGCGGCCCGGCCGTCTTCGCCCGGCTCGGCGAGTTGCGCCCCGGCGACCGGATCGAGGTGTGGCGGGACGACCGCCGGGTGACGTTCCGGGTCACCGGCACGTTGCGGACGCCCAAGGACGCCTTCCCCACCGCCACCGTGTACGGCCCGACGCCCGGCCCGGAACTGCGGCTGATCACCTGCGGGGGCGACTTCGACAGGCGCGTCGGCCACTACCGGGACAACGTGGTGGTCTTCGCCGTCGCCGACCCGCCGGTCGACCCCCTCCCCCGCTCCGCGGCCGGCTGACCCGCCCACCGGCACGGCCCCGCACGCCCCGCCCGCTAGGCTCCGGCGGTGCGACTGACCAGCGTGGACGACGTCACGGCCGCCGAACGCCGGCTCGCCGGGCGGATCGTCCGGACCCCGCTCCTGCCCTGCCCGCAGCTCGGCGACGAGTTCGCGCTCGACGTCGCGGTGAAGGCGGAGAACCTCCAGCACACCGGCAGCTTCAAGGTCCGGGGCGCGCTGAACGCGCTGCTCGCCCTGGCCGAACGGCAGGCGACGCCCACCGGGCTGACCGCCTTCTCGGCCGGCAACCACGCCATGGCGGTGGCCTTCGCCGGACGTGCGTTCGGCCTGCCCACCGTCGTCTGCATGCCACCGCACGCGGTACCCACCAAGATCGAAGCGGTCCGCCGGTGGGGTGGGGAGGTCGTGCTCACCGACGACCTGCTCGCCACCTGCGAGGAGATCACCGCCGAACGCGGCTACCACCTGCTGCCGCCGTTCGACGACCCGGACGTCATCGCCGGCCAGGCCACCCTGGGACGGGAACTGCTGGCCGACGGTCCACCGCCGGGCCTGGTGCTGGTCCCGGTCGGCGGCGGCGGACTGATCAGCGGGGTGGCCGCCGCCGTACGCGATGCCGTGCCGACCGCCCGGATCGTCGGTGTCGAGCCGGCCACCGCCAACGTCGTCGGCCACGCGCTGCGCACCGGCGGCGACGCCCCGGCGACCCGGCCGGTCTCGATGGCCGACGGGCTGGCCGCCCCGTTCGCCGGCCGGCTCACCCTGGCCCACGTACGGGACCTGGTGGACGACCTGGTGGAGGTCACCGAGGCGGACATCCGGGCCGCCTGGTGGGACCTGATGGCCGCCACGAGGCTGCTGCTCGAACCGGCGGCGGCGGTCACCCTCGCCGCACTGCGCACCGGTCGGGTCACCGCCGCCCCCGGCACCCGGACGATCCTGGTCCTCAGCGGCGGCAACGTCTCCCCCACCATGCTGACCACCCTGGCCTGAGCGCCACCGCCCCGGATGGACGGGCCGGGCCGGTCAGCGGATGGGGCGGCGGCCGGCGAAGCCGCACTCGACGCGGTGGTACCAGCGCACGTCGGGGTCACCCTCCAGCCAGCACCAGAGCACCGCCCGGCCCTCGTGCTCGCCGGGGAAGTCGAGCAGCACCGGGGCGATCCCCTTGACCTGGATGTCGTGTGAGTTCAGCTCCTCCAGCACGCCGTGCAGCCGGGCCTCCAGGGCCTTGACCTCGGCCCGGCCGCCCAGCGCCGACATCCCCGGGCCGGCCAGGTCGGCCCGCAGCTCGGCCAGGTCGGCCCGGATGCCGATCAGCTCGTCGATGCGGGGGTGCAGGGTGGCGACCAGGTACCGCGCCTGGGCGAGAGTGAACACGGGGCCAGTATGGGGCACCCGCGTGATCCGTACCGACCCGTCCGCCAGCTTCAATCGACTTCCGGGCCGGAGCTTTCCCTGGTGACCTCGTCAGCCAGAACCCGGATGTGAGCCAGAAGCGCCGATGGGTCGGCGGCCAGGTCGAGTGTGTGGCAGACGATCTCGATCCCGGCGTTGCGTACGACGTGCCGGGTCGCTGGGTGCGCACCGAGGGCGTAGACCAGGTGCCCACGAGACAGCCGGTAGGCGACGCAGTAGGCGAGCATCTGGTAAACGTCCTCGCGGGCGGTGTCGGCCTTGTACTTGGCGTCCACCACCGCGCCCACCTCGGCCCGGCTCCGCCGCCACACGATGTCCGGCCGCAGTTCCAGGCGACCCTGCTCGTCCAGATGGCGACGCGCCTGGAAGGTGACCGCGCCGCCGTGTTTCGGCACGATCGCCGCCCGGAGGGCGACCGAGAGGAAGTCCTCGTACACCCGCCACATGTCGAGCAGGAAGGCATTGGACAGGACGCCACCCCGGCCGGCCTCGATGGAGGTGTCGGCGAGCACCAGTTCGGCGAGCCGAAGTGCGATGACCAGCCGTTCATTGAGCCGCGTCCGACGCCAGTGCGGCACGGGCTCCCCGGGTCGCAGCCGGGGGACGCCGGCGAGCCGCGCGGCGAGGTGTCGGAGCATCCGCCGGGACACGGCGTCGATCCCCGGCACCCGCAGCATCCGGTCGACCGCGGTGGCGAGGATGCGGTTCTCCGGGATGTCTACCGTGTACTCGTCGTGGCGGATTTCCAGCGGCAGGGGCAGGCCCGGTCGCCGCCCCAGTTGCGCGGTCTCGCGGAGACGACCGCGAAGCACCGGCGAGGTGTCGTCGACGGTCCGGTAACCCTGGAGCAGACCCTGACGCAGCGCCCGGTCCGTCTGCCGCCACAGGGCAGCCGCCAGCGCCGGCACCAGCCCCGCGTGGTCGGCCAACGGAACGGTCTCGTCGCGCCAACCCGTCGGGTTACGGGCGTAGCCGACGAGGAACAACAGTCGTTCGATCGGCACCTTCGGCTCGATGTGCAGCTCGACGTCGCCGATCCGGGCCGCACCGACCTTCCTGCCGGCGCGCACGGTCCACACCCCGGCGGCCGGTCCGGGTCGCACGTCGACCACACCGGCCACGGCCAGCCGGCGGGCTTCGTCGGCGTGGAGGCGTACGTGCACGGCAGGGCCGGCCTCGCGGAGCTGGATCAGCGTCATGGCCGGGGCGGCAGCGACTCGCGCAACGCGTCAAGGCCGTACCGCTGCTCGACGTCGACGTCGTCGGCGTAGTGGTGCTCGACGAGCAGTGGCAGGATGTCGTGACGCCAGACGCGGTCCAGCCCGTCGGGCCTGGTGTGCACCGACTCCCGCATGAAGTGGGACGGGCCGACCGCGTAGTCGGCGTCTTCGAGCCGGCCGTTGAGCGCATCGAGCAGCTCCGGTGCGTCCGAGTCCAGACCCTCGCGGTCCAGCCAGCGGCGCAGCAGGCCGGCGACCGGGGGCTTCGTCGGATGCAGTTCGACGAAGGCGAATCGACGCCGCATCGCCGCGTCGACCAGGGCGATGGACCGGTCGGCGGTGTTCATGGTGCCGATGAGATAGAGGTTCGGCGGCAGGGTGAACTCTCCGGTGGAGTACTGCAATCGGATGCCCTGGTCGCGATACTCAAGCAGGAAGTACAGCTCGCCGAAGATCTTCGCCAGATTGCCTCGGTTGATCTCGTCGATGATCAGGATGTACGCGATGGAGGGGTTCTCCCGAGCGTCGTCGGCGAGCTGGCGCAGCGGGCCGGAGGTGAGCTTGAACCGCAGTGTCCCGTCGTCGCCACTCGCCGGACGGAAGCCCTCGAAGAAGTCCTCGTAGGTGTACGAGGGATGGAACTGGATCAGCTTCACCGCATGCGACTCGGTCAGTTTGGCGGCCAGGTTCTTGGCCAGGTAGGTCTTGCCGGTGCCCGGCGGCCCGTAGAGGATCACCTGCCGACGCTCGGCGAGCAGGTCGCGTAGCTCGGTCAGCCACCCGATGTCGGTCAGCACCTCCTCGGCGATCTGCGGGGTCACGTCGGCCAACCGTGCTTCCGGGGCCGGTTCGACCACCGGCTGCTCCGGTACCAGGTCGGCGAAGAGCCGGTCCAGCGCGTCGAGGGCGTCGGTCAGGTCGATCAGGTCGTCCTGGCTCTGCGTCAGGGTGGGCAGTGGCCCGGTCAGGTCGGTGAGGTCGCGGGGCGATCCCACGTTGAGCCACCGGGCCGGGCGACGCAGGTTGGATCGCCGGTCCGGCGACTCGACGAAGTAGGCGGAGCCGTCGACCTGACCGAGATAGACCTCGCCGCGGTGCATCGTCATCAGGTAGTCCCCGGGCCGCATCCTGCGGAGGAACGCGCTGAAGTAGCCGAGCAGCTTCTCCCGCACCGAATAGCTCTTGTGCCGGTATTCCTCCTCGACGACCTGCTGGAGGCGCTGCGAGTCCACCTCGTCGTCCAGCTCCGGCAGCTGTGAGGCGGCGAGCGACACCCAGCCCTGCGCCAACCAGTCCGGGACGAGGTCCACCCCGTCGACGTTCGAGCCCCGCACCAGCCAGGCCCGGCGGGCGGTGCTCTCCGGGCCGACTGCCTCGGCCTCCGTCACCCGTTCCCGCAGGAAGTCGGCGGTGATCCGCTGCTCCGCGTTGGCGTGCCGGCCCTCGAATTCGACCCCCTCCCCGGCCAACTGGACGCGGAGGTCGTTACCCCGGTGCTTGACGTGTTGGTGCATCGCCAACGGCACCTGGCCGTCGGCCTGGAGGACCCGGTGCGAGTTCTCGACGTACGTCTCGGCGAGCAGGTGGGCGATGTCGTCGGCCGAGCCGTCGACGAGGTCGGCGAGGTCGTCGTACGCGGTCCAGGAG
This sequence comes from Micromonospora humida, assembly GCF_016901255.1. Taxonomy (NCBI): domain Bacteria; kingdom Bacillati; phylum Actinomycetota; class Actinomycetes; order Micromonosporales; family Micromonosporaceae; genus Micromonospora; species Micromonospora humida. Next base: position 106,723 of record NZ_JAFEUC010000016.1, read on the forward strand.
CCGGGCGGGACGAGTTCGAGTGCGCTGGCGAGGGTGTGCAGTCTGCTCTCGTACTTCTTGCGGGCAAGCTTGCGGTGCCGATACACCTCGCGGTACTGCCGACCGATCTCGGCGTAGAGGTCGTCGGTGCCCGGGTAGGTGTCGAGGGCCTTGCGGCCGGCCTCGGTGATCCACCACAGGCCGTCCCGCTTCACCAGCCAGCCGGCCGTCGCGGCGTCACCGGTGTGGAACCTGGCCGCCACGTTCCAGGCGGGAACGCCGTTCTTGTGCGGTTTCCGTTCGACCTCGGTCAGGTCGATCCGTTTGGCGACCTCGTCGAGCACCTCCCGGCCGTGCATCCGACCGCCGTTGTCGCGGAGCACTTCCAGGCAGGTGCGCAGCAGCAGCCCGTTCCGGATCATCTCTGACATCACGCTGACCTTTCGGAGGCGGCGATCGGCGATCATGACACCCTACGGTCCGTGGACGCGAGGGAGCTACGGGTGTCCGGCCTCGCGCGGTGGTGGGCTCGGCGGGCAGGTGAACCCGTCAGGTGACGCCGGCCACCGGATGACGCGGTCCGTGCCCGGGGGCGGGTACCAGCGTGGGCACCACGGGCTGGGTCGATCTCGTCGCGGGCGGCAACACCGGCAATTGGGGATACCGATTGTCGCCTTGTCGTCACCGGAGCTGACCGCGTCGCTGCCCAGCGGGGCCGCCCGCCAGACGGGAACCGACGAAGGGCCTCCACCGACAGTCCACATTGGTCATCGGATGACCCCGCGTGGCGGGTGCCGGCAACCCGCCCCATGATCCAGGATCTTGAGGCGCGCGGCTTTCCGCGCTTTTCCCCGACGCCCGCACGTGCGGGTGCATCCGCTCGACCGAACCAGGAGTCCGCAACGTGATCAACAAATACCCCGGCAACTGCGGCACGTGCCGACGGCGGGTGGAGGCCGGGGCCGGACAGCTGATCAGGAGCGGGGCCGGCTGGACCACCTACCACGACGGCTGCGCGCCGGTCGTGACCGCCCCGCCGCCGGGCACCCACCACGGGTGGCACGACCTGCCGGTGGTGGGCTTCGACATCGAGACCACCGACAACGAGCCGTTGGATGCCCGGATCGTCTCCGCCGCACTGGTCTACTCCGACGGTACGACCGCGCGGTGGCTCATCAATCCGGGCGTGCCGATCCCGCCCCGCACCACCGAGATCCACGGAATCACCGACGAGATGGCGCGTAGCGACGGCCGGCCGGCCGGGGAGGCGCTGGCCGAGCTGGGCGCGGCCGTCGGGAAGGTGATCGCCGACGGCACGCCCCTCGTCGCCTTCTGCGCCCACTTCGACGTCACGACGTTGCACGCCGAGCTGGCCCGGCACGCCCTGCCGCCGCTGGACTGGGACCGCGCCCTCATCATCGACCCCTCGATCCTGCACCAGGAGGTCGAACCCGGCTGGTACGGCAGCCAGAAGCTTGGTGACCTGTGCAGGTACTACGAGGTGCAGCTCAGCTCCGCCCACGATGCCACGAGCGACGCCCGCGCCGCCGTCGGGATGGCGCTGTCGATCGCGGCCCGGCACGAGCGCATCGCCCGGCTGCTCCCCGACGACCTCCACCGGGCGCAGGTCACCTGGTACGCCGCGCAGAAGCGCAAGCTCCAGGCGTACTTCGACCGGCAGGGCCGCGACGAGCGGGTCAGCCTGGAATGGCCGCTGGAGACCAGGCGACGCCGATAGGACCTGGTGACCTACCGCAGCCCGTTCCTGTGGATCGAACGCCCAGAGCTTGAACTTGAACGTCGGCACGCGGTCGGCCCGGGGTTGAGGCAGTTGACGGTGTGGCGGCCCGGAGACCCGACGGGCCGATCAAGGGACGGGCTCGGTCGGCAGGTGGATGCGGTCGGCCGGCACCCCGGCGGTGAGCAGCCGCAGCCGCGACCCGGCCAGCATCGGCGGCGGCCCGCACAGGTGGACCTCCTGCCCCGGCCGGTAATTGTCCAGCGCGACGGTCAACGCGTCGCCCCGCTCCCCCGCCCCGGCGAGCGGGTCGTGCGAGAACGCCGGCACCAGGGTCAGCCAGTCGTGGGCGCACTGGAGCTTGTCGAGGCTGATCGCGTCGTAGAGGTCGGCGAAGTCGCGTGCGCCGACGACCAGGGTCACCCGCCGCCCGGCCGGTGCTGCGGCGACCTGCTCGACGAGGGAGCGCAGCGGCGCGAGGCCGGTGCCCCCGGCCACCAGCAGCAGGTCCGCCCGCAAGGCGGGGTCGAGGCCCAGCCCGACGTCGTGCGGCGGGCCCAGCCAGAGCGGGTCGCCGGGGCGTACCGCGTGGACCAGGGCGCGGGAGACCGCGCCGACCGCCCGGACGTGCAGTTCGACGGTGCCGTCGGGGCGCGGGGCGTTGGCCGGTGAGTACCAGCGCCACCGGCCGGGCCAGCGCGGGGTGCAGACCGGGACCGCCTGGCCGGGGCGGAACGGCAGGCGTCGCCACGGGCGTACGGTCAGGATGGCGACGCCGTCGGCGGGCCGGTCGTGGTCGATCACCTCGGCCGGCCACCAGGCCGGGCCACCACCGGCCCGCGCGACGGCGGGGGTCACCGCCGCCGACGCCCGCCGGGCGGCCACCGCCCAGGCCGCCGCCAGCTCCGGCGTCCCGGGCGCGTGCCGGGCGACGGTGGCGGTGAGCGCGGACTCGACGGCCGCCTGGTGTGGCAGCAGGCGGTGGCGGCGGTAGGCGTGGCCGAGCACGGCCAGCAGCGCCGCCCGCCCGGCCGGGTCGTCGCCGCCGCTGGCGAGCCGCCCCAGCGCGGCGAGGAACACGGCCGCCTCCCGCTCCGGCAGCCGCCCCGGGCAGCGCTCCTCGACCGCGCACCAGAAGTCGTCGGCCGCCGCGCGGGCGTACCGCAGGGTGGTGGACCACGAGGTGGCCAGGGCGGCGGTCACGCGCCGGCCTCATCGGCGAAGGCCCGCCGGGCCGCGTCCACCGCGCCGGCCGGCACGTCCAGCGCCCACAACACCCCGGCCAGGTAGTCGACCACCCGGCGGTGCTGCTCCTCGGTCAGGCCCAGGCCACGCCCCGGCCGCCGGCCGGGCGATGTCGCCCGCCGGCCCGCCGAGCGCCACCGTGAGGATCAGCGCCAGGTGCCCGGCGAGCCGGACCCGATCAACCCCGATGAGGTACGGCGCCAGCTCGGCGTCCGCCGCCACCAGCCGCAGCCACCGGGCCACCGCGTCGCGCGCCCCCGCCGACCCGAGCGCTTCGAGGGGGTACGGCCCGAGCCCGGTCACGCCCGGATCCAGGTGAAGTCGTCAAGCACCGCCGCCATGGCACGCCCTTCCGTCGAGATCGCGAAGTGGAACGGCACCGGGGCGGGGACGGCGCAGACGCGATGGGGGCCGCGCCCCGCCGGAACCCAGCACCCGCCCCGGGCCATGCGTCCAGATTCGCGGCACGCGAGGGCTACGGGTATGACTGCCGACAGCTGACCGATATGCACGTCGCCGAAAAACATGATTCTTCGATATGCGCGCGGCGTATACCAGGTGCTCACACAGCGAGTTAGATGGATAGGCTCAGCGCAGCCCATGATGGACGGAGAGGCCGGACCATGGCGAAATCGCCGGGACGTGACGCAAGCTGCCCCCGCTGCGGCGGAAGGCTCGCCCTCGACAACACCAGTGGGCGCTGTGGGCCCTGTCAGGCAGCCGAACGGAACCGCATTGCCTCACCACCTGCCCTGCCCGCCTCCTTCTGGGACCATGGGCCTATCCGGCAAGCGCTGGCCCAACGTCACTTGGGGCGGGCCGTCCGGGCGTATCGATGCCACCCGTACCACGGTCGTCACCCACTGCCGCAGGAGACGGTGGCCCGCTGGCTCGGCCTCTCGCAGGCCCAGCTCAGCCGGATCGAGAACGGGCCAGCGGTCGTCCACCTCGACCGCCTCGCGCACTGGGCACATCTCCTACAGGTCCCCGCTGCCCTGCTGTGGTTCGCGTTGCCCTCTGATCATGGGAACGGCACGTCCACCGGCATGCACGGCATGAGCAAGTCAAGCCTAGGATCAACGAGGAGCACCTGTGAGATCAACGTCAACGCGGCCTCGGCCGGCACCAGAATCCGCCAAAAGCTGGCATCCAGGGACGAGCACCTGCACTTCGTACAGTCACTCCGACAGGCCGATCGCCGAGTAGGCGGAGGCCATCTGTACGCCACTGTGACGGCTTACCTCGCGGGACGGATCGCCGAGCCGGCACCCTGCGGGACCACCGCACCAGAAAGGTCGGCAATCGCTGCCGCCGCCTCGCTCAACGAAATGGCCGGGTGGATGGCACACGACTCCGGTGCCGCAGGGCCAGCCCGCCGACACCTCGGCGAAGCCCTCACCCTGGCTGAGGGAAGCGATGACCACCAGCTCATAGCGCAGGTGCACGCAGGGCTGAGTCATGTCGCCAGCCACGGCGGCGATGCGCACGAGGCGCTGCTGCACGCCCGGAACGGGCTGGAACGTCTTCGGCAGGCTCCGTCGCATGGGCGACTCCAAGCCCGGCTCTTGGCCATGCAGGCACGCGCTTTCGCCATCGCCGGCCAGCCGGTCGAAGCCACCCAAACGCTCTCCGAGGCGGAGGCGTCGTTGCACAGGCCGAGCGTGGCCACATCGGAATGGTTGAGCCCTTTCGACGTGACTTCGTTCGCCATCGAGGCCGCGCGCTGCCTCCTTCGCGTCGGTGATCTGTCCGAGTCCCAGCGCCGGCTTCAGGCCGCGCTGGCGGTCAGCCCGGCCGATCGGGTCAGAAGCCGCGCGCTGGCTCAGCTCATGCTGGTCACGGTGCTGCTCGGCAGGGGTCAGGTCGAGGAAGCATGCGCAGCAACCCATGTAGTCCTGGACGAGGTCGTAAGTCTCGGCTCCGGCGTCATCATCGATCAACTGCGGCACGCTTCGTTACTCTTCGGGTCGCACGCAAAGGCATGCACCGAGGTCCCGCCGCTCCTCGACCGTCTCCACGAAACGATCCGCGAGCGATCATGGCTCGGCACGGTGGGTGCGCTACAGGCAGGAGCAGTCGGTGACGGACAACTCGGATGATCGCCCACTGTACGAGCGGGATCCGGTCGCGTGGCAGGCATACCTCGCGGAGGGGAACGCGAAGCAGGCCCGCAAGCGGGTCGGTGCAGACGTCCTGATCAGGGACGAACAAGGAAATGTGCTGCTCGTCAACCCATCTTACAAGCCAGACTGGGACCTTCCCGGCGGCATGGCTGAGGCCAACGAACCACCGGATCATGCCGCCGAGCGGGAGATGTATGAGGAGATGGGCATCCGGCTAAGGGTCGGAAGGCTGCTGGTAATCGATTGGGTCGCCCCGCACGGCCCGTGGGACGACAGCCTCATGTTCGTCTTCGACGGCGGCGTGCTTCGTAGCGATGAGACAGCGGCGCTGCGGTTAGCCGACGGCGAACTACTTGAGTATCGTTTGAGCACGGCCGACGACGCCAAATCATTGCTTCGACCACACGTTTGGCATCGACTCTCGAATTCTCTTGCAGCAGCCGCGCTCCACACATGCCGCTACCTCGTCAATGGTAGCCACCCTCCCGACAACGGGTGACTAAATCCCGGTTTCGCAACCACAGCCGGCCGAGATCTAATTATGGGCGCCCCCCTTAAGCTGGTTAACCATCTCCTCGGCAGCCATTCCCAAGAAGGTTTCCGGCCTATAGATCGGCACACGCAGTCGCCGCGCATCTCGAATGACCCTCCGCTCTGATTTGATCGTGCTTCGCGACACGACGGCATGCGGGGGGCCTTGCAGGTCAAACTGCACCTGAATGCCCATTAGTCGACAAATTGAATCTATGGCGTTACTTTCGAGGTCATGCTCCACTTCCTTCAGGATCGCATAGCCAGGAGCAAGGGGAAGGGCCGGCAGAGTTCGGACCCCTTGAACTGACACGGAGTTGATAAGATCAACCAATCTTAACCACTTACTCGTGGGGCCATACCGGAGGAGATGCAACGCCAAAACCCTCGACTTATTCAGGACCCAAGCTGCACGCCCATCACGGGATCCAACATCATCCCATTCGAAGAAATTAATGCCAGAACTATCCGGGAAAGCATGGCATAGTTCGCCGTTCCTGATGCTAAGCGGGACCACTAAATGCTTGGACGAGGAACTCATCGAGCAAACGAACTCGCTCAGCCCCCCGTCGGATACATTTGGCCAAACACAACCCACATGCCCCGATCGTGTCACAATCCCCACCATGTCCGATACATATTCGTCGGACATCCCTGGATACAGCACCCCCACATACCACGGGTCACCCTGATCGTCATAACCATCAGGCTGAGCAGCCAGAAGCTTCCTGATACGGGATTTGTTATAGTGCGCCCCCCAAATCCATCGCCACCGAACTGGTCCCGATTGCCAGAAGGGGAGTGCGAAAATATCCCCACACGGCTCCCCCAGAGCAATAGCTTCAGCCGCTTTAGGCCAAGATAGCCGAGGCGGCCGCCTGGTTTCGTAAAGGGCATACTTTCGGTAATACTCGTCATCCATCAAAAGTCCCCCGAAAGAGCAATTCGCCACAACTCGCGCAATGAACAGCTTCCATATGAATTGCGGTGCAGAGTGACGAGGGTCACAACCTGGCAGCGGAATGAGCGGCGTTTCATACGGTAAATCAGCATGAATAGAGTCGCGATTGCGTCGTAGCAGTCAAGGATAAGATGTTTGGTGCGGTACTCGCCGCGAGCGGCCTCGCCCTTCCGGCGGACGAGCGAACTGTATCCGGGGCAGACTCAAGCTCGTCGGCCTCCTCGGCGGCGACGCCCGAAGGCCGACCCGCTCCTGTAAGCCGAGCTAGAACCATCGAGAGTACGCATACCCTCTACAAAGGACACACGCAAACCGGCTAGAGCCGCGGGATTCCCCGGCGAGAGGCCGCGACAACGGCTGATTAGACGGTGCAGTTCACAGAGGAGTCCGAAACAAAAATGCCGCTATCCCACCAAACACAGGTGGAATTCGCGTTTGACGAACTGCTCGTTCGGAACGGCTGGCCATTGTCGTAGACCTCGATTGTTCCGGATTGACCCTGCGAGGACCAATCCAACTCGATCCGCCAGTCAACATCGTACTTAGAGACAACGGACGAAACGATGAAACTTTCCGCCTCATCGATTGCGACTTGGTAAGGAAATTTGGCAGGGTCTAGTCGAACATCCCGCTCTCCGCTTATAGATCCCGTTGTCTTTGAGGTCACCGTAGGAGGGTTTTTGTCAAGATTAGCCTCCATATAGCGGTATTCGAAGGGCTCCCCACACTCGATATCCACCAGCGTTCCTTGAGTAGGCGCTCTCCGAGGCCCTAGGATGACAACTCGAATTCGATCAATAACAACTCGGGCTTCCGAAACCCCCTGCACAGTAAGCAGAACCTCGTGCCGATTGACGCGTACTGCCCCCTGCTGCCGGGCCCAAGATGGCCAGTCGATCCAACCTTCATTAGCTTGAGGAATTGGCCGAGGGGCATTGGGTAGAACCCACCCTTCGCGACAGTATTCATCGGATTGCTGAACAGCAATAGTGAGTGGCTGCCGAAGAGGAGGGGACGAAGACGCAACACCGGGCACGGATGCCCCAGGCGAAGCGCCACTCTGAGCGCCCGACAAAAGGTGAGGCGACATAGCCGCGATCACCACAGAAATAGCCGTGATGACTGCCGCCGAGACTGTACCAATCAACGCCATGCGCGCAACTTGGCGATTATCGCTTCCCTGCAATTGGCCCGATGATGTCGAGTTCCGCCTTCGACTCACTGATCGCATTAAAACCCCTTTGCAGGTAAGTGACAAACGCAGTCCACGCGCACGCGGAGCGACTCATAAAAATTGCACATGCTCGACATTTCCAGGGCTAGAAATTCTTAGCCGCCGTGTGGAAGGTAGACATAGACGCCGAGCACGTCGGCGGGCTTCTGGGCGGTGACGCTGACCTGGCGGCAGGACCCGCCGGCCAGCCGCCTCCCGCGCCCGGATGGGCGCGCCGCGCGGCGCCTCGGCCAAGCCGTCGGGTCGAGGTGCGGCACCGCCGCGTCGCGCTTGCCGAGTTGCCCACTCCAGCAGCGGGGTGGCGACCTCGGGCAGCACGTTGCCGGTCCGGGGCTCCAGCAGCGCGGCCACCTCCCCGTCGGGCCAACCACTCGGCGGCGGTCGGCGCGCCCCGGAACGCCAGTAGGAGGGCCTCCTCGACGATCATCCGGCGGGGCTCGGCGTCGGCGGCCCGAGTGGGCAGGGTCAGGTGCAGCCGGAACCGCACCAGCCGCAGGGTGGTCCGCTTGGCCACCGCCGACGTGCGCATCACCACGGCCCGGCGCGCGGACCGTTGGTCGGCCGGGACCGCCCAGTCGCCCTGTCGCCCCCGGTAGGTGTGCAGTTCGTCGAGGACGAGGAACCATAATCCGCTGGCGGCCCCGATCAGGCGGTCCCATTCCCGGTGCCGGGTCAGCACCAGCTTGAGCATCACATAGCTGGTGAGCAGGATGTCCGGTGGATCCTGCAGAATCCGACGTCCAGCCTCCTGGTTCTCCTGGCCGGTGTAACGGTCGAACGTGACCGGCGGAGTCCCGTCCGGGAAACCCCACCGGAGGAATTTCTCCAACTCGTGCAGTTGACTGTTGGCCAGCGCGTTCATCGGATAGACGATGATCGCCTTCACTCCGGGCCGATAGCTGCCATCTGCCTTGGCCCGCAACACCCGGTCGACGATCGGCACGATGTAGGACAGGCTCTTGCCCGAGCCGGTGCCGGTGGTCAGGACATAGCTGTGCCCGGCACGGGCCGTCGCGATCGCCTCCCGCTGGTGCTGGTGCAGCCGCAACGGCTGACCACCCGGGTCACGCGGGTGATCCTTGAGGCGGAAGATCCGCTCGTTGTCCGGATGCAGCAGGCCCGCCGCGACGAGAGCGTCGACGGTGCCACCGGAGGCGAAATTCGGATTCAGTGACAGGTAGGGCGCGGGCCACTGGTAACCGGAGGCAGCGAGCCGTTCGACATGCCTTCTGATCTCCGGGTCCCGAGGGTCGACGAAGCTCGATGTGAACTCCCGGTAGTCCCCGATGAGTCGATCACGCACATCGAAGACATCCATTTGTACTCCTCAGGCCCCCACCATTGCAGGGTGATTCAACCATTCCCACACCCCGATTACGCGTCCCCGGTGCGCCCCGGACCTCGACGTGACCCGAGCGGTGGACCATTCAGGCCCGTCCGGGCACAGGTCAAGCGTCCAATCGCCAGACATGAGATCGGAAACCCGACAAGCCCACTCACACCGGCCCGTCAGTCCCCGCCACTCCGCCGACGTACGGCGGGTCAGTCGGCCTGGGCGGCGAGTTCGCGGGCGCGGTCGCGGGCGGCTTCCAGCGCGGCCAGCAGCGCGGCGCGTACCCCGTGCTTCTCCAGCTCGCGGACGGCGGAGATGGTGGTGCCGGCCGGGGAGGTGACGGCCTCGCGGAGCTTGACCGGGTGTTCGCCGGAGTCGCGCAGCATCACGGCCGAGCCGATCGCGGTCTGCACGATCAGCTCGTGCGCCACCTGTCGGGGCAGGCCGAGCAGGATGCCGGCGTCGATCATGGCCTCGACCAGCAGGTAGAAGTAGGCCGGGCCGGAGCCGGAGAGCGCGGTGACCGCGTCCTGCTGCGACTCGGGCACCCGCAGGGTCGCCCCGAGCGGGGCGAACATCTCCTCGGCCAGGGCCAGGTGTTCGCCGGTGGCGTGCGCGCCGGCCGAGATGGCGCTCATCGCCTGGTCGACCAGGGCCGGGGTGTTGGTCATCACCCGCACCACCGGGGTGCCCTCGGGCAGCCGGCGGCTGAAGAAGCTGGTGGGCAGCCCGGCGCAGAGCGAGACGACCAGCTTGTCGGCCGGCACCTTGGGGCCGATCTCGTCGAGCAGGACGCCGGCGTCCTGGGGTTTCACCGCGATCGCCAGCACGGCCGCCTCGTCGACGGCGGTCAGGTTGTCGACCACCCGTACGCCGTACCGGGTGGCGAGTTCCTCGGCCCGGACGGGTCGGCGGGCGGTCGCCAGCAGCCGCTGTGCCGGCCAGCCGGACCGCAGCAGCCCGGAGAGCACCAGCTCGCCGATCTTTCCCGCCCCGATCACCGCGACGGTGTGCCTCGCCGACCCCATGTCACCCTTCCGTCCCGTTCGTCCGGTCCCGTGCCCCTTCCCCTCCGGCAGGGCGGAGGGGAAGGGGTGGGCTGCGATCAGCTGCCGAAGAAGACCTCGGCCTCGTCGTAGCGCTCGATCGGGACGGTCTTCAGCTCACGGGTGGCCTCGGCCAGCGGCACCCGGACGATGTCCGTGCTCTGCATCGCGACCATCTTGCCCCAGTCACCCTCGTGGGCGGCATCGATGGCCTGCAGGCCGAGCCGGGTGGCGAGCACCCGGTCGAACGCGGTCGGGGTGCCACCGCGCTGGATGTGCCCGAGCACGACGGTGCGGGCCTCCTTGCCGGTCTTGGCCTCCAGCTGCTCGGCCAGCCACTGGCCGATGCCGCCGAGCCGGACGTGCCCGAAGGCGTCCAGCTCCTGGTTGTGCAGGACCATCTGGCCGTCCAGCGGCTGGGCGCCCTCGGCGACCACGACGATCGGGGCGTACTGGTGCTGGAAGCGCTTCTCGACGTAACCGGCGACCTGGTCGACGTCGAACTTGCGCTCGGGCAGCAGGATCACGTTGGCGCCGCCGGCGAGGCCGGCGTGCAGGGCGATCCAGCCGGCGTGCCGGCCCATCACCTCGACGACGAGGGTGCGGTGGTGGCTTTCCGCGGTGGTGTGCAGCCGGTCGATCGCCTCCATGGCGATGTTGACGGCGGTGTCGAAGCCGAAGGTGTAGTCGGTGGCGCCCAGGTCGTTGTCGATCGTCTTCGGTACGCCGACCACGTTGACGCCCAGCTCGTGCAGCTTGGTGGCGACGCCCAGGGTGTCCTCGCCGCCGATCGCGATCAGCGCGTCCACGCCCTGCGCGGCGAGGTTCTCCTTGATCCGCTCCACGCCGTTCTCGATCTTGAACGGGTTGGTGCGGGACGACCCGAGGATGGTGCCACCGCGCGGGAGGATGCCCCGCACCTCGGGGATGCCGAGCGGCTTGGACAGGCCCTCCAGCGGCCCCTTCCACCCGTCCCGGAAACCCACGAACTCGTGACCGTAAGTAGCGACGCCCTTACGGACCACCGCCCGAATGACCGCGTTCAGACCTGGGCAGTCGCCGCCGCCGGTGAGCACGCCGATACGCATGATCTGCTCATCCTCCTGGAACGTCAGGTGAAGCCCGGATAAGCCCCAGGATATGTGTCCGCTCAGACCATCGGCGTCGTTGCCGGCCCGGGGCGGGCCGTCAGTGCGCACTGTAGTCGGCTCAGGTGCACGCCGACACCGCGCCCCGGCCGGTCCCGCCCACCCGGGCGGCTACCGGTCAGTAGCTCACCTCGTGGTTCTCCCCCAGCTTCGGCGGCGTCCCGGTCACCGCCGCCTTGGCGAAGCCGAGCAGGTTGACCACCGTGCCGCCCGGGGAGTCCCAGTACTCGGCCGAGCTGGCGTGCACCTTGAGCAGGGTCAGCCCGGGGGTGTCCAGCCCGTCCGGGAACCACGCCGTGAGCACCGGGTTCCACAGCTGCTCGGCCCGCGCCCGGTCGTACGCCTCCTGGGCGGTGCCGGAGATCGATACCCAGGCGTGGTGACGCTGGTCGGAGAAGGCGACGTTGACCTCCGGGTTGACCCGGACCTGACGCATCTTGGCCGAGTCGGCGTAGGCGAAGAACCACAGGTCCCCGTCGAACTCGGCCGCCTGCAGCCCCATCGGCCGGCTGAGCATCCGGCCGTCGACCCCGATGGTGGTCAACATGCAGATCCGGGCGTCCCGGATCAGCTCGGTCACCCGCCGCCGGGCGTCGGTGATGGTGGTCGCGTCGTCGGCCATGGCGCACTCCCTCGGATCGGCTCGCCCGCATCCGGTGCCCCCGACGGGACCGGTCAAACCTGCCGATCGTCACGGGCTGTCGTCACCGCCGGCGGACCCCGCCGACACCGCGCCGCCGACACCGGGACCAGCCCGGACGGGCCGCCGACGCCGGGATCAGCCCCGACGGGCCGTCATCGCCTGCCAGCGGGCCAGGTTGTGCCGGGCGTCGACCAGCGCGTCGTGCCGGTCGGCCGCCGCCTCGGGCAGCCGGGGCCGGCCGAGGTCGTCCCAGAGCTGCCGCAGCTCCTTGGTGAACCGGGGGATCTCCCGGGGCAGCGCCGGCATCGCCCCCCAGAGCTGGGCCAGCACCACGTGGTCGTACGCGGCGTACCAGGCCCACAGCTCCAGCTGCTCGCCCGGCCGGTCCCGGATCGGCTCCAGCAGGAACTCGTGCAGGTCGTCGCGGATGCGGGCCCGGGAACGCCAGGCCCGGTCGGCCGGCGAGGGGAGCTTGTCCAGCACGTTGCGGCGGACCCAGGGCACGGCGCGGGAGTCGTCGAACTCGGTGGAGACCGCGTAGAACTCGCGGCCGTACTCGTCGACGACGCCGATCGACACGAGGTCGACCAGCCGGCCGTCCTCGATGAATTCACAGTCGTAGAAATAGCGGTAGACCATCGCCGTCCATCCTCACCCACCGTCGGTGACCGTCGACGGGCGGGGCGGGCACCGGCGCCGTCGGCCGCACGGACCCCCGCCGCCCCCGACCCGGTGGTCCGTCGCAGCTCGCGGAGGGTCACGGAAAGGTTTACAGGGGTGTACAGCAAGCGACTGGGCCGTCATGATCTGATGTGTACCGCTACCGGACGCCGAAGCGGTGTCAGTTCACCTCTTGCGGGGCCGTCAGGGTTCACCCGGTGAGCGAAAATTGTGGTCCGTGACCGGGGAGGGGTGGGGCTGTGGAAATGCGCCTGCCGGAGCCGGGTGACGCCCTCACGGGGGTGGAGATGTTCGCCGGGCTGGAGCCGGAGGTGCGCCAGCGGGTGATCGCCGCGGCCGTGCCGCGCACCTATCGCAAAGGTCAGTTGCTTTTCGTCGAGAACGATCCCGGCGAGTCGCTGATCGTGCTCCGCCGGGGGGCGGTGGCGGTGTTCCGCACCGCGCCGACCGGGGAACGCGCGGTGCTGTCGGTCATCCGACCACCGGACGTGCTGGGCGAGGTGTCCCTGCTGGACGCCTCCACCCGTTCCGCCTCGGCCGAGGCGATCGAGGACTGTGCGGCGCTCGCCCTGTCCCGCCCGGCCTTCATGGAGCTGGTGCACTCCAACCCACGCATCCTGGACGCGGTGATGCGCTCGCTGGGTGGCCTGATCCGGCGGCTCACCGAGCAGAACGCCGACCACGTCTTCCTCGACCTGCCCGGTCGGGTGGCCAAGACGCTGGTCCGGCTGGCCGGTGAGAGCCAGGCCCCGATGATCACCATCGAGCTGAACCAGAGCCAGCTCGCCGAGATGGCGGGTGGCTCCCGGCAGAGCGTCAACCAGGCGATCGGTTCCTTCGCCAGCCGCGGCTGGCTGCGTACCGAAGGTCGTCGGATCGTGGTCACCGACGTGGCGGCGCTGCGCCGACGCGCCGGCATGAGCGACCGCTGACCAGGGACTTTCCCGGGCGGTGACGCCCGGCGGGTGAGCGGGAACGCCACACCGGCGCGGCCGGCGGACCGAGGTCCGCCGGCCGCGCCGGTCGTTCACTTGCCGCTGTCGTCGGCCGGCGGGGCGCCCGGCCCAGGTCCGATCTGGTCCGGCGGTGTACCCGGCCCCGGCCCGATCTTCTGTGGCTTCGGCGTCGTGGTCGTGGTAGTGCCGGCGTCCGAAGTCGTCTTGCTGTCGGGATTCTCGACCATGCCCTGCTCCTCCATTCTGGCGAGAGTGACCGCGTCGACGTCGACCGTCTCCCCGGGGGACCGGACGGTACCGTCCGGGTCGGTCCAGTAGGCGGACAATCGCACCTGCACGGCACTCTCCTGACAGTGAGTTTTCCTCGTGAGGAACACTAGTGGCGGCCGACCAGCCGCAGGGTCCGCCCGCACGTCGGGTACCCGACTGGCCCTCCGCGGCGCGATAATGGGATCTCCTCACGTACGGAGTTCGTCATCGACCTCAAGTGTGGACACTGCTCACGGGCGGCGGGACCGGACGACCGCTTCTGCGGCGGCTGCGGACAGGCGCTGACGCTCAACTGTGCCTCCTGCGGGCACGGCAACAGTCCCGAGGCCAACTTCTGCACCAGCTGCGGGCAGCCGCTGCGCGACCACGCGGTCACCGTGCAGGAGGACCGCCGTCAGGTCAGCGTGCTGTTCATCGACATCGTCGACTTCACCACGTACGCCGAACGGGCCGACCCGGAGCAGGCGCGCAGCCTCCAGCAGGCGTACTTCGCCACCGTCCGCAAGCTGGTCCACCAGTACGGCGGGGTGGTGGAGAAGTACATCGGCGACGCGGTGATGGCGCTGTTCGGTGCCCCGGTCGCCACCGACAACGACGCGCTGCGCTGCGTACGGGCCGGCTTGGAGCTGCAACGCAACCTGGCCCGGCAGGCCGCCGGCCCACACCCGCCGCTGGGTTTCCGGGTCGGCGTGGCCACCGGTGAGGCGCTCGTCGACCTCTCCGCCACCCGCGACGGCGGTCAGGCGTTCGTCACCGGCGACGTGGTGAACACCGCCTCCCGGTTGCAGGCGCTGGCCCCCACCGGCGGAGTCGTCGTCGACGAGAGCACCTGGTCGGCCACCCGACACGAGTTGGACTACGTCGACCGGCCGCCGGTCACCCTGCGGGGACGTTCCACGGTGAGCCGGATCTGGCTCGCCGTGCGGGCCCGGCCCCGGACCGACCCGCAGGCCGCCGAACTGACCCCGATGGTCGACCGGGAACACGAACGGGGCCTGCTGGTCAGCGCCCTGCACCGGACGGTCACCGAACGCACCTCCCAGCTGGTGACCGTCTTCGGCCCGGCCGGGGTGGGCAAGAGCCGGCTGCTGCGTGAGTTGTCCCGGCACGCCGCCAACCTGCCCGGCCACCGGGTCACCTGGCTGGTCGGGCAGTGCCCGCCGTTCGGCGAGAACGTCACCTACGCCGCGCTGGCGGACATCGTCAAGGGGTGGCTGGGCGCGCCGGACACCGACGACCCGGAACCGCTGCGTGACCGGCTCCGCGACCGGCTGCGTCAGCTCGACGACCCGCACGCCATGCGGTTGGCCGGCGCGCTCGGGCCGCTGCTGGGGATGACCGGGGAACGACTCAACCCGGGTGAGACCGAGGCGGCCTGGCGGCGGTTCCTGCTCACCCTCGCCGGGCGGGGCCCGACGGTGCTGGTCTTCGAGGACATGCACTGGGCCGACCAGGCGATGCTCACCTTCGTCGAGCAGCTCGGGGCGGCGGCCCGGGGCGTACCGCTGCTGGTGGTGGCGACCGCGCGGCCCGAGCTGCGGGAGCGGCAGCCGGCCTGGACGGGCACGATCAGCGGCGCGATGTCCATCTCGGTCCCGCCGATGCACGACGCCGACATCGACACCCTCTACTCCCTGCTGCTCGGTCAGGCCACCCTGCCGGCGGCGTCGCGGGCACCGCTCATCGAGTTCGCCGACGGCAACCCGCTCTACGCCCAGGAGTACGCCCGGATGCTGATGGACGGCGGGCTGCTGGAGCCCAGCGCCGCCTTCGATCCGGCCGGCACCACCGACATGCCGCGTACCGTCCAGGCGGTCATCGCCAACCGGCTCGACCTGCTCGACCCGGCCGACCGGGCGGTCCTCCAGGCCGCCGCCGTGGTCGGGGTCCAGTTCTGGCCGGCGCCCGTGGCCGCCGCCCTCGGCCGGACGGTCGAGTGGGTGGAGCGGGCGCTGGACCGCCTGCAGCGCCGGGACATGGTCTTCGAGCTGCCCACCTCCACCATGGTCGGTCAGCCGGAGTACCGCTTCCGGCACATCCTGGTCCGTGACGTGTGCTACCAGCGGCTACCCCGGGCCGAACGGGTGCTGCGCCACCAGCGCACCGCCGACTGGTTGGCCCAGCTCACCCAGGCCGGCCAGCAGGACCTGGCCGAGGTGCTGGCCAACCACCGCTGGACCGCCCACGAGATCGCCCGCACGGTCGGACTCGACCCCATGCCGTACGCGGTGGCGGCCCGTACCGCGCTGCACCGGGCCGCCCGCCGGGCGTACGAGCTGCACGCGCTGGAGAACGCGGCCGGGCTGGTGGGCAGGGCGCTGCAGGTCGGCGGGGCACCCGACCCGGGGCTGGAGCTGTTCGCCGCCCAACTGGCCCTGTTTCGGGACGGGGACGCGTTCCTGGTCGACGGGGGGACCGAGGCGTTGACCGGGCTCACCGAACGGCTGGCCGCCGTCGGGGACCGGTCCGGCGCGGCCCGCGCCTGGACGCTGCTCGCCACCGCCGCCTGGAGCCGGGCCGACCGGTCCGAGACGCTGCGCTGCCTGCACCGGGCCAACGCGATCTACGCCGAGCTGCCGGAGTCCGAGGAGAAGGCGGAGGCGCTGCTGGAACTGGCCCGGGTCCGGATGCTCAACGCCGAGACCGAGCCGGCCTGCGTGGCGGCCTCCGCGGCAGCCGAGCTGGCCGAGCGGCTGCGGCTGCCCGAGGTGCGGGCCAACGCCCGGATCACCCTGGCGGTGGCCCGCTACATGGCCGGCGAGGAGCAGGCGTACGCGGAACTGGCCGAGGTGGCCGAGCAGTGCCGGGTGGATCGGCTGGTCAGCCGACGCCGGGCGGTGCACAACCTCGCCTGGGCGGCGCAGGAGGAGGGTGACCTGGCCCGGTCGGCCCGGCTGGTCGACGAGCAGCGTTCGCTCGACCCGGGTGGCGGGCACAGCCTGGCGACCAGCTTCGCCGACCAGTGGGCGCGGGCGTACTACGCCGGTGACTGGGTGGCGGCGCTGGAGCTGGGCACCGAGTCGACCCGACTGCCGACCGCCGAGTGGGACCTGCACATCGTGGCGGTCTCCGGCTGGATGCGGGCCCTGCGCGCCGACTCCGCACCGGGGGCGGGGTCGGGAGAGGCCGGCGGGGATCACGATCTGGTGACCCAGGCGGTGGTCGCCGCGCGGCGCAGTGGTTTCCACCGGGTGTTGCAGTCGACGCTGGCGCACGCGGCGCTCTGCCGGGCGGTCCGGGGCCGCCGGGAGGAGGCGATGCGGCTGCTGGTGGAGCTGGACGGGGACTGGAGCCGGACCCGGGTGATCCCGTTCGCCGAGTGGGTGCCGGCGGTGGGGCACGTCGCCGCGGTGCTCGGCCCGGACGCCGCCCGGCTGGTGCACGACATCCTCGCCCGGTCACCCCGGACGACCCCCTGGGTGGAGGCGGCCGGGCAGGCCGCCGACGCCACCCTGGCCCTCGGCGACGGGGACGCCCGGCGGGCGGCCCGGCTGTTCGCGGCGGCGGCGGAGCGCTACTCCCGGATGCCCGACACCACCGACCAGATGCTCACCACGGCGCTGTCGGTGCCGGCCCTGACCGTGGCCGACCCCGCGCAGGCAGCGGCCACCCTCGACCGGGTCCGCGACTTCGCCGACCGCAACGCGATGCCCGGTCTGCTCCGGCTGGCCACCCGGGTGACGCCCGGGAGCTGACCGGGGTCGAGATCGACCCGGGCGAGGCCGATCGGAGCTGACGGGGATCGATGATCGACTCACCTGGGCCGACGATGCGGTGTCCGGGAGATCTGAGAGCGCTGTTCGGGCTCACCGGAGTCGATCATCCCCAGACGACGTCCCCGGGCGGGGTCCGGGGAGGTATTCCGCTTTCGCGTGGAATGTGACTTCTTGCGGGTGAGGGGCGAGGGCGCGGCGGTCGGCGGCGGGCGGGCCGGCCGCCGGCCCGGGGCACCGGCCCGTCGGCGGGCAGCTCCGGCACCCCGCGTCGCGGAACCGGTGCGCCCGCCGGGTGCGGCGGACCACCGATCAGCGGCACTACCAGCCGGTACGGCACCGGATTCCCGTCCCGCCCACCGCCGGCGACCCCGGGCCGGGGTCGTCCGGGCAGGTCGCGACGGTGATGGGTGGGTCACCCGGAGGGCTGCCGTCGGGCCCGCCCGCCGACGGCGGAGCCGACGAACCACGAGCGGCGCGCCACAACGCACTCCCGGAACCGGGTGCCGACGTGTCACGATTCAGAGCACGGCGTACGGGGCGCCGACACGACCGCACCGGCAGGTGCGCGGAGGAGGATGTCCGGTGTCAGCGGGTGGCGCCCGCCGGGGACGGCGGGACAACGGGCTCGACGCGAGCGAGTACGCCGTCGCGGGCGACGTCGACCCGCGCGTCGGTGAGCACCTGCTCGACGTGCTCGCCGCGGGCGGGATCGCCGCCTACCTCCAGCCCTCCGCCGACCTGAACCCGATCACCCGGACCACCACCGTTCCGTCCCGGCCGGTCGACCGGCTCTACGTGGACCGTTCGCACCTGACCACCGCCCGGGACTACCTGACCCAGCTCGCCGACGAGGCGACGCCGGAGCCGGCCCGCGCCGAGCCGGACGTCGACGCCGAGTGGGAACGTCTCGTCGCCGCCTTCCACACCGCGCCCGCCGCCGGCAGCCATCCCTGGCCCGCGTCCGAGGACATCGACGACGACGGGGCCGATCCGGCCGCCCGCGCGGGTGGCCCGACCACCAGGGCGGACGAGCCGACGGGTCCGACCGCCACCGACGTACGCCGGTTGCCGTACGCGGCCGACATCTCCGGCATCTCGGTGACCCCCCGGGGCCGGCAGCAGGACGAGCCGTCGCTGCTGGACGGCCTGGACACCTTCGGGGCCGACCTGCCGGACGACCCGGAGGAGGGCTACACCCCGCCGCCGCCTCCGCCGCTGCCCCGGATCTCGAAGTACGCGGTGGTCGGGGTGCTGGGGATCGTGCTCGGTTTCGTGCTCTTCCTCAACCCGTCGTTACTGCCCGTGGACGCCTCGGTGGTCACCCTGCTCGGCTTCACCGGCATCCTCGCCGGGTTCGTCACGCTGATCTGGCGGCTGCGTCCCGGTGACGAGGAGGATCACGACCCCGACGACGGCGCGGTCGTCTGAGCCCCGCGACACCCCGCCGGGGCCGGCGGTCATCCCGCCCGCATCCCGGGACACCACAGCCCTCACGCCGGGCGTAACAGTGGTGTAACTTACGGTCAGTAGGAATACCGCTGTAGGTCACTTCCCCCACCGACTGCCCGGTTGTTCCTTGCTCGCGTGGTCGGTCCCCTGCCGATCGGAATGCCCGAGATGCGACAGAGTTCACTGGTGGTGGTGGCCAACCGGCTCCCCATCGACGACAGCGTGGCGCCCGACGGCGCCTGTGAGTGGCGGCGCAGCCCCGGCGGGCTGGTCAGCGCCCTGCACCCCCTGCTCCGGCAGACCCCGGCCACCTGGGTCGGCTGGGCCGGCGGCACCGGGCCCGCGCCCGTGCTGCCCGACGTCGACGGCGTGCACATGCGGACCGTCCCGCTCAGCGCCGACGACCTGCGCGACCACTACGAGGGCTTCGCCAACGCGACGCTCTGGCCGCTCTACCACGACGCGGTGGAGCAGCCCGAGTACCACCGCCGCTGGTGGGAGGCGTACCAGCGGGTCAACCAGCGGTTCGCCGAGGCGACCGCCGAGGTGGCCGACCCGGGCGCGGTGGTCTGGGTGCAGGACTACCACCTGCAACTGGTCCCCGCGCTGCTCCGCGAGCTGCGGCCCGACCTGCGGATCGGCTTCTTCCTGCACGTGCCGTTCCCGCCGCCGGAGCTGTTCATGCAGCTCCCCCGCCGGGCCGAACTGCTGCGCGGGATGCTCGGCGCCGACCTGATCGGGTTCCAGCGGGCCCAGGCGGCGCACAACTTCGCCCAGCTCGCCACCAAGGTGCTCGGCCTGCCGGCCACCGACCGGCGGATCGGCGTGCAGGACCGGGTGGTGCGGATCGGGGCGTACCCCGTCTCGATCGACACGGCGGAGATGGCGGCGCTGGCCGCCCGGCCGGACGTCACCGCGCGGGCCCGCCGGCTCCGGCACGACCTGGGCGACCCGGAGCGGGTCATCCTCAGCCTGGACCGGATGGACTACACCAAGGGCATCGAGCAGCGGCTGAAGGCCTACAGCGAGCTGCTCGCCAGCGGTGACGTCAAGGTCCGGGACACGGTGCTGGTGCAGGTCGCCATGCCGAGCCGGGAACGCGTCGGCCAGTACCAGATCCTGCGGGAGCGGATCGAACGCGAGGTGGGCCGGATCAACGGCGAGTTCGGCCGGGTCGGCGAACCGGCCATCCACTACCTCACCCAGCCCTTCGACCGGGCCGAACTCGCGGCGCTCTACCGGGTCGCCGACGTCATGGCGGTCACCCCGCTGCGCGACGGGATGAACCTGGTCGCCAAGGAGTACGTGGCAGCCCGGGTCGACGACACCGGCGCGTTGCTGCTCAGCGAGTTCGCCGGGGCGGCGGCCGAGCTGGACCGGGCGTACCTGGTCAATCCGCACGACCTGGAGGGGCTCAAGCAGGGGCTGTTGTCGGCGCTGCGGGCCGGGCCCACCGACCTCGGCGACCGGATGCGGGCGATGCGCCACCACCTGCACCGGCACGACATCCGGGCCTGGGCGCGCTCCTACCTCAGCGCGCTGGACGACACCGGCTCGCTGCTCACCCGGCTCAGCAGCAGCGGCTGACCGCACCCGACCCCGGCGGACGGCGACACCGGCGGCCGGGCTACGACGGACGGCTGGCCGGGCTGCGGGACCGACTTGCCGGGCTACGGCGGACGGCGGCCACCCGCGCGGGGGCCGACGTCAGCCCGGCCCGTGCGGGTGGTCGCTCAGCTGCGACCCGGCTCCTTGGCCAGCCAGTCCAGGAGTGCGTCCAGCGGCTCCTGCCAGCGGGTGTCGAGCATCAGGTCGTGCCCCATACCGGGGAAGAGCAACGGAGCCGCGCCGTAGCGGCGGGCCGCCCGGGTCAGCGCGGTCGGCGGGACGACCCGGTCGTCCGGGCTGCCCAGCACCAGCACCGGCGGGCGGCCCACCGCCGGCTCCGCCGGCCGGCCGGCGAGCAGCTGCCACTGCGCCCGCCAGCCGGCCCGACCCAGCCGGGCCAGGTGCCGGCGGGCGTCCGCCTCGGGCAGCTCCCGGCTGAACAATTGCCGACGGTGCAGCCGCAACGCGCCACCGAACAGGGCGGGCAGGGTGCCGAGCGGGTTGGCCCGCAGCGCCGCGCCGGCCGTGGCCGCACCGCCGAGCACCGGCGCGACCAGCACCGCCGCGCGGGCCGGGTACCGCGCCAACGCGTGCGACACCACCAGGGCGCCCGCGCCGTGCCCCACCAGCACCGCCTGCCGGGGCAGCCCCGCCGCCACCTGGACCACGTCGTGGGTGTACGCCCGCAGCGTCGCCCCCGGCGCCGGTTCGCTGCCGCCGTGCCCGCGCAGGCTCATCGCGTACGCGGGGAAACCGCGCGACGCGGCGTACTCCAGCCAGTGTTCGGCGAACGCCCACGCCCCGTGCCCGAAGCCGGGGACGAACAGCAGCGGCGGACGTCCCTCCTCCAGCTCCGGGTCGACGCCGAGCACCTCGCGGCGGGCCGGACGGACCGGGTGGGCCCACTCCCGGCCCCGCATGATCCGGACCCGCTGATCGGTCGTGCCGGTCACTTGCCCTCCAGGTCGTCGAGGGCGCGCTGCACCGCGCGCAGGTAGTCGACGTGGCCCACCTCGAACCAGTGCCGGCTGCTGTCCTTGACCTTCCCCGCGTACCGCTCCCCCGCGCCGGCCGCCGCCCGCGAGGCGAACGCGGCGGCCCGCTGTGGCTGCTCCCGGCGCAGCCGCAGCGACCGGGCGAAGAGCACGGTCTGCCAGTGCGCCAGGGTGAACAGCCCCGAGTCGGGCTGCAACAGCCCGGCCACCGCCAGCGTCGGGTGGCCCGGCGGGAACGCGTGCAGCCACAGCCGGGGGCGGCCCGAGCCGTCGGCGTCGCCGAGGACGCCCGGGTCGAGGAACTCGAAGCGGGGCAGGTAGCCGGTGGCGAAGACGACCAGCTCCGGGTCGATCTCCCGGCCGTCGGTGAGGGTCACCCCGCCGGGGTGGAACCGGGCCAGCTCCGGCACGGGGGTGATCTCGCCGTGGCCGACGTAGTAGACCAGTTGGCTGTTGGCGATCGGGTGCGTCTCGTAGACCCGGTGGTCCGGCTTCGGCAGCCCGAACCGGGTGAGGTCACCCACGGTCAGCCGCAGCGTCCAGTGGTAGAGCCACTGCCGCAGCCGCAGCGGCACCCGCAGCGCCAGCAGCGCGTCGTTGACCTGGTCGGCGGGACGGCCGAGGACGTACTTCGGGGCGTACCAGTAGCCGCGGCGGGTGGAGTGCCAGCAGCGGGACGCCTGCTGGGCCGCCTCGACCGCCAGGTCGCAGCCGGTGTTGCCGGCCCCGACCACCAGCACCCGCTTGCCGCGTAGCTGGGCGGGGTCCTTGTAGGACGAGGCGTGCATGACCTCGCCCCGGAACTCCTCCAGCCCCTCGTAGCGGGGCAGCTTCGGCGACCAGTTGTGCCCGTTGGCGACCAGCACGGCGGCGTACCGGGAGGTGCGTTCCGGGCCGTACCCGCCGGTGCTGCGGGTGGTGACGTCCCACCGGTCGCCGTCGACGGGTTCCACCCGTACCACCTCGGTGCCGAACCAGATGTGCCGGCGCAGGTCGAAGTGGTCGGCGTACCGCTCGAAGTAGGACAGCACCTGACCGTGGTGCGGGTAGTCCGGCCAGGAGTCCGGCATCGGGAAGTCGGGGAACTGGGTGAACGGCCGCGACGAGATGAGGTGGGTGCTGGCGTACACCGGGCTGCGGTCGTGCCGCCAGTTCCAGCCGCCGCCGACGCCGGTCTCCCGTTCGTAGCAGTCGACGCCGAAGCCGTGTTCGGTGAGGTTCTTGACGGCGGTGAGGCCGCTGGCCCCGGCCCCGATCACGCAGACCGTGTCGCCCCGGTCGGAGACCGGGCGGCCGTCCGGGTTCGCAGGGAGCGTCGTGGGCTCCGGTTCGGGCCGGCCGTGCTCGGTGGAGGGGGACACCGGGAATCTCCTTATGTGCGGCCAGGTACGCCGGTTCGACCGGCATCCTTCCGGGCCCCCGACCCGTTGTCCAGCCCGGCTCGCGGAGGTGTCGTGACGCGTCGCGGGACGACCCCCGGGCGGCCGTGACGGCCGGCCCGGGGACGTGCCGGCCGATCAGTCGACGACCGGCAGCAGCAGGTCGACCAGGACCGGGAAGTGGTCGCTGGCCCGGCGGGTGGTCGGGGTGTCCACCACGTCGTAGCCGACCACCTCGACCCGGGGGTCGACGAAGAGGGCGTCGATGCGGCGGCGCGGGTTGGTGCACGAGTAGGTGTGCCGGTCGGCCGCGTCGGCGGCGATCGCGGCGTCGACGAGTCCGCTCGCGACGGTGCCCCAGGCCGGGCCGTCCGGGCCCTCGTTGAGGTCGGCCCCGAAGACCACCGGCAGGTCGCTCGCCGACAGCTCCCGCCGCAGCAGCGCCGCCTGGCCGGGCCGCTCGGCCGGGTCGGTGGACAGGTGCGAGCCGGCCAGCAGGAACCGGGCCCCGCCGACCTGGCAGCGGGCGTACGCCGCGCCGCGCAGGTGCCGGCCCGGGGTCAGCGGGAACCGTTGGCAGTGCGTCCCGGTCACCCGGACCCGCAGGCTGGTCAGCAGCAGGTTGCCCAGCGACGGCAGCCCGCCGGCGGCCACCACCAGGCCGAACGAGTCGGCCAGCGTGGCGGACTTCTGCCGCCACCGCAACCGGCGCGGCGCCTCCTGCAC
This sequence comes from Micromonospora humida, assembly GCF_016901255.1. NCBI lineage: Bacteria > Bacillati > Actinomycetota > Actinomycetes > Micromonosporales > Micromonosporaceae > Micromonospora > Micromonospora humida. The sequence continues at coordinate 130,484 of NZ_JAFEUC010000016.1, forward strand.
GATCACCACGTCGGGGGCGGCCTCGCGGACCACGCTGGCCAGCGCCGCCGTGTCGTCGCGCTGGCTGTGGATGTTGTACGACACCACCCGCAGCGGCACCCGCCCGGCCCCGGCCGGGCCGGCCCCGGCCGTTCCCGTCGGGGCCGGTGCCGGCGGCGTGGCAGCGGTGTGGGCGGGCGCGGGGGCGTCCGGGCGCGGCCCCGTCGGCGCGGCGCTCATCGGCGGCGGGCCAGGTCGGCGGCACCGATGACGCCGGCGCTGTTGCCCAGCTCGGCGGGGCGCACCTCGGCCACCGGGAGCCGGCTGCGCTGGGCCAGCGCGTCGGCGAAGGACCGCCGGGTCGGGCCGAGCAGCAGGTCACCGGCGTCGACCACGCCGCCGCCGACCACCAGCACCTGCGGGTCGAGGATCTGCGCCATGTCGGCGAGGCTGGTGCCGAGCCAGCGGCCGATCTGGGCGAACGCCTCGGCCGAGATCGGGTCGCCGGCCTGGGCGGCGGTGGTGACCATCGGGCCGGTGATCGCCTCGGCCTCGCCGCCGGCCAGCTCCAGCAGGGCGGTGGCGCGCTGCGGTTCCTGCCGGGCCCCGGCGCGGGCGAACCGGACCAGGGCGCTGCCGCTGGCATACTGCTCGATGCAGCCGAGCCGGCCGCAGCCGCACTGGTGGCCGTCGGGGACGGTGAGCATGTGTCCCAGCTCGGCGGCGATGCCGTGGGCGCCGCGGACCAGCTCGCCGCCGAGGACGATGCCGCCGCCGACACCGGTGCCGATGGTGAACATGACCATGGAGTCGTCGGCGTCGCGGGCCGCGCCGTGCCGGAACTCGGCCCAGGCCGCCACGTTGCCGTCGTTCTCGACGATCACCGGGAGGCCGGTGGCGGCGCTGACGTAGTCACGTAGCGGTTCGTCGCGCCAGGCCAGGTTGGGGGCGAACAGCACGGTGGAGCGGGACGCGTCGATCCAGCCGGCCGCGCCGATCCCCACCGCGTCGACCTGGTGGCCGGTGGCGAGCTGGGTGACCAGTTCGATGATGACGTCGCGGGTCTTGCCGACGTCGTCCGCGGGGGTGTCCCGCCGGGCCTGCACGAGCACCCTGCCGGTGTCGTCCACGACACCGCCGGCCACCTTCGTGCCACCGACGTCGACTCCGATGGTCAGCGTCACCGCGGCCACTCCCCTCTGCTGTGCTGCCCGACATCGGCCGAAACCGGCCGTACGCTGCCGGGATGTCCGGTGGTCAGGCCCCGTCGCCTGGTGCGTCCCCGTCCGCGCCGGCCGGCGCGCGCGAGGCGGGCACCACGGGACCGTCGGCCGCGGGCCGGACCTGCTGGGCCGGCGCGGCCGGCCCGGCGTCGTCGACGGGCGGTGCGGCGGCGGCCGGTTCGACCGCGTCCTCCGCCCGGGTGGCGGCGGACCAGACGTCCCGCTCCGGCGCCGACGCAGAATCATGCCCGGTGCGGGTGGCCTCGCGCCACACATGATCGGCTCCGGAATCGGACGGGCCGGTCGGCGCGGCGGCGTCACCGGCGTCACCGGGGGGTGCTTCCCCGGCTCCGGGCGGGGCGAACGCGCGCATCAGGCTGGCGACGCCGGCCGCCAGATCCCCCGCGCCGGTGGCGAGCCGCTCGGCGAATTCGGGACTGGGATCGCGTAGGGCGGCGACTGCCCGGCAGATCGGACAGACGCAGCACTCGGCCGATCCGGTGGCGAAACCCTGCGCGCGGTGGCCGCCGCCGGCAGACCGGGACGGGGTGGCACTGTGACCGAGGACACCCGAGACGATCCCACCGAGCGGACCCCACGGCCCCGACGCCGACCCGGAGCCGGCGGAGGCCAGCCGGGCCGTCGCGAGCAGCGTGGCGACCAGCCGTTCCGCTTCCTCCCGGGCCGAGCCCGGTTCCGTTGCGCCCATGGTCGGCTCCTCCGTCGTGTCGCCGGCCGTCGCGTCGCTACGCCGCACCGGTTGCTTCTACCCGGCGCTTGAGCTGCTTCAACGCCGTATCCATGATCATTTTCTCGGCCTTGCGGCGAAACATGCCGAGCATGCCCACCGACAACTCGACCTCCAGCGTGTAGGTCACCGTGCAGGTGCCGTCCGGATTGCCGACCAGGTCGTACGAGCCACGCTGGGACTTCTGCATCGTCGAGGGCGACACCAGGTGCCACTCGATGCGGGACAGGTCCTCGGCGTACTCGTAGGCCAGCACGTACTCGTCGGCCATCACCCCGGCGTCGATGGTGAACCGGACCTGGCTGGCGTAGCCGTCCTCGTATTCCTCGACGACCTCGGTCCGGCGCACCGCCTCGGTCCACTCGGGGTAGCGCGCGAAGTCGCACACGACCGCCGCGACCCGGTCCGGTGACGCGCCGATGACGATCGACTGGGTGGAGGAGTCCGCCATGGGGGGAGGCTACCCGGCGCGCCCGACGGATGCCCCGCTCCACCCCCCGGGCAGGGGCCGGGCAACCTGGCTGGGGCGTCCGCCCGGCCGGCCGGGTAGGTTTCGACCATGCCGGCCCGTGGTCGGCCCGGCCAGTGCGAGCACGAGGGAGTGCAGGTGCGCGAGTTCTCCGTCCCGCCGATCGTCACCATCGGCGACGCGGCAAACCTGACCGACCCGGTCTGGGACAACGCCGAGGCCGCGCCGGACGCGGTGCAGTTCGTCCGGCCCGCCGTCGAGGGCCGCGCCGGGGTCGACGTCACCTGCCGGCAGTTCCGCGACGAGGTGGTCGCGGTGGCCCGGGGGCTGGCCGGCGCGGGGGTCTCCCCCGGTGACCGGGTCGCCCTGATGAGCCGCACCCGCTACGAGTGGACCCTGCTCGACTACGCCATCTGGGCGGCCGGCGCGGTCACCGTACCGATCTACGAGACCTCCAGCGCCGAACAGGCCGCCTGGATCCTCGGCGACTCGGGCGCGGTCGCCGTGGTGGTGGAGACCAACAGCCACGCCACCCTGGTCGCCGGGGTCCGCGACCGGCTGCCCGAGCTGCGCGACGTCTGGCAGATCGAGCTGGGCGGGGTCGACGAGATCGTCGCCGCCGGCACCTCGGTCGACCCGGAGGAGATCGAGCGCCGCCGCACCTCGGTCCGCGCCGCCGACGTCGCCACGATCATCTACACCAGCGGCACCACCGGCCGCCCCAAGGGCTGCGTGCTGACCCACCGCAACATGTACGCCGACATCGCCAACGCGGTGCCGGTGCTGCCGAACCTGTTCCGCCCGGGCGCCTCGACCCTGCTCTTCCTGCCGCTGGCGCACGCCTTCGCCCGGCTCATCCAGATCGGGGTGGTGCAGGCGCGGGCCACGATGGCGCACTGCGCCGACACCCGGGACCTGGTCGCCCAGCTCCAGGAGTTCCGGCCGACGTTCGTGCTCTCGGTGCCGCGGGTCTTCGAGAAGGTCTACAACGGCGCCCGGCAGAAGGCCGAGGCCGACGGCAAGGGCGCGATCTTCGACCGGGCCGAGAAGGTCGCCATCGCCTGGAGCGAGGCGCAGGAGACCCCGGGCGGTCCCGGGTTCGCGCTGCGCGCCCAGCACGCGGTCTTCGACCGGCTGGTCTACCGCAAGCTGCGGGCCGCCCTCGGTGGCCGGTGCCGGGACGCGATCTCCGGAGGTGCCCCGCTCGGCGCCCGGCTCGGGCACTTCTTCCGGGGCATCGGGGTGACCATCTGCGAGGGGTACGGCCTCACCGAAACCTCGCCCGCCGCCGCGGCCAACCTGCCCACCGGCACGAAGATCGGCACGGTCGGCCGGCCGCTGCCCGGCGTGACGATCCGGATCGCCGACGACGGCGAGATCCTGATCGCCGGTGACCTGATCTTCCAGGGCTACTGGAAGAACGAGGCGGCCACCGCCGAGGCGCTCGCCGACGGCTGGTTCCGCACCGGCGACCTGGGGCACCTCGACGACGACGGTTTCCTCAGCATCACCGGCCGCAAGAAGGAGATCATCGTGACGGCCGCCGGCAAGAACGTCGCCCCGGCGGTGCTGGAGGACCAGGTCCGGGCACATCCGCTGGTCAGCCAGTGCGTGGTGGTGGGCGACCGGCAGCCGTTCATCGCCGCGCTGGTCACCGTCGACGAGGAGGCGCTGCCGAAGTGGCTGGCCGCCCACGGGATGCCCGAGGACACCCCGGTCGCGCAGCTCGTGGCGCACGACGCGCTGCGGGCCGAGATCCAGGGCGCGGTGGACACCGCCAACCTGGCCGTCTCCAAGGCCGAGGCGATCAAGGTGTTCCGCATCCTGCCCCGCGACTTCACCGAGGCGACCGGCGAGTTGACCCCCTCACTCAAGGTCAAGCGGCAGGTCGTCCACAAGACGTACGCGGCCGAGATCGCGGACATCTACCAAGGCTGACTACGATCCGTCACGTGCCCGCCTCCACAGCCGCCCGCCCCCAGACGCGTCCCGTCGCCGCCGCCGCGCGAGCGGTGATGCTCGCGCTGGTCGGCGTACTGACCCTGGTCGCCACCCGCGATCCCGCCCAGCTCTGGTGGATCGCCCTGCTGGCGGTCGCCGGAGCGCCCGCCCTGCTCGCCCCCGAGCACCGGCTGATCGGCCCGCTGAGCCGGCTCGCCGAGGCGGTGGTGATCGGGCTGGCCGCCAGCCAGGTCGCCGTCTCCTCCGCCCTCGGCTCGTCGGTCGGCGGGCTGGGCGCCTCGGCGGTGCTGCCCTACCTGGCGGTGCCGGTGACCGTCACCGCGCTGCGCCGGCAGTTCCGCGAGGGCGCGGTGCTGCTCGGGGTCACCGCGGCCACCCTGCTGGTGGCGGGTGCCTTCACCGAGGTCGCCGGTGGGCGGCAGCTCGGCCAGGCCGGTTACCTGGCGGTCTGCGCGCAGTGGCTGATCCTCGCCGGGCTCGGCCTCTACGCCGCCGGCACGCTGCACCAGGTGATGCGGGTCCGGGCCGACGGCAAGCCCCAGCCGTACGCCGAGGCGACCCGGCTGCTGACCCAGCTGCGGACGGTCGCCCGGCAGCTGCCCGGGGCCACCCTCGACCCGGGCGGCATCTCCGAACACCTGCTGGAGGAGCTGCGTACCGTCGCCCCCGGCAACCGGGGCGCGGTGCTGTCGGCAAGCGGCGGCGGGCGGCTCGTGGTCCTCGCCCAGGTCGGCGTCGACCGGGTCGACTGGGAGACGACGTTGGACGCCGACTCGGCGATCGCCGACGCCTGGGCCAGCCAGCAGCCGCAGACCTCGGCCCGGTCGCAGGCCCGCTCGCACAGCGGCGGGGACGTCTCGGCGCTGATCGTGCCGCTCGTCGCCGGGGTGCGTACGGTCGGCCTGGTGGTGCTGGAGGCGGACGCGGCGCACGCCTACCCGCCGCCGGTGGTGTCCCGGGTGACCGCGCTGACCGGCCCGGCGGCGCTGCGCCTGGAGGCGGCGCTGCTCTTCGACGAGGTGCGGTCGCTGGCCACCAACGAGGAGCGGCAGCGGCTGGCCCGGGAGATCCACGACGGGGTGGCGCAGGAACTGGTGATGGTCGGCTACGGCATCGACAACGCGCTGGCCTACGTCGACGAGGACCCGAAGGAGACCGCCGAGGCGCTGCGCACCCTGCGCGGTGAGGTGACCCGGGTGATCACCGAGCTGCGGCTGAGCCTGTTCGAGCTGCGCAGCGAGGTCGACCGGCACGGCGGCCTGGCAGCGGCGATCGCCGAGTACGCCCGCACCGTCGGCGCGTCGGGGGGCCTGCGGGTGCACCTGTCGCTCGACGAGTCGACCGCCCGGCTGCCGGCCGCCACCGAGGCCGAGTTGCTGCGCATCGCCCAGGAGGCGGTGACCAACGCCCGCAAGCACGCCGGGGCGTCGAATCTCTGGGTCACCTGCGAGGTGGACCCCCCGTACGCGCAAATTGAAGTGTCGGATGACGGTCACGGCATCGGTGACCAGCGCACCGACGGTCACTACGGCCTTGCGATCATGGCGGAGAGGGCGGAACGTATCCGGGGCCGGTTGGAGATCAGTCCCCGGCAACCCAGTGGTACGACCGTGGCGGTGGTGGTGGGTTCGTCGCCCCGGCGCGATAACGTGCGTGGCAGCGCAGCAGCAGAAGTGGAGTAATTCGAGGATGACCACAAGCCCGACACCGGCCACCCGTACCAAGGTCCTCCTTGTCGACGATCACGATCTGATCCGCAAGGGGCTGCGGCACGCCTTCGAGCGGGACCGTCAGTTCGAGGTCGTCGGCGAGGCCGCCACGGCGGCGGAGGGCGTGCGCCAGGCCGGCGCGCTGCAACCGGACGTCGTGATCATGGATCTGCGGCTTCCCGACGGCAGCGGCCTGGAGGCCACCCGGGCGCTGCGCAAGTCCAGCGCGTCGATGGGCATCGTGGTGCTCACCATGTACGCCGGTGACGACCAGCTCTTCGGTGCGTTGGAGGCGGGGGCGAGCGCCTTCGTGCCGAAGACCGCGCCGGCCGACGAGGTGGTGGCCGCCGCCCGGCACGCCGCCTCCTCGCCCAGCGCGTTCACCGCCGCCGACCTGGCCGAGGCGATGAAGCGCCGGCTGGCCCCGTCCGGCCCGCAGCTCTCCCCCCGCGAGGGTCAGGTGCTGCGGCTGCTCGCCGACGGCATGAGCGTGGCCGGCATCGCCAAGCAGCTGTTCGTCAGCGAGTCCACCGCCAAGACCCACATCTCGAAGCTCTACGAGAAGCTGGGCGCGGCCAACCGGGCGCAGGCGCTGATGACCGCCCTGCGGCTGGGTCTGCTCGAGGCGCCGGACGCCCCGAAGTTCTGAGGCGGGGCCACCCCGCCGGGCCGGCAGGCCCGGGTCCACCCCGGACCCGGGCCTGCCGTCGGCACACCACCGGTTCGACTGCGCCCGGTGAGCGACCGGTCGCGCACTGATCGCGGTCTTTGCACGTGGGCGGTGGACAGGCAGAATACCCGGGTGAACCGCACGGTCGACCATGTTTGCGGTGGTACTCGACAAAGGGGTTGGGGATGCAGCGACCGAACTGGGCACCCGACGACATCGACATCGAACGCCCCAGCGTCGCCCGCATGTACGACTACTACCTCGGCGGCTCGCACAACTTCGCCGCCGACCGGGTCGCCGCCCGCGCGATGGTGGAGGCGGTTCCCGACGCGCCGCTGATGGCCCAGGCCAACCGGGCCTTCCTGCGCCGGGTGGTGCAGCACCTGGTCGACTCCGGCATCCGCCAGTTCCTCGACATCGGCTCCGGCATCCCCACCGTCGGCAACGTGCACGAGATCGCCCAGCGGGCCGACCCGCGGGCCCGGGTGGTCTACGTCGACGTCGACCCGGTCGCCGTCGCACACAGCCAGGAGATCCTCGCCGGCAACCCCGCCGCCGCCGTCGTGCAGGAGGACCTGCGCCGGCCCGAGGCGATCCTGGCGCACCCCGAGGTCACCCGGCTGATCGACTTCTCCCAGCCGGTGGCCGTGATGATCGTGGCGGTGCTGCACTTCATCCCGCACGCCGATCATCCCGAGGACATCCTGCGGACGTTGCGCGCGGCGCTCGCCCCGGGCAGTTACCTGGTCCTCTCCCAGGCCAGCGACGACACCCGGGGCGGGGCCGAGCGGACCGAGGCGGAACGGGTCTACCGGCGTACCGACAACCCGCTGTGCATCCGCAGCCGGGCCGAGCTGACCGCGTTCTTCGACGGCTTCACGATCGTCGACCCCGGGGTGGTCTGGGTGCCGCAGTGGCGGCCCGAGACGCCGGAGAGCGCCGAGAACGCCGAACAGGCCGTCTTCCTCGGCGGCGTCGGGCGTCTCGATGGGTGAGCCGACAGGCCCCCGGGCGTCCTGCCCGGGTACGTTCGCCCGCGCCTGGGCCAAGGCGGTCTCCGGCACCAGCTACCTGCCGATGACCCAGGCCCAGTTGGAGGAGCTGCTGCAACGGCTCACCGTACGACTGGCGGCCGCGCTGCGGGCCGAGCCGTTCGACCCGCGGGTCGGTCACCAGGTGGGCGCGGAGCTGGTGGCCGCGCACATCGCCTCGGCGGAGGGGCTGGGGCGGACCGTCGAGGTCGTCCAGCTCCGCCTGCTGCGCGACCTCGGCCTGGTCGGCGACGACATCTCCGACCGGCTGGCCCGGTTGCTCGCCACCATCACCACCGGGTACGCCCGCGCGCTGCGCGACCGGACCCTCGACGAGCAGGAGTCCATCCGGCGGGCGGCGATGGTGGCCCGCGCCCAGGCCGAACGGGCGCTGCGCGACAGTGAGTCCCGCTTCCGCCACCAGGCGACCCACGACCCGCTCACCGACCTGCCCAACCGCACCCTGTTCACCGAACGGCTCGCCACCGCCCTCACCGTCCCGGGGCGGGGTTCCGCCCGGGTGGGGGTGTGTTTCCTCGACCTCGACCGGTTCAAGGTGGTCAACGACTCCCTCGGTCACCAGCTCGGCGACGCCCTGCTGGTGCAGGTGGCGCAGCGGCTGAGCCGGGCCCTCGGCGAGCACCTGGTGGCCCGCCTCGGCGGCGACGAGTTCGTCATCCTCGTCGAGCGCACCGACGGCACCGACGACGTGGTGAAGGTGGCGGAGGCGGCGCTCGCCGCGGTCGCCGAGCCGGCCCTGGTCGAGGGGCACGAGCTGACCGTCACCGCAAGCGCCGGCATCGTGGAACGGCCGGTGGCCGGCACCACCCCGGGTGAGTTGATGCGGGCCGCCGACAGCACCCTGCACTGGGCCAAGGCGGCCGGCGGCGCCCGCTGGGCGCTGTTCGACCCGGCCCGGCACCGCACCGAGCTGGCCCGGTACGCCCTGTCGGCGGCCATCCCCGCCGCCCTGGACCGGGGCGAGTTCTTCCTGGACTACCAGCCGCTGACGTCGCTGCGGGACGGCACCGTGGTCGGGGTGGAGGCGCTGGTCCGCTGGCGGCACCCCGAGCTGGGGGTGCTGGGCCCGGACAGCTTCATCGGGCTGGCCGAGGAGACCGGGCTGATCGTCCGGCTCGGTGGCTGGGTGCTCGCCGAGGCGTGCCGGGAGGCGGAGAGCTGGGCCGCCGGCGGCGGGCAGGCACCGTTCGTCAGCGTCAACCTCGCCGTCCGGCAGGTCCACCGTCCCGGCCTGGTGCAGGAGGTGCGCGGGCTGCTGGCGCAGACCGGCCTGCCGCCGCAACGACTCCAGTTGGAGATCACCGAGAGCACCATGATGAGCACCGGCGGGGAGGACCCGGTCCGGGCCCTGCGGATGCTCAACGACCTGGGTGTCCGGATCGCCATCGACGACTTCGGCACCGGCTACAGCAATCTGGTCTACCTGCGGGACCTGCCGGTCACCGAGCTGAAGGTGGCCGGCGAGTTCGTGACCAGGTTACGCAGCCCGCAGGTCGACCCGGCCAGCCGCAACGACGAGCAGATCCTGGCCTCGCTGGTGTCGCTGGCCCACGCGCTGGACCTGACGGTCACCGCCGAGGGGGTGGAGACCGCCGACCAGGCCGACCTGCTGCGCTCCATCGGCTGCGACACCGGCCAGGGCTGGCACTTCGGCAAGCCCGCCCCCGCCGCCCGCATCCTCGAACAGATCCGCTGACCCACCGCCGGCGACCACCCCGCCACCCTGTTCACCGGCGGGTCGGTCGGCGGTTCAGCCGGGGGCGGCGGTGCCGGTGAGCAGGTCCGTCAGGCGACGGGCCTGGGTCTCCCAGCGCCACTCCTTCTCCACCCAGGCCCGCCCGGCCGCGCCGAGCTGCCGGGCGAGGTCCCGGTCGGCGAGCAGGGTGGCCACCCGGTCGGCGAGCACGGCGACGTCACGCCCCGGGACGACGTACCCGGTCTCGCCCTCGCGGACCGCGTCCGGTGCGCCGCCGGAGTCACCGGCCACCACCGGCAGCCCGGTCGCCGACGCCTCCAGGTAGACGATGCCGAGCCCTTCGACGTCCAGCCCCCGGTTGCGGGTACGGCAGGGCATCGCGTAGACGTCACCGGCCGCGTAGTGGGCGGGCAGCGCCTCCCACGGCACCGAGCCGGTGAACACCACGTCACGTTCCACGCCGGTGGACCGGGCCAGCTTCTCCAGCGTCGCCCGGTAGGGCCCGCCTCCGACCACCAGCAGCGCCGCGTCGGGCACCCGGCGGCGGATCGCCGGCAGGGCCCGGATCAGCATGTCCTGGCCCTTGCGCGCGACCAGCCGGGAGACGCAGACCACCACCGGCCGGTCGGCCAGCCCGAGCCGGGCCCGTACCGGCGCGCCGTCCACCCCGGGGTGGTAGGTGTCCACGTCGACCCCGGGGGCGAGCCGGTGCAGCTCGGTGACGCCGCGCAGGGCGCGCTCCAGCCGTACCCGGGTGTAGTCGCCGAGGTAGGTGACCACGTCGGTGTCCCGGCCGATCCGGCGCAGCGCGGCGCGGGCCCCCGGCAGGGTCGCCCAGCCGGCCTCGTGACCGTGGGTCAGCGCCACCGCGCGGCGGATGCCGGCCCGGCGGCGCAGTCCGCCGGCGAGCAGGCCCAGCGGCGCGGCGGCACCAAACAACACCGTGTCGCAGTCGTGCTCCCGGGCCAGCCGGGCGGCCCGGCGGGCGACCCGCGGGGTGGGCAGCAGCACCCGGGTCGCGTCCCGGACCACCGGAAAGGGTTGCGCGGCGTCGAACCCGGCGGTGTCGCGCCAACTGGAGGCGTAGACCACCACCGAGCCGGGCGGCTGGCGGACCGCCAGGTGGTGCACGAACGACTGGATGCCGCCGGGGCGGGGCGGGAAGTCGTTGGTGATCAGCAGGGTCCGGGTCACCGGCCGGCCTCCCGGGCGTAGGCGCGGGCGGCGGCCATCCGCTCCACCGTGGACGGGTGCGAGGCGAACCAGAGGTACTCCGCCCGGGGCGGGTCGGGATCGGCCAGGTTGACCCCGGCGAGCCGGCGTTGCATCGCCTCGAAGGTGGCCGGGTCACCGGTGAGCGCCAGGGCGTGCGCGTCGGCCCGTGCCTCGATCCGGCGCGACACCAGCGCCTGCACCGGGCCGGCGACCAGCCCGACGACCGTCACCAGGGCGATCAGCAGCGCGAACGCCCGGGGCTCGGCGATCGAGTCGACGCCGGCCCGGCGCAGCAGCGGCGTCCAGGAGCCGACCAGGTAGAGCGCGACGACCGCGGCGGCGGCCCCGAGCGCACCGGTCAGCGTGCCGGTCCAGACGTCACGGTCCCTGGCGTGGCCCAGCTCGTGCGCCACCACGCTGGTCACCTCGGCCGGGGTGGCCTCGCGCAGCAGGGTGTCGTAGACCACCACCCGCCGGGTCGGCCCCAGACCGGAGACGTACGCGTTGACCGCCCGGGTGCGGCGGGAGGCGTCGGCGACCAGCACGTCCCGCACCGGTACGCCGTCCCGCGCGGCCAGGGCGGTCAGCTCGGTGCGCAGCGGCCCCTGCTCCATCGGGGTGAACCGGTTGAACACCGGCTCCACCAGCACCGGCAGCACGAAGGACAGCAGCACCACCAGCCCGGCCGCGCCGGCCGCCCCGAACGCCCACCACCAGCGCGGGGCGAGCCGGGTGACGGTGTAGAAGCCGAGCAGCACGGCCGCGGCGAGCACCGCGCTGAGGGCGTACGACTTGAGCAGGTCGACCGTCCAGCCGCCCCAGCCCTGGGTGGCGAGCCCGTACCGGGTCAGCACCGACTGCCGCCAGGCGGCGAACGGGAGGGTGAGCAGGTCGGCGACGAGCACCACGGCGATCCCGCCGAGCACCGCGCGGGCGATCCAGTGGTCGCCGAACGGCCGGCCGGCCAGCTCGACCAGCCTCGCCCCGAGCGGGGTCAGCCCGAGCAGCAGGGCCACCAGCAGGCCGACGGCGAGCCCGGTGTAGCGGCCGGGGCGCAGGGCCGCCTGCAACGCGCGCCCCCGGGCGACCTGGTCGGCGGGCAGGTCACGCAGGGCGGCGAGCTGGTCGGCGCGGGGGGCCGGGGGCCGGCTCCACGGGACCAGCAGGGCACCCAGGACGACCAGGGCCAGCACCAGCGCCGCCAGGGTGAGCACCGCCCAGCCGCGCGGGCTCACCGGGGCACCCCGGGTACGGGTCTGCGGGCGTGGCGTCGTACCCGTGTCATGCCGCCGCTCCTCCCGCCGTGAGCGCCCATCCTATGGCCCGCCGGCGCGGCCCCGCCGTGGTGTCCACCAGCCGCCACTGCGGCGCGGCGGCGGTCAGGCGACCCGGCGGCGGGCGGGACGGGCGGTCTCGTGGGCCAGGACCTCCACCTCGAAGCCGGAGCGGGTGAGCACCTCGATCGCCCGGTGCTCGGCGGCACCCAGGCCGGCGGCCGGGGAGTCGGTGTCGAGCAGGGCCGTCACCAGGCAGCCGGCGCAGCTCGCACCCCGGACCCGGCAGCCGTCGCAGTCGATGAGCATCGTGCCTCCTGACGCAGTGCGGCGTCGGGCGGAAACCCTCGTCACCACCCGAGCACCGTCGGTCAGGTCGGACACTAACCATCGGGTACGACACAACCGGACAACCGGTGATCAACACGTCAGGAGCGGGCCAGCCGGCGCAGCAGCGAGTCGGCACCCAGCGGGTACGCCCCGTGCCGGCGCACCCCGTCGGCGACCTCCCGGTCGGAGGAGACCACCACCACCGGGCGGCCGGGCGGCTCGGCCCGGACCAGCCGGCGGATCAGCTCGTCGGCGGTCTCGCCCTTGCGGGAGAAGAGCACCCGCACCCCGCGCGGGGTGGGCGGCAGGCCGTGCATCCGTTCCGCCCCGTCGAAGACCACGGTCACCTCGTCGCCGGTCTGCGCGGCGATCCCACCCAGCCCGGTGATCAGCCGCTTGCGCTGCTGCTCCAGGGACATCTCGCCGAACCCGCGCTTGGTGACGTTGTAGCCGTCCACCACCAGGTGCGCCCTCGGCAGGGCGAGGAGCTGGTCCAGCCGGGCCGGGTCGTCGGTGTCCCGGGCGCGGGCGGCCGGCCCGCCCTGGGCGGCGGCCGGGGCGTCGGTGAAGGCGTCGGCCACGAAGTCGGCGGGGAGTTTGTCCACCGGGTCCAGGGCCAGTTCACGGCGCAGCCCCACGGCGGCCTGACCGATCGTCTCCAGCAGCAGCCACAGCCGGGCGTCGTCGACCGAACGGGCCTCCTTGGCGCTGGCCTTGGCCACGCCGGCCGCCGCCTCGGCCTCGGCCAGCCGGGCCCGCGCCCGACGCAGCTCGGCGTCGCTGTCGGCGGCGGCGCGGGCGGCCCGGCCACGCTCGGTGGCGAGCAGTTCGGTGGCCCGGCGTTCCCGGGCCTGGGTCTCCCGCAGGCCGCGCTGGAGCTGGCGGTTCTCCTCCCGGAGCTGGCCGAGTTCCTCGCGGACGCGGGCCAGCTCGTCGCGGAGCTTGTCCGCCTCGACCCGGGCCACCGCCCGGTCGTGCTCGGCCCGGGTGGCCCGCTGCTCGGCCTCGCGGACCAGCTCCGCGACGACCGCGCTGTCCACCTCGGCGCGGACCGCCGCGCCGCTGGCGTCGATCAGCTCCCGCCAGCCCCGGGGGCGGACCAGGTAGGCCAGGGCGGCCACCTCGACCGGGTCGGCGGCGGCCGGCGCGGTGCCCTCGACCACGGCCGCGCCGAGGTCACCGGCGTCGGTCAGCACCCGGGCGGTGACCCGCTGCCGGAACAGCGGGTCGGCGGTGAGCTGGGCGGCGATCACCGAGCCACCCAGCCGGGCCCGCCGGTTGGGGGCGAACTTGGCCACCCGGCGCAGCGGCACCGGCACCTCGTCGGCGGGCAGGCCGGGCAGGACCGCCGCGGTGAGCGCCACGATCCGCTGCCGGACCGGCTCGGGCAGGACGGGCTCCGGCTCCGGCAGCCCGTCCACCGGCTCACCGGCGTCGGATCCGTCGGGCGGGGGAAGGGTGGCCCCGGGCTCGGGTGCCCCCGCACCCAGGTCCCCGCCGGCCCCGGGCGCGGCGGTGGACGACCCCTCCAGCGGGAGGTGGTCGTCGTGCGGGTCGGTGAGGGGCATGGGGCAAGTCTCCCACCGCGACCGGGCCCACCGCCGGTTGAGTGAGCCGATCTCTCATCCTACGCCGCCAGGGGCCCCTGGGGCTGCGGTGACGGGAGTGTCGGACCGAACGGTTAGCCTGCCGCCCGTGGCACCTGGGGAGTACGTCCAGCAGACCCTGGCCGGTCTGGACCGGCCGGCCGGCGGCGTCGATCCGGCCCTGCCGCTGTACGCGACGACGTTCGTGGTGGTCGACCTGGAGACCACCGGCGGCTCACCCGACGGCGGGGGCATCACCGAGATCGGCGCGGTGAAGGTGCGCGGCGGCGAGGAGCTGGGGGTGCTCGCCACCCTGGTCAACCCGGGGGTGCCGGTCCCGCCGTTCATCACCGTGCTGACCGGCATCACCCAGGCCATGCTGCTGCCCGCCCCGCCGATCGAGCAGGTGCTGCCGAGCTTCCTGGAGTTCGTCGCCGACGCCGTGCTGGTGGCCCACAACGCCCCCTACGACGTGGGTTTCCTCAAGGCCGCCTGCGCGAAGCACGGCTACCGCTGGCCCAACCCCCGGGTGCTGGACACGGCGGCGCTGGCCCGGCGGGTGCTCACCCGCGACGAGGTGCCCAACCGCAAGCTGGGCACCCTGGCCGCCTACTTCCGCACCACCACCCAGCCCACCCACCGGGCGCTCGACGACGCCAAGGCCACGGTGGACGTGCTGCACGGCCTGATCGCCCGGCTCGGCGGGCACCGGGTCGACACCGTCGGCGAGGCGATCGAGTTCTCCCGCGCGGTCAGCCCCACCCAGCGGCGCAAGCGGCACCTCGCCGACGGGCTGCCCCGGGGGCCCGGGGTCTACATCTTCCGGGCCGCCGACGACCGGCCGCTCTACGTCGGCACCTCCGGCGACATCGCCACCCGGGTCCGCAGCTACTTCACCGCCGCCGAAAAGCGGGCCCGGATGTCGGAGATGCTGGCCGCCGCCGAGCGGGTGGAGGCGGTGGAGTGCGCCCACCCGCTGGAGGCGGAGGTCCGGGAGCTGCGGTTGATCGCCGCGCACGCGCCGCCGTACAACAGGCGGTCAAAGTATCCGGAGCGGATGGTGTGGCTCAAGCTCACCGGCGGGCCGTACCCCCGGTTGTCGGTGGTGCGCGGCCTGGCCCCCGGCGACACCGCCTACCTCGGCCCGTTCCGCTCCACCCGGACCGCCGAGCTGGCCGCCGCCGGGTTCCACGACGCGGTGCCGCTGCGCCAGTGCACCCACCGGCTGTCGCTGCGCACGGTCACGCCGGCCTGCGCGCTGGCCGAGCTGGGCCGCTGCCCGGCGCCCTGCGAGCACCGGATCACCCCGCAGGAGTACGACGACCGCGCGGTCGCCCCGTTCCGCACCGCCACCACCAGCGACCCGCAGGTGGTGGTGGACGCCCTGCTGGCCCGGATCGAGGCGTTGGCGTCCGCGCAGCGCTACGAGGAGGCGGCGGTGGTGCGCTCCCGGCTGGCGGCGGTGCTGCGGGCCACCGTCCGGATGCAGCGGCTGGCCGGGCTGACCCGGATCGCCGAGCTGGCCGCCGCCCGGCCCGCCGCCGGGGGCGGCTGGGAGCTGGCGCTGGTCCGGTACGGGCGGCTCGCCGGGGCGGGGGTGTCCCCGCCGGGCGTCCACCCCCGACCGACGATCACCGCGATCCGGGCCACCGCGGAGACGGTGGAGCCGGACGGGCACGGGCCCGTGCCCCGGGCCACCGCCGAGGAGACCGAACGCATCCTGTCCTGGTTGGAACGACCGGAGACCCGGCTGGTGGAGATGACCTCCGTTTGGTCGTCCCCGGCGGCCGGCGCGGGACGGTTCCGTGACCTGCTGGAGAAGGCCGAGGGCGGCGGGTCCCACCAACTCTCGACCGAACGCTCATGAGCAAGTGTCCGATCGGACGACCCCGCCTCGCTTAGTCTGTTAAGGGAGTGCAGTCCTGCCCGTTTCGTGGGCCTGCTTCCGGTTGCCGGCGACGGTGACCGTGGAGCCGGGGTGAGGAGGTGTCCCTCGTGGACGTCGACGCCGGACACGGCGCCGCCCTGGGGGGTGCGCTCCCGGCCCAGCCGGGCGAGTTGCCCCTGACCCGGCGGCTCCGGTCCCTGTTGAGCTGGCCGGCCAACGACGCCGACCCGGTGACCCAGCTCGTCCGCACCCACCGCGGCATCCATTCGAGCGCGGACGCCTCGGTGCTGCGTCGGGCGTACACGATCGCCGAGAACATGCACCGCGGCCAGTTCCGCAAGAGCGGCGAGCCGTACATCACCCACCCGCTGGCGGTCGCCCAGATCTGCGCCGACCTCGGGATGGACACCACCACCCTGGTCGCGGCGCTGCTGCACGACACGGTGGAGGACACCCGCTACACCCTCCAGGCGCTCAGCGAGGACTTCGGGCCCGAGGTGGCGCACCTGGTCGACGGGGTGACGAAGTTCGACAAGGCGTTCTACGGCAAGGCCGCCGAGGCGGAGACGATCCGCAAGATGATCATCGCGGCCGGCAAGGACGTCCGGGTGCTGATCATCAAGCTGGCCGACCGGCTGCACAACATGCGTACCCTCGGGGTCCGCTCGGCCGCCTCCCGGGAGCGGATCGCCCGCAAGACCCAGGAGGTGCTGGTCCCGCTCTGCGACCGGCTCGGCATCCAGACCCTCAAGCGCGACCTGGACGACGTGGTGCTGCTGCACCTGGAACCCGACGAGCACGCCCGGCTGGCCCGGCACGTGCACGACCGGCCCGGCTGGGACGCCTACCTCGACGACGTGGTGGCCCAGGCCAGGGTGGCGCTGCGCCGCAGCCGGGTCGACGCCGAGGTGAGCGTCCGCCCCCGGCACCTCTACTCGATCTGGAAGGACACCGTGGCCGGCGGGCACGCCGTGCCGTACGACCTGCCCCGGATCGTGATCGTGGTGGACGGCCCGGCCACCGACTGTTACGCCGCCCTCGGCGCGGTGCACGGCCGTTGGCGGCCGATCCCCGGCCGGTTCAAGGACTTCATCGCCTCCCCCAAGAACAACCTCTACCGTTCCCTGCACACCAGCGTCTGCGGCCCGCAGGAGCGCACGGTCGAGGTGCTGATCCGCACCCGGGAGATGCACCGCTGCGCCGAGTACGGGGTGGCCGCCGACTTCCGTTTCCCCCGGGCCGCCACCGGGTCCAGCAACACCGACCAGCTCTCCTGGCTGCGCCGGGTGCTCGACTGGGAGCAGGAGGCGCCCGACCCGGCCCAGTTCCTCCAGTCGCTGCGGTGCGACCTCGCCGAGGCGCAGATCCAGGTGGTCGCCGACGGCCGGCAGGTGGTGCTCCCGGCCGGGGCGACCCCGGTCGACCTCGCCTACGAGCTGGGCACCGAGCGGGGCGACCACTGCCTCGCGGCGCGGATCAACGGCCGGCTCGCGCCGCTGGCGTCCGAACTGGACGAGGGCGACGTGGTGGAGATCTACACCGAGAGCGACGCGGAGAGCGGCTTCGAGGCGGACGTCGCCCCCCGTGGGCCACGCCGCGAGTGGCTCGACTTCGTCAAGTCGCCGCACGCGCAGATGCAGATCAGCCGCTGGTTCACCGAGCACACCGAGCCCGGCATCTCCATCGCCGACAAGGTCCGCCTCGGGCGGGCCACCATCGGCCTGGCGCTACGCAAGCACGACCGGGGCCTGGCCAGCGACCTGCCGCTGCTGCGCCTGTCGGAAGAACTGGGCTATCCCGACCTGGAGACCCTGCTGGTCGCGGTCTTCGACCGGGCCGTCGAACCGGACACCGTGGTCCGCCAGCTCATCGACCTGGTCGACCATCGACAGTGAGGCCCTGGCCGGGTGACCGGTCGCCCCGCACCCCACGGCAGCGCACCGACGGCCTAGCCTGGAGGCCATGATCCTCCGTTCCCGCGCCACCGGCCGGGCCGTCGCGTACAAGGTCTTCTACCGGCTGCCGGTCTCGGTGCGTCGTCGCCTGGTCCGGCTCGCCGGGCCCAAGTACGTCGTCGGCGCGGTGACCCTGGTCCGGGACAGCGGGGCCGACGGGGCCGGCCGGCTGCTGCTGCTGCTGCGCCAGCCCCCCGGGCACAGTTGGACGCTGCCCGCCGGCCTGCTCCAGCGCGGGGAGGCCCCGGTCGTCGGCGCGGCCCGCGAGCTGTACGAGGAGTCCGGCGTCCGGCTCGCCCCGGAACAGCTCCGTCCGGCCGTGCCGAACGCGGTGGTGCACACCCGGGGCTGGGTGGACATGGTCTTCGAGGCGGAGGTGCCCGCCGCCACCACGCCGCTGAAGGTGGACGGCGCGGAGGTCTTCGAGGCGGCCTGGCACCCGCTGGACGACCTGCCCCGGTTGAGCCGGGCCACCGCCAACCTGCTCGGCCACTACGGCATCGGGCCGCAGGCCGGCCAGCCGACGACGTGACCGCCCCGGACGGCCTGTGCGCGGTGGTGCTCGCCGCCGGTGAGGGCACCCGGCTGCGCCCGCTGACCACCCGGGTGCCCAAGGCGCTCTGCCCGGTCGGCAACGTGCCGCTGCTGGACCGGGCCCTGCACCGGCTGGCGGGGCTGGGTCTGACCGGGCCGCAGCGGGTGGCGGTGAACGCCTGCTACCTGGCCGACCAGGTGGTGACGCACGTCGGCGACCGGGCACACCTGTCGGTGGAGCCGGGTGACCCGTTGGGCACCGCCGGCGGCCTGGGCAACCTGCGGGACTGGATCGCCGGGCGGGGGGTGCTGGTCGGCAACGCCGACGCGTACCTGGCCGATCCGGGTGCCGCCCCCGGCCCGGACGTCGCGGCGCTGCTGGCCGGATGGGACTTCCGGTCCGTACGCCTGCTGGGCCGGCCGGCACCCGATCCGCGCGCCCCCGGCACCTTCGACGGGCACGTCTTCACCGGTTTCTCGCTGCTGCCCTGGCACCGGGTGCGGGAGCTGCCGGCGAGCTTCGGTGACCTGGTCCGCACGGTGTGGCGGCCGGCGGAGGCGGCCGGCGAGCTGACCGTGGTGCCGTACCCGGGCACGTTCTTCGACACCGGCACGCCCGCCGACTACCTGGCGGCCAACCTGCACGCCGCCGGCGACGGCACGCTGATCGCCCCGGACGCCACCGTCACCGGCCACGCCCGGCACGCGGTGGTCGGCGCGGGCGCGGTGGTACGCGGTGACGTGGAGCGCGTGGTGGTCTGGCCCGGCGCGACGGTCGGCCGCCACGAACGGCTCCGCGACGTGATCCGGGCCGCGGACGGGCTCACCGTGGCGGCCGTACCGGGCGGACGTTGATCGTCGGTGTCAGAATCACCAGCATGCAGCCCTCCGTGCCCCGGATCCCCCTGTCGATCGGCTACCGGTCGAGCCGTACCGGTCGGGTCGTCTCGTTGGTGGTGCTGGGTGTCCTCCTCACGGTGACCTGCGGCTGTGTCGGTGCCATCCTCGGGACCGTCCTGAACGCGACGACCGGTCAGGGCACCTCGGGCAGCGGGGCGGTGCCGGCCCTCGTCGCGCTCCTGTCGGCCGGGCTGGTCATCGTCTTCGTCGGTCTGCTGGTCACGAGCGTCGTGCGGACGAACGCCTGGTTGGAGGGCTCCCGGCTCACCGTGGTCAGGCTCACCACGAAGAGCGTCGACCTGCGGGCCGCCCGGTCGGTGACGTTGCAGGCCACGGCCGTCGCGCACACCGGCGTCGCCAGCGACGGCTCGGTGGTCGCCACCGGCGCGGTCACCCGGACCCCGGTGCTCACCGTCACCACCGACACCGGCACGGTCAAGCTGGGGCTGCGCAGCAAGGAGAGCCTGCTCATCCCGCCGCCCGAGATGTACGCCCTGGCCGCCGCGCTGGACACCGCCCGCTGCCCGGGGGCCCCGGAGGCGGCCGCCTGGCTGCGCGCCATGGCCGCCGACCCCCGCACCATGCTGCTCTGACCCGTGCCGCCGGTCGGTCCTGGTCACCGCGACATCGCCGATGTTGCGGCCTCCGCCCGGCCGGACACCGCTGGATCAGCGACATTGCGACAGCCCCCACCCCGGCGGCCCGGGGGCGGACAGAAGCGGCACTAGCATGGTCAGCGACGCCAGGCCGGCGTCGCGCCCGGCACGACGAACGGAGAATCGTCAGTGATCACCGCGATCGTCCTGATCGACTGCGCCACCGACTCGATCCCCGAGGTGGCCGAGAACCTGGCCAACCTGCCCGGGGTCAGCGAGGTCTACTCGGTGGCCGGGCACGTCGACCTGATCGCCATCGTCCGGGTCCGGGAGTTCGAGCAGATCGCCAAGGTCATCGCCGGCAGCATCTCCAAGGTCCCCGGCGTGCTCAACACCGAGTCGCACATCGCCTTCCGCGCCTACTCGCAGCACGACCTGGAGGAGGCGTTCGCGATCGGCCTGGCCAGCGCCGACTGACCGCCGCGCCGGACAGGCGACGATGGCCGGCCCCGTCGGGGACCGGCCACCGTCAGGTGGTGCGGGACGTCAGCTGTTACCCGGAGCCGGCGTCTCGGTGGTGCCACCCGGTTCCGGCGACTCCGTGGTGCCGCCCGGGGCCGGGGACTCGGTCGTGCCACCCGGTGCCGGCGTACCGCTGCCACCCGGGCTCGCGGTGCCGCTGGCGCTGGTCTGCGGGACCGGGATGCCCAGCTCCTGGGCCAGGGCGACCAGCGCGTCGTAGTGCGCCTGCAACACCGGCAGCGCGTCCTGCGCGAGCTGGACCACCGACTGCTCGGAGCCCTGCGAGATCTCGGTCTGGGTGGCCTGGATGGCCTGCACGTGACCGGCCAGCTCAGCGGTCACCCACGCCTTGTCGAACGCGGCGCCGTTGAGACCGTTGAGCTTGTCGATCACCTTCTGCTGGTCGGCCGTCGGCGCGTTCGGCAGGGTCACGTTCAGCTGCTGGGCGGTGCTCTTCACCGTCTGGTCGAGCTGGGTGTGATCGGTGACGAACTGCTGCCCCAACTGCTTGACCTGCTCGTTCTGGCCCTTCTTCTGGGCCAGGTTCCCGGTGACGATCTCCGCCAGGTTGACCTGGTGCACCGCCTGCAGGTACTGGGTGTCCTGCGCCGACGGCTGCGCGGCGGCCTGCGCGGCAGCCGCGGGGGCCAGGCCGACCAGCACCAGCGTGGCCAGCAGTCCCAGGCGTTTGATACCCACCATGTTCCCTCCCCGTTTTCGTTGGACCGCACGGATACCCGGCTGGCGCGGGTTATTCCTGCGCTTTCCACCCGTTGGGGGCCGGTCACGCCGCCCACCGACCGCCCGGCGGACAGCCACCGGAACGGACGAAGCGCCCGCCGGAGGACTCCGGCGGGCGCTTCGGTGCAGTGCTACGGGGAGGTCAGCGGCGGGAATCCCCGCTGCCGATCTCCTCCCGCTCGGGGCGGGGTTCCACCGGCGGGTGCCCCGGCGAGACCGGTGCCTCGACCGGCTTCTCGATCGGGTAGAAGAAGCCCCGGATCGCCGGGCCGAGCGCCCCGAGCCGGTTCATCTTCTTCGGCACCACCCAGCCGACGTAGTCCAGTTCGCCGTGCCCGTGGCCGTCACCGGCGCTGAGCGGCTGGTGGACCTCCTCGAACCGGCCGTCGGGCAGCCGGCGGATGATGCCGGTCTCCACGCCGTGGGCCAGCACCTCCCGGTCGTGCTGCTGCAGACCCAGGCAGATCCGGTACGTGACGTAGTACGCCAGCGGCGGGATGAACAGCAGCCCGATCCGGCCCGCCCAGGTCATCGCGTTCAGGCTGATGTGGAACTTGTCGGCGATCACGTCGTTGGCGCCGGAGAGGGTCAGCACGATGTAGAAGGCGACGGCCATCGCGCCCACCGCGGTCCGGGCCGGGACGTCCCGGGGGCGCTGCAGCAGGTTGTGGTGCCGGTAGTCCTTGAGCTGCCGGGCCTCCACGAACGGGTAGAGCGTGGAGAGCCCGACCAGGATGCCCGGCAGCACGACCGTCGGCCAGAACAGCGGCGGGATGACGTACCCGTTGCCGATCGGGATGTTGATCTCCCAGGCGGGCATCAGGCGGGTCGAGCCGTCGAGGAACATGACGTACCAGTCGGGCTGGCTGGCCGCCGAGACCACCCACGCCTCGTACGGGCCGAAGTACCAGATCGGGTTGATCTGGAACAGGCCACCCATCAGCGCGATCACGCCGAAGACGACCATGAAGAAGCCGCCCTGCTTGAGCGCGTAGCGCGGGAACATCCGCTCGCCGACCACGTTCTCGTTGGTCCGGCCGGGGCCGGGCCACTGGGTGTGCTTCTGCTTGAACACCAGGCCCAGGTGGGCGCTGATCAGCGCGACCAGCAGGCCCGGGATCAGCAGCACGTGGGCGATGAAGAACCGGCTGATGATGATCTCGCCGGGGAACTCGCCGCCGAAGACCGACGAGGTGACCCAGGAGCCGATCACCGGGATCGACAGCATGATGCCGGAGGCGATCCGCAGACCGGTGCCGGACAGGCCGTCGTCCGGCAGCGAGTAGCCGGTGAAGCCGGCCAGGAAGCCGACCCAGAACAGCAGCGAGCCGATGATCCAGTTGGTCTCCCGCGGCTTGCGGAACGCGCCGGTGAAGAAGACCCGCATCATGTGCACCACGATCGCGGCCATGAACAGCAGCGCGGACCAGTGGTGCATCTGCCGCATGATCAGGCCACCCCGGACATCGAACGAGATGTCCAGGCTGGAGGCGTACGCGGCCGACATCGGGGTGCCCCGCAGCGGGGCGTAGCTGCCGTTGTAGACCACCTCGGTCATCGCCGGCTCGTAGAAGAAGGTCAGGAAGACCCCGGTGAGCAGCAGCACGACGAACGAGAAGAGCGCGATCTCGCCGAGCAGGAACGACCAGTGGTCCGGGAAGACCTTGTTGAGCAGCTTGCGCAGCGGGGTGGCTACCTGGAAGCGGTCGTCCACTCCCCCGGCGGCCTTGCCCGGCACCGCTGCTACGTCAAACTTTCGGCGCTTCATGGCCGCTCCCAGAAGTCGGGGCCGACGGTTTCGGTGTAGTCGGACTTCGCCACGAAGAAGCCGTCCTCGTCCACCTCGATCGGCAGCTGGGGCAGCCGCCGGCTCGCCGGGCCGAAGACCGGCCGGGCGTTGTCGGTGATCAGGAACTGGCTCTGGTGACACGGGCAGAGCAGCCGGTTGGTCTGCTGCTCGTACAGGCTCGCCGGGCAGCCGGCGTGGGTGCAGATCTTGGAGTACGCCGCGTAGTTGCCCCACATGTAGTCACCGTGGCCGACCCGCGAGTTGGCCTGCCGGGACTTCTCCGCGTCGGTCTCCCGCAGGTGGATCAGCAGGGTCGGCGAGTCGGCGTGCTTGTTGCTCACCCCGTGCTCGATGCCCGGGAACACGGTGAGCTGGCCACCGGCGCTGACGTCGGCCGGGCGGATCGGCCGGCCGTCCTCGCGGACCAGCCGGATCTTCTTCCCGTCCTGCGGGGCGAAGCCGGTGGTGAACATCTGGTTGTTCTTGTGCGGGTTGGAGATCAGCCCGCCGACCAGCGGGGCCGCGGCGACCGCGCCGACCGGCAGCAGGCCGGCGACCAGCGAGACGCCGAGCAGCGGACGACGCCGTACCCCCATCTCGTCGGCGAGGTAGAGCATGGTCTCGCCGGTGATCTTCCGGTCCTCCGCCGAACCGGGACCGTCGTGCCGGTCCTGGATCGAGACCTCCTTGGGCAGCAGCTTCTTGCCCCAGGTGAGGATGCCGAAGCCGATGCCGAGCAGGGCGATGCCCAGGGTGAGGCCGAGCAGCGGGGTGTACCACTTGTCGCCGCCGCGACCCGGCTCGTACTCCCAGGGCCACCAGATGTAGACGACCAGGAACGCGGTGGCGGCCAGGCCGGTGAGCAGGAACATCGCCGCGACCGTACGGGTCAGCCGGCGCTCGGCCTTGCTGCCCGGGACGACCTGCTCCTCGTAGTGGACGATCTCGATGTCGTCCCGGCGGGCGCCCTCGGTGACGATGTCGAACCGGGAGAGCCGGGGGTCGTGGACGTCGAGCGGCTCCCGGTCCTGCGGGGCGTGCTGCTCGGTCTTGGTGCTCATGCCGTCACCTCGCTACGGGCGGTGCCGGCGCACGGCACCACGGCAATGGTGTTGACGATCCGCCCGGTCACGACTTGCCCGCAATCCACAGGCTCGCGAAGACCAGCGCGACGATGCCCACCAGGAAGATCGCCAGCCCCTCGGTGGACGGGCCGTACCGGCCGAGGTTGAAGCCGCCCTGGTCCTGGTCGGCCTTCAGGGTCTCCTGGATGTAGGCGATGATGTCCGCCTTCTGCTCCGGGGTGATCTGGTTGTCGCCGAACACCGGCATGTTCTGCGGGCCGCTGAGCATCGCGGCGTAGATCTGCGCGTCGCTGGCCGGGTTCAGGCTCGGGGCGTACTTGCCGGAGGAGAGCGCGCCGCCGCCACCGCCGAAGGCGTGGCACTGCGAGCAGTTGATCCGGAACAGCTCGCCACCGGTGGCGAGGTTGGCGCCCTCGCGGAGGTTGCCCTGCGGGACCTGCGGGCCCCCGCCGAGCTCCTGGATGTACTGGCCGAGCTGACGCACCTGCTCGTCGGTGAAGACCGGCGGCTTGCGCATGGCCTGCGCCTCCTGCCGGGCCATCGGCATCCGACCGCTGCCGACCTGGAACTCGACCGACGCGGAGCCGACCCCGATCAGGCTCGGGCCACGACCCTCGACGCCCTGGGCGTTGCGGCCGTGGCAGGTCACGCAGCTCACGTCGAACAGCGCCTTGCCCTCGGCCGCGGCGCCGGTGAGCGGCGGGTTTTCCTGCGCCTGCACGCCGGGGGCGAAGACGGTGTAGGCGCCGCCGGCCAGCGTCAACGCGGCGATCAGCCGGAACGCCGCGCCCAGCCGGCGGCGGCCCCTGCTGCGCGCCGCGGGCCGCCCGCGCAGGCGCGCGAGCAGACCGCGTCGGCGGTCGTTGTCAGAAGTCATGACCTGTGTCCTTAACCGGTTGGACCTTGTCTCAGGGGACGGAGCAGCGGCGCGGAACCTGACACGCCAAGATCACTGAAGCCAGTAGATCATGCCGTACAGCCCGATCCACACGACGTCGACGAAGTGCCAGTAGTACGACACGACGATCGCCGACGTGGCCTGGGCCGGGGTGAACCGACCCATGGTGGTGCGGATCATGAAGATGATGAAGGCGATGAGACCGCCGGTCACGTGCAGGCCGTGGAAGCCGGTGGTCAGGTAGAACATCGACCCGTAACCGTCTTCGTTGATCTTCACGCCCTCGTGCACCAGGGTCAGGTACTCGTTCGCCTGGCCGAGCACGAAGATCAGGCCCATCACGAAGGTGATCGTGAACCAGCGCCGCAGGGCGTGGACGTCACCCTTCTCGGCCGCGAACACACCGAGCTGGCAGGTCACCGAGGACAGCACCAGGATCACCGTGAAGGTGGTCGCATAGGGGATGTTGAGGACCTCGGTGTGCTTCTCCCACTGCTCCGGCGCCGCCGCGCGGATCGAGAAGTACATCGCGAACAGCGCCGCGAAGAACATGAGTTCGCTGGAGAGCCACACGATCGTCCCGACGCTGACCATGTTGGGCCGCGTCAGAGAGTGGATCCGGCTCTTGTCAATGGCTGGGGCCGCAGTCACGCGGTCATTATTGCCCTTGACCGGGGCGGGCGATCAGCGGGGTGCCAAACCCGGGGCGGGGATGGCCCGATCGTGGCGGTCCGGTTCGCCTGGCCTAGCCTGAAAAGCGTGCTGCACGTCGATTCGATCTTCGCCGCCACCTCGGGGGCCCCGCCCACCGGCCTGGCGGCCGGCGGCGTCGAGGTACCACCGCCGTTCGACATCACCCGGGTCTTCACCGAGACCCGGCTGGACAGCTGGCTCGCCCTGGGCCTGGTCCTCGCCGCCGGCCTCTACCTCTACGGGGTCCACCGGCTGCGGCTACGCGGGGACCGCTGGCCGGTGATCCGTACGGTCTGCTTCCTCGGGCCCGGCCTGGGCGGTATCGCCGCGGTCACGGTCAGCGGCCTGCACGCCTACGACACCGCCCTGCTCTCGGTGCACATGGTGCAGCACATGGTGCTGTCGATGATCTCCCCGATCTTCCTGGCCCTGGGCGCGCCGGTCACCCTGGCGCTACGCACCCTGCCGGTCGACCCGCGCCGGCGGCTGCTGGCCGTCGTGCACAGCCGGATCGCCCGGATCTACAGCTTTCCGCTGGTGGCGTTCGCCATCTTCGTGGTCAACCCGTTCGTGCTCTACTTCACCGACCTCTACCGCTACACACTCGAACACGCCTGGGCGCACGAGCTGGTGCACGCGCACTTCATCATGACCGGCTGCGTGTTCTTCTGGCCGCTGCTCGGGCTCGACCCGTTGCCCGGCCGCTGGCCGTACCCGGCACGGGCGCTGCTGATGCTGCTGTCGGTGCCGTTCCACACCGTGCTCGGGCTCACCGTCATGCAGAGCACCACGCTGTTCGGCGGCGACTGGTACCCCTCGCTCAACCTGGCCTGGTCCGACCCATGGAACGACCAGGTGGTCGCCGGCGGCATCCTGTGGGCCGGTGGCGAGTTCGTCAGCGTGACGATGATCGCGGTACTGGTGGTCCAGTGGATCAAGCAGTCCGAGCGGGAGGCCCGCCGGGTGGACCGCGAGCTGGACCGGCAGGAGGCCCGCGACCGCGCCGCCGAGGCCGCCGCTGTCCCCGCCTCCGACGCCGCGGCCACCGCCCCCGCAGGTCCGCCCGCCACCCCCGCCGCAGCCCCCGGAACCCCGTCCTGAGCTGCCGCGACACCCGCCCTGACGGGGGCCGGCGGGCGGGATGTCGGGTACGCCACACCGCCCGGTACGATCAACGGGCAGCAACGAGGAGTACAGCCCATGAGTGAGCGCAGCGAGCGAGTCAGGCTCAGTGCGACGGTGCCTCATCACGGCACGGAGCGAAGCGGAGTGTCGGCATGAGCGAGCGTCTCTGCACCGTCCTGCTCTACAGCGACGACGCGCAGGTCCGGGACCGGATGCGACTGGCCGTCGGCACCCGTCCCGCGCCGGGCATCCAGATCGAGTTCGTCGAGGCGTCCGACTACTTCGGCTGCGTCCGGCTGGTCGACGACTACGAGATCGACCTGATGCTGCTCGACGGCGAGGCCAGCCCCGGCGGCGGCCTCGGCATCGCCCGCCAGATCAAGGACGACCGGGACGACGCCCCGCCGACGTGCGTGGTCATCGCCCGCGCCGCCGACCGATGGCTCGCCTCGTACGCGCAGGTCGACGGCGTGCTGATGCACCCGCTCGACCCGGTGACCACCGGCACCACGGTCGCCGAGCTGCTGCGTACGCACGCCGCCGCCTGAGTCGGACGCACTCGGCGGCGTCCCTGGCGCCCGGGGTGACGGGCGCACCCGTCCACCCGCACCCCACGCCCGCTCGGGAGGCCCACCATGGGCGAACGGACCTGGCCGCACCTGCTCAACGCGCTGCTGCGCGGCGACGAGCTGTCCACCGCCGACACCGCCTGGGCGATGAACGAGATCATGGCGGGTGCCGCCGGCCCGGCGCAGATCGCCGGCTTCGCGGTCGCGCTGCGCGCCAAGGGCGAGACCCCGGCCGAACTGGCCGGCCTGGTCGAGGCGATGCTCGGCAACGCGGTGCCGGTGCCCCTGCCGGAGGAGCTGCGGCGCACCTCGGTCGACGTGGTGGGCACCGGGGGTGACCTCGCCCACACGGTCAACATCTCCACGATGACCGCGCTGGTGGTGGCCGGTGCCGGGGTCCGGGTGGTCAAGCACGGCAACCGGGCCGCGTCCTCGCTGTGCGGCACCGCCGACCTGCTGGAGTTCTTCGGCGTACCGCTGGATCTGGGCCCGGAGCAGGTGGCCCGGTGCGTGGCCGAGGCGGGGATCGGCTTCTGCTTCGCGCCCCGGTTCCACCCGGGGATGCGCCACGCCGGCCCGGTCCGCCGGGAGATCGGCGTGCCGACCGCGTTCAACTTCCTCGGCCCGCTGACCAACCCGGCCCGGCCGCACGCCGGCGCGGTCGGCTGCTTCGATGCCCGGATGGCCTCCGTGATGGCCGAGGTCTTCGCCCGTCGGGGCGACTCGGTGATCGTGATGCGCGGCGAGGACGGCCTGGACGAGTTCACCACCGCCGCGCCGACCCGGGTCTGGGTGGCCCAGCAGGGCACCGTACGCGAGGCACTGCTGGACGCGGCCGACCTCGGGGTACCCCGGTCCACCCTGGCCGACCTGCGGGGCGGCGACGCGGCCCACAACGCCGCCGTGGCCCACCGGCTGCTGGCCGGCGAGACCGGTCCGGTCCGCGACGCCGTCCTGGTCAACGCGGCCGTCGCCCTGGCCACCCAGACCCCGCTGGACGGTGACCTCACCGAGGCGGTGCGCGCCGGCCTGGCCCGGGCCGCCGAGTCCGTCGACTCGGGGGCGGCGGCGGCCGTCCTGGACCGCTGGGTCGACGTCGCCCGCTCCCTCTGACCCGCCGTTCCGCCCGGCCGCTCTGACCCGCCCCCCGGGCCGGGCGGCGCGCCGGGCATGGACTGCTGACGGGGCTGGTGGACTGGCGGGGCTGGTGGGCTGGTGTCGGAGGGGCGTGGGAAACTACACGGGAGTAGTTCTTCCGTTTCCGACGATGGCGGCGATGTCCATCGGCGGGTTCCGGAGCGAGAGGAGACGCCCGTGTCGGACCGCGAGCTCTACTGCGACACCTGCGAGGGCGTTCGGCCGTTCGAGGTGCCACCGTGCGCCGACGGCCACGGTGCCGACTGCCCCGAGCTGCTCTGCACCGGCTGCGGCGCGGCGGTGCTGATCGCGACCTTCGCCTTCCAGCCCACCCGCCTGGCCGACCGTCGCCGCCGTCCGTCAGCCGACCGTCACGCGGCCTGACCTCTGCGGGACGCCGCCCGGAGGTCCCGTCGCGGGATCCGGCCCGCTGAGCGGCATGACAGGATCACCCGATGCTCCGACTCACGGATTTCATCATCGACTGCCCGGACACGATGCGGCTGGCGGCCTTCTACGCCGCGGTGACGGGTCGCCCGGTCAAGGAGGGCAGCGACGAGGAGTGGGCCGGCATCCGGTTCGGCGACATCGAGCTGGCCTTCATCAGGGTGGCGGATTACCGCGCCCCACGGTGGCCCGACGGCGAGCACCCCAAGCAGTTCCACCTCGACTTCGAGGTCGACGACATCGAGGCCGAACAGCGCCGCGTCCTGGCCCTCGGCGCGACCCTGGCGCAGGACTTCGTCGGCCCCGAAGGCTACGGATGGCGGGTCTACACCGACCCCGTCGGCCACCCCTTCTGCCTCTGCCGCAACCGGGGTGTCACCTGGACCGACCAGGGACCCGTCTGGCCCGAGCCAGCCTGATCCCCCGGCCCACGTGATCCACCATCGAGCCGAAACAGCGGTATCAGGTCGCGGCGATACCGCTACTTCGGCCCGCTGGAGTCGATCACCCGACGACGACGGGCCCGCCTCCCGGGTGGGGAGACGGGCCCGTCGTCGTCGGATCAGTGCTCGGCGGTACGCCGGGTGCCGGAGTAGTACTCGAAGAGCAGGCCGCAGGCGGCGAAGATGACCATCACCAGGCCCAGGCCGAGCAGCCAGAACTGCCAGAACACCAGGCCGAGACCGGCGACCGCGGCGGCCAGCGCCAGCCCGAACGGCCAGTAGCTGCCGGGGCTGAAGAAGCCGATCTCGCCCGCGCCGTCGGCGATCTCACCGTCCGGCCGGTCCTCCGGACGCAGGTCGATGCGGCGGGAGACGAACCAGAAGAAGCCGCCGCACATCGCGCAGAGCAGGAAGGACAGCAGCAGGGCCACCGTGCCGACCCACTCGACCTGGCCGCCGTCGCCGTACGTCCACGCGCCGTAGAGGGCCGTCGCGCCGAGCAGGAACACGGCGATGATCAGGAAGATACGCCACTCGGTCTTCATGCCGGATACCTCAGTTTCCCGCGCTCGCGGACGCGTCGTCCGGGTTGAAGTTGTCCTTCGTACGACGGGTGTCGAAGGGCTGCGTGGTCTTCGCGTACGGGTCCTGACCGATGGCGGTCAGCGCCTCCTGCGTCGACTTGCCGTCCCGCTTGGCCGCGAGGAACTGGTCGTACGCCTCCGGGGAGACCACCCGCAGCTCGAAGTTCATGAAGGCGTGGTAGCTGCCGCACAGCTCGGCGCAGCGACCCACGTACGCGCCCTCGGACTCCAGCTTGGAGACCTCGAACACGTTACGGATCTTGCCGGGCATCACGTCGCGCTTGAACAGCAGCTCCGGAACCCAGAAGGAGTGGATGACGTCGCGGCTGGTCTCCTCGAACCGGATGGACCGGTTGGTCGGCAGCACCAGCACCGGGATGACCTCGCTGGTGCCCAGCACCGACGCCACGGTGTTGGCCTCGGTGCCCTGGCCGTCGCGGTAGTTGAACTGCCAGTTCCACTTGAAGGCGACGACCTCGACGGTGACGTCGGGGTTCTTCGTCGTGCGCACCACGTCGGTCTGCACCACCGCCGTGTAGTAGAAGAGCACGGAGACGATCAGGATCGGCGCGATGGTGTAGAGGAACTCCATCGGCAGGTTGTAGCGGGTCTGCACCGGCAGCTCGTTGCCGCGCTTGCGGTAACGCACGACGCACCAGAAGATCAGGCCCCAGACGAAGACACCGACCGCCAGGGCGGCGATGCAGGAGGCGATCCACAGGTCGTACATCCGGTGCGACTCGGGGGTGATGCCGCCCTGCGGCCAGCCGAAGCCGTCGACCGAGCGGCCGACGTCACACCCGGTGAGCAGAACCAGCAGCGCAGCTCCGCCGAGACCGAGCCCGGCGAGCCGGCCAGCACCACGCCGCCGACGCACACCGGCTCCGGGGGAAGCACCGTGCCGTACGGCCGACGGCCGTACCTCCGAACTCCTTGCGACCACCTGGTCCTGCCTCCCTAGCGCGCCGCGGTGGGGTATTCCATCAGCACCGACGGCAAAGGCGTCACCGACGGTCGCAGATTACTCGACCATGGCGGGCTCGACGGTCTTGGGGTCAGTGTCCGCCCCCATCGGGGGGTGCCGTCCGCCTTCGACGCGATAGCGTCTGCGGTCGTGAGTGCCCACCCGGTCTACCTGGACGCGGCCACCGCCGCGCCGCTGCACCCGGTGGCCCGGCAGGCGCTGCTGGCCGCCCTCGACGACGGCTGGGCCGACCCCGCCCGCCTCTACAGCCGGGCCCGCCGCGCCGGGCAACTCCTCGACGCCGCCCGCGAGGCCACCGCCGCCACCCTCGGCGTCCGCCCCGACGAGGTCTCCTTCACCCCCAGCGGTACGCACGCCGCGCACTCCGCCGTGCTCGGTGGCCTGGTCGGACGACAGCGGGCCGGGGCGACGCTGGTGCACTCGGCGATCGAGCACTCCGCGGTGCTGCACGCCGCGCAGCGGCACGTGGCGGCCGGTGGGACCGCCACCTCCGTACCGGTGGACCGGCTCGGACGGCTCGACCTGGATGCCTGGTCGGCGGCGGTGCGCTCCCCCGGGGTGGCGCTGGCGACGCTGATCGGGGCCAGTCACGAGGTGGGCACCGTGCAGCCGGTCACCAGGGCGGCCGACGCCTGCGCCGCCGCCGGGGTGCCGCTGTACGTCGACGCGGCCCAGCTCGTCGGCCGGGTGCCGGTGCCCGCCGGCTGGTCGGTGCTGACCGCCAGCGCGCACAAGTGGGGCGGTCCGCCGGGGGTCGGGCTGCTGGTGGTCCGCAAGGGCACCCGCTGGGAGTCGCCGTGGCCGGCCGACGAACGGGAGTTCGGGCGTACCCCCGGGGTGGTGAACCTGCCGGCGGCGGTGGCGGCGGCGGCGAGCCTGCGCGCGGCGGCGGCCGACGCGGCGGCCGAGGCGGCCCGGCTGACGCCCCTGGTGGACCTGATCCGGTCCCGGGTCGCCGCCGAGGTGCCGGACGTGGAGGTGGTCGGCGACCCGGTCGACCGGCTCCCCCACCTGGTGACGTTCTCCTGCCTCTACGTCGACGGCGAGGTGCTGCTGCACGCGCTGGACCGGCGCGGCTTCGCCGTCTCCTCCGGCTCCTCCTGCACCTCCTCCACACTGCGCCCGTCGCACGTGCTGGAGGCGATGGGGGTGCTGTCGCACGGCAACGTCCGGGTGTCGCTGCACCGGGAGACCACCGAGGCCGATGTGCGGCGGTTCCTCGCCGAGCTGCCCGGGATCGTCGCCGATCTGCGCGCCGACGCCGGCGTGGTCGGCCTGTGACCACCCCGCCAGGGCCGGACGGCCGCCGAACCGGCGCGGACGGCCTCCCGACCGGGCCGGGCGGCGGCGAGGCGGGACCGGGCGGTGACGGGGCCGGGCCGGTGGAGGTGCTGGACTGTCGGGGGCAGCGCTGCCCGCTGCCGGTGATCGCGCTGGCCCGCCGGCTGCCCGAGCTGCCCGTCGGCACGGTCCTGCGGGTCCTCGCCGACGACCCGGCCGCCGCCGTCGACATCCCCGCCTGGTGCCGGATGCGCGCCCAGGAGTTCGTCGCCACCACCCCCGAGGGCCCGGGCTACGACATCCGCCGCACCCACTGACCCACCCCGCCCCACCCCGCCTCACCCAGCCCCGCCCCGCCCCACCCCGCCCCACTCCGTCGATCATGGAGTTGTGGTGGTCGATATGCGGCATTACTGCCGGTTCGAAGGCACCACAACTCCATGATCGACACGGGCGGGGGTGGGCGTGTCGATCCAGATCAGGTGGAGGCGGCGGCCGGTGCGGGTGAAGAGCCGCAGCGCGCTCTCGGCGGTGGCGAAGTGCCCGGTCGACGTTCTCCCGTCGTGGCGCAGCAGGGCGCTGTCGGGGAAGGCCAGGCCCCAGGCGAAGACCCCGCCGTCGAGGCGGTCGCCGTACTCCTCGCAGAGCGCGAACCGGCGTGGGGCGAACTCGTTCGCCAGGTCGACGAGCATCAGGTGGAACTCCTCGGGCGTGCCGAGCGGCGCGGGGTCAGGCATGACCACCTCCAAGAGTCGTTGCTATACGTATAGCTCCTATCCTTGCTCTTCGGAAGACTCGACGGCATGATGTTCTTCGTCGGTACGAGTGGTGGAGGCGATACATGGGCAGGCGAACAGATCCTTCGGCGCTGCGTTGGCTGATCGGTGCCGAGCTGGGTCGGTACCGCCGCGAGGCACCGATGACGCTGACCGAGCTGTCGGCCAGCACCGGGATCGGCAAGCCGAAGCTCGGCCACATGGAGACCGGCCGTTACCAGCAGTTTCCCGAGGACATCGCGGCCGTGCTCCGCGCCTGCGGGGCCGACCAGCCCGCGATCGACCGGCTGACCACGCTGGCCGGCCGCTCCGACGCCAAAACCTGGTGGGCACCCTGGGCCGCGGTGATGCCGGACTGGTTCAAGACGTACGTCGGGCTGGAAGGGTTGGCCGACGGGGCGTTCGTGTTCGAGTCGATGGTCATCCCCGGTCTGCTCCAGACCGAGGAGTACGCCCAGGCGCTGACCCTGGGCACCGGGTTCGTCCGCCCCGACCACGCCGAGCGTTTCGTGTCGTTCCGGCAGACCCGGGCCCGGCGGCTCACCGACGACGACCCGCTCACCCTGCACGCGGTGATCGGCGAGGCGGCGCTGCGGCTACGGGTCAACGGCGACGAGACCCGACGGGCCCAGCTCGCCCACCTGGCCACCATGTCCGAGCTGCCGAACGTCACCAGGCAGGTGCTCCGCCCCGAGGACGGCCCGCACGCGGCGACACCACTGGGCAAGTTCGTCCTGCTGGAGTTCGCGCAGGTCCGACCGATCGCCTACACCGAGGTGCTGGACGGGGCGATGTACGTGCAGGACCCGGACGGGGTACGCACCTATAGCATGGTGGCAGACAACCTGCGCCAGGTCGCCCTCTCGCCCGCCGAGTCGCGCGCGTTGATCAGGGAGTTGGCCGGCGCGGCCTAGCGCCCCTCGGAGGCCACCGTGCGCACCCCCGACCTCACCACCGCCCGCTGGTTCACCAGCAGCCGCAGCGCCAACAACGGCGACTGCGTCGAGTGTGCCGTCCTGCCCGACGGGGTGGCGGTGCGGGACAGCAAGGACCCCTCCGGCCCGGTGCTGATCTTCCCCGCCCGTCAGTGGGCGGCGTTCGCCGCCGCCACCCCGGCCCGCTCCCCCGGTCAGGCCGGCTGACCTCGCCCGACGCGGGCCGCCTTCCCCGAAACCGACCGCCGGCCGAACCGGCCGCACGCCAGGTGCCCGGACCGGGACCGCCAGTCGGGCCGGGATCAGGTGAGGTAGCGGAGGATCGCCGGGAGGGGGTCGATCGGGATGGTGGTGTCGACCACCAGGCGGGGGCCGATCAGCGGTTCGTACCCCGTGCCGCGCTGCCGGGTCTGCTCCCAGGTCGGGGCGAGCGGGTCGGCGGCGTGCCGGGCCTCGACCCGGCGGCGCAGTTCCGCCTCGTCGCCGCAGTACACCTCGATCAGCCGCAGCGGCACCCCGGCCCGCTCGGCCAGCTCGAACCAGAGCCCCCGGGTGCCGGCTGCCGGGTTGGCCGCGTCGACCACCACGCTGGTGCCCAGCCCCAGCTGCACCTCGGCCAGCCCGGCCAGCGCGTCGTAGCCGGCCTGGCCCGACCCGGGGCCGGTCAGCCCGTGCCGGGCCAGCGCCCGCTCGATCGGGTCGACCGTCAGCACCGCCGCGCCCAGCGCCACGCCGACCTGCCCGGCGAGGGTGCTCTTGCCTACCCCCGGCAGGCCGGCGAAGACGACCAGGAGCTGCGTCATGGCACCAGGTGCGACCGGACGTCCTCGGCGGCGGCGTCCCCGTACGAGTCGGCCAGCCGCTTGACGAACACGTCGCGGCGCACGTCGTACTCCTGGGTGCCGACGGTCTCCAGCACCAGGGCGGCCAGCAGCGAGCCGACCTGGGCGGCGCGTTCCAGGCCGAGACCCCAGGACAGGGCGGCGAAGAAACCGGCCCGGAAGCCGTCGCCGACCCCGGTCGGGTCGACGGCCCGCGCGTCCCGGACGATCGGCACCCGCAACGACTCCCCGTCCCGGGTGGCGATCTCGACGCCGTCCTTGCCGAGGGTGGTGACCCGGACCTTCACCCGCTCCAGGAGCTGGGCGTCGGTGAGGCCGGCCTTGCTCTGCAGCAGCGACTTCTCGTAGTCGTTGGTCATCAGGTACTCGGCACCGTCGATCAGCGAGACCACGTCCGCGCCGTCCATCCGGGCGAGCTGCTGGGACGGGTCGGCGACGAAGGCGTAGCCCCGGTCCCGGCACTCGGCCGAGTGCCGGATCATCGCCTCCGGGTCGTTGGCGCTGACCAGGACCAGGTCGAGGCCGCCGAGCCGGTCCGCGACGGGGCCCAGCTCGATGTTGCGGGCCTCACTCATCGCGCCCGCGTAGAACGAGGCGATCTGGCACATGTCGGTGTCGGTGGTGCAGACGAAGCGGGCGGTGTGCGCCACTTCACTGACGTGCACCGAGTCGCAGTCGACGCCGTGCCGCTCCAGCCAGGAGCGGTAGTCGGCGAAGTCGGCGCCGACCGCGCCGAGCAGGATCGGACTCAGCCCGAGCTGCCCCATGCCGAAGGCGATGTTGGCGGCCACCCCGCCCCGACGCAGCACCAGGTCGTCCACCAGGAAGGAGAGCGACACCTTGTGCAGCTGGTCGGCGATGAGCTGGTCGGCGAAGCGACCCGGGAAGCTCATCAGGTGGTCGGTCGCGATCGAGCCGGTCACGGCGATCTTCATGTCAACCCTCGGGGTCGGGAGCACGGCGCGGGTCAGCCTACCGGTCCGGGCGGAACGACGAGGGGGCCGTCCCGGCGCGGGACGGCCCCCTCGGACGGACCGGGACTCAGCTGAACGAGTCGCCGCAGGCGCAGGAGCTGCCCGCGTTGGGGTTGTCGATGGTGAAGCCCTGGGCGTCGATCCGGTCGGCGAAATCGATGGTCGCCCCGGCCAGGTAGGGGGCGCTCATCCGGTCGACGACGACGCCGACGCCGTCGAAGTCGGTGACGACGTCACCGTCGAGCGAGCGCTCGTCGAAGAAGAGCTGGTACCGCAGGCCGGAGCAGCCACCCGGCTGCACCGCGACCCGGAGCCGCAGGTCGTCGCGGCCTTCCTGCTCGATCAGGGCCTTGACCTTCTGCGCCGCGACGTCGGTGAGGACGACGGAAGTAGGGGCCTGGGCCTCGGTCGAGTCGGTCTGCGCTGGCGTGGTCACGTGGAAATCTCCCTGCGCGGTATGGGTCCGGACACCCTGGCCAACAGCACGCGTCGCCCAGTGATTCCCGGTGTGGTCCAGCTCCGATGGTACGCCGCCCCGGCGGAACCCACCCGGCCGGCGCGATCGCCACCGCCCGCCGCCCGCGGTGGCCCGGCCACCGGACCACCGGCGGAGCCGCCCCGGCAGCTCAGCGGCTCCACTGCCGGGCCAGCCGCGCGCCGAGCGCCCGCAGCCCCTCGGCGGGCCGGCCCATCGCCGCCGCCACCCCGCCACGTTCCTCACCGCCGAAGTGCTCCACCAGGCTGTACGCCTCGGTCACCCCGGCGGAGGCGGCCTCCCGCCGGCCGGTGCTCACCCGCCCCGCCAGCACCACGCAGGGCACCCCCCGGTCGCGGGCCGCCCCGGCCACCCCGGCGACCACCTTGCCGCGCAGCGACTGGTGGTCGAACGAGCCCTCCCCGGTGATCACCAGATCGCAGTCGTCAAGTGCGGCCTCCAGCCCGATCGCCCGGCCGACCAGGTCGATGCCGGATTCGCAGCGCCCGCCGAGGGCGAGGATCGCCGCGCCGAGGCCGCCGGCCGCGCCGCCCCCGGGCAGCGTGCCCAGGCCGGGCGGGCAGCCGGGCAGGTCCCGTTCCAGCACCGCCGCCCAGCGCTCCAGTGCGGCGTCGAGCAGCAGCACGTCGGCCCGGTCGGCGCCCTTCTGCGGGCCGTAGACGCTGCTCGCGCCGTGCAGGCCGAGCAGCGGGTTGTCCACGTCGGTGGCGGCGACCAGGGTGGCGTCGCGCAGCCGGGGCGTCCCGTCGAGGGCCGCGACGGCGGCCAGCGCCGCCCCGCCGTACGGCAGGGCCCGGCCGGCGTCGTCGAGCGGGGTCGCGCCGAGCGCGGCGAACAGGCCGGCCCCGCCGTCGTTGGTGCCGGAACCGCCCAGCCCGACCACCACCGTGCGGGCTCCGTGCTCGACAGCGGCGGCGACCAGCGCGCCGAGACCGTACGAGGTGGTGGCCTTCGGGTCGCGTTCGGCGGCGGACAGCAGGTGCAGCCCGCACGCCTGGGCGCTCTCCAGGTAGCCGACGCCGTCGGCGGTGAGCAGGATCTCACCGGTGACGGGCCGGCCCAGCGGGTCGACGGTAGGCACCGCCACCCGGCGGCCGTCGAGCGCGCCCGCGAGCACCGTGACGAAGCCCGGTCCCCCGTCAGCGAGGGGACGGATGAGCAGCTCGACGGCGTCGTCGACCTCGCGCCACCCGGCGGCGACAGCGGCGGCCACCTCCGGGGCCTCCAGGGTGCCGGCGAACTTGTCCGGACAGAGCAGCACGCGCATGCCCCGAGTGTGGCAGGACACATCGGCGCGGGGCAGTGTGGCAGCCCACACCGGCAGCGGTCGTGCGAACGCCCCGTTGTGGGACCATGAGGACGTGACTTCGACCTGGGTGGAACCCTCCAACACGGCGACCGCGCTGCTGCTCCTCGGCCGCGGCAGCGACCCCGCCACCGAGCGTGGCGTGGAGTGTCCGGGAGACCTGCCGGCGCCGAGCGACCCGGACCTGGTGGCCCGGGCGACGGCGGCGAAGGCCGCCCTGGGCACGAAGGTGTTCGTCCTCGGCCACCACTACCAGCGCGACGAGGTGATCCAGTTCGCCGACGTCACCGGCGACTCGTTCAAGCTGGCCCGGGAGGCGGCGGCCCGCCCGGACGCGGAGTACATCGTCTTCTGCGGCGTGCACTTCATGGCCGAGAGCGCCGACATCCTCACCACCGACGCGCAGCGGGTCATCCTGCCCGACCTGGCGGCCGGTTGTTCGATGGCGGACATGGCGGTGCTGTCGCAGGTCGAGCGGGCCTGGGAGGTGCTGACCGACCTGGGTGTCGCGGCGGACACCGTCCCGGTGACGTACATGAACTCCTCGGCCGACATCAAGGGCTTCGTCGGCCGCAACGGCGGCGTGGTCTGCACCTCGTCGAACGCGAAGCGGGCGCTGGACTGGGCGTACGCGCAGGGTTCGAAGGTGCTGTTCCTGCCCGACCAGCACCTCGGCCGCAACACCGCCGTGCTGGAGCTGGGCTACTCGCTCGACGACTGTGTGCTCTACGACCCGCACAAGCCGAACGGCGGGCTCACCGCCGAGCAGGTCCGCGACGCGAAGATGATCCTCTGGCGGGGGCACTGCTCGGTGCACGGCCGGTTCACCCTGGACAGCGTGCAGGACGTCCGGGCCCGGGTGCCCGGGGTGACCGTGCTGGTGCACCCGGAGTGCCGGCACGAGGTGGTCACCGCCGCCGACCAGGTCGGTTCGACGGAATACATCATCAAGGCGATCGAGGCGGCCCCGGCCGGCTCGGCGTGGGCGGTCGGCACCGAGTTGAACCTGGTACGCCGGCTGGCGCTGGCCCACCCGGACAAGCAGATCATGTTCCTGGACAAGGCGGTCTGCTACTGCTCCACGATGAACCGGATCGACCTGCCGCACCTGGTCTGGGCGCTGGAGGAGCTGGTCGCCGGCCGGGTGGTCAACCAGATCACGGTCGACGCGGACACCGCGCACCACGCCCGGGTGGCGCTGGACCAGATGCTCGCGCTGCCGGGGGCCGACACCCCGCCGCCCGCCACCGCCTGATTACCCGAAGTCACCGTCGAAGTACGGGAACGTACCGGATTCACCGGTTCGTTCCCGTACCGGCGCGGTGACCAATTGGCATTTCGTCACGGAGGGCTATGCTGCCGGGGCGACGTACCGCGGGGACCGTTTTGGGCCGGCCCCGCTCCGGGTACCTGGACAGCTCGTACCGGACAGCTGGACAGCATGCCCCATCATCGACTCACCCCGCACCACCCGACGCGCGCTGGAGGTTTGCGTTGACGGACGACGTCCTGGTCGTACACGGAGGTACCCCGCTCGAAGGGCGGATCCGCGTGCGCGGCGCGAAGAACCTGGTCTCCAAGGCGATGGTCGCGGCCCTGCTGGGCGACTCGCCCAGCCGGCTGTTCGACGTCCCCAAGATCCGTGACGTCGAGGTGGTCCGCGGGCTGCTCGGCCTGCACGGCGTGAAGGTGACCGACGGCACCGAGGACGGCGAGCTGGTCTTCGACCCGTCCAACGTCGAGAGCGCCAGCACCGACCAGATCAACGTGCACGCCGGGTCCAGCCGGATCCCGATCCTGTTCTGCGGCCCGCTGCTGCACCGCCTCGGCCACGCCTTCATCCCCGACCTGGGCGGCTGCCACATCGGCCCCCGCCCGATCGACTTCCACCTGCAGGCGCTGCGCGAGTTCGGCGCGACGGTCGACAAGACCCCCGAGGGTCTGCACCTGTCCGCGCCGAACGGGCTGCACGGCACCAAGTTCGCCCTGCCGTACCCGAGCGTCGGCGCGACCGAGCAGGTGCTGCTGACCGCGGTGATGGCCGAGGGCGTCACCGAGCTGCGCAACGCCGCCGTCGAGCCCGAGATCATCGACCTGATCTGCATCCTGCAGAAGATGGGCGCGATCATCAAGGTGCACACCGACCGGGTGATCGAGATCCAGGGCGTCAAGAAGCTGCACGGCTACACCCACCGGCCGATCCCCGACCGGATCGAGGCGGCGAGCTGGGCGGCGGCGGCGCTGGCCACCCGGGGCCACGTCGAGGTGCTCGGCGCGCAGCAGGCCGACATGATGACCTTCCTGAACGTCTTCCGCTCCGTCGGCGGCGAGTACGAGGTCACCGACGCCCGCCCGCCGAAGCTCGGCGACCCGGGCCAGGAGGGCGGCATCCGCTTCTGGCACCCGGGCGGCGAACTGAACGCGGTGGCCCTGGAGACCGACGTGCACCCCGGTTTCATGACCGACTGGCAGCAGCCCCTCGTGGTGGCGCTGACCCAGGCCCGGGGGCTGTCGATCGTCCACGAGACGGTCTACGAGCAGCGCCTGGGCTACACCGAGGCGCTGAACACCATGGGCGCCAACATCCAGGTCTACCGCGACTGCCTCGGCGGCACCCCCTGCCGGTTCGGCCGACGCAACTTCAAGCACTCCGCGGTGATCGCCGGCCCGAGCAAGCTGCACGCCGCCGACCTGGTCATCCCGGACCTGCGGGCCGGGTTCAGCCACCTGATCGCGGCACTCGCCGCCGAGGGCACCTCCCGGGTGTACGGCGTCGACCTGATCAACCGGGGCTACGAGGACTTCGAGGCCAAGCTGGCCAACCTCGGCGCGCACGTCGAGCGGCCGTAACCAGCCGCGTCCCCCGACGGGCCCCGACCCCTGCCGTCGGCCCGGCCGACCCGCTCCACCGAGCGCCCGGTGCACCCGTGATGTGCACCGGGCGCCGTCGTATGGCTACCCTTCACCTCGTGCCGTCGCTGTTTCGCCGCAAGTCCGCCGACTCCGACTCCTCCGCCACCGCCCCGGTGGTGACCGAGGAGCCACCCGCCGCGCGCCCCCGGGGCTACACCCCGAGCAAGAAGGAACTGGGCGTCGAGACCCCGAAGCGGCCGGTCGCCGGCCGCCGGCCGGCCGGCCCGACCCGGCCGCTGACCAAGGAGGAGGCCCGGGAGCAGCGTCGCAAGGCGCGCACCGAGGCCGCCGCCGAGTTCCGCCGCGAGGGTGGCCCCCGGGACCGGGGGCCGGAACGGCTGCTCGCCCGCAACGTGGTCGACTCCCGGCGGACCATCGGCACCTGGTTCTTCGGCGGCGCGTTGATCGTGCTGATCGGCTCGAACGCGGCGATGCCGCAGGTGATCCGGCTCGCCTCCAACGTGGTGTGGGGTGCGCTCGCGCTCGGCGTGGTGATCGACTCGGTGCTGATCTCCCGGCGGATCAAGAAGCTGGTGCGGGAACGCCACCCCAACAGCGGCGAGCGGATGGGGTCGCTGTACCTCTACGCGATCATGCGGTCGATCACCTTCCGTCGGATGCGCGCCCCGGCCCCCCGGGTGAACATCGGCGACCCGATCTGACAGGCGGTCAGGACGGGCGGCGTGGGTCGGGGGCCGGGCTGCGGTAGAGCCGGGCCACCACGTCCTCGATGTCCGGTTCGACGATCGAGAGGTCACGCAGCGCGGCCAACCCGGCCAGCGCGGCGACCACCTCCGCCGCCCCCGCCGACTCCAACGCGTAGACCAGCCGGTGGCCGTCCGCCTCGACCCGGTGCAGCGCCGCCCCCGCCGGTCGCGGCGGGACCGCCAGCGGGGCGTCCAGGTCGGCGACGACGAGCCGGCGGGAGCCGTACCGGGCGTGCAGGGCGGCGATCGTCCCGTCGTGCACCACCCGACCGTGGTCGACCACCACCAGCCGGGCACAGAGCCGCTCGATGTCGGCCAGGTCGTGCGTGGTGAGCACCAGGGTGGTGTCGCCGGTACGGCCCAGCTCGGCGAGGAAGCCCCGGACGGCCTGCTTGCTCACCACGTCCAGCCCGATGGTCGGCTCGTCGAGGAAGAGCACCTGCGGGTCGTGCAGCAGCGCGGCGGTCAGCTCGCCGCGCATCCGCTGCCCCAGCGAGAGCTGACGGACCGGGGTGGCCAGGAAGTCGTCCAGGTCGAGCAGGTCACGACAGCGGCGCAGCCGGGCGGCGTGCGCGGCGGCCGGCACCCGGTAGAGGTGGCGC
Source organism: Micromonospora humida (assembly GCF_016901255.1). NCBI lineage: Bacteria > Bacillati > Actinomycetota > Actinomycetes > Micromonosporales > Micromonosporaceae > Micromonospora > Micromonospora humida. Next base: position 172,120 of record NZ_JAFEUC010000016.1, read on the forward strand.
AGCAGGTCGAACGAGTCGGCCAGCGGCAGGTCCCACCAGAGCTGGGAACGCTGGCCGAAGACCACCCCGATCCGTAGCGCCAGCCGGGTCCGGTCGGCGACCGGACGCAGCCCGCACACCCGGGCCTGACCCGCCGACGGGCTCAGCACCCCGGTGAGCATCTTCAGGGTGGTCGACTTGCCCGCCCCGTTCGGGCCGATGTAGCCGAGCATCTCGCCCTGCTCCACCCGCAGGTCGATGCCGTCCACGGCGGTGACGGTCCGCTTCTGTCGACGCAGCCGGCCCGCCTTCACCCGTACCGTGAACTCCTTGCGCAGCCCGTCCAGCTCGATGACGCTCATGACCCCGTACTCCGGTAGTGGCGGATGCCGGTGCGCCAGGCCGTCGCCGCGACCGCGGCGGCGACCAGCGCCACCGCCGGCGCGGCCCAGCCGGCCCACGACGGCAGGCCGAGCGGGTCGGCGCGGCCCAGCAGCGCCAGCGCCGGCTGGTAACTGACGAAGGCGAACCCCAGGCCGTACGCGAAGGCGGCCCGGAACCACCCGTCGAAGATGGTCACCGGGTACGTGGTGAAGTCCCGCCCGCCGTAGGTGACCGAGTTGGCCAGCTCACCGGAGTCCACCCACCAGAACGACACGGTGGCGGTGGCCACGAAGAGCGACCCGAAGAACACCACCCCGGCCAGCGGGGCGACCACCGCCAACGCCACCCGGGCCGGCGTCCAGTCGATCCCGGCCGAGGTCAGCGCCACCACCAGCACCCCCACCCCGAACACGCCCCGGGACACCTTGCGCAGCGGCAGGTTCATCAGCAGCAGTTGGGGCAGCGCGCCGAGCGGGCGCAGCAGCACCGCGTCGAACAGGCCGGTCCGCACGTGGGTGGGCAGCCGCTCGATGTTGCCGACCAGCAGGTCCGCCACCGCGAAGGCGCTTGACGACAACCCCACCATCACCAGCGTCTCGCGCAGCGTGAACCCGCCCAGCTCCCGGGTCACCCCGTAGATCACCAGGACGGTGACCACGTCGAACACGGTGGCCCCCACGTTGCCCACCAGGTCCAGCAGGAACGACGCCCGGTAGGTGGTCTGCGCGCGGGCCTGCGCCCCGAGCAGCGCCCGGTACGCCCCGAACGTCCCACCCGGCCGGAGCGGACGGTCCGCTGCGGTCACCGCCGCCCGGTGCTCAACCACCCTGCACCACCAGGCGGCGTTCGGCCCGCCGCTGCACCAGCCGACAGGCGGCCAGCACCAGCACCGCCCAGCCGAGCTGGAGCGCGACCAGGCCGACCTGGACCGCCGGCGGATCCCGCTCCACCAGCACGTCGAGCGGGGTCTGCATCAGGCTCGGGAACGGGGTGCCGCACCACAGCACCAGTTGCAGCCAGCCGGGCAGGAACCGCAGCGGGAAGTAGAGCCCGGCCAGCACCCCCGAGCCGAGGGTCCACAGCAGCAGCGGACCCCGCGCGTCCTGCCACCAGTAGGCGGCGGCGTTGACCAGGAACCGGCAACCGAAGCAGAGCACCACGGCGGTCACCACGGAGACCACGAAGAGCCCGCCGGTGGGCCACCGCGACGGCAGGTAGACGTCGAAGAAGAGCGGCCCGACCAGGACCGGCGGCAGCAGCCGGGCCAGTGCCGCGTACCCGGCCCGACCCAGGTCGGTGGCGAGGTAGCTGGTCACCGGGTGCACCGGGCGGAGCAGGTCGGCGGCCACGTCGCCGGTGCGGATCCGGTCGGCCAGGTCGCTCCAGCCCCAGAGCAGCACCACGGCGAGCAGCCCCTGACCCATCCAGACGAAGGTCGCGAGCTGGGTCCGGTCGTACCCGCCGACCGTCCCGGAACCGGCCGCGGCCAGCAGCACCGCGCAGTGCAGGAAGCCGAACACGGTGTTGGTCACGGCACCGGCCACGGCCGCCTGCCGGTAGGTGGAGTAGCGACGGAAGCCGGCCCGGGATAAAGCCCCGAATGTCCGGAACCATCGGGTAACGTTTGCGCTCGTGGACGGAGCCGCAGTGGCGGTGACCGAGCCCACGCCGTTACCCTCCTTCCGCAGCCCCGCCGTGCCGGACGGGGGACTCTACCGGCATCCCGGGGCGCCCTGCACGACAATTTGCAACGAGGTGACACCGCCGTGAGCGAGCGACGCGAGCCGGGCATCGGGCCGCGCCGCACGCGTGGACCCGGAGCCCCCCGGTGACGGGCTGGTCCGACCGTTGGGACGCCCCCGCGGAACCGTCCTGGGTGATCGAGCCGACCAGCGAGTGGCACCCGCAGTTCCCCGGGCAGCGCTATCCCGGCGACCTCGGCTCCCAGTACGCCGACCCCCGGGGGCGGGTCACCGCCACCGGCCGCGCCGAGGTGCCCCCGCTCGCCCCGACCCGCTCCGACGGCACGTACCTCGGCCGGTCCTGGTCCGACCTGGACGACGGGCCGCCCCGCCGGGACGGCCCCGGCGACGAGCGGCACGCCCACGACCCGTACCGCCGGCTGGCCGACGAGACGTACCGGGGGCCCACCGACGAGGCGTACCGGCGGCCGTCGGACGAGCCGGTCTGGCAGCGGGAACGCCGGCAGCCCGCAGCCGAACGGCACGACGACCGGCCGGCCGACCGGGTCAGCTGGTCGGACCGTCGGCGGGGCGGCGCCGAACCGGCACCGACCGGTTGGCACCGCGACCGGGCCGACACCGACCGGTACGACAGTCCGCCCCGGCAGGAGCGCAGCGCCCCCGGGATCACGCCGGTCTCCCCCGGCGGCCCACCCGTGTCCCCCGCGCCCCGCCACGAGCCGCCCCGCGACCATCCCGACCGGTTCACCGGGCCGGACCGGCGGCGCGAACCCGACGAGGGCCCGCCCCGGCGGCGCACCACCAGCGAACGCCCCACCGCCGGGCCCGGTCGCCGGGGCGACGACGAGCCGCTCCACCGCGCCCCCGACCGGTACGACCCGTACCCGGGCGGACCTGCACCGGGCGGGGACCTGCCGGCCCGGTTCCGGGAGGACGACCCGCCCCGTCGGGACGCCGACCGGCGGCCCGCCGCGCACGGGCACGTGGACCGGTGGCAGCGCCCGCTCCACGACACCCCGCCGGTCCGCCCGCGCGACGACACCCCGCCCGGCCGCCCGCCGCGCCACGACGCCCCGGGCACGACGCCGGCCATCCCCGAGGAGCGGTGGCGGCATCCGCGTGGCCACGACGAGCGTCGGCCGGCTCAGCCGTACGAGCCGGCGGCCCGCCAGGTGGCGTACCCCGACCTGCGTCCGCAGGACGAGCCGTACCGCGAGCCGTGGGGTCGTACCGGCACCGGGCCCCGCCCGACACGGGAACCGGACCACGGCCGCGACGGGCGGCCGGCGTACCCCACCCGGCACGAGCCACCCACCCGCCACGAGGACCGTCCGGCGGCCTGGACCGCGCCGGGGCAGCCCGGCGACACCCGTCCCGGCGGCGTCGTGCCGCCCCTCGGCCCACCGCCCGGCCGTCCGGTGTCCGGGGCACCGGTCTCCGGCCTCCCGGTGTCACCGGCTCCGGTGTCGTCGGCTCCGGTGTCGTCGCCACCCGGCACGACCACGGCGGGCCGGCCCGCGACCGGTCCCTGGGGTCCCCGGCCCGGTCCTCCCCCACCGCCGGCCGACGCCCGGCCGGGTGACGCCGATGCACCGGCACCGACGGCCAGCCGGCCGACCGCCCTACCACCGGACGCCCCCGCGTCCCCCACCGAGCTGCCCACCCGCAGGCGTCACGCCGTCGGCCGGCCGCCCATCCCCGCCCCGGACCAGGCCGCCCCGGTCTCCGCGCCGCCGGCCGCCAGGTTGCACGTCGAGTTCCGCCGGCCGTCGGAGAACGCGCCACCGGTCGACCGGCCCGCCGGACACTCCCCGACCGCACCCGGGACCGACCGGCCGACCGACCCGGATGGCTTCCGGCGCTCCTCCGCCGCACCCACCACCGGGACCGAACGGCCGACCGACCCGGGCACCGCCGGACGCCCACCGGCGGCAGCCGCCACCGACCGGCCCGCCCTGGAGATCACCCCCGACCGGCCCCGTCGGTACGTTCCGCCGGCACCGGAGTCCGGCGGCATCGGCCGTCCCGTCAGCACCGCCCCGACCACGTCGGGAGGCTCGACGGCCTGGTTCCGGCCCGGCCGGTCGACCCCCACGCCGGCCACCCCGCCCGACGGCACGACGGCGGCCGGCCGGCCGACGGGCGGTGCCGCGCCGGACCCGGCCACGCCCGGCCGCCCGGCCACGCCCGACGGGGCACCGACCGGTGGCACGGACGTTCCCGTGCCCCGCTCGCCGGCACCCCCGTCGCACCCCACCGACCCGGGCCCGCCCCCACCCACCACCGGCGACCCGGGCCGGTCGACCACCCCGGTCGACGGCCCCGCCGACCCCGCTGTCCGGGCCTCCGCCGCAACCGAGGCGCACCCCGTGCACGGCGGCTCGGCAGACGTCGGAGCCGCCACCCGGCAGCCCGGTACCGGGCATCCCGTCCCGACGACCCCCGACGCCCTGCCCGACGCCCCCGATCCGGTCGACGACACCCGCCGAACCGCCGGGAGTGGTCCTTCCGCGACGCCGGAGTCCACTCCGGTCGCCACCACCGGCCGCGACCCGGCCGGCGACCACGCCGTCCCGGCGGTCGTCCCCGACCGCGCCGCCCCGGTGTCCCCCGCACCCGCCACCGGCAACACCGTCACCGATCCGGTCGACACCGGACCGGACAGCACCGTGCCCGTCGCCACCGGGCCGGACGGCGCCGGGACGGGCGGTGGCGATCCGGCGGCCCCGGTGCCGGTCGGCGACCCGCACGGACCCGCGTCGCCGGACCGGGCCGTCCCGGTGAGCCCGGCCGTGACCGCGCAACGGCCGGCGACCCCGGACCGACCCACCGCCACCGACCCGCTGGCGACCGGGGACCGGGCCGGCACCACGGACCGCCCAACAGGCACCGACCGGACCACCGCCCCGGACCGGACCGCACCCGACGACCAGGCCACCCTCGCGGACCGGCCGGCAGGCGCGGACCGGGCCGGCACCACGGAACAGGGGGCCAACGGGGACCACGTCAGCACCACGCAGCACGGGGACCTGGCCACCGCTGCGGGCCCGAACGCGGGCACCCCGGCGGCCGGGGACGCCGCCGCGACGACCGTCCGGCAGGCCGACCCGGAGCAGGTGCTCGCCGGCTACCGGTGGCGGTTGGACCCGGAGACCCTGCGCGAGGTGGTCGACGACCCGGCGGAGCTACGCGGCATCCGCCGCCGGTTGACCGAGAAGCTCGCCTCGGCCCTGGACAACCGGGCCCGCGCCCGGCTGCTCAGTCTGCGGGCGGTGCTGTCCCGGCTGGTCGACGACCTGGACGACGCGGTGGCCGACGGCCGGCTCGCGCTGACCTACGCGGAGGCGACCGGTGAGCTGCGGCGTACCGCGCTGGCCCGGGCGCGGCTGGCCGAGGCGCTGCGGTGGAAGGGCGAGTTCACCGAGGCCGACCGGCTGTTCACCGAGGCCAACTCGACGGAACTGCCGGACCGGCTGCGCTCGGCGCTGCACGAGCACGCCGGCCGGTCCTGCTACGACCAGGGCCGGTTGATCGAGGCATGTGGACACTTCGAACGGGCCCTGGACCTGTACCGGGCCGAGGACGCGGAGCTGACCGACCGGATCGCGGTGTGCCTGGACGCGGTGCACGCCCGCGCGGCGGCCCGGGGCGGCTTCGGGCCGTACCCGCGTAGTCGGGACGAGGTGCGGCACGGCCGCCGGTCCCCGCGCCCCACCCACGACGGCCGGGGTCGCTGGGGGTACGCCGACACCGACGGTGAGCTGGTCGTCGACTACCGGTACGTCGAGGCGCAGCCGTTCCACGAGCGGATGGCCTGGGTACGCCGCCCCGACCAGGCCGGGTGGGAGCTGATCGACGAGACGGGCGGCACCCTGCTCGGTCCCGCGTACGCCCGGGTGCTGGCCTTCTCCGACGGCCTGGCCTGGGTGTCGCAGGGTGGCGACGCGGACTGGTCGGCGATCGAGCCGGACGGGACGGTGGTGGTGCCGGCGGGGTTCGAGGAGGTCAGGCCGTTCCGGGCCGGGGTGGCGGCGGTGCGCCGGGGCGGCTGGGGGGCGGTGGACCGGCACGGTCGACTGGTCGTCCCGCCGCGTTACCACGGGATCGACACGACGCTGTCCGACGGTCGTCGGCTCGACGGGTTCACCGACGAGGGGCTGGCCGTGGTGGAGCTGGCCGGCCGGCGTGGGGTGCTCGACCGCACCGGTGCCGTGCTGGTCCGGCCGGTGCACCCGGCGCTGGTGGTGCACCCGGTGGCGTTCCTCGTCGGCGACGGGATGAACCACTGGGGAGCGCTGGACCGGCGGGGCGAACCGCTGATCCCCCCGGTGCACCCCGACTGGGACACGGTGGTGGCGGAGATCGACCGGCTGCTCGCCGACGCCCACCCCGTGCTCTGACGCCGGTTGCGCCGGCGGGTGCCCGGCACCGGACGAGGCTAGGGTCGGAGCATGGAATTCCGACACCTTGGCCGCTCGGGCCTCATGGTCAGTGAGATCTCGTACGGCAACTGGATCACCCACGGTTCGCAGGTCGAGGAGGAGGCGGCGCTGGCGTGTGTCCGGGCCGCCCTGGACACCGGCATCACCACCTTCGACACCGCCGACGTCTATGCCGGCACGCGGGCCGAGACGGTGCTCGGCAAGGCGCTGGCCGGGGAGCGCCGGGAGGGGCTGGAGATCTTCACGAAGGTCTTCTGGCCGACCGGTCCCGGCCGCAACGACCGGGGCCTGTCCCGCAAGCACATCATGGAGTCGATCAACGGCTCGCTGCGTCGCCTGCAGACCGACTACGTGGACCTCTACCAGGCCCACCGGTACGACTACAGCACGCCGCTGGAGGAGACGATGGAGGCGTTCGCCGACGTCGTGCACGCCGGCAAGGCGCACTACATCGGCGTCTCGGAGTGGAAGGCGTCACAGCTGCGTGAGGCGCACGCCCTCGCCCGGGAGCTGCGCATCCCGCTGGTGTCCAACCAGCCGCAGTACTCGATGCTGTGGCGGGTCATCGAGGCCGAGGTGGTGCCCGCCAGCGAGGAGCTGGGCATCTCGCAGATCGTCTGGTCGCCGATGGCGCAGGGCGTGCTGTCCGGCAAGTACCTGCCGGGCCAGCCGCCGCCCGCCGGTTCCCGCGCCACCGACGAGAAGTCCGGGGCGAACTTCATCGCCCAGTGGCTCAATGACGAGGTGCTGACCCGGGTGCAGCAGCTCAAGCCGCTCGCCGAGCAGGCGGGGCTGACCATGCCGCAGCTCGCCGTCGCCTGGGTGTTGCAGAACCCCAACGTCGCCTCGGCGATCATCGGCGCGTCCCGCCCGGACCAGGTGCACGACAACGTCAAGGCCGCCGGGGTGACCCTGGAGGCCGACCTGCTCAAGGCCATCGACGACATCGTCGCCCCGGTCACCGAGCGCGACCCGGGCAAGACGGAGAGCCCGGCCAAGCGGCCCTGACCGGCACCGGCCGCACCCCACCCCCGGTCGGTTCGGGGTGGGGTGCGGTCAGCTCTGCCAGAAGCGGATCAGGGACAACGCGGTGCCGTAGAGCCACGGCGGCAGCCCCAGCAGGTCGCTGAGCCAGAACACGGCGCTGAAGAACCAGCCGCCGATGCGCGGGTTCCACAGCAGCGCGAACAGCAGGATGAACCCGAACGGCGCGAAGATGTCGTACATCCGGCGGTACTGCGGGCTCAGCCACGGCTGGATCATGTTGCCGCCGTCCAGGCCGGGCACCGGCAGCAGGTTCAGCACGCTCGCGGTGAGCTGGAGGAACCCCAGCAGCGCCACCCCGGCCCAGAACTCGACCGGGCCGCCCGCGTCGAGGCCCACCCGCAGCACCACCACCAGCAGCAGGGTGAACAGCACGTTGGTGGCCGGGCCGGCGAGGCTGACCAGGGTGTGCCGCAGCCGGCCGGGGATGGCGTGCCGGTCCACCCAGACCGCCCCGCCGGGCAGGCCGATGCCGCCGAGCAGCACCACCACCACCGGCAGCACGATCGACAGCAGCGGGTGGGTGTACTTCAGCGGGTTCAACGTCAGGTAGCCCCGGTGGGCGATGTCCCGGTCGCCGGCCCGGTAGGCGACCACGGCGTGCGCGTACTCGTGCAGGCACAGCGAGACCAGCCAGCCGGAGACGACGAAGAGGAACACGTCGAACCGGACGTTGCCCACCCCGTTCCAGGTGAGCACGCCACTGGTGACGAAGAGCGCGACCAGGGCGAGGAAGACCGGGCTGGGCCGGAACGCCGCCCGGGGCACACCGAGCACCAGCGGCTCGCCCCCCGGGCGGTCGCCCGCCATCACTCCGCCGTCGGCAGCAGGCTCATCCGGTAGTCGACCCGGTCGTCCTCGACGAGCGTGACCGCGGTGACGCCGGACGACGCGAGCTCCCGCCAGGTCTGCCCGATCCAGGACTCGGCGTCCGCCTGGCTGCTGAACGTCTCCGCCGGCCCGTCGACCGCTGCGCCGTCCGTGCCCTCGTACCGCCAGCTCCACGCCATGCCGCGTCTCCCCTCGCCGCTCAACCGTCCCCGGGGGACGGACCCCCGCAAGCGTAGTCGGCCGGCACCGCCACGCACCGCACGCACGTCCCCGCACCCGGGTTCCGCCCAGCGTGACGGGTCCGGGCCGGCGGGCGGGGCCGGGTCGGGCGGCTTTAAGGTACGGGCATGTCGGTTGAGGGGTGGAACACGGTCCTGGTGCTCGGCGGTATCCGTTCGGGCAAGTCGGAGTTCGCCGAGTCCCTGGTGGCCGACGCGCCCACGGTGCGCTATGTGGCGACCTCGGCCGCCGCCGACCCGGACGACACCGAGTGGGCCGCCCGGCTGGCCGCCCACCGGGCCCGCCGGCCGGGTAGCTGGACCACCGAGGAGACCGCCGAGGACCCGCGCCGGCTGGCCGACGTGCTCGCCTCGGCCGGGCCGAACGAGACGCTGCTCGTGGACGACCTGGGCGGTTGGGTGACCGTGCTGCTCGACCCGGCCCACCAACCGGCCGACGACGTCGCCACCATCACCGAACTGGCCGACGCCGTACGCGCCAGCGAGGCACGGATCGTGCTGGTCAGCCCGGAGGTGGGGCTGTCGTTGGTGCCGACCACCCCGCTGGGGCGGGCGTTCGCCGACGCGCTGGGCGCCGCCAACCGGGCCGTCGCGGACGCCTGCGACGCGGTCGCGCTGGTGGTCGCCGGCCAGCCGGCCTGGCTGAAGCCGTCGGCACCGGTCCCGCCGGCCGGCGTACCCACCCGGGCCGCCGCCCCGGCAGACGGGCTGGACGGCAGCGCCCCGGCCGCCGTCGCCACGGTCCCGGCCGACGGGCCGCTGCCGGAGGTGCTCACCCCCACCGTGCCGCCGGCCCCGCAGACCCCGGCCGGCACGACCTGGACCACGCCGACCATGGCGCTGCCGGTGGTCGCCACCGGGCTGGTCATCCAGCCCGGCATGGAACTGCCGATGCCCGACGAGTACGCCGGCCCGCAGGCGGTGCAGCGCCTCGGCACCCTGGACCTGCCGGGGGCCGGGCTGGGTGTGCTGGAACGGGTGGTCGAGTTCGCCGCCGCCACCCAGGGCACCTCCACCCCGACGCCGTGGACGGACGTCCGGGTGCTGCTGCTGCACGGCGACCACGCCGGTGGCGTGGCGGCCGGGGCACCGGTCGGGGAGTCGACCCGGCTGGCCCGGCAGGCCCGCGCCGGCCGGGGGGCGCTGGCCCGGCTGGCCGCCGAGAACGGGGCCGGCCTGCAGGTGGTGGACGCCCCGCCGGCCGCGCCGATCGAGCACGGGCCGGCGCTGGACGCCGACACCGTCGAGTCGGCGCTGCGCTACGGCTGGCGGTTGGCCGAGGAGGCCGCCGAGGCGGGCGTACGGCTGCTGGTGCTGGGGGCGTGCGGCGCGGGCGCGGAGGCCGCCGCCGCGGCGGTGCTGGTCGCGACGGCCGGCGCGGAGGCCCCGACGGTGCTCGGCCGGGTGCACACCGCCGACGGCGAGATCGACGACGCGGCCTGGATGGTGCGGTGCGCGACGGTCCGCGACGCGCTGCACCGCACCCGCCGCTCCCCCCGCGACGCCAAGGACATCCTGGCCGAGCTGGGCGGCGGTGACGTGGCGGTGGCCTGCGGCGTGCTGCTCGGGGCGACCGCCCGCCGGGTGCCGGTGCTGCTCGACGGGCCGGTCGGGCTGGCCGCCGGCATGGTCGCCCGGGATCTGGCCGGTCAGGCCCGGCACTGGTGCCTGCTGGTCGACCACGGCGGTCACCCGGCGGTGCGGCTCGCCGCCGACGTGCTCGGCCTCACCCCGCTGCTGGACCTGCGGCTCGACCTGGGCGAGGGGGCGAACGCGCTGGCCGCCCTGCCGCTGCTGCGCTCGGTGCTGGCGCTGGCCGGGTCGCTGCCGGTGCACCCGCACCACGGCGGCCCCGACGACGAGGCCACCGGTGCCGCCGCGACCACCCCCGACGCCGAGCCGGAGCCCGCCGCGCCGGAACCCTCAGCGCCGGGGGCCGCCGGGGACGAGGCGGCGCAGCCCGACGTCATCCCGGAGTTCGCCGAGCCGACGCCGGCCGGTCCGGGGCCGACCACCACCGCACCCACCGACACCGGGCCGGAGCCCGACCCGTCCGGCCGGCGTGCCGGCTGAGTCGGGGCGCGGCGACGGGCTCCGGCTGGCGCTGACCACCCTCACCACCGTCCCGGTCCGGGCCGGCCGGATCGACCGGGCGACGGCGGGTACCGCGATGGCGCTCGCTCCCCTGGTCGGGCTGCTGCTCGGGGTGGTGCTGGGCGCGCTGCTGCTCGGTCTGGCCGCGCTCGCCCCGCCCCTGGTGGCCGCCGGGGTGACCGTCGCGGCGGCGGCCCTGCTCACCCGGGGGCTGCACCTGGACGGGCTGGCCGACACCGTGGACGCGCTGGGTTCCTACCGGCGGGGCACGGCCGCACTGGAGATCATGAAGAAGCCGGACGTCGGCCCGTTCGGCGTGGTCGCGCTGGTGGTCGTCCTGCTGCTGCAGACCGCGACGCTGGCCGAGCTGGCCGGACGGTCCTGGCCGGCGGTGCTCGCGGCGGTGCTGGCCGGTACCGCCGCCGGCCGGCTCGGGGTGACCCTGGCCTGCCGCCGGGGGGTGCCGGCCGCCCGCCCCGACGGGCTGGGCGCGCTGGTCGCCGGGACGGTCGCGCCGGTCGCGCCGGTCGTCGGCGCGGTCGCCGTCGCGCTGGTGGCGGTGCCGGCCGTGCCGGGCCGGCCGTGGCAGGGGCCGCTGGCCGTGCTCGCCGCGCTCGCCGTCGCCACCGGCCTGCTGCGCCATCTGGTACGCCGGCTCGGCGGCATCACCGGCGACGTGCTGGGGGCCGTCGTGGAGGTGGTGACCACGCTGGTCTACCTGGGCTTGGTGCTGTCCGGCTGAGGACGACGCGGCGCGCCGGGTAGCGTTTGCCCCGACAGCACCGGCACGGCCTTCCGGGGGACGACTTGCTCATCACGGACGACTTCCTGCCCGTACCGGTCCCGGAGTCGCTCAGCGCGACCTACCTGGTACCGGTGGCGGGGTTGCCACCGGTGAGCCCGAAAACGGCGGTACGGGGTCTCGCCGGCCGCCTCGCCGACCCGGTGTACGGCCTGGCCACGCAGATGCTGGACAGTCCGCTGATGTCGGTGGACACCCGGTCGATCGACGAGTTCCCGCAACTGCCGCCGGACCTGCTCACCGCGTTCGGCGCGACCGAGGCCCAGCTGAGCCGGCTCGCCGCCGCCAGTCACCTGGTGGTGGTGCAGGCCGAGTACCGGCCGGGTTGGCCACCGGCGCACGAGTGGGCGGCCCGCGCGGTGGCCGCCGCGGTGGCCGAGTCCGTCGGCGGTGACGTGGTGGACGTGTTCGGGTTGCAGTTCCTCGACCCGGCGACGGCGTTGAAGTCGCTGCCGGACGCGCAGGGCCGCATCCGGCTGGTCGACTGGGTGCTCGTGCCGTACTCCTCGGACACCGAGGGGCTGTGGTTCACCACCAAGGGGCTGCGCCGCTTCGGGCTGCTGGAGTTGCAGACCCAGGGGGTGCCCGACCATCTCACCCGGGCCTGGGGCGCGGTGCTGACCGGTGCCGCCCGCCGGCTGCTGCGGGACTGGACCGACGGGCTGGCCGGCGAGGAGGTGCCGGCGTTCGTGCAGCTACCGGTGCTGGCCACGGTGACCGGGCACGACATCGCGGTGGCGTACGGCAATCCGGAGCAGCACGGCGCGACGGCCCCGGTGCTGTTGCGGTTGGAGCTGGACCCGGCGACCGACCCGGACGCCGACTCGTTCCTGAGCCTGCGCCCGCCGCCCGGTCATCCCGGCCCGGACGGCCGCTACTTCGCGGCGGCCTGCGCGACCCTGTTCTCCGGCATCGAGCCGGACGTCCGGTACGCCCGGTCCGGCGACGCGATGAGCCGGGCCGTCGCCACCGCCCGCGCCGGGCTGGACGACATCCGGGCCCGGTTCCTCGCCGACGGGCTGCCGCCGGAGGCGCAACTGGTGGTCAAGTACGGCCTGCCCGGCGACGACGGCCCCGAGTACGTGTGGGCCGGGGTCAGCTCGTGGGACGCCCCGGAGCGGATCGTCGGGGCCAGCGCCAGCGACGCCAACACCGACCCCAGCGTGCGGATCGGTTCCCCGGTCGTGGTGGCGGTCACCGAGGTCGTCGACTGGGCGGTCCTGGACGGCACCGGTGTCATCGAGGGCGGCTGGACCCAGGCCGTCCTCGACGCCGGCGAACGCCCCCACCCCACCCACTGACCCCGCCCTCGGGCACTCCCGGGCACTCCCCCACCCCCGGGCACTCACCCACCCCGGGGCACTCACCCACCCCGGTGATCAAGAGGTTTGCGTCAGAAATCCAGGGGCGGGATGACGCAAACTTCTTGATCACCCGGGCGAACCAAGCCGGGGCGAACCGGAGGGCCGGGCCGGGGCGACGGGGGTGGGGTCAGCGGACGGAGGGGGTGACGAAGGGGGGACGGGTGACCCGCATCTGGGCGCGGCGGCCCCGGATGTCGACCTCGACGAGGTCGCCGTCGGCGAGTTTCGGGGTGGTGTCCAGCAGGGCGAGGGCGATGCCCTGCTTGCGGGTGGGGCTGAAGGTGCCGCTGGTGACCGTGCCGACCGGGGCGTCACCGGCGTACACGGTCATTCCGGCACGTGGGATGGCCCGGTCGACGGCCTCCAGGCCGCGCAGCGTCCGGCGGGGGCCGGCGGCCTTCTCGGCGCGCAGGGCGTCGCGGCCCCAGAAGGCCGGCTTGTCCCAGCCCACGGCCCAGCCGGAGCGCCCCTGCACGGGGGTGATGTCCAGGGAGAGGTCCTGCCCGTGCAGCGGGTAGCCCATCTCGGTGCGCAGGGTGTCCCGGGCGCCCAGCCCGCAGGCCCGCAGCTCGACCCGCTCCCCGGCGGCGAACAACGCGTCCCAGACGGCGACGGCGTGGTCGGCCGGCACCACCAGCTCGTAGCCCAGCTCACCGGTGTAGCCGGTACGGCAGACGGTCAGTTCGGCCCCGGCCAGCGTCGCCGGGGAGAAGCTCATGTACTCGTGCCCGGTGGGCAGGTCCAACGCGTCGAGCAGTTCGGCCGAGCGGGGGCCCTGCACGGCCAGCACGGCGTACCGGTCGTGCTCGTCGCTGACCTCGACGTCGGCCGGGGCGGCGGCGCGCAGCCGGCGGACCACCTCGGCGGTGTTCGCCGCGTTGGGGATGAGGAAGACGTGGTCGTCGGCGTACCGGTAGGCGATGATGTCGTCGACCACCCCGCCGGTGGCGTCGTCGCAGCACAGCGTGTACTGCGCCCGGCCCGCCCCGATCCGGTCCAGGTCGTTGGTCAGGCAGGAGTTGACGAACCGGGCGGCGCCGGGGCCGGTGACCCGCGCCTTGCCCAGGTGCGAGACGTCGAAGACCCCGACCGCCGTGCGGACCGCCGCGTGTTCCCTGAGCACGCCGCCGCCCGCGTACTCCAGGGGCATCTCCCAGCCCCCGAAGGGGGCGAACTTGGCACCGAGCGCGGTGTGTCGCGCGTGCAGCGGGGAACGGCGCAGCCGGGTCGCGGCGGCGTCGGAGGTCACGTCCGTCATGGGTGGCAACTTACCGCCGGGTGTCCCGCTGGTTAGCATCGGCGGGACCCGTCGGCACTTCGGCGGGACGCACCCGCGCTCCGGCGGGTAGGTTGCCGCCGGAGACCATCACCGCCGGTACGCGACGCCGCGGCCGGCCCGGCCCGCCCGGAGTAGCTTCAGTGACATCGTCCAGCACCACCCTCAGCCTGGTCGACACCGACCCCGCCGAGCTCGCGGTCGACGCGATCGTGATCGGCGTGCACAGCCAGACCACCGGCCCGGACGCCACGAGCGGTCCCGCCGGCACCCTGCTGCTCGCCGACGGCGCGGAGAGCATCGCCGCCGCCTTCGACGGCAAGCTGACCGCGACGCTGACCCTGCTCGGCGCGACCGGTGGCCCCGGTGAGGTGATCAAGGTGGCCACGCTGGGCACGGTCACCGCCCCGCTGGTCGTGGCGGTCGGGTTGGGTCCGGAGCCGACCGGTGCCGCCCCCGCCCCGGAGACCCTGCGCCGGGCCGCCGGCGCGGCGGTCCGGGCGCTGGCCGGGGCACCCCGGGTGGCGCTGAGCCTGCCGCTGCCCGACGACGCCGACGCCCCGGCCGCGCTGCGCGCGGTGGCCGAGGGGGCGCTGCTCGGCGGCTACCGGTTCGCCGGTTACAAGACCAAGCCGCAGCCGTCCCGGCGGGAGCCGGTGGCCGAGGTGCTGATCGCCGTGCCGGACGCCGCCGACGCGACCGCGCGGGCCGAGGTCGACCGGGCCACCGCCGTGGCCGGCGCGGTGCGTACCAGCCGCGACTGGGTCAACACCGCGCCGAACGAGCTGCGTCCGCCGGCCTTCGCCGAGGCCGTCGCCACCGCCGCCCGGGCCGCCGGGCTCGACGTCGAGGTGCTCGACGAGGAGCAGCTGCGGGCCGGCGGGTACGGCGGGATCACCGCCGTCGGGCAGGGCTCGGAGGCCCCGCCGCGGCTGGTCAAGCTGACCTGGACCCCCCAGGGCCAGACGAACGGCAAGCGGGTGGCGCTGGTCGGCAAGGGCATCACCTTCGACACCGGCGGCATCTCGATCAAGCCGGCACAGGGCATGTGGGAGATGAAGTCCGACATGGCCGGCGCGGCGGCGGTCGGCGCGGCGATGCTGGCGATCGCGGCGCTCAAGCCGGCCGTGGCGGTGACCGGTTACCTGCCGATGGCGGAGAACATGCCGTCGGGCACCAGCTACCGGCCGGGTGACGTGGTCACCATGTTCAACGGCAAGCGGGTCGAGGTGCTCAACACCGACGCCGAGGGCCGGATGATCCTCGGCGACGCGATGGCCCGCGCCTGCGCCGACGGCACCGACTACCTGTTCGAGACGTCCACCCTCACCGGCGGGCAGGTGATCGCGCTGGGCAAGCGGATCTCCGGGGTGATGGGCACCCCCGAGCTGTGCGAGCGGGTGAAGGTGGCCGGTGACACGGTCGGCGAGCCGGCCTGGCCGATGCCGCTGCCGGACGACGTCCGCAAGGGCATGGATTCCGACGTCGCGGACATCTCGCAGGTCAACGCGGGCATGGACCGGGCCGGCCACATGTTGCAGGGCGGGGTGTTCCTGCGCGAGTTCGTCACCGACGACGTGGCCTGGGCGCACATCGACATCGCCGGTCCCGGCTACCACTCGGGGGAGCCGACCGGCTACTGGACCAAGGGCGGCACGGGCGTGCCGGTGCGTACCCTGGTGCAGCTGGTCGAGGACGTCGCCGCCAACGGCTGACGGATTCGCGACACGACGACGGGACGCCTGCGGGCGTCCCGTCCGTGTTTCCCGGGTCGTCGGGCCCGGGGTCGCCGTCAGTACCGCTCGGGGCGGCGCTTGCGGCGTTCGTTGTAGTCGCGCATCCGCTGCGGGTAGCCCATCAACCGGACGTCGTAGATCGGGATGCCCAGGGCATGGGCGAAACGACGGGCGGCGTCCGGGCCGTCGATGCGTCGCCGGGTCCACTCGCCGTCGTCGGCGATCATGATGACGGTGGTGTCGGTCATCGTGGTCCGGGGTTCGACGAACGCCTCGACCCCCCGGCGGGTGCGGGCGAAGTTGGCCAGGTGATCCAGGTCGGCCCGGTCGGCCGGCCGGTCACGGTTGGCCGGGGTCGGCGGTTTGCGTCGCCGGAACAGCGCCACCGGGCACTCCTCTCCCCCGTCCGTCGTCGGGAACCGGTGCCAAGAGTACGTGTCGGGGACGTGTCGTTGGGCACCTCGGTACGCGCTGCGGACGCGCTAGTGACAAGATGACCGAGGTGGGGTCTGCCCGTGGCGCCCCACCGTGACCCCCCGATGCAGCGAAGCGACCAGGGAGTTGGACGTGAGCGAGCCGAACGACGCAACCTTCGACATCGTCATTCTCGGAGGTGGCAGCGGCGGCTACGCGGCGGCGCTGCGTGCCGCCCAGCTTGACCTCTCCGTCGCGCTGATCGAGAAGGGCAAGCTCGGCGGCACCTGCCTGCACAACGGCTGCATCCCGACCAAGGCGCTGCTGCACGCGGCGGAGATCGCCGACCAGACCCGCGAGTCGGCGCAGTTCGGCGTCAAGGCCGAGCTGGTCGGCATCGACATGGCCGGGGTCAACTCGTACAAGGACGGGGTGATCGCCCGCCTCTACAAGGGCCTCCAGGGGATGATCAAGGGCAACAAGGCGATCACCGTCGTCGAGGGCCACGGCCGGCTGGTCGGCCCGAACGTCGTCGAGGTCGACGGCAAGCGGTACACCGGCCGCAACGTGATCCTGGCCTCCGGCTCGTACGCGAAGAGCCTGCCTGGCCTGGAGGTCGACGGCGAGCGGATCATCACCAGCGACCACGCGCTGACCCTGGACCGGGTGCCGGCGTCGGTGATCGTGCTGGGTGGCGGCGTGATCGGCGTCGAGTTCGCCAGCGTGTGGAAGTCCTTCGGGGTGGACGTCACCATCGTCGAGGCGCTGCCCCGGCTGGTGGCCGCCGAGGACGAGGAGTCGTCGAAGGCGCTGGAGCGGGCGTTCCGCAAGCGGAAGATCAACTTCAAGGTCGGCAAGCCGTTCGAGAAGGTCGAGAAGACCGAGAAGGGCGTCAAGCTGACCATCGCCGGCGGCGAGACCGTCGAAGCCGAGCTGCTGCTGGTCGCCGTCGGCCGGGGCCCGAACACCGCCGACCTCGGCTACGCCGAGCAGGGCGTCAAGCTCGACCGGGGGTACGTGCTGACCGACGAGCGGCTGCGCACCGGCGTACCCAACGTCTACGCGGTCGGCGACATCGTGCCCGGCCTCCAGCTCGCCCACCGGGGTTTCGCCCAGGGCATCTTCGTCGCCGAGGAGATCGCCGGCCTGAACCCGGCCGTGATCGACGAGGCCGGCATCCCGCGCGTCACCTACTCCGACCCGGAGCTCGCGTCGGTGGGCCTGACCGAGGCGAAGGCCAAGGAGCAGTACGGCGACAAGGTCAAGGTCTACAACTACAACCTCGGCGGCAACGGCAAGAGCCAGATCCTCAAGACCGCCGGTTTCGTGAAGCTGGTCCGGGTCGAGGACGGCCCGGTGGTCGGCGTCCACATGGTCGGTGCCCGGGTCGGTGAGCTGATCGGCGAGGCGCAGCTCATCTACAACTGGGAGGCCTACCCGGCGGAGGTGGCGCAGCTCGTGCACGCCCACCCGACCCAGAACGAGGCGCTGGGCGAGGCGCACCTGGCCCTGGCCGGCAAGCCGCTGCACGCGCACGCCTGACCCACACTCATTCCGCGACGCCGGCGGCAAGCGGGCGAGGATCGCACCAGGCCACGAAGGAGTTTCAGAACATGCCGGTATCGGTCACCATGCCTCGGCTCGGCGAGAGCGTCACCGAGGGCACCGTCACCCGCTGGCTCAAGCAGGAGGGCGAGACCGTCGAGGTCGACGAGCCGCTGCTGGAGGTCTCCACCGACAAGGTCGACACCGAGATCCCCTCCCCCGCCGCGGGGGTGCTGAGCCGGATCGTGGTCGGCGAGGACGAGACCGCCGAGGTGGGCAGCGAGCTGGCCGTCATCTCGGGTGAGGGCGAGTCGGCCGGCGGGGACGCCCCGCAGGCCGACGGTGAGGCCGACGGGCAGGAGCAGGCCGCGCCGGCCCCCGAGCCGACGGCCGCCGCCGAGGGCACCGGCCCGGAGCCGGAGCAGGACGAGCCGGCCCGGGAGCAGCCGGCGGCGCAGGCCGCCCCGGCGTCGTCGGGCGAGGGCACCCCGGTGAAGATGCCGGCCCTGGGCGAGAGCGTCACCGAGGGTACGGTCACCCGCTGGCTCAAGCAGGTCGGCGAGACCGTCGAGGTCGACGAGCCGCTGCTGGAGGTCTCCACCGACAAGGTCGACACCGAGATCCCGTCGCCCGTCGCCGGCACCGTCCTGGAGATCAAGGTCCCCGAGGACGAGACCGCCGCCGTCGGCGCAGACCTGGCGATCATCGGCGCGGCGGGCGCGGCCCCGGCCGAGTCGAAGCCGGAGCCGGAGCCGGCCCCGAAGGCGCAGGCCCCGAAGGCGGAGCAGCCCAAGGCCGAGGCGAAGCCGGAGCCGCAGGTCACCGAGCCGACGCCGGGCGCGGGCTACAGCGAGCCGGCCGCCGAGGCCGAGTCGGCGGCCCAGCCGGTGCAGGCCGAGCGGGCCGCCCAGCCGGCCGCCCCGGCGGCACCGGCCGCGCCCGCCCAGGGTGGCGGCGACGCCCCCGGTTACGTGACCCCGCTGGTCCGCAAGCTGGCCGGCGAGCACGGTGTCGACCTGGCGTCGGTCAACGGCACCGGCGTGGGTGGCCGGATCCGCAAGCAGGACGTGCTGGAGGCGGCGGAGAAGGCGAAGGCGGCCAAGGCGGCTCCGGCCCCCGCCGCGCAGCCGGCCGCCGCGGCGACCCCGGCCGCATCGGCGGCGAAGCCGCAGCCGAGCGGCAAGCGGGGCACCACCGAGAAGCTGACCCGCATCCGCAAGGCCATCGCCAACCGCCTGCAGGAGTCGCTGCACGAGATGGCGCAGCTCACCACGGTGATCGAGGTGGACGTCACCCGGATCGCCAAGCTGCGGGCGCAGGCGAAGGACTCGTTCCAGCAGCGGCACGGCGTGAAGCTGTCGTTCCTGCCGTTCTTCGCGCTGGCCGCCATCGAGGCCCTGCAGACGTACCCGATCGTGAACGCCCGGATGGACCTCGACGCGGGCACCATCACCTACCCGGACGCCGAGAACCTCGGCATCGCGGTGGACACCGAGCGGGGCCTGCTGACGCCGGTCATCCACAACGCCGGTGACCTCAACCTGGGCGGCATCGCCAAGCGCGTCGCCGACCTGGCCGAGCGCACCCGGACCAACAAGATCAGCCCGGACGAGATCGCCGGGGCGACCTTCACGCTGACCAACACCGGCAGCCGGGGCGCGCTGTTCGACACCCCGATCGTGCCGTCGCCCCAGTCGGCGATGCTCGGCACGGGTGCCGTGGTGAAGCGTCCCGTCGTCGTCAACGACCCGGACCTGGGCGAGGTCATCGCGGTCCGGTCGATGGTCTACCTGGCCCTGTCCTACGACCACCGGCTGATCGACGGCGCCGACGCGGCCCGGTTCCTGGTCGCGGTCAAGGAGCGGCTGGAGGGCGGCAACTTCGAGGCCGAGCTGGGCCTGTAACACCCGCCTGCGCGAGGGCGCCCCGGTCGGTCGACCGGGGCGCCCTTCGTCGTCACGGGATCGCCGGGCACGCCGGCACGGCACCTCCCGGCGGCTCAGCCGCGCAGGGTCTGCTCGGAGACCGTCCAGAGCCGCTCGGCGGCGGCCGGGTCGAGGGCGTACGCGGCGACGCCGGTGCGGGTGCCGGGCTGGTTCGGGGCGGCCTGCTGGCAGTCCTCGAAGTACCGGCCGCCGATCCCGTCGAGCAGCGGCGAGGTGGCGACCAGCACCGAGGTGGCGGCACCCTGCTCGACGGTCTTCCAGGTGGCCGCGCCGCCCCCGCTGGCGGCCCGCATCCGCTCCAGTTCCTCGGCGCTGACGTACCGCTGGAGGTTGGTGTGGATCGCGCCGGGCATCAGCGCGTTGCTGACGATGCCGTCGTCGGCCCAGCGCCGGGTCGCCTCGACGGCGAACAGCACGTTCGCGGTCTTCGACTGCCCGTACGCTTCCCACGGGTCGTACGGGCGCTGCCGGAAGTGGATGTCGTCGAAGACCACCGGGGAGCGCAGGTGCGCCGCGGAGCTGACCGCGACGACGCGGGCCCCCTCGGCGGCGGCGAGGGCGCGGTGCAGCCCGGTGGCGAGGGCGAAGTGCCCGAGGTGGTTGGTGGCGAACTGCAACTCCCAGCCCTCGGGGGTACGCCGTTCGGGCGAGGCCATGATGCCGGCGTTGTTCACCAGCAGGTGCAGCGGCCCGTCCCAGGTGGCCACGAAGGCGGCCACCGACGCCCGGTCGGCGAGGTCGAGCGGGGCGACCAGCAGCCGGTCGTTGCCGGTGCTGTCGGTGATGTCCGTCGCGGCGCGCCGACCGGCGTCGAGGTCGCGTACGGCCAGGGTGACGTCGGCTCCGGCGGCGGCGAGGGCGCGGGCGGTCTCCACGCCGATGCCCGAGGCGCCGCCGGTGACCACGGCGCGTCGACCGGTGAGGTCGACGTCGCGGACCACCTCCAGGGCGGTGGTGCGGGCGTCGAAGGGGGTGTGGACCGGTGTGTCGGTGGTCATGATCCGTCCTTGTCGGTGCGGCGCGGGCCGGGCGGCCCGGCCGGTACGATGAGAAGTGGAGGGCCCTCCGTTACGGTCTCCGAGACTAACCGGAGGTTCCTCCGGTTGCCAACCGGTCGCCGGGCCGGTCCGGTCCGGGTCGCCGTCGTCACCCCGCAACGGGGCGGCCGACGGCCGCCGGCACGCACC
The DNA here is from genome assembly GCF_016901255.1 of Micromonospora humida. Classification (NCBI taxonomy): domain Bacteria; kingdom Bacillati; phylum Actinomycetota; class Actinomycetes; order Micromonosporales; family Micromonosporaceae; genus Micromonospora; species Micromonospora humida. The sequence continues at coordinate 193,106 of NZ_JAFEUC010000016.1, forward strand.
CGTGCGGTGATCCCACCGCACCCGATGTCAGGAGGCGACGTGCCGCCCACCAGCCCCGGCGGCGACGCGCCGCAGACCCGGCCGAGCCGTGACACGCCGCAGACCCGACCGAGCCATCACACGGGGCAGACCGGCCCGAGCGGCGGCGCGCCGCAGCCCGGTGCCCGGCCGCTGCGCGCCGACGCGCTGCGCAACCGTCAGCGACTGCTCGACACCGCCGTCCGGGCGTTCTCCCGGCAGGGGCCGGAGGTGACCCTGGAGTCGATCGCCCGGGAGGCCGGGGTCGGCATCGGCACCCTCTACCGGCACTTCCCCACCCGGGAGGCGCTGGTGGAGGCCGCCTACCGCAACGAGCTGGCCAAACTCTGCGACGCCGCCGACGAGCTGCTGACCCGCCTACCGCCCGCCGAGGCGACCCGGGCCTGGATGGACCGCTTCGTCGACTACCTCGCCACCAAGCAGGGCATGGCCGACGCCCTGCGCCTGGTGATCGCCGCCGGCACCAACCCGTACGCGCAGAGCCGGGACCTGCTGGTCGCCGCGCTGACCCGGCTGCTCGCGGCCGGTGTCGCCGCCGGCACGATCCGCCCGGACGTCGACCCGGGGGACGTGCTGGCCGGGCTGGGCGGGATGTCGCTTGCGGCGCAGGGGCCGGAGCAACGGGACCTCGCCGGCCGCCTGCTCGACCTGCTCATGGCAGGGCTGCGCCGACCCTGACGACGGGCCGCACCCGGCCCGTCAGGTGTGGGCCGCGCCGACGCCGGGGGGGCCGTAGAATCGTCGTCAGCGTCGCGGTGTACCCGGCACACAGACCGCCGAGGGCACGGCGGCGCCGGACAGCAGGGACACCTGTGCACCCCGATTCCACCTCCGCCGACCGCCTGACCGCGCTCGGCCACCAACTGGTAGAGATCCATCTCTGGCTGCTCGACGAGCTCGACCAGCTCCGGGCCGGCCTCGCCGCCGGTCCCGACGGGTCACCCGGCGCGGAACGTTTACGCGGTCTGCGTACCCACTGCCTCAGCTTCTGCTCGGCGCTCACCCGGCACCACACCGGCGAGGACGCCGGTGCGTTCCGGGTGCTCGCCGACGAGGCGCCCGAGCTGCGGCCGGTGCTCGACAAGCTCAGCCGGGACCACCGCATGGTCGACTGGATCGTCCGCCGGATCGAGGCGCTGGTCACCGCTCCACCGACGGACGACCCCGCGGCCGTCGACCGGGTACGCGTCGAGCTGGAGGGCCTGTCCGCGATCCTCGCCTCGCACTTCCGCTACGAGGAACGCACCCTCACCGCCGCCCTCGACGCGCTCGGCCAGCGGGCCGGCGACACCACGGCACTGCTCGGGGTGACCCCACCACCGGACTGGTGAGCCGGGCCGCCGGATTCCACGCCCCCGCGCCGACGGTTGCGCGCCGGCCCCGGCGGACCCCGAGGCGAGGGCGGCGGGCGATTCTCCGGTTGGCAGAATCCGGGCCTGCGGGATGGCCGGGACGACCCGCGACGGCGAAGCTGGGCCGGTGACCGTCTTCTCGCTCCAGGCCACCCCGACCGACGCGGCGGGCTGGGTCGACCTCGCCCGCCGGGCGGAGTCGGTCGGCTTCGACGCCCTGCTCGCCGCCGACCACCCGGGCGACGTGACGTCCCCGTTCGTCGCGCTCGCCGCCGCCGCGTCGGTGACCGGCACGATCGGGCTCGGCTCGTACGTGTCGAATCTGGGGGTGCGGGAACCGATCCTGCTCGCCGCCGACGTGGCCACCCTCGACCTGGTCTCCGGTGGACGGGCCCGGCTCGGTGTCGGCGCCGGCCACACCCCCGCCGAGTGGGCCGCCGTCGGCCGGGTACGCCCCGACGTCGCCGGTCGGGTACGCCGCTGCGTGGCCGTCGCCGAGGCGGTCCGCGCCCTGCTCGACGGCTCCCCGGTGACGGTCGACTCCCCCGACCTGGTGGCGCGGGAGGCCCGGCTGACCTCGCCCCGGCCGGTGCAGGACCGCATCCCGTTGACCATGGGCACCGCCAACTCGACGCTGCTGCGTTGGGCCGGCGCGCACGCCGACGTGGTCGGGTTGACCGGTTTCGGGCGTACCCTCGCCGACGGCCACCGGCACGAGGCGCGTTGGCGGATCGACCAGATCGAGGCGCAGCTCGCGCACGTGGCCGCCGGGGCGGCCGGCCGGGACACCCCGCCCGCGCTGGAGGCGCTGGTGCAGACGGTCGTGGTCACCGACGACGCCGGGGCCGCCGCCGCCGAGCAGGCCGAACGGATCGGTCTGACCGTCACCGAACTGCTGGCCACCCCGTTCGTGCTGATCGGCACGGTGGACGAGATCGTCGCGGCGGTCGCGGCCCACCGGCGTCGCTGGGGTGTCACCCGCTTCGTGGTACGCCGGGACGCCCTCGAACCGCTCGTCCCGGTGCTGGCCCGGCTGCCCGGTGCCCCACCCGCTCCGGACGGGTCGGGGTCCACCCGACCGTGACCGGCCGGCCGGGCGCTCAGGGGGTGGGGGTCGCCCCGGTGAGGCCCTGGTAGAAGCGGATCTTCTCGCGCAGGTGGGCGTACTGGCGCTGCAGCAGGGTCAACTGTTCCTCGACCCGGGCGGCGTGCTGCTCCAGCAGCTCCTGCCGGGCGGCGACGGTGTGTTCCCCCTCGCGGGACAGCTCGGCGTAGCGGCACATCTCGGCGATCGGCATGCCGGTGTCGCGCAGGCAGCGGAAGATCACCAGCCAGCTCAGGTCGTCGTCGGTGAACACCCGACGGCCACCCGAGGTGCGGCCGACGCCGCTGAGCAGGCCGATCTTCTCGTAGTAGCGCAGGGTGTCGAGGCTGAACCCGCTGCGCCGGGCGGCCTCCGAGGGCGGGTACATGGGCCGGATGTTACCGCTTGACCTGGAGCGCACTCCAGGTTGAAAACTGGTCGGCATGACGACGACACGGACTCTGGGCCGCAGTGGAATCGAGGTCGGCGCGATCGGCATGGGGTGCTGGGCGATCGGCGGCCCGCTGTGGGGCGACGACGGTCAGCCGTACGGCTGGGGTGAGGTGGACGACGACGAGTCGGTCGCCACCATCCACCAGGCCCTCGACCTGGGCGTCACCCTCTTCGACACGGCCAGCAACTACGGGGCAGGGCACAGCGAGCGGGTGCTCGGCCGGGCGCTCGCCGGCCGGCGGGACCGGGCGGTGATCGTCACCAAGTTCGGCAACCGCAGCGACGAGGCGACCCGGCGGGCGCTGGGCGTGGACGCCAGCCCGGCGTACGCGGTGGCCAGCCTGGAGGGATCGCTGCGCCGGCTCGGCACCGACCACGTCGACCTCTACCTGCTGCACCTCAACGACCTGCCGGCGTCCGCCGCGCTCGACCTGGTCGACACCCTGGAGGGTCTGGTCACCCAGGGCAAGATCCGGGGGTACGGCTGGAGCACCGACAACCCGGACTCGGCGCGGGCGCTCGCCGGGGCGGGGCCGCACTGCGTCGCCGTCGAACACGACGAGTCGGTGCTGAACGACAACCCGGAAGTGCTCGCCGTCTGCGACGCCTTCGACCTGGCCAGCCTCAACCGGGGGCCACTGGCGATGGGCCTGCTCACCGGGGCCACCCGCACGCTGGGCGGGGACGACGTGCGGGGCCGGGCGCCGGAGTGGCTGGTCTGGTTCCGCGACGGCCGGCCCACCCCCGAGTGGTCGGCCCGGGTGGCGGCGATCCGGGCGGCGTTGACCGCGGACGGCCGCACCCTCACCCAGGGGGCGCTGGGCTGGCTGCTGGCCCGCAGCCCCCGGACGCTGCCGATCCCCGGGTGCCGGACGGTCGCGCAGGCCCGGGAGAACTTCGCCGCCCTCACCCTCGGCCCGCTCCCGGCGGACGCGTTCGCCGAGGTGGAGCGCCTCCTGACCGACCTGCGCCCGACCCCGGCCGGCAACGCGACCACCCGGTAGGTCCCCGCCACCGCGAGCCCCGATCCTCCCGCCCGACCACTCGCCCCCGACTCCCCCGCCCCACCTCGGCGGGTCGCCGCCCCGTCCCCGGTGATCAAGAGGTTCGAGTCAGTTGATCAAGAGGTTCGCGTCAAGATTGATCTTCAACTTGACGCGAACCTCTTGATCACCGGAACGAGCCGGCCGGGGGTGGACGTCGGGGGGGTTGGGTTGGGTTGGGTGGGGTTGGGTGGGGGTTGGTGGTCGGCGCATCCGATCGGGAGCGCGTGCCCGAAGATAGGGGTATGCGGATCCTGATGGCCGGCGTGTCCGGCTTCCTCGGCACCCGGCTGGTCGACCGCCTCACCGACGACGGGCACCAGATCACCCGGCTGGTCCGGCGGTCGCCGCGTACCCCCGACGAGCAGCGGTGGGACCCGACCGCCGGGCAGCTCGACCCGGCCGTGGTGGCCGGGGTCGACGCGGTGGTCAACCTGGCCGGGGCCGGGGTGGGCGACAAGCGGTGGACCGACGACTACCGCCGGGTGATCCGGTCCAGCCGGGTGGACACCACCACCACGCTGGCCGTCACGATCGCCGGGATGCCGGCGGCGGACCGGCCCCCGGTGCTGCTCAACTCCTCCGCGGTCGGCTGGTACGGCAACACCGGCGACCGGGTGGTCGAGGAGGACGCCCCGGCGGGTGAGGGGTTCCTCGCCGACGTGTGCCGGGTCTGGGAGGCGGCGACCCGACCCGCCGAGGACGCCGGGGTCCGGGTGGTACGGCTGCGGACGGGCCTGCCGCTGCACCGCGACGGAGGGCTGCTCAAGCCGCAGCTGCTGCCGTTCAAGCTGGGCATCGCCGGCCGGCTCGGCAGCGGGCGGCAGTGGCTGCCGTGGATCTCGCTGCGGGACTGGCTAGACGCGACGGTGTTCCTGCTGACCGCCGGGGAGGTCGCCGGCGCGGTCAACGTGGTCGGCCCGAACCCGGTCACCAACGCCGAGTTCACCCGGGAGTTCGCCCGCCAACTACACCGGCCGGCGATCGTCCCGATCCCCGCGGTCGCCCTGAAGGTCGCCCTGGGCGGCTTCGCCCAGGAGGCGCTGACCAGCGCGAGGGTCCTGCCCGCCGTGCTCACCCGGGCCGGTTTCCCCTGGACCCACCCCGAGCTGCCCGCCGCGCTGCACGCCGCCCTGCACGACTGACCCGGGCGGCCCGCCGGCCGACGACCGACCCGGGCGGCGCTGCGGGTGGGCCGGCGCGGCGGCCCGGTCGAACCGGGAGTGGCCGGGGTCGCGGGTCCGACCGGTCGGTCCAGTTCCGGTTGGTAACGTCCGCTCCGTGCCGACTTCCCCGACCCTGGCCGCCGACCCGCCGCCCACCGCCGCCCCGGACGCCGCCCGGGGTCGGCGGGCCGACCTGACCGTGCTGGTCGTCGCGGTGGCGCTGGCGGTCTGGGTGACCAGCGGGCTGTGGCGCGACCCGAACCAGCGGGCGATCACCGTGAACTCCAGCGACCAGGCGCTCTTCGAGTGGCTGCTCGCCTTCGGCGGGCACGCCGTCACGCACGGGGAGAACCCGCTCTTCACCCACCTGCTCAACGTGCCGGACGGGGTGAATCTCGCCGTCAACACCTCGATCACCGTGTACGCGGTGGTCTTCGCGCCGTTGACGTACCTGATCGGGCCGCCGGCGACGTTCCTGGTGATCCTCACCCTCAACCTCGCCGCCACCGCGCTGGCCTGGTACTGGCTGCTCTCCCGGCACCTGGTCGCCAGTCGGCTCGCGGCGGGCGTCGGGGCGCTGTTCGTGGCCTTCTCCCCCGGCATGGTCGCGCACGCCAACGCCCACCTGAACTGGACCGCCGGCTGGCTGGTGCCGCTGCTGGTGGCCGGGGTGTTCGCGCTGCGCCGGCCGGGGCGCTGGCTGCGGGGCGGGCTGGTGCTCGGGGTGCTGGTCGCGGTGGCCTTCTCGATCGCCGCCGAGGGGTTGTTCTTCACCGCCCTGGCGGTCGCCGTCTTCCTCGCCGTCTGGGCGGTGCACCCGGCCCGCCGGGCGCAGGCCCGCGCCGCGCTGCCGGACTTCCTACGCGGGCTGGGGGTGACCGCGCTGGTCGCCGGGGTGCTGCTGGCGTACCCGCTGTGGTTGCACTTCGCCGGGCCGCAACGGTTCCACGGCACCGGCTTCGACCCGGTCATTCACGCCGAGGACATCGCCGCGTTCGGGGCGTACCCGAGCCGGTCGCTGGCCGGGGCGCTGGGCTGGGACACCACGCTGGCGCCCAACCCGACCGAGGAGAACAGCTTCTTCGGGGTGCCGCTGCTGCTGCTCACCGTGGTCTGCTTCGGGTGGCTGTGGCGTCGGGCCGGTCCGGGCCGGCAGGCCACGCTGACCGCGCTCGGGGTGACCGCCGTGGTGTTCGCGGTGCTGTCCTGGGGGCCGCTGGCGAAGTGGAACGGTCAGCGCACCGGCCAACTGCTGCCCTTCGGGGTGCTGGACAACCTGCCGGTGGTCAACGCCGCCCTGCCGTCCCGGCTGGCCCTGGTGGTGGCCCCGGTGATCGGGGTGCTGCTGGCGTACACGATCGACCGGTTGCGGGCGACACCGCCGGGCCGCACGGCCGCCTGGGTGTGGGGGGTGGGTTTCGCGGCGGCGCTGCTGCCGCTGCTGCCCACCCCGCTGCTGACCAGCGTCCGCCCGCCGGTGCCGGAGTTCGTCACCGCCGGCACCTGGCGGGAGTACGTCTCACCGGGCGGCGTGCTCACCCCGATCCCGCTGACCCTGGACGTGACCCCCGACGGGCAGCGCTGGCAGGCGTACGCCCTGTCCCACCGGCAGGGCGAGTTCCGGTTGCCCGCCGGCTTCTTCCTCGGCCCCGGCGGCCCGGACGGGCGGGGTCGGATCGGGCCGCCGCCGCGCACCTTCGACACGCTGATGGACCAGGCCGGGCGGACCGGGCTGGTGCCGATCGTCACCGAGGGCAGCATCCGCCTGTCCCGGGCGGACCTGCGGTACTGGGGGGTCGAGGCGGTCGTCCTGCCCGACGAGGTGCACGGCGCCAAGTACGACCTCGACGAGGACGCCCTGCGCCGCACCGCCACCGCCCTGCTCGGCGAGCCCCGCCGGGTGGACGACGTGTGGCTCTGGACGGTCCCCACCACCTGACGGGTCCACCACCTGAGGGGTCCGCCGCCTGCGCGGGTCACGCAGGGTGGCGCGACGAGGCTCACGGGGCACGGCGGAGACCGGCGGGGCTAGGGTGGCAGGGTGAGCGTGACGACTTCCGGGGTGACCGCCGTCCGGGCGGGTGTGGTCGACTACTCGGCCGCATGGGACGAGCAACGGCGGCTGCACGAGGCGGTGGTGGCCGGCCAGCGCGGCGACACCGTGCTGCTGCTGGAACACCCGAGCGTCTACACCGCCGGCAAGCGCACCGAGCCCTGGGACCGGCCGATGGACGGCACCCCCGTCGTCGACGTGGACCGGGGCGGCAAGATCACCTGGCACGGTCCGGGGCAGCTCGTCGGCTACCCGATCGTCCGGCTGCCCGACCCGGTCGACGTGGTCGCCTACGTCCGCCGCACCGAGCAGCTACTGATCGACGTCTGCGCCGAGTTCGGGCTGACCGCCGGCCGGGTCGAGGGACGCAGCGGCGTCTGGGTGCCCGACGACGACCGGGGTCCGGCCCGCAAGGTGGCCGCCATCGGCATCCGGGTCGCCCGGGGCGTCACCCAGCACGGCTTCGCCATCAACTGCGACTGCGACCTGTCGTACTACGACCGGATCGTGCCGTGCGGCATCGCCGACGCCGGCACCACCTCGCTCACCGCCGAGCTGGGCCGCCCCGTGACGGTGGCCGAGGTGCTGCCCGTGGTGGAACGGCACCTGCCCACCCTGCTCGGCTGAGCCGGTGCGGATCGACCTCGTCACCCTCGTCGTCGCCGACTACGACCCGGCCATCGCGTTCTTCACCGGGATTCTCGGCTTCGAGCTGGTCGAGGACGCGCCGTCGCTGACCAACGACGGCCGCCCGAAGCGGTGGGTGGTGGTCCGCCCGCCCGGCGGGCAGACCGGCATCCTGCTGGCCCGCGCCGACGGTGAGCGGCAGGAGGCGGTGGTCGGTGACCAGGTGGCCGGCCGGGTCGGGTTCTTCCTCCAGGTGGACGACTTCGACGCCGTCCACCGGCGGCTGGTCGACGCCGGCGTGGAGTTCGTGAGGCCACCGCGCACCGAACCGTACGGCCGGGTGGCGGTGTTCCGGGACATCGCCGGCAACCGCTGGGATCTGCTCGGCGCGGCCTGACCCCGCTGCCACGTCGAGCCGTCACAGCAACCGGGGGCGGCATCCGCCACGCGGCTGCCCGTCCCCACGCCCGTTCCCCTCCCGGCCCGGCGCAGCAGCAGCCGCCCCGCGCGGCCGCCACCACCCGGCACCCCCGGCGCGACTGGCGGTGGCCGGTCCAACCGCATCCCGGGCAAGCATCAGCTTGGGTCTGAACCGGCCAGCGCAACAGTGCGCGACCGCACCCACAACCCACCTTCACTACGCAGCGTCACCAACCTCCCTCTGCCGCCCACCCTTCTCCACACGCTTTGCTCTGCTGCCCTGGGCGCACCGAGCGCGGAAGGTAACCGTCGCGTCGGTGGCAGCAGAGCAAAGCGTGGAGGGGCAGGTAGGTGGGGCAGCTGGAGATGAGGGCAAAAATCCTGCTCAGCGGGATGAGTGCGAATTTCGGACGCAGGGCAGCGCCGGTACCCCCGAAAATCGATCACCCAGGGTGATCGCGGGCGGCCTCAGCCCGATTCGTCACCCAGGGTGCTCGACCCACCCGAGGCGGCAGCGTCGACCGACATGCGGGCGACCCCGGCAAGGGCCGCCACCGCAAGGCCGGCACCGCAAGGCCGGCACCGCAAGGCCGGCACCGCAAGGCCGGCACCGATGGGCCACCGGGTAGCGCACCGCAGCTCAGGGGGTCAGCCGGTGCAGGTCGCGCGGGAAGGCGGTCACCTCCCGGACGTTTGCCGCGCCGACCAGTCGGGCCACGAACCGCTCCAGGCCGATCGCGAAGCCGCCGTGCGGCGGCATCCCGTGCCGGAACGCGTCCACGTACCCGGCGTACGGCTCGACCGGCTCGCCGCGCGCCGCGAGGGCCGCCAGGTAGTCGGCGTGGCGGTGCAGCCGCTGCCCGCCGGTGACCAGCTCCAGACCCCGGAAGAGCAGGTCGAAACCGTTCGAGTACGCGGGCCGGGCCGGGTCGGGGTGGGTGTAGAAGGGCCGCTTCGCCATCGGGTACCCGGTGACGAAGAGGAAGTCCGACCCGTGGGTGGCGCGGGCCCACTCCCCCAGCGCCCGTTCGTGGGCGGGGGCCAGGTCGGGTTCGTCGGCGGGTGCGCCGGCGATCCGCAGCGCCTCGGTGAAGTGCACGGCCGGGATCTCGACCGGCACGTCGGGCAGGGTCAGCCCCAGGGCCGCCACCGCGCCGCCGGCCCGCCGGGCCACCTCGGCGAGCATCCCGGCGAGGGTGTCCCGCAGCACCGCCATCACGTCCCGGTGGTCGTCGACGAAGCCCAACTCGACGTCGAGCGAGGTGTACTGGGCCAGGTGCCGGACGGTGTCGTGCGGTTCGGCCCGGAACACCGGCCCCACCTCGTAGACCCGTTCGAAGACGCCCACCATCAGCTGCTTGTAGAACTGCGGCGACTGGGCCAGGTAGGCGGGCCGGCCGAACCAGTCGAGGGCGAAGACGTTCGCCCCGCTCTCGGTGGACGTGGCGACCACCTTCGGGGTGTGGACCTCCACGAAGTCGCGGGCGTCCAGGGTGACCCGGAAGCCGGCCACCGCCGCCGCCGCGATCCGCAGGGCCGCCGCGCGGGTCGGGTGCCGCAGCGCCACCGGCGCGTGGTCGAGCTGGGTGGGCAGGGTCGCGGTGAGCGTCGGCCGGTAGAGGTCGAACGGGGGCGGCACGGCGGGCGGGCCGAGCGGTCGTATGGTCGGGTGGGTCAGCTCGACCCCGGCGGGCGCGGTGCCGTTGGCGGTGACCGTGCCGACCACCTCGACCACCGTCTCCTCGGGCAGCGCCGTCACGGCGGCCCGCACGTCCGGGTCGGTGACCACCACCTGGGTCAGGCCGGTGGCGTCCCGGACGATCAGGAAGGCCACCGACTTGAGCAGTCGGCGGCGGTGCACCCAGCCGGCGATCCGCACGGTCGTGCCGGTGCGGGTGGACAGGTGGGCGGAAAGGATGCGTTGCACGGCGGTTACCTCCTCGATCAATCGCAACGCGATCCCCGGGAGGTGTGGGCGAGCGGGAACCTCGCGGTGCCACCACACCTTCGCCCCCGCCGTGGCGGGAGCCTCATTCGTCGCCTTTTCACCGGGGCCAGCCGGGCGGGCTCTACTGGGCGCGCGGACGCGCTGTTCTTCCCGCGGCTCGGGAGGGTCTTCGCGCCCCGGCGTCAGACCGCCTTCCAGCGACCGGCGGCTCTCTGCACTGGCGGATCGGGGCGTTACTCGGCTCCGTCACAGCTCTGCCGGCACGCTAGCACCCGTCCCACCGGGCTGTAACGGGCTTTTCCGGCCGCCGGGTGGCCGGTGTCACAAGACCCGTGACGTGACGCCGGTCGCCCGACGTGCATCGATCGCCGCCGTCGGGCGTAGGCTCGGTTTTGTGACGATCGAGCACTCCGCGCCGACGACCCAGCAGGCAGCGCGCTCCGCGACGGTCGCCCCCGAGGGGCGACGGATGCTGCGGATCGAGGCGCGCAACGCCGAGACGCCGATCGAGCGCAAACCGCCGTGGATCAAGGTCAAGGCCAAGATGGGGCCGGAGTACACCGAGCTGCGCGGGCTGGTCTCCCGCGAGGGGTTGCACACCGTCTGCCAGGAGGCCGGCTGTCCCAACATCTACGAGTGCTGGGAGGACCGGGAGGCCACCTTCCTCATCGGTGGCGACCAGTGCACCAGGCGCTGCGACTTCTGCCAGATCGACACCGGCAAGCCGGCCGAGTTCGACGCCGACGAGCCGCGTCGGGTGGCCGAGTCGGTGGCCACGATGGGCCTGCGCTACGCCACCATCACCGGCGTGGCCCGTGACGACCTGCCCGACGGCGGCGCCTGGCTCTACGCCGAGACGGTCCGGCAGATCCACGCGCTGCGCTCCGGCTGCGGCGTCGAGCTGCTGATCCCCGACTTCAACGCCGTCCCCGAGCAGCTCGCCGAGGTGTTCGGCGCCCGGCCCGAGGTGCTCGCGCACAACGTCGAGACGGTGCCCCGGATCTTCAAGCGGATCCGTCCGGCGTTCCGCTACGAGCGTTCGCTCGACGTGATCCGGCAGGCCCGCGCCGCCGGGCTGGTCACCAAGAGCAACCTGATCCTGGGCATGGGCGAGGAGCGGGCCGAGGTCTCCCAGGCGCTGCGCGACCTGCATGAGGCCGGCTGCGAGCTGATCACCATCACCCAGTACCTGCGCCCCACCCCCCGGCACCACCCGGTGACCCGCTGGGTCAAGCCGGAGGAGTTCGTCGAGCTGCGCGAGGAGGCCGAGGAGATCGGCTTCGCCGGGGTGATGAGCGGGCCGCTGGTGCGGTCGTCGTACCGGGCGGGGCGGCTCTACCAGCAGGCGTTGACGGCCCGCCGGGACGCCTCGGTCACCGTCGGCTGACCCCGGGACGCCACCGGGCACGCCTGCGGAAACCCACCGGCCACGGCGACGACCGCCGGGCATTCGAGTGTGTCGATCTTCCCAGACCTCGGCCGCACCCGCAAGAGGTGTCCGGCCGCAGCTCGGCGTCGATTCGGCGACGCTGTCCGGGCACGGCGGGATCGTGTTAGATTCCGCCAGCCCTGACCCGCAACTCATCGATGGTGGTGTCTTTGATGGCGCAGCCGCACACGGTTGTCATCGGCGCCGGCCCTGCCGGCCTCACAGCCGCGTACGAGTTGACCCGGCGACACGCCCCGGTCGACGTGGTGGAGGCCGACGACGTGGTGGGCGGGATCAGCCGCACCGTGGAGCGGGAAGGCTGGCGCTTCGACATCGGCGGGCACCGGTTCTTCACCAAGGTGTCCCGGGTCGAGGCGTTCTGGCACGAGCTGCTCTCCGACGACGACTTCCTGCTGCGCCCCCGGATGAGCCGCATCCACTACCAGGGCCGGCTCTTCGACTACCCGCTGCGGGCCGGCAACGCGCTGCGCAACCTCGGCGTGTGGGAGGCGTGCCGGTGCGTCGGTTCGTACCTGTGGGCGCGGGTGCGTCCGCCGGCCGACCAGAGCCACTTCGAGGGCTGGGTGTCGGCCCGGTTCGGGGCCCGGCTGTACCGGATGTTCTTCAAGACGTACACCGAGAAGGTCTGGGGCATCCCCGCGACGGAGCTGCAGGCGGACTGGGCGGCCCAGCGCATCCGCAACCTCTCCCTCGGCGCGGCGATCCGGGGCGCGCTGCTGCCCCAGCGCGGCGGCACCGAGGTGACCAGCCTGATCGAGGAGTTCCGCTACCCCCGGCTCGGCCCGGGGATGATGTGGGAACGCTGCGCCGAACTGGTGGTCAAGGGCGGCGGGACGGTGGAGCTGGAGACGGCGGTACGCACCGTGCACCGCGAGGAGGGTCGGGCGGTCGCCGTGACCGTCGACGGCCCCTCCGGTGAGCGGCGGATCGCAGCCGACCACGTGGTCTCCAGCATGCCGATCTCGGCCCTGGTCCGGGCGATGGACCCGCCCGCCCCGGCCGAGGTACGCGAGGCCGCCGACGCGCTGCGGCACCGGGACTTCCTGACCGTGGCGCTGGTGGTGCCGGCCGAGGCCGGTTTCCCCGACAACTGGATCTACGTGCACACCCCCGGGGTGCAGGTCGGGCGGATCCAGAACTACGGCGCCTGGTCACCGGAGATGGTCCGGGCCGGCGGCACCTGCCTGGGCCTTGAGTACTTCGTCAACGAGGGCGACGAGCTGTGGTCGACCCCCGACCCGGAGCTGGTCGCCTTCGGCACCGCCGAGCTGGAGCGGCTCGGCCTGGTCCGCCCCGGCTCGGTCACCACCGGGTACGTGGTGCGGATGCCGAAGGCGTACCCGGTCTACGACGAGGGGTACGCCGAGGCCGTCGAGGTGATCCGCCGCTGGCTGGCCGAGGCGGTGCCGAACGTGCACCCGGTGGGTCGCAACGGCATGCACCGGTACAACAACCAGGACCACTCGATGCTCACCGCGATGCTCGCCGCGGAGAACATCCTCGACGGCACCGACCACGACGTCTGGGCGGTCAACGTCGAGGAGGACTACCACGAGGAGGGCGGCACCGACAGCGGCGCCCACGCCGGTCGCGGCGAGGCCGGCACCGGCCGCGCCGCCCCGGTGGTGCCCCGCCCCCGTACCGCGCCGGTCGGGGACCGTTCACCCACCGGCTGACCACCGTCATGGACGGACCCCGGCCGACCACCGGCCGGGGATCCTCCGTCCTGGCGGCGACCACTAGACTCGGCGGCATGGCAAAGCCCCAGGAGAAGGTCTCGTTCGGCCAACGGCTGAAGCAGATCGGGATGGTGTTCAAGTTCACCGCCAAGCAGGACAGGTGGTTCGCGCCACTGGCCGCCGGGGCGGTGCTGATCCCGCTCGCGCTGACCGTGGTCGCGGTGATCCTCTGGGGCTGGCTCTGGTTGCCGATCGGCATCCTGTTCGCCCTGCTCGCCCTGCTGATCGTGCTCAACCTGCGGTCCAACAAGGCGATGATGAACGCGGCCGAGGGGCAGCCCGGCGCGGCGGCGCAGATCATGGAGAGCATGCGTGGTGACTGGCGGGTCACCCCGGCGGTCAGCTCCACCACCCAGATGGACATGGTGCACCTGGTGATCGGCCGGCCCGGCGTGATCCTGCTGGCCGAGGGGCACCCGCAGCGGGTCCGGGGCCTGCTGGGCCAGGAGAAGCGCCGGCTGGCCAAGGTGATCGGCTCGGCACCGCTGCACGACTACGTGATCGGCCAGGGCGAAGGTGAGCTGCCGATCCGCAAGCTGCGGATGACCCTGATGCGGCTGCCGCGCACCCTCAACGGCAAGGACGTCAACTCCCTCGACAAGCGGCTCAAGGCGCTCACCGCCCGCCCGCAGATGCCCAAGGGCGCGATTCCCAAGAACATGCGGCCGCCGGGCCGCGCGTTCCGCCAGACCCGGGGCCGCTGACCCCCTCTGGTACGCCTCCGCGAGCCGGGCCCGTCCGTCGGGCCCGGCTCGCGGCGTGTCCGGGGTCGGCGGGCAGGCCGGGGCCGGCGGGTGAGCCGGAGTCAGCGGGCGGGGCGGGGGGCGTCGGCGACGACCGCCCCGGTGAGCCGGTCGTGCAGGCCGCGACGCTGGGCGTCCATGATCAGGGGCGGTACCACCAGAGCCAGGAGCAGGCCACGCAGGAGCGCCCGGGGTATCCCGAGCCGCCCGCCGTCGGACCAGTCGAGGCAGCGCAGCCGGGTGATCCACATGCCGGGGGTCTGGGCGAAGAGGCCGAGGAAGAAGCCGTACTCGACGATGAGCACCACCACCGGGGCCCAGCCGTCGCGGACCGGGTCGGCGAAGAAGTTCGACACCAGCAGGCAGAGCACCCAGTCGATCACCAGGGCGCCGAACCGTCGGCCGAGGCCCGGCGGGTCGAAGGTGGGGTCGGTGGCGGGCGGCACCGGTGCCGCGGCGGGCGGACTCGTCACGGTGGTCCAGGGTAGTCAGCACCGTCCCGGGGCCGCCCCTCAGCCCACCGCGGGCCCCTGGGGCGGCTCGGGGCGGACCAGCAGGTGGACTCCGGGGGCGTTCCCGCAGTCTGTGCAAATTCGGTCTTATCACCCCGAAAAGCGATACAGTGCTTCAGCCGGTATCGTCCGAACGGACAACCCGGCGGGTACTGAGCGGCGCAGATGACGCTCCGCGAGCGGCGTAACACGGCAGAAACATTGGAGACACGGGCGAGCAACCCCGCGGTCATAGCGTCGCCAGAGCCCAGCCACCGGAGTGGACGTGCCAGGAGGACGTGTGTTTGCCAATCCCGAGGAACTCCTGCGATACCTCAAGAACGAGGACGTAAAGTTCGTCGACGTACGTTTTTGTGACCTGCCCGGCGTGATGCAGCACTTCAACCTGCCGGTGGAGTCCTTCGACGACAGCGTCTTCACCGACGGTCTCGCGTTCGACGGTTCGTCGATCCGCGGTTTCCAGGCGATCCACGAGTCGGACATGCTCCTGCTCCCGGACGTCGCGACCGCCTTCATCGACCCGTTCCGCGCGCAGAAGACCCTCGCGCTCAACTTCTTCATCCACGACCCGTTCACCCGTGAGGCCTACTCCCGGGACCCGCGCAACGTGGCCAAGAAGGCCGAGGCCTACCTCGCCGCCAGCGGCATCGCCGACACCGCGTACTTCGGTGCCGAGGCGGAGTTCTACATCTTCGACTCGATCCGCCACGAGACCTCGGCACACCAGTCGTTCTACTACATCGACTCGGTCGAGGGCGCGTGGAACACGGGGCGTGAGGAGGCCGGCGGCAACCGCGGCTACAAGACCGCGTACAAGGGCGGCTACTTCCCGGTGCCGCCGGTGGACCACTACGCCGACCTGCGCGACTCGATCGTGCGTCGGCTGGTCGACGGCGGCTTCACCGTGGAGCGTTCGCACCACGAGGTCGGCACCGCCGGTCAGTCGGAGATCAACTACAAGTTCTCCACCCTGCTGCACGCCGGCGACCAGCTCCAGCTCTTCAAGTACATCGTGAAGAACGAGGCCTGGGCCAACGGCAAGACGGCCACCTTCATGCCCAAGCCGCTCTTCGGCGACAACGGCTCCGGCATGCACACCCACCAGAGCCTCTGGCTCAACGGCGAGCCGCTGTTCTACGACGAGACCGGCTACGCCGGCCTGTCGGACACCGCCCGCTGGTACATCGGTGGCCTGCTGCACCACGCCCCGTCGCTGCTGGCGTTCACCAACCCGACGGTCAACTCGTACCGCCGGCTGGTGCCCGGCTACGAGGCCCCGGTCAACCTGGTCTACTCGCAGCGCAACCGCTCCGCCTGCACCCGCATCCCGGTCACCGGCAGCAACGCCAAGGCCAAGCGGGTCGAGTTCCGGGTGCCGGACCCGTCCAGCAACCCGTACCTCGCGTTCTCGGCCATGATGATGGCCGGCCTGGACGGCATCAAGAGCAAGATGGAGCCGCCGGCCCCGATCGACAAGGACCTCTACGACCTCCCGCCGGAGGAGTGGGGCGACGTCAAGCAGGTGCCGGGCTCGCTGCCGGAGGTGCTCGACGCCCTGGAGGCCGACCACGACTACCTGCTCGACGGTGGCGTGTTCACCCCCGACCTGATCTCCACCTGGATCGGGTGGAAGCGGGCCAACGAGGTCGACCCGGTGCGCCTGCGCCCGACCCCGCACGAGTTCGCGATGTACTTCGACTGCTGAGGTCCGCCCTCGACGGTCACGTTCCACCGGCCGGGCCGGCTCCGCTTCCGCGGGGCCGGCCCGTTCCGTTGCGCCGGCTCCGCACCACACCGACCAGCAGCACCACCAGCAGCGCGGTCATCACGATCGCGCCGGGCGCCTTGGTGTAGCGGGCGACAGTGGTGCCGTCGGGCAGGGTGAGGAAGGCCGCCACCGCCGCGGGCACCACGAACCAGGTGGTCCGGGTCGCCGACACCGCGAGCAGTAGCAGCGGCCAGGTCACGTACCACGGGTGCAGGACCGGGGCGAGCAGCACCGTCGCGGCCAGCGCCACACCCGCCGCGCCCAGGGTGACCCGGGGTCGGGCCGCCGCCAGCCGGTGCACCCGCTGCCGGACGTCGTTGAGCCGGCGCAGCGCCGTCCACGCCCGCCACCACAGCACCGCGAGCAGCACCACCAGCGCCAGCAGGCCCACCGCCCTCGTCACCGGCACCGCGTCCGGCCGCCGACCGGCCAGCTCACCGACGTAGTCGACGACGAAGCCGACCGCCGTCGGCGGTGACGTCCACTGCTGCGAGTCCCCGCTGCGGGCCAGCCCGGCCACCCAGCCCAGCCCCAACCCGGACAGCGCCGAGACCGCCGCCAGGGTGACCAGGACCGCCCCGGCGAGCCGGCCGCCGTCGCGCAGCAGGGCCCGCAGGGTGTAGCGGCCGTGCACCGCCGTCAACGCCGCGAACGGCAGCACCACCAGCGCGGTCGCCTTCACCGCCACCGCCAGCCCGAGCAGCACCCCGGCGACGAGCAGCCCCCGGGTCCGGCCGGGCGCGCGCACCAGCACCAGCAGACCCAGCGCGAGCAGGCCGAGCAGCACCGCGTCGTTGTGCGCGCCGGCCACCAGATGCACCCCGACCAGCGGCGAGGCCAGCCCCAGCCACACCGCCCGGCGGGTGGGCACCCCGGCGGCACGGGCCAGGCCGGGCAGGCAGAGCGCCGCCAGCAGCACCCCGGCCACCGCGTACAGGCGCAGCACCACCAGGGTGCCGAGCAGGGAACCGCCGGCGGCGGCAGCCAGGGCGGCCAGCAGCACGAAGACCGGGCCGTACGGGGCCGGGGTGTCCCGCCAGATCGGCGCGACCGCGTCCACCCACGGGCAGCCGGCCGCCGCCACCCCCACCCGGTACGGGTCGTGCCCGGCCGCGTACGACCAGCCCTGGCAGGCGTACGAGTAGACGTCCCGGCTGGCCAGGGGCGGGGTGAGCAGCAGCGGCAGCGACCACAGCCCGGCGGTGCGGTACGCCCACTCGGTCGACGGGGCACCGGCACGCAACGCCCACCAGGCGCCCACCATCAGCGCCGTGCCGACCAGCCAGCAGCTCACGGCGGCCGGGCCGTGCGGCCCGCGCCACGGGCCGGTCGGCGGTACCTCGGGCAGCACCCCGCCCAGCCAGCCGGCCACGGCGAGCAGCACCGCCCCGGTCAGCCCGAGGTGGCGCGCCGCGCGGGCCCGCCCGGTTGGTGCGCCGGCCTCGGTCACCGGCCACCTCTCCTCAGTCGGCGGGCGAATCCACGGTGGCGGGTCGCCGTCCCGCCCGAGCCGACCGTACCAACCGCACGGCCACCACGATCACCAACAGCGTCATCAGCGGGGCGCCGGGCATCTTGGTGAACCGGGGCAGCCCGGTGCCGTCCGGCAGCACCAGGAACGACGAGACCAACGCCACCAGCGCGAACCACCGGGTCGACAGGTGGGTCGTCGCGGCGAGCACGGCCATCGGCCACAGCCAGTACCAGGGGTGGAACAGCGGCGCGAGGGCCACCGTCGCGGCCAGCGCCAGGCCGGCGTGCCACAGCGGGTCACGGGTGCGGGCCCGCCACCACAGCCAGACCAGCAGCACCGCCAGCACCAGCATGCCGATCGTCCGGGTCACCGGCAGCGCGTCGACGTCCGCGCCGAACAGTGCCGCCACGTAGCCGGCGGTCTGCCCGACGGCGGTCGGCGGCGAGGTCCAGGCGATCACCAGGCCGCCCTGTTCCAGGCCGGCGATCCACCCGAAGTCCAGGCCCGCCGCCAGGGTCGCGCCGGCCACCGCGACCAGCGCGCCGCCGGCGACCGGCAGGCCGTCGCGCAGCAGCGCCCTGATCCGGTACGGCCCGACCAGCGCGGCCAGCACCGCGAACGGCACCACCACCAGCGCGGTCACCTTCACCGCGCCGGCCAGCCCGAGCAGCACCCCGCCGGCCAGCAGCGGCCAGCGCCGGCCCGGGTTGGCCGCCACCACGGCCAGGCCGGCGACCAGCATGCCGATCATCAGCGCGTCGTTGTGCGCCCCCGAGACCAGGTGTACGCCGACCAGCGGCGAGGCCAGCGCCAGCCACAGCGCCCGGGGCACCGGTACGCCGCAGCGCCGGGCCAGCGTCGGCAGGCAGGCGGCGGTCAGCGCCACCCCGGCCACGGCGAGCAGCCGGAACAGGGCGATGTTGACGGTCAGCGCGGTGTCCGGGTCGAGGCTGCCGGTGAGCCGTACCACCGCCCCGGCGATCATCACGAACAGCGGCCCGTACGGGGCGGGGGTGTCCCGCCAGATGTAGGAGATGGTGTCGATCCACGGGCAGGGCAGCGCCGACACCCCCTGCTCGTACGGGTTGATCCCGGCCGCGTAACTCGCGCCCTGGCAGGAGTACGCGTACACGTCGCGGCTGGCCAGCGGTGGCGCGACCAGCAGCGGCAGCACCCACAGCCCGGCGGTGACAAGCGCCCACCGGGTCGACGGCACCCGGTCGCGCAGGGTCCACCACGCCCAGGCCAGCAGCCCGGTGCCGACCAGCCAGAGGACGATGATCAGTGGCCCGTGCCGGCTCTGCCAGATGCTGACCGGGGTGGGTCGCAGCTCCGACCCCGGCAGCGCGCCCCCGAGGTACGCGGCGATGGCGAGCAGCACCGAACCGGACAGACCGAGCCAGCGGGACAGGTGGTGAGGCACGTCCGTCATGCTGCCAGTAGCGTGGGCGCGGACCGGAGGTGGGCATGCGGGGCAGCAGGGTGGTGGGGTCGGCCACCGTGGTCGCCGCGGTGCTCGCCGGGGTGTGGCTGGCGTTGCCCCCGCTCGGGTCGGACCTGTCGGCCCAGGTGGCCCGCGCCGACTTCTTCGCCGGGCACGGCTGGGCCCTGGTCGACCTGCGCTGGTACGCCGGCATCACGCCGCTCGGCTACAGCCTGGTCTCGCCGCCGCTGATGGCGATCCTCGGGGTGCGCCTGACCGGGGCGTTGGCGCTGGTCGGCTCGGCCGCCGCGTTCGCCGCCCTGCTGGTGCGTACCCGGGTGCCCCGGCCGCTGCTCGGCAGCCTGGTCGGGGTGCTGACGATCACCGGCAACCTGGTCTCCGGCCGGGTCACCTACGCCCTCGGGGTGGCGTTCGGGCTGGCCGCCCTGCTCGCCCTGACCCTGCCGGCCGACCGGCGCGGCCCGGACGGGCCGAGTTCCGCGCCAGCCAGCCGGGGCGGGGCGGGCGGCCGGGATGGGCGCTGGGCACGGGGCGGGCGCTGGGGCCGGCCGGTCCTGGCGGTGGCCGGCGCGGCGCTGGCGTCGGCGAGCAGCCCGGTGGCGGGTCTGTTCGTCGGCCTGGCCGGGGTGGCGCTGCTGGTCACCCGCCGATGGGCCGACGGCCTGCTGCTCGGGGTCGCGGCGGCGGTGCCGCTGGGGGTCACCGGGCTGCTGTTCGGCGAGGGCGGCTGGATGAACATCAGCGGCTCCGACACCCTGCGGTCGGTCACGGTCAGCCTGCTGGTGGCGGCGGTGGTGGCGTACCGGCCGGTGCGGGTGGGGGCGTTGCTGTCGGCGGGCGGGGTGCTGGCGGCGGCGTTGGTGCACACCCCGGTCGGGCTGAACGCGACCCGCCTGGTGACGATGTTCGCGCTGCCGGTGCTGGCCGCCGCCGCCCGGCCACCCGCCCGGCTCACCGCGCGGCTTTCGGCGGCACCCCGTACCGTCACCCGGATCGGCGGTGCGGCGTTGGCCGTGCTGCTGGCGGTGGTGTGCTGGTGGTTGCCGCCGGTGGTCGCCGCCGACGTCCGCAGCGCCGACGATCCGACCGCCGACCGGAGCTACTTCGCCCCGCTCGCCGCCGAGCTGGGCCGGCGCGGGCTCACCGGGCGGGTGGAGGTGCCGCCGACCCGTAACTACTGGGAGGCCGCGCAGCTCGGCGAGGTGCCGCTGGCCCGGGGCTGGCTGCGCCAGGTCGACATCGGGCGTAACCCGCTGTTCTTCACCACCGTGCCGGGGGCCGGTGGCACCGGTGTGCCGTTGACCGCCGACAGCTACCGGGCCTGGCTGGACGAGTACGCCGTGCAGTACGTCGCCGTCGCCGACGCGCCGCTGTCCTGGGTGGGCCGGGCCGAGGCGGAACTGGTCGGGGCGGGGTTGCCGTACCTGACCGAGGTCTGGTCGGACCGGCACTGGCGGTTGTACGCGGTGACCGACCCGACGCCCCTGGTCGCCGCGCCCGGGGTGCTGGTCGGGCAGGACGCTGCCACGCTGACGTTCCGGACCACCGCCGCCGGCCAGGTGCCGGTCCGGGTCCGTCACTCCCGCTGGCTGACCGTCTCACCCGGTGCCACCGTCACCCCCGACGGCCTCTGGACCCTGGTCACCGTCCCCCGCGCCGGCACCTGGACCCTCCACACCTGACCCGCCCCCACCCCCGCCCCATCCCCGCACCCCGCGCCCACGTCCCGCACCTGCTCGGGTTGATCAAGAGGTTTGCGTCACCCCGCCGCCTGGAATTGACGCAAACCTCTTGATCACCGCAGACCGCCCCGTCCGGGTCGCGCGATCAAGAGGTTTGCGTCATCTGCCACGGGGCGGTTTCATGGGGTCGGTGCAAGTAGTAGTCGATCAAGGGCTTCGGCGGGAGTGTCCCATCCGAGGGTCTGTCGGGGGCGGCCGTTGAGTTGGATCGCGACGGTGTCGAGGTCGTTTTGG
>NZ_JAFEUC010000017.1:0-163432 GCF_016901255.1 Micromonospora humida
CCAAAACGACCTCGACACCGTCGCGATCCAACTCAACGGCCGCCCCCGACAGACCCTCGGATGGGACACTCCCGCCGAAGCCCTTGATCGACTACTACTTGCACCGACCCCATGAAACCGCCGGCTCATTGGTGACGCAAAGCTCTTGATCACCCGGGACAGGGCAGGGCCGCGGCGGGGGCGACGGGTGAGCGGGAGCGGAGCGGGTCAGTCGTCGGTGGCGAGGCGGGCGTGGAGGTGTTCGTCGTGGCGGTGGCCGTCGCCGTAGCGGTGTGACTCGCGCAGCGTCCCCTCCCAGCGGTAGCCGGCGCGGGTGGCGACCCGGCAGGAGGCGGGGTTGTCGACCGCGTGGCACAGCTCGATCCGGTGCAGGTCGAGGTGGGTGAAGGCCCAGCCGGTGAGCGCCCGCAACGCGCGGGCGGCGACCCCCCGTCCGCGCGCCGGCGCGGCGGTCCAGTAGCCGACAGCGGCGTTGCCGTGCCGGATCTGGTGCACGGAGACCGCGCCGAGCAGTGTCCCGTCGGTGGCGTCGGTCACCGCGACGGAGACGTGGCTGCCGTCGCTGTGGTCGGCCCGTCGGGTGATCCACGCGGCGGCCTGCGCCAGGTCGGTCACCCCCTGCCCGTTCCACCTGACGATGTCGGGGTCGACCAGGGCGGCCAGCACGGCCGGCGCGTCCGCCGCCCGCCAGGGACGCAGCACCAGGCCGGGTGCGCTGATCTGTACGGGTTCCACCGGAGCAGTCTGCCAGCTCGCCACCCACCGGGTCCTTTCAAATCCTGAACTTCCTCCCATCAAGGAGGACTGTTTCGCTGCTCACACGGGCATCAGGGAGCTTGTTTAAATTTGAAAGAGTGCTACTGTTCGGGGCATGACGGAGAGCCTGGACAGCGAGCGGATGGCCTGCTGGCGTGCCTACATCGAGGCCAGCCAGCGGCTGTTCACCCAGCTGGAGGACGATCTGCGCGCCGACGGTGAGCTGAGCTTCGCCGACTACCACGTGCTGGTCCTGCTCTCCGAGGCACCGGGCCAGCGGCTACGGATGGGCGAGCTGGCCGCCCGGCTGGTCTTCTCGCCCAGCCGGCTCACCTACCAGATCTCCACCATGCAGCGGCGGGGTCTGGTCGCCCGGCAGTCCTGCCCCGGGGACCGTCGGGGCAGCGAGGCGGTGCTCACCGCCGCCGGGCTGCTGGCCCTGCGTGAGGCCGCGCCGGGGCACCTCGCCTCGGTCCGGCGGCACCTGATGGACGACCTCGACGACGCCGAGGTCGCCACCCTGACCCGGGTCTTCGACCGGCTCGGCCGGCGGCTGCGCGCCGACCGGGACGCGTCGTCCACCCACCGCGACACCTGAGGAGCCCGTGATGCCCGCGATCACCGTCGACGACGTCCTCGTCCTGCCCCGTCTGCCCCGGCTCGACGAGACCACCAGCTACCGGCCGGTCCGCCGGCTGACCACCGCCCCCAGCGGCTACGAGGGTGAGGGCTTCCCGGTCCGCCGCGCCTTCGCCGGGGTGCCGATGTCGGATCTCGACCCGTTCATCCACCTCGACCAGATGGGCGAGGTGGACTACGCGCCGGGCGAGCCGAAGGGCACCCCGTGGCACCCGCACCGGGGCTTCGAGACGGTCACGTACATGATCGACGGAATCATGGACCACCAGGACTCGCAGGGCGGCGGCGGCACCATCACCGACGGCGACACCCAGTGGATGACGGCCGGCAGTGGCCTGTTGCACATCGAGGCCCCGCCGGAGCACCTGGTCGCCAGCGGCGGCCTCTTCCACGGCCTCCAGCTCTGGGTCAACCTGCCCCGGGTGGCCAAGATGATGCCGCCGCGCTACCAGGACATCCGTGGTCGGGAGTCGGCGCTGCTGACCACGCCGGACGGTGGCGCGCTGATCCGGATCATCGCCGGTGAGATCGCCGGGCACCGGGGGCCGGGGTCGACCCACACCCCGATCACCATCGCGCACGTCACGCTGGAGCCCGGCGCGGAGCTGGACCTGCCCTGGCGGGCCGACTTCAACGCGCTGGTCTACGCGCTCTCCGGTCGCGGCACGGTCGGCACCGACCGGCGGCCGTTCCAGGGCGGCCAGTTGGCCGTGCACGGTCCGGGCGACGCGCTGCGGGTGACCGCCGCCGGCAGACAGGACGGCAACACCCCGGCCCTGGACCTCTACATCATGGGCGGAAAGCCCATCCGGGAGCCGGTGGCGCACTACGGGCCGTTCGTGATGAACACCCGCGCCGAGCTGATGCAGGCCTTCGAGGACTTCCAGGCCGGCAAGCTGGGTGTGGTTCCCGCCCGGCGGCTGCCGCACACCGGCGGCCAGGGCGACCGCCCCTGAGACCGACCTGCGACGGGCGTCCCGGTGTCACCCCGGGACGCCCGGGGGCGGCACCGCGTCGGTCAGGAGACCGCGAAGATCCCGGCCACCCCGAGGATCACCATCAGCAGCACCGCCAGGATCGCGCCGCGTTCGCTCTCGACCGCATCCGTACGGTCCTCGGTCGCGGGGTTCGTCGTCTCGGCGGGCATGGCCTGGCCTCCTCGGCGTTCACGGCTTCGCGGGGTGCGGTAGGCCACACCGTCCGGGCGGGGTCCGGGAGACCCGGCGTGCGTACCGACGGTGGGGGTCCTACCGTGAGGACGTCGTCGACCTCGGGAGGCTGGAACGTGGCGATCGAGGACTGGTTCCTGACCGCTGAGGAACGCGCCAACCCGGTCTCCGGGATACCCGTCTGGACGTCCGGAAACCTCGCCGAGCCGTTGATTCACGGGTCGGCGTACTTCGACCGGCTGGTCACCGAGGTCGAGGCGCTCGGCGCGGGCGACCAGCTCTTCTTCACCGACTGGCGGGGCGACCCGGACGAGCGGATGCGCCCGGACGGCCCGACGGTGGTCCAGCTCTTCGCCCGGGCCGCCCAGCGGGGCGTGCTGGTCAAGGGGCTGCTCTGGCGCTCCCACCTCGACACGTTGTCCTACAGCGAGGCGGAGAACCGCGACCTGAGCGAGACGGTCAACGCCGCCGGTGGTGAGGTGCTGCTCGACCAGCGCGTCCGGCGGGGCGGATCGCACCACCAGAAGCTGGTGGTGCTGCGCCACCGCGACGCCCCGGAGCGGGACGTCGCCTTCGCCGGCGGGATCGACCTGTGCCACAGCCGCCGCGACGACGCCGACCACCACGGCGACCCGCAGGCTCTCGCGATGTCACCACGGTACGGCCCGCACCCGCCGTGGCACGACGTGCAACTGGCCGTCCGGGGTCCGGTGGTCGCCGCGCTGGACACCACGTTCCGCGAGCGGTGGACCGATCCGATGCCGTTGGACTCGGAGAACCCGCTGGCCTACCTGCGGGACCGGCTGCGCGGCTCCGACCTGAGCCCCGATCCGCTGCCCGACCCGTCGGCCGATCCGCCGCCCTGTGGCCCGCACCACATCCAGGTGCTGCGCACCTACCCGGCGGTGCGCCCCCGCTACGCGTTCGCCCCGGACGGCGAGCGGACGGTGGCCCGGGGCTACACCAAGGCGGTGCGCCGGGCCCGCCGGCTGATCTACCTGGAGGACCAGTACCTGTGGTCGACCGAGGTGGCCGAGCTGTTCGCCGAGGCGCTGCGGGACAACCCCGACCTGCACCTGGTCGCGGTGGTCCCCCGCTATCCGGACGTGGACGGCGCGTTGGCGCTGCCGCCCAACACGGTGGGCCGGGAGCAGGCGCTGTCGCTGTGTGAACGGGCCGCGCCGGACCGGGTGCACGTCTTCGACGTGGAGAACCGGGCGGGCGACCCGGTCTACGTGCACGCGAAGATCTGCGTGGTCGACGACGTGTGGGCGAGCGTGGGCAGCGACAACTTCAACAGGCGTTCCTGGACGCACGACAGCGAGCTGTCCTGCGCGGTGCTCGACGAGACCCGCGACGAGCGGTCCCCCGTCGACCCGGCGGGTCGGGGCGACGGGGCCCGGGTGTTCGCCCGGGACCTGCGGCTGCGGTTGTGGCGCGAGCACCTGGACCGCGACCCGGGCGGTGCCGACGACGCCGACCTGCTGGACCCGGCCAGCGCCGTCGCGGCGATCACCGCCACGGCGGACGCTCTGCAGCGGTGGCACGACTCGGGCCGATCGGGCCCCCGGCCGCCGGGCCGGCTGCGCCCGCACCGGCCTGAGCGGCTGCCCTGGTACACCCGGCTGTGGGCGCTACCGGCGTACCGGCTGGTCTACGACCCCGACGGCAGGCCGCTGCGCGCCCGTCGCCAGGGCACCTGGTAGGTCCCGCCGGTCGGCGGCCGGGGTGGGGTGGCGGGTCAGCCCGCCCGGGTGGGCGAACGAGGTACGCGGGGCGTAGCAGCCGCTGGCGATGAGCAGGGGGTTCTCCGGGCGCAGCGCGTAGCTCGGGTGCCGGGGGTCGAGGAACTCCACCGACTCGATCTCGAACGGGCTGACCGGTTCGGAGACGTAGGGGTAGACCCCGCTGAACAGCTCGCCGTCGCACCGGGTGAAGTACCGGTGGTGGCCGGCGCGCAGCTGGTGGCCGGCGTGGCCGACCCGGGCCCGGGTCCGGATCAGCGGGACGCCGCCGACCTCGGTCTCGGCGACCAGCACGTCGCCCCGTACCCGCAGGGTGGTGTGTCCCAGCACGGCCGGGGCTCCCCGGGCGGCGGCGTAGTCCCGGACCCGGGGGCTGGAGGTGACGTAGTGGGTCCACCAGCCCCCGGGGGTCGCCCCGTCGGGCGCGTCGACCCCGGCGAGGGCCACCCCGATGTAGGTCAGCGAGTACGCGCCGAGGCCGGAGGTCTGACCGGCGTCCTCGACGACGTACTGGTTCATGAAGACCTGCCGGTCGGGGCGGGGGCACAGGCCGGGCGGGACCAGGGCGACGACCGCGTCCGGGTCGGCCGGCAACCAGCTGAAGTGCAGCGTACGGCTGTCGACGACGAGCTGCGGGTCCGCGGGGTCGAGCACGTGGTCCTCCGTACGGCGGTGGTCTCCCGCGACGCTACGGGCGGTCCTTACGGCGGACAAGGACGGATAGCCGACACCGCTGCCGTGGTGTCGGGTTCCGGGTGGCCGGCCGGTCCGAGCGGTGCTCGTGATCACAGTCGACGCGAACCATGTCCAATAGTGCGGCTTTGTGACTAGAAATCACTTAAGTACATCAGCCTTTCGGCTAGATTTCTGTTCACCGATCAGGCTATGGTGACTTCCGAACGGCCCATCTGAAGCTAAACCGAAGCGTCACGTCTTTTTGACCGCGGACGAGGTGCAGGGAGGACCACCAATGACCGCGCCCACCATGAGCAAGCCGGCGGCGACACCGTCCACCACCGAGAAGCTGGACCCGCGCGCGCTCACCGACAGCGCCGCCGACCTGCTGAACGCGATGGCCGCGCTGCCCGCCGGCCACCCGTCCCGGGCCGCGCTGCGGGACCGGGCGATCGAGGCCTGGCTCCCGCTGGCCAACCACCTGGCCCACCGCTACAGCGGCCGGGGCGAGCCCACCGACGACCTGGCCCAGACCGCCGCCGTCGGCCTGATCAAGGCGATCGACAAGTTCGACCCGTCGCGCGGCGTCGACTTCGCCGGCTACGCCATCCCGACCATCATCGGCGAGCTGAAGCGGCACTTCCGCGACCGCACCTGGGACATCCGGGTCCCCCGGCGGCTCCAGGAGCTGCGGCTGGCCATCTCCGACGCCAACAGCTCGCTGTTGCAGACCCTCGGCCGCTCGCCGACGGTCGCCGACATCGCCGCCCACCTCAAGCTCACCGAGGAAGAGGTCCTGGAGGGCCTGGAGGGCGCCCGCGCGTACAACGCGGTGTCGCTGTCCACCCCGACCGGCGACGGCGACCGCGCCACCGAGCTGGGCGACATGCTCGGCGGCGAGGACAACGAGTTCGAGCTGGCCGAGCTGCGGGTCGCCCTCGGCCCGGCGCTGGCCACCCTCGACGAGCGCGAGCAGAAGATCCTCACCCTGCGCTTCTACGGCAACCTGACCCAGTCGCAGATCGCCGATCAGATCGGCGTCTCGCAGATGCACGTGTCCCGGCTGCTCGCCCGGGCCCTGACCAAGCTGCGCGGTCAGCTCGACGGCACCTACTGAGGGGGTGGAGGCGGTCACCGGTCCCCGGTGACGGTCACGACCACGGGGCCCGGCCGGCGGTTCGCCGGCCGGGCCTTCCCGACGTCGAACGACGCACCGGCCCCGACGCACCCGCGTCGGGGCCGGTGCCGCGTCGGTCGGCGTTCACAGAAGTACGCGACGCCGACGTTGCCCGGGACGCCGGTCAGCCGCCCGCCGGCTCCCGCCACATCGGATAGAACGGCGTGCCGTCGGGCAGCCGGAAGACCTCGCGCAGCCGGTAGCCGTGCCGGGCGTAGAGGTCCCGTCCGGCCTCACTGCTGGCCTCCAGGTAACCGGGCACCCCGTGGGCGTCCAGCCAGGCGTGGTGGTGCCGCAGCAGCGCGGTGCCCAACCCCTGCCCCTGCCGCCCCGGCCGGACGGCGAGCAGCGCCAGGTGATGGTGGTCGGGGTGCGGATGGTTGGCGGCGAACAGCTCGTCGAGGTGCTGGAACCGGGGCGTCCACTCCCCGCAGGCGGCGGCCAGCCGGTCGTCGTAGTCCACCGGGGCCGGCGATTCGTCACCGACCTGCGGGAACCAGACCGCCACCGCGTCCCGGTCGGCGGTGCCGAAGACCAGCCCGTGCCGCATCGCGTGGTCGACCAGGATCTCGAAGTTGTCGGCGAAGACGGCCTCCCGCTTGGCCTCGTCGGGCACCAGCCACCGGGTCGCCGGGAGCACCAGGAACGCCTCGGCGATCCGCTCGGCGACCCACCGGGTGTCGGCGGCGGCGAGCCGTCCGATGGTCGGCGCGGTCACCGCCGGGACTCCACCGGCACCGGCTGCTCCACCGGAGGGCCGAACAGCGAGGTGGCCGTGCTCTCCGCGCCCCGCCCGATCCGGGCGTAGACGTCGGGACGGTTGGCGCGCAGCACCAGGCCCCACAGCAGGCCGATCAGCGCGGCCACCGGGTAGACCCCGGGGATGATCCAGCGCAGCGGCGAATCCGGCGCGACACCGAGCAGGGTCGCGAAGTTCGCCACCGCCACCGCCACCACGGCGGCCAGCGCGACGGTGGCCAGTGCCGGGGCGATCGCCCGCTTCCACAGCGACTCCGCGGTGTCGGAACGGGCGAAGTAGACGATCACGGCGACGCTGGTGGTGGCGATCAGCAGCAGCACGCCGAAGCCGCCGCCGGTGCCGGCGTAGTAGAACAACTGCACCACCGGGTCCCAGCCGTTGACCGCGTACAGCACGATCACCAGCAGGCCGAGCAGGCTCTGCGCCAGCGAGGCCATCCGGGGTGCGCCGGTGCGCGGCGAGGTCTGCCCGAAGGCGGCCGGCAGCACCCGCTCCCGGCCCAGCGCGAAGGCGTACCGGGCGGTGGTGTTGTGGAACGAGATCATCGCGGCCAGCACCGAGGTCATGAAGAGCGCCTGGCCGATGGTGACCGCCGTGTCGCCGAGGTGCGCGGCGGCAAGGTTGAAGATCAGTTCGATGCTCTGCTCACCGGCGGCGGCGGAGATGTTCTCCGGGCCGACCGCCACGGTCATCGACCAGGAGGAGAGCGCGTAGAGCCCGGCGATGATCGCCACCGAGAGGTAGGTGGCCAGCGGGACCGTCCGCCGCGGGTCCTTGCTCTCCTCGCTGAACACCACCGAGGACTCGAACCCGACGAACCCGGTCATGGCGAGCACCAGCAGCGCGCCCGCCCCCGGCACCAGGAGGTTGGCCGGGGCGAGGGCGGCGAAGCTGGTCGAGCCGCCCGCCGGGTGGCTGAGCTGGCCCAGGTCGAACACGACGATCACCACGATCTCGGCGATCAGCAGCACCGCCAGGACCAGGCCGTTGACGTCCACCCGCAGCAGGCCGAGGAACGCGACGAGCGCCCAGGCGACCAGGGCCACCACGGACCAGTGCGGCTCGACGCCGAACAGGGTGCCGAGCACCGGGGCGGCGGCGGCGCCGATCGCGCCGTACAGGCCGACCTGGAGTGCGTTGTAGGCGATGAGCGCGACCCAGGCCGCGCCGACGCCGGCCGGGCGGCCGATGCCCCGGGCGACGTAGGCGTAGAACGCGCCCGCGTTCTCGACCCGGCGGGCCATCGCCACGTAGCCGACGGAGAAGAGCGCCAGGACGGCGCCCACGGCGAGGAACGCCAGCGGCATGCCGGTGATGCCGGTGACCGCGTAGCCCGTGGTGACCACGCCGGCCACCACGGTCAGCGGCGCGGCGGCGGAGAGGACGAAGAAGATGACCGACGGCACGCCGAGGCGGCCACGGGCCAGGGCGTCGCTGACGTTGCTGGGGCGGTCGACTGTCGGATGCGGGGGCATGGGGCTGCTCCGAAAGAGGGGAGATGAGGGGGAAGGGGGTGGCGCGGTGAGATCAGGGGATGCCGCGCAGCACCGCCGCGCCGACCGCGGCCTCGGTGTGCACGACGAGTTCCTTCAGGGGGGGCGGCAGCGAACCGACGAGGGTGGACAGTCGGTGGTGGGCGCGGGGGCCGGCGCTCCACAGCACCTCGCGGGTCAGCCCGGCCGCGGCCACCAGGCCGAGCAGCGTCGTGTCCGACACCAGCGGCTGTTCGGGCCGCTCCACCAGGGCCCGCAGCCGGGTCGCCGGCCAGGCGGCGGCGTTGAGGTCGATCGGCAGGTAGCTGACGGTGGTGCGCAGCAGGCGGCGGTTCTCCTGCCGGCGCAGCACCCCGGCCCGGGCCAACCGCTCCCCCACCGAGGTGGTGGACGACTGGGCCAGGAAGGCGAGCCAGGTGCGCACCGCCTGGTGCTGCGACTCACCGATCAGTTGGTCGAGCACGGTGTGGGCCAGCGCGTCGGCCGGGGGACGCCGGTCGATCACGGTGACCAGTCCACCGGAGACGGTGATCTGTCCGAACAGGATCAGTTCGGCCAGCAACCCGGCGGCCAGGCCGAGCCCGGTGGCGCTCGGGTGCAGTTTGGCCTTTCCGCGGCTGTCGTTGTGCGCAATCAGAAAGAACTCGTCGGCGACCAGCAAACGAGCCTCCCACGCATTGTCCACAGGTGATCCACGCCGGGTGACAGGATGCCCCCAGAGCTCCAGCTTTGCAACTCCCGGATTCGATGGTTGCACTCCGTGCTCATGCGACCTGCGGATCTTGTCGTGACAGACTCGGAGGGTGACCGTCAGCCCCACTGTTCGCCGCCGCCGCATCGCCCGTGAACTCCGCCAACTGCGGGAACGCGCGGGCATGACACTGGACGTCGCCGCCCGCCAACTCGACATGTCCAAGAGCAACCTGTCCCGGATCGAGAACGCCCAGATCGGCATCAAACCCCGGGACGTGCGCGCCGCCCTGGCCCTCTACGAGGTGACCGGGGTCGATGCCGAGGCGCTCATCGAGATCGCCCGGGGTGCCCAGCAGCGCGGCTGGTGGCAGAACTACAGCGACGTGCTGCCCGAGTGGTTCGAGTTCTACGTCGGGCTGGAGGCCGAGGCGGAGAGCCTGCGCACGTACGAGGCGGAGTCCGTCCCAGGGCTGTTGCAGACCGAGGCGTACGCCCGGGAGATGTTCCGTCGTACGGCCGGCGAGGAGGGGCTGGAACGCAAGGTGGCCGCCCGGCTGCGCCGGCAGGAGGTGCTGCACCGGGACTCTCCCCCGGTCGAGCTGTCGGTGGTGCTCAACGAGGCGGTGCTGCTGCGTCCGGTGGGCGGGCCGGCCGTGATGGCGGAGCAGTTGACCCACATGGCCACGGTCGCCCGATCACCGAACGTGACATGTCACGTACTTCCTTTCGCATCCGGTGGGCACCCCGCGATGAGCACTCCGTACGTGATCATCACGTTTGCCGACGCGGCCGACAATTCCGTGGTTTACCTGGACAATCTCACGCTGGGTCTGGCGCTGGAGGAAGCGGGACACGTGCGCGGGTATACCCTTGTGCACGAGGAGCTGTGCCGGATGGCACTGGATCCGGCGGCGTCTCTGGCCCGCCTGGAGGAGGCTGCTCGTCACTTTGCGTGATCGCATTGCGGCACGCCCGGGGGGAACGGAAGGTACGGGAATGCAGGCGCTGCCTCTGTCCATGATGGACTGGCGGACCAGCAGCCGCAGCAGCGGCAACGGCAACTGTGTGGAGATCGCCACCACCGACGACCGGATCGCGGTACGCGACAGCAAGGACCGGTGCGGGCCCGCGCTGATCTTCTCCGCCCACGCCTGGACAGCCTTCGTCACCGGCATGGAGGCGGTACGCCGGGGCTGACCCCGGGCGTGCCACAGTGGCAGCCGTGCTCTCCGACGTACCCCTCGACCTGCCGGTCCGGCCGGCGCTGGCACCCCTGCTGCGAGCGCTGACCGACGCCGGCGGCGCGGTCCTGGTCGCCCCGCCCGGCACCGGCAAGACCACCCTGGCCCCGCTCGCCGTGGCCGACGGGGTGGCCGGGCGGGTGCTGGTCGCCCAGCCCCGCCGGGTGGCCGCCCGGGCAGCGGCCCGGCGGATGGCCGACCTGCTCGGCGAGCGGGTCGGCCACCGGGTCGGCTACGCCGTACGCGGCGACCGCCGGGTCGGCCCGGACACCCGGGTCGAGGTGGTCACCACCGGCCTGCTGGTCCGCCGGCTGCTGCGCGACCCGGACCTGCCCGGCATCGACGCGGTGCTGCTCGACGAGGTGCACGAGCGGCAGCTCGACGCCGATCTCGCGCTGGCCTTCACCGTGGAGGCCCGGGCGGCGCTGCGGCCCGAGCTGTGGCTGGTGGCGATGTCGGCGACCCCGGAGGCGGACCGGTTCGCCGCGTTGCTCGGCGGTGACGCGCCGGCCCCGGTGGTCCGCGCCGAGGCGGCCCTGCACCCGGTCACCCGGGTCTTCACGCCGCCGCCGCGCCCGGTCGCGCCGCCGGGCGCGGGACGGGTCGATCCGCTGCTGCTCGACCACGTCGCCGCGACCGTCCGGCGGGCCCTGCACGAGCAGGACGGCGACGTGCTGGTCTTCCTGCCCGGAGCGGGCGAGATCGGGGCGGTGACCCGCCGGCTGGCCGACCTGGCCGACCGGGTGGCCGTCCTGCCGCTGCACGGGCGGCTGCCCGCCGCCGCGCAGGACGCCGCGCTGCGCCCCGCCGACCGGCGTCGGGTGGTGCTCGCCACCTCGGTGGCGGAGAGCAGCCTGACCGTGCCCGGGGTCCGGGTGGTGGTCGACGCCGGCCTGGCCCGGGTGGCCCGCACCGACCTGGCCCGGGGGCTGGGCGCGCTGGTCACCGTGCCGGTGTCCCGGGCCGCCGCCACGCAACGGGCCGGCCGGGCCGGCCGGCAGGCCCCCGGGGTGGTCTATCGCTGCTGGTCGGAGGGGACCCACGGCCGGCTCGCCGCGCAGCCCGAGCCGGAGATCACCACCGCCGACCTGACCGGTTTCGCGCTGGACCTGGCCGCCTGGGGCAGCCCCGACGGAGCCGGACTGGCACTGCCCGACCCGCCGCCGCCCGCCGCGCTGGCCGTGGCCCGGGAGACGTTGACCGCACTCGGCGCGGTCGACGCCGACGGTCGGGTGACCGCCCGCGGGCGGGCCATCGCCGCCACCGGCACCCACCCCCGGCTGGGCCGGGCCCTGCTCGACGGTGCCGACCGGATCGGCCGGGACCGGGCCGCCGAGCTGGTCGCCCTGCTCGCCGAGGACGGTCTGGCCGGGCGGCACGACGATCTCACCGCCGCGTGGCGGCGGCTGCGCGACGACACCGACCCCGGCGCCACCGCCCGGTGGCGGGCCGAGGTCCGGCGGCTGCGGGCCGCGCTGCCCACCGGCGACCCCGACCGGGCCGGCACCCCGGACAGCCCGCCGGCCGGTCCCGCCCGCGCCGCCGACCGGGACCGGCCCGGTGACCGGCCGGCCGCCCAGGGACGGAGCGGCCGGGGACGGGCCGCCGGACCGTGGCTACCCGACGATCTGGCGGCGGGGCTGCTGGTGGGGCTGGCCCATCCGGAGCGGCTGGCCCGGCTGCGCCGGGCCGGTGGGACGTCGTACCTGATGGCGGGTGGGACGGGGGCGGAGCTGGCCGCCGGGTCGGCGTTGACCGGGACGGGCTGGCTGGCCGTCGCGGTGGCCGACCGCTCGCCGGGCGCGCCGACCGCCCGGGTCCGGCTGGCCGCCCCGCTCGACGAGGCGACCGCCAGGGAGGTCGGCGGCGCGTTGCTGACCGAGGTCAGCGAGGTCGGTTGGGTCGACGGCGACGTGCTGGCCCGCCAGGTGACCCGGCTCGGCGCGATCGAGCTGGTCAGCCGGCCGCTGGCCCGACCGACGCCGGAGCTGCTGGCTGCCGCCCTGGCCGACGGGCTCCGCCAGGCGGGCCTGGACCTGTTGACCTGGGCCCCGGCGGCCCGGTCGCTGCGCCAGCGGCTGGCGTTCTGCCGGCAGGCGCTGGGCGGGCCGTGGCCCGAGGTCTCCGACGACGCGCTGCTCGCCGCCGCCGACCGGTGGCTCGGGCCGGAGCTGGCCGCCGCCCGCCGCCGGGCCGACCTGACCCGGATCGACGTGGTCGGGGCGCTGCGCCGGCTGCTGCCCTGGCCGCAGGCGGGCCGGCTGGACGAGCTGGCCCCGGAACGCGTCGAGGTGCCCAGCGGCTCCCGGGTTCGGGTCGACTACACCGATCCGGCCGCGCCGGTGCTGGCGGTGAAGCTCCAGGAGACGTTCGGCTGGCAGCAGACGCCCCGGCTGGCCGACGGCCGGGTGCCGCTGCTGCTGCACCTGCTCTCCCCCGCCGGCCGGCCCGTCGCGGTCACCGCCGACCTGGCGTCGTTCTGGCGTACCGGCTACCCGCAGGTGCGCGGGGAGCTGCGCGGGCGCTACCCGCGCCACCCCTGGCCGGAGGACCCGGTCACGGCCGCGCCGACCCGGCACACCACGCACCGCCGTCGCTGAGCCCACGCAC
Organism: Micromonospora humida; assembly: GCF_016901255.1. Taxonomy (NCBI): domain Bacteria; kingdom Bacillati; phylum Actinomycetota; class Actinomycetes; order Micromonosporales; family Micromonosporaceae; genus Micromonospora; species Micromonospora humida. The sequence goes on from NZ_JAFEUC010000017.1 coordinate 12,959, forward strand.
CGCCGGTGGCGGTCACTCGTCGACGACGTCGGCGATCAGCACGGTGATGTTGTCCGGGCCACCGGCCCGCAGGGCGAGGTCGATCAGTCGGCGGGCGCAGTCCTGGCGGTCCGGGGTCTCCCGCAGCACCTCGGTGAGGGTGTCCGGGCGGACGACGTTGGACAGGCCGTCGCTGCACAGCAGCCAGCGGTCGCCGGCCCGGGGCACCATCGTGGCGTACGACGGGGAGACCTGCTCGCCCTGCAACGCCTGGGTGACCACGGCCCGCCGGGGGTGGCTGGACGCCTCCTCGGGGCTGATCACCCCCTGGTCGACGAGCATCTGGACGAAGGTGTCGTCCCGGGTGACCTGTTTGAGGGTGCCCTCGCGGAACAGGTAGGCCCGGGAGTCGCCGACGTGGGCCAGCGCCAGACAGCTACCGGTACGGGAGAACAGCAGGGCGGTCAGTGTGGTGCCCATGCCCTGCCGCTCGGGGTCCTCCCGGACGGCCTGCTGGATCCGCGTGGTGGCCAGCTCGATGCCGGTCTGCAACGCCGCCACCAGGGCGTCCTCGGGGGTCTCCACGTCCAGTGGGGCGACCGCGTCGATGGCGATCCGGCTGGCCAGGTCGCCGGCCGCCATCCCGCCCATGCCGTCGGCGACGGCGACGAGCCAGGCACCGGAGTGCAGGGCGTCCTGGTTTCCGCTGCGGATCAGCCCACGGTCGCTCGTCCCGACGGAACGAAGCTTCAGGGTCATGGGTGGCAGCCTGCCAGGCGGAGGGCGTTGTTGTCTCTAGGAGATCAGGACGACTGCGCGTGGCGCGGCGAATCTCACTGCCGCAGGCGTCGGTCCGGGCGGCTGCGACCAGCCCGAAGGTCATCCAGTCGAATCGATTGACAGGGAGGAGACGCGCTGGAAACATCTGGCTGATAGCTGGGAGCGCTCCCAGCGACAGGCATCGACGGCACACCCCACCACCACCCCTTCCGCCCGGAAAGGAATCCCGTGATCCTGACCCGACGACGTCGGCGGCATCTCGCGGTACTGGCAGCGACGACCCTGATCCTCACCGGCGCCGGCACCGGCGTGGCCCACGCCGAGGTCCCGCCGGACGCGCCCGAGCAGATCAGCAACGGCGACTTCAGCGAGGGCGTCGCGCCCTGGTTCTCCTATGGCACCGGCCCGCTCGACGTCGTCGACGGCCGGCTCTGCGTCACCGTCCCCGCCGGGCTGGCCAACCCGTGGGACGCCGGCATCGGCCACGACGGGGTCCGGCTCAACGCCGGTGCGGAGTACAAGCTCAGCTTCGACATCTCGGCCACCCCCGGGCTGAGCGTCAACGCCGTGCTCCAGCTCGGCAGCGCCCCCTACACCTCGTACGCGAGCGTGCCGGCGGTGGCCGCCCCGACGAGCAAGCGGGTCGAGCAGACGTTCACCGTCCCGGACGACAACCCCAACGCCCAGCTCATCTTCCAGGTCGGTGGGGCCGCCGCCGAGCAGCGGATCTGCCTGGACAACGTCTCGTTGCGCGGTGGCGAGGCCGCCCCGCCGTACGTGCCGGACACCGGCCCCCGGGTCCGGGTCAACCAGGTCGGCTACCTGCCCGGCGGGCCGAAGAACGCCACCGTGGTGACCGAGTCGACCGAGGCGCTGCCCTGGCAGCTCAAGTCGGCCGCCGGCACGGTCGTCGCCAGCGGCCAGAGCACCCCGCGCGGGGTCGACGCCGCCTCCGGGCAGAACGTGCAGACCGTCGACTTCTCGTCCTTCCGCACGCCCGGCACCGGCTACACGCTGGTCGCCGACGGTGAGACCAGCCACCCGTTCGACATCTCCGGCGACCTCTACGACCGGCTGCGGGCCGACGCGATGCAGTTCTTCTACGCCCAGCGCAGCGGCATCGAGATCGACGGTGACCTGATCGGCGAGGAGTACGCCCGCCCGGCCGGCCACCTCGGCGTGGCCCCCAACCAGGGCGACACGCAGGTGCCCTGCCAGCCCGGCGTCTGCGACTACTCGCTGGACGTGCGCGGTGGCTGGTACGACGCGGGCGACCACGGCAAGTACGTGGTCAACGGCGGTATCGCCGCCTACCAGCTGCTGAGCGCCTTCGAGCGGACCAAGACCGCGGAGACCGCCGCCGGTGGCGCCGCGCTGGGTGACTCGACGCTGCGGGTGCCCGAGCGGGGCAACGCGGTGCCGGACATCCTCGACGAGGCCCGCTGGGAGATCGAGTTCCTGCTCCGGATGCAGGTGCCGGCCGGCAAGCCGCTGGCCGGGATGGTCCACCACAAGATCCACGACAAGGCGTGGACCGGCCTGCCGCTCGCCCCGCAGGACGACGCGCAGCCGCGTGAGCTGCACCCGCCGTCGACCGCCGCCACCCTCAACCTGGCCGCCGTCGCCGCGCAGTGCCAGCGCCTGTTCGCCCCGTACGACGCGGCGTTCGCCGCCCGCTGCGGCACCGCCGCGACCACCGCGTACGCCGCCGCCAAGGCCCACCCGGCGGTCTACGCCGACCCGGCCGACGGCATCGGCGGTGGGGCGTACGACGACACCAACGTCACCGACGAGTTCTACTGGGCCGCCGTCGAGCTGTACCTGACCACCGGCAAGAAGGCGTACCTGGACGACCTGACCGCCTCGCCCCAGCACACCGGCGACGTGTTCGCCACGGGCGGCGCGTTCAGCTGGCAGAGCGTGGGCGCGGTCGGCCGGCTCGAACTGGCCACCGTGCCGAACGGCCTGCCGGCCGCCGACCGGGCCCGGGTCCGCGCCTCGGTGACCGCCGCCGCCGACAACTACCTGACCACCCTGCACGCCCAGGCGTACGGCCTGCCGGTGCCGGGCGAGGCGGCAAGCTACGTCTGGGGCAGCAACAGCAACATCATCAACAACATGGTCGTGCTGGCCACCGCGTTCGACCTGACCCGGGACGCGAAGTACCGGGACGGCGCCGTGCAGGCGACCGACTACCTGCTCGGCCGCAACGCGCTGAACATGTCGTACGTGACCGGCTGGGGCGAGCAGAACGCGCGCAACCAGCACAGCCGGATCTTCGGCAACCAGCTCAACCCGGCCATGCCGAACCCGCCGGTCGGCTCGCTCGCCGGTGGCCCGAACGCCGCCCTGCAGGACCCGTTCGTCGCCCAGCTGCTCAAGGACTGCGCGCCGATGTTCTGCTACGTCGACGACATCAACTCGTACTCGACCAACGAGGTGGCGATCAACTGGAACTCGGCGCTGGCCTGGCTCGCGTCGTTCCTCGCCGACCAGGGGGAGGCCAAGGCGGTGGCCCCGCGCACCTGCGCGGTCAGCTACCAGGTGCACGGCACCTGGCCGGACGGCTCCAACACCCAGGTCGTCCTGCGCAACACCGGTGACACCGCGATCGACGGCTGGACCCTGCGGTACGCCTACAACGGCGACCAGAAGGTCACCCAGGCGTGGTCGGCGAAGGTGACCCAGTCCGGGGCCACCGTGACGGCGAAGAACGAGTCGTACAACGCGAAGATCGCGCCGGGCGCGAGCATCACCTTCGGTCTGCTCGCCAAGACCGGCACGCTGGCCAACCCGGAACCGGATCTGATCACCGTCAACGGCGGTGCCTGCACGGTGTCCTGACCGGCACTCCCACCCTCGGACCCCGGGCTGCCACCCGGGGTCCGAGCGCGCCGGGCGGTCGTCCCCCGACCGCCCGGCGCCCCCGCCCGACCGCCCGGCGTCCCGGCCCAGAGTGGAGACGAGTCCGATGCCCGAGCAGACCACGATCTCCGACGCCGAGCGTCGGCGCATCGTCCACGAGTTCGTCGACGGGACCGTCGGCGACGCCCACCCCGAGGTGGTGGCGATGGTCCGTGACCTCACCCACCGGGTCCGCGACACCGTCGAACTGGCCCGGGCCGCCGGCATCGCGCCCGAGTCGCCCCGCGCCGGCCACGTGGTGGCCGCGCTGGTCTGCGCGTACGGCGAGGTCTTCGACCGGGTCGACGACGCCGGTTACCGCAGCGCGCTGCTGGCCCGGCTGGAGGTCGCCAACGACCCGCGGACCGAGCGGTACTTCCAGCTCCTCGCGACGGTCAACGGCTGGACCGCGCCGCCCACCCTGACCCCGGTGCTGGACTGGTTCATCGCCGCGCTGCGCCACCACTCGGCGCCCTGACCCGCCACCGGCCGGCCCGGTGACGACGGCCGGCGGGCCGGTCAGCCGGCCTGTCGCGTCGACCGGGTCAGGCGCAGGAAGCCGCGCCAGGCACCCGGGCTGAAGGCCAGGGTGCCACCCGCGCGGTCCTTCGTGTCGCGGACGAGGACGACGCCGGGCAGGTTGTCCGCCACCTCGACGCAGTTGCCACCGTTGTTGCCGCTCCTGGTGCTCGTGTGCCACCGGGCGCCGCTCAGCTCCATGATGCCGCCGCTTTCCTGACGAGTTCCAGGGATCGTGCCCGGGGTAGGGCCTCCCCCACTATGCGCGCCCACCGGCGTTCCAGGACAGCGATGTCCGTGCGCTGGTCGATGATCTGCGCGCGTACCTGCCCGTCGACGTGCGCCACCCGCGTGCCGTCGTCCAGCTCGGCGACGACGAAGGGCCCGCCGAGGCCGGCGTACATGCCCGTCTCGGCCGGAACCACGTGCACCTGCACGGTCGGCAGTTCGGCACAGACGGCGAGGTGGGCGCACTGCTCGCGCATCAGTTCGGGCCGGCCGGGCACCGGGCGGTGCAGCACCGACTCGTCGATGACGGCGACCAGCAGCGGCGGGCGGTCGCGGTGCAGGATCGCCTGGCGGGTGAGGCGGGCCGTGATGAGCTGGTCGACCTCCTCCTCGGTCAGGGTCTCCCCGGCCAGGGTCGCCCGCGCGTACGCCTCGGTCTGGAGCAGGCCGGGCACCCAGGCCAGCTCGAAGCCGCGCAGCACGACGGCCTCGCGTTCGATGTCGGCCCACGGCCGGAACCACGCGGGCTCGTGTCGCTTGTGCAGGTCCGGCCAGAGGTCGAGGACGTCCCGCTTGAGCAGCGCGGCGACCTCGGCACGATGGCGGGTCTGGGGGATTCGCCCCTGGCTGGCCCAGCGCGCGGCGGTCTTCGGGTCGACCCCGATGCGGGCGGCGAGGCTCTCGGCCGTCTCACCCGCCTCGGCCATCGCCTCTTTGACTGCCAGATTCATCCTGACCCTCCCCGGACATCCTGGATATCCGGAGTCATCTTGCTACGCCGCGTGATCATGTCGCAACCCTTCGGCACGACGTGACCCCGGCGGCGGCACCGACGGACCGGACTCCCGTCGGCGGCACCACGGGGGCACCCCCGCCCGGGGCGGGGGCAACCTCTCCACGGTGGACCGGCGGGGCTCAGGAACCGGCGGGGGCACCGGCGGCAACCGGCGCGGGGGCACCGTCGCCACGCCAGACGTAGCTGACCCCGGCCGGCGCGGTGAGCGAGCCGGCGAACAGCGCGTTGACCCGGGACGCCTCGGCGCTGCTCGGCCTGGCGTTGCGGCACGACACCGGTGCGCTGCTGCCCGACATCAGGTCGGTGCACAGGCCGGTCCGGTTGTCCGGCAGGCCGAGGATGTGACCGATCTCGTGGGTGGCGATCCGGGTCCGGTCGTACCCCTGGTCGACGGCCTGGGTGCCCATCCAGACCCGGCCGTTGCCCAGGCTGGTGGTCTGCGCCCGGGGCCAGCCGGTGTCGACGTAGATGGTGATGTTGCCGGGCGTGCGGGCGACCAGCCGGACGTTGGTCACCGAGCTGTTCCAGATCGTCGCGGCCTGGTCGAAGTTGGTGCGGAACTCCCCGGCCCGGCTCGCGTCGTAGTAGACCGTCCGCGCAGCGGCGGACGCCGCGCCGCCACCCGCGGCGACCACGCCGGTCGCCGTGAGCACCAGCGCCAGCAGGGCACCGGCGGTACGCGAGAACTGTCGTCGGCGCATCGTCCGACCTCCCATCGATAGAAGTTCACCGATGTTAAGCGGTCGGTCGGAACCCGGTCGAATAGCGGTTACGTCATACCGCCACCACCGGACGGCTCAGCCGATCTCCTCGTCGACGAAGCACCAGCGCCAGGACTCCCCCGGCTGGATGGACCGCATCACCGGGTGCCCGCTCGACTCGAAGTGTTTCGTCGCGTGCTGGTACGGCGACGAGTCGCAGCACCCCACCTGCCCACACTCCACACACGACCGCAGGTGCACCCAGTCGTCGTTGCCGACCGCCACGCACTCCGGGCAGGCGTCGGTGACGCTCGGCTCGGCGGTTCCCGCCCCGGTCAGGTGCGCACAGCTCATCAGTCACTCTCCCGTCGCAACAACGACTCCTCCAGGTCCAGGTCGCGGTACGCCCGCACCAGCACCTCCTCGGGAATCCGTCCCTCGTCACGGGCGGCCCGGAAGACCTCCCGCTCGGCGTCGATCATCTCCTGCCGCAGCCGACCGTACGCCTGCGACGGGGTCTCCCGGTCGCTGCCGCCGAGCCGTTCCCACGCCAGGTTGGTGCGGCTCTGCACCAGCCCGCGCAACCGCTCCACCACGGCCGGCGGCGCACCGTCGGCCAACGCGTCCAGCTTCTCCCGGGCCGCGCGCCCGGCCTGCTGCTGCACCGTGGCGGCGGAGAGTGCGTCGGCCACCGGGTCGTCCGGGGGCAGCTTCAACCGGCGGGCCACCCACGGCAGGGTCGCCCCCTGGCCGAGCAGCGTCGCCATGATCACCGCGAAGGCCAGCCAGATGAACAACGCCCGCTGGTAGGGCTGCTCCCCGGCCAGGGTCAGCGGCAGACCCAGCGCGGCGGCCAGCGTCACCACCCCGCGCATCCCGGCCCAGCCGATGACGATCGGAAACTGCACCGGCGGGCCCGGGTCGCGCTGCCGCACCCGGGGTACCAGCCGGGCCAGGTAGGTGGCCGGGAAGACCCAGACGAACCGGGTCAGGAAGACCGCCGCCAGCACCGCCGCGGTGATCCCCACCAGCCGGCCGGTCGGCTCGTCGAGGTCCCGCAGGACCTCGGGCAGTTGCAGGCCGACCAGCAGGAAGACCAGCCCCTCCAGCAGGAACTGGACCAGCCGCCAGAACGCGCCGGTCTGCAACCGGGAGGCGGCCGACAGCAGCAGCGGCATCTTGTGGCCGATCCCCAGCCCGGTGACCACGACCGCAACCACCCCGGAGGCGTGGATCTCCTCGGCGGCGAAGACCACCGCGAACGGCACGATCAGCGACAGCGCGTTGTCCAGCAGCGGGTCGGTGGTCCGCTTGTGCAGGTAGCCGAAGACCACCACGCCCAGCAGCCCGACCAGCACCCCGCCGCCGGTGGCGACCACCACCTCCTGCGCCACGTACCCGAAGCTCACCGAGCCGGCGCTGGCGGTGGCCGCGACGATCGCCACCCGCAGCAGCACCAGCGCGGTGGCGTCGTTGACCAGGCTCTCCCCCTCCAGGATGGTCACCACCCGCCGGGGCAGGCCCACCCGCCGGGCCACCGCGGTGGCCGCGATCGCGTCCGGCGGCGCGACCACCGCGCCCAGCGCCACACAGATCGCGTACGGCAGGTCGGGCAGGAACAGGTGCACCACCGTGCCCACCACGAACGCGGTGAAGATCACCAGACCCACCGCGAGCAGCAGGATCGGCCGCAGGTTGAGCCGGAACGCCGGCACCGACGTGCCCAACGCCGCCACGTAGAGCAGCGGCGGCAGGATGCCCACCAGCACCAGGTCGGGATCGAGCCGCACGTGCGGGAAGCCCGGCAGGAAGGACAGCCCGAGACCGAGCACCACCAGCAGGATCGGCGCGAGCAGACCCAGCTTGCGGGCCAGCGCGGCGCCGAAGGTCGCGATCGCCAGGAAGACCACGACCTCGAACAGAGCTTCCATGGAGTAGCAGCCTAGGCGTACGGACGGCCCGGGGTGATCAGCCGGTGGCGCGCAGCTTCGGCAGCACCTCCGCGCCGAACGTGTCGATGAAGGCGCGCTGCTCCTGCCCGACGTGGTGCAGGGCGATCTGGTCGACGCCCAGCGACAGGTACTCCTCCAGCCAGCCGACGTGCCGGCCCAGATCGGCCGAGACGTTCACCACCTCGGTGACCTGCTCCAGCGGCACCCGTTCGCTGACCATGTCGAAGTGCTCGGCGGTGTCCAGGTCCCAGCAGACCGGCGGGGCGAAGACGTTGCTGCGCCACTGCTCGTACGCGATCGACTCCGCCTCGGCCTGCTCCGGCGCCCAGCTCACGTGCACCTGGAGGTGCACCGGGCCGCGCCCGCCGGCGTCCCGGTAGGCGTCGATCATCTCGCGCAGGTGCGCGGTCGGCGCGTTCACGGTGATCAGACCGTCCGCCCACCCGGCGCACCAGCGGGCGGTGGCCACGCTGACCGCCGCCCCGATCAGCGCCGGCGGTTCCTCGGGCCGGGTCCACAGCTTCGCCCGGTCCACCCGGACCAGCCCGTCGTGGCTGACCTCCTCGCCGGCCAGCAGCGCCCGGATCACCTCGACGCACTCCCGCAGCCGGGCGGTACGCACGTCCTTGCGCGGCCAGCCGTCCCCGGTGATGTGCTCGTTGCTCGCCTCGCCGGTGCCCAGCGCCGCCCAGAACCGGCCCGGGTACATCGCGCCGAGGGTGCCGATGGCCTGCGCGATGATCGCCGGGTGGTAGCGCTGGCCGGGGGCGTTGACCACCCCGAACGGCAGCCCGGTGGCCTGCAGCGCCGCGCCCAGCCAGGACCAGGCGAAGCCGGACTGGCCCTGCCGGGTGCTCCACGGCGAGAAGTGGTCCGACGACATCGCGGCGTCGAAGCCCGCGCGTTCGGCGTGCACCACCGCCTCCAGCAGGCGACTCGGATGGATCTGCTCGTGGGAGGCGTGGAAGCCGAACACCGTCATGGCGTCCTTCCGTACCCATGACGGTGTCCGGTTAAAGCTCGCCCGCGCCGGTCGCCCGGCGCGGGGTCACTCGGCGTGCGCGCCGGCGCCGGCGGTGGCCGCGCCCTCCCCCACCCAGACGGTCTTGGTGTTGCAGAACTCCCGCATCCCCAGCGCCGACAGCTCCCGGCCGTAGCCGGAGTTCTTCACCCCACCGAAGGGCAGCTCCGGGTACGAGGTGGTCATGCCGTTGACGAACACGTTGCCGGCGTCCAGGTCGGTGGCGAACCGCTCCTGCTCGGCCGGGTCGGTGGTCCAGGCGTTCGCGCCCAACCCGAACGGCGTGCCGTTGGCCACCGCGACCGCCTCGTCGTACGACGACACCCGGTAGAGCCCGGCGACCGGTCCGAAGACCTCCTCGGCCCACATCCGCATCTGCGGGTTCAGGTCGGTGACCACGGTCGGCGGGTAGAACCAGCCGTCGCCGGTCGGCTTCTCGCCCCCGCAGAGCACCGTCGCGCCGTGCGCCACCGCGTCGCGCACCTGGGCGTGGATCTCGTCCCGGCCGCTCTCGCTGGCCAGCGGGCCGACGTCGGTGTCGGCGTCCATCGGGTCGCCGACCCGCAGCGCGGCCATGTTCGCGGCGAACTTCCCGGCGAACGCGTCGAAGACGTCGGTGTGCACGATGAACCGCTTGGCGGCGATGCAGGACTGCCCGTTGTTCTGGCAGCGGGCGGTGGTGGCCACCTCGGCGGCCCGGTCCAGGTCGGCCGAGGGCATCACCACGAACGGGTCGCTGCCGCCCAGCTCCAGCACCGTCTTCTTCAGTTCCCGTCCGGCGATCTGGGCGATCGAGCGGCCCGCGCCCTCGCTGCCGGTCAGCGTCGCCGCCCGCACCCGGGGGTCGCTGAGCACCCGGTCGACCGCGTCCGAGCCGACCAGCAGGGTGGTGAACGCCCCCTCGGGGAAACCGGCCCGGCGGAAAACATCCTCCAGGTAGAGGGCGGTCTGCGGCACGTTGGACGCGTGCTTGAGCAGGCCGGTGTTCCCGGCCATCAGGGCTGGCGCGGCGAACCGCATCACCTGCCAGAGCGGGAAGTTCCACGGCATCACCGCGAGCACCGCCCCGATCGGCTGGTAGCGGACGAAGGCCCGCTTCGCCTTCACCGCGGTGGCGTCGGCGGGCTCGTCGGCGAGCATCCGCTCCGCGTTCACGGCGTAGAACCGGCAGGCGGTGGCGCACTTGGTGACCTCGGCCTGCGCCGCGGCGTAGGTCTTGCCCATCTCGGTGGTCATCAGCCGGGCGGTGTCGTCGCGTTCGGCGTCGAGCAGGTCCGCGGCGGCGTTCATCCACTGCGCCCGCTGGGCGACGGTGGTCCGGTGCAGGTCCCGGAACGCCAGGTCGGCCCGGTCGATGGCGGCGTCGATCTGCTCGCTCGACATCGGCTCGTAGGACTTGAGCACCTGACCGGTGGCGGGGTTGGTGGTGGCGATGGGCATCTCGTACTCCTGTCACTCGAAGAGTGAGTGCCGCGCGCCCGGCTGCTCACGGCGGCGGGCGGCGCGGCGGCGCTGGATGACGACCAGGTCGACCACCGCCACGACGGCGAACAGCGCGCACAGCACACCCAGCCAGGCCAGCCCGGCCCCGAACGCTCCGACCGCGAGGACGGTCATGGTGACCAGGCCGAACAGGGCCAACGCCAGGCGCAGGTTCAACGCGCTGTACGCGTGGCCGACCGTGCCACGGGCGCGCCGGGGCTGCGATCTCGTCATCGTCTCGGCCTACCCCGGTACGGACGCCGCTAACCGGTCCCGACGCCCGGACCACCCCACGTCGGCGCTGCCCACCGGGCCGGTGCCGGGCGGGCGGCCTGCCCGGAGAGCCCCGCTCCGACCTGTTCTTACCAGATTCATGTTTCGAGCTGTTGAATCTGCCCGGAAGTCGACACGAGCGGGCCGCCGCACCCGGTGCGGCCCGTAGAGTGACCGGGCTGTCGCTCTGCGCCGTCTGACCGGGGGAAGACGCATGCCTCGACGCTGGGTCGCCGCCGTGGCCTGCCTGTTGGCGCTGACCGCGCTCGCCTGCGAGGAGGGTGGCGGGGCCTCCCCGCGCCCGACGAAGAGCGGATCGACTCCGACCGGGCTGCCCGGCACGATGGCCGCCCTCGGCGACTCGATCACCACCGGGTTCGGTTCCTGCCTGGTGCTCACCTCGTGCCAGCGCAACTCCTGGTCCACCGGGGACGGCATCCGGGTGGAGAGCCACTACCGGCGGCTGCTCGACGCCGACGCGCCGATCCGCAACCGGGCCCGCAACCACGCCGTACCGGGGGCCCGCGCCGAGGCCCTCGCCGGGCAGGCCGGTGCCGCCGTCAAGGACAAGGCCGACTACGTCACCGTGCTGATCGGCGCGAACGACGCCTGCCGCGACGACATCGACGCGATGACCGCGACCGCCACCTTCCGCAGCCAGGTCGACCGGGCGCTGCGGGTGCTGCGCGAGGGCCGCCCGAAGGCCCGGGTGCTGGTGGCCAGCATCCCCGACCTCAACCGGCTCTGGGAGGTCGGGCACACCGAGTCCCGGGCGGTGCGGATCTGGAAGACCGGGATCTGCCCGGCGCTGCTGGCCAACCCCACCTCGGACGCCAAGGCCGACCGGGACCGCCGGGCCCGCTTCGCCGAGCGGATCGACGCATACAACAGCCAGCTCAAGGCGGCCTGCCGGGCGTACGGGTCGCGGTGCCGCTACGACGGCGGCGCGGTGCACCGGGTGCGGTTCAGCCTGGACGAGGTCAACGGGTTGGACTGGTTCCACCCCAACGTCGCCGGGCAGAACCGGCTCGCCGACGCGACGTTCTCGGCGGCCGGCTGGCGACTCTGAGTCACCCTGGCACCGGCCCGCTCGTGGCCGGGCGTCGCGTCGTGCGCGGGCCGCGCCCGGCGGTGGACCGGGCACGGCGTGGCACCACGCCCGGTCAGGGGCGGCGCGGGTGGGGCAGCCCGCCCCGGTGCTCCCGGTAGAGCGCCTGGGCGCGCTCGGCGAGATCCTTCGTGGCCGACGAGTTGGCCCAGGTGCCGAGGATGATCGCGGCACCGGGGACGACCTTGGCGAAGACCCGCTTGGCCGCCCGCACCCCGGCCATCCGGGCCAGCCGGACGCCGAGTTGCAGCATCACCCGCCCGAGCGGGTTCTGGGCGGCGTGACCGAACAACGCGCCGGCCCGTTCCCGACCGGCCGCGACACCGAGCGCCAACCGGGCCGCCTCGGCCGCCTTGTGCACCTTCTGCAGGACGAGCAGGTCGGTGGCCCGGTCAGGGTGCACCGGGTCCGCGCCGTACGCGGCGGCGACGTGCAGCACCAGCCGGGCCTGGGTCCAGGCCAGCACGCCGACGTCGATGACCGCACCGGGCAGCCCCGCCGCACCCGAGACCGCTCCGGAGAGGCGGGCCCGGTTGACGAAACGCCGGATGGCCTGCTCGGCCAACTGGTCGGCGGTGGCGTCGGGGCGCTCGGCCCGGGCCCGGGCGACCCACTGCGCCGCCTCCGGGCCGAGCCGGCGGACCGCCTCCAGGGCCAGGTGTTCGGGGGCGTACTGCGGGTCGTCCCGCATCCGGTCCCAGAGCCGGGCCGGCGGCGCTTCCGGGGCGTCGCCCGGATCACCGGCCGGCACCGCCGGGACCGGAGCCGACGCCCCCACCGTCGCCGGGACCGTGGCGGTCGGCGATACGCCGGCCGGTGTCGCGGGGACGGCCGGGCCGGCGGTGTCCGCCGGTACCGGCGGCGTGGGGACGGTCGGTTCGTCGTCGGCGGGGACGGCGTCGGTCACGGATACTCCCGGGGTGGAATCGGTTCGCGGACGGTCAGCGGCGACGGCCCGACAGCTTGCCGGCCGCCTGCTTGAGCCGTGCCTGGTTCTCCGGCTTGGCCAGCTCGCGCCGACCCCGGTCGACCAACTGCTGACCCTTGGGGGAGCGCAGGAAGGCGCTGATCCGCTGCATCAGTGCTGACATATCGTCCTCCGATCGGGTGTCCTGCGTCATGTGTACCCGATCCGAGCAACCGCCAACCGTCCACTGTGTCCGGTCGAGGGTAGCCATCCGCCGACGCCGACGCGAACCGGCCCGCCCGGTACCGGGCGGGCCGGGCCGGCGGCTCAGACCAGGATGGCGGCGACCACCTCGGTGGCCCGCCACTCGTGCTGGGCGTAGAGGTCCGGGTAGGCGGAGATCTGCACGGCCTGCGCGGCGACGGTGAGCGGGAGGTCCGCCCAGCCGGGGATCTCCAGCAGCGCGGTGAGGAACGCCCGGGTGGCGAACGCCGGGTCCATCAGCTGGCCGACCTCGCCCCAGCCGCTGCTCGGGCGCTGCTGGAACAGCCCGACCGAGTCGTGGTCCCAGCCGATCGCCTGGTGCGGGTAGTTCTGCGACTCGGGCAGCACCCCGCTTGCGTAGTTGTAGAGGTTGCTCTCCTGCATCGCGGTGGCCACCGCGATGACCAGGGCCCGGCGCGGGACGCCCATCGCCCGGCCGGCCTTGACGATCTCCTTGGCGTTGTCCATCTGGGCCTGGTCGAGGCCGGCCACCGGGACGATCCGCTTCGGCCGGGGCTTCGGCTTCGGCCGGGGCTTGGGCCTGGTGGTCCTGGTCGCGCTCGGGGTCGGGCTCGGGGTGGCGGCGGTCGGGCTGGTGGCGGCCGGACTGCTGGGCACGACCGTGACCGGGGTACGGACCTCGGCGCGGGAGGCGGCCTGCTGCTGGGCGCGCTCGGCGAGGGCGGCCTCGGTGCCGAGCCGGTCGTCGGCCCGTTCGTCCGGCAGTGCCTGGACGCCCGCGACGGCGGTGAGGCCGAGGCAGCAGAGCACCCCGGCGGCGAGGAGCGCCGGCCGGCGGCGGCGGAGGTTAACGAGCCCGCCGAGGCGGGTACGGAGGGAGCGGGGTTCACGGAGAACGCCGACCTGAACGGACGAGGGGGTGTCGTCCGAACGGCCAGTCATGCCCTGAGGGGCGCCCTGGTCGTCGATGGTGTCGTCGTCACGCATCCGCCGAGGCTAGACATGCCCTTTCCCGGCCACCCACCAGCAGGAAGTGGCCCTCGCCACACTTTCCGGCGGGCCGCCGGGACGCCCACCCCGGACGCGGGACCGGGGCGACAGACCACCCGCAACGGGCATTACGGTCAGCTACCGTGCCCGCCGTCGTCGGAGTGGGTCGACCACCCAGACCACCGCGGCCGGCCGCATGATCCACCATGTCCCCCTTTCGGATGACACGCCGGAACCATCCGACCGGGTCGCTCCGGCCCGTCCGGCGAATTGGTGGCTTCCTCCGGGTTTGATAGCCGGATCGGTCACGACGCGCCCAGTGATGGAATGGATGACGCCGACGGGTACGTTCCCCGAACCGGGTGCCGTCCGTGCGCGGCCACCCGTAGGCGCATTTCCTCAGGAGGTCCGACCGGTGCTCGACCCACACGAGCTGTACCAGCTCACCGACGATCTGCCCGACCTCGGCCAGCCGGTGCTGATCCAGGCGCTCACCGGCTTCGTCGACGCCGGCAACGCCACCCGGCTGGCCCGCGAGCAGCTCCTCACCTCACTGGACGCCCGGACGATCGCCACCTTCGACGTCGACCAGCTCTTCGACTACCGGTCCCGCCGGCCGGTGATGACCTTCGTCGAGGACCACTGGGAGGACTACGACGCCCCCGAGCTCGCCCTGCACCTGCTGCGCGACGACGACGAGACGCCCTTCCTGCTGCTCACCGGCCCGGAGCCGGACCTGCAGTGGGAACGGTTCGTGGCGGCGGTCGGCGCGGTGGCCGCCCGGCTCGACGTCCGGCTCACCGTCGGACTCAACTCCATCCCGATGGCCGTCCCGCACACCCGACCCACCGGAGTCACCGCGCACGCCACCCGCCGCGAGCTGATCGCCGGTTACGAACCGTGGTTGCAGCGGGTGCAGGTCCCGGGCAGCGTCGGCCACCTGCTGGAATACCGGCTCGGCGAGGCCGGCCGGGACGCCCTCGGGTTCTCCGCGCACGTGCCGCACTACGTCGCCCAGACGGAGTACCCGGCCGCCGCCGAGGTGCTGCTCGCCTCGGTGTCCCGCAGCACCGGGCTGCTGCTGCCCAACGAGAGCCTCCGCTCCGCCGCCGAGGTGGTCCGGGTGGAGATCGACCGGCAGGTCGCCCAGACCGACGAGGCCGCCGCGCTGGTCACGGCCCTGGAGGAGCAGTACGACGCGTTCGCCCGGGGTCGGGGGGAGAAGAACCTGCTCGCCGCCGAGACCGGCCCGCTGCCCACCGCCGACGAGCTGGGTGCCGAGCTGGAGCGTTTCCTCGCCGAGCAGACCCGACCCGGCGAGACCCCGGGCGCCTGACCCCGCCGGCCGGGTGGCGGCGACCCGACCGGGAGGCCGCCGCCCGCAGCCACCGGTGCGCCGGGGCCGGTCCGACGGCGGGCCGGCCCGGCGGGGTGGGCCGCGATGCGGCAGGCTGGGCACATGCGCCTGGCGACCTGGAACGTGAACTCGGTGAAGGCCCGCCTGCCCCGCCTGCTCGACTGGCTGGCCGGCACCGCCCCCGACGTGGTCTGCCTCCAGGAGACCAAGTGCCCCGACGGGGCCTTCCCCGCCGCCGAGGTCGGCGAGCTGGGCTACGAGGTGGCCAGCCACAGCGACGGCCGGTGGAACGGGGTGGCCATCCTGTCCCGCGTCGGCCTGACCGACGTCGCCGTCGGGTTCCCCGACGAGCCGGGCTTCCCCCTACCCGAGGCCCGCGCCATCGCCGCCACCTGCGCCGGGGTCCGGATCTGGTCGGTGTACGTGCCGAACGGCCGCGCCACCGACGACCCGCACTACACGTACAAGCTGGCCTGGCTGGCGGCGCTGCGGGACGCGGTGACGCCGGCGGTGGCCGCCGGTGGACCCGTCGCCGTCTGCGGGGACTTCAACGTCGCCCCGACCGACGCCGACGTCTGGGACCCGGCGCTCTTCGTCACCTCGACCCACGTCACCCCCGCCGAGCGGGCCGCCCTGGCCGCCCTGCGCGACCTCGGCCTCAGCGACGTGGTGCCCACCCCGATGAAGGGCCCGCACCCGTACACCTACTGGGACTACCGGGCCGGCATGTTCCACCAGAACAAGGGCATGCGGATCGACCTGGTGTACGCCTCCGCGCCGCTGGCCCGCGCGGTCCGCTCCGCGTACGTCGACCGGGAGGCCCGCAAGGGCAAGGGCCCCTCCGACCACGCCCCGGTCGTGGTCGACGCCGACCTGCCCGGCGCGGAGCCGACCGGCCCGACCGGGCAGCGGTAGCGCGCCACACCCCGGCTCACCGCCCGACCGGACCGGCCGCGCGGGGCTAGGGTGGGCAGATGGCAGTCGTGAAGATCAACGCGATCGACGTCCCGCCCGGTGCCGGCGAGGAGCTGGAGAAGCGGTTCGCCGCCCGGGCCGGCGCGGTGGAGAACTCCCCCGGTTTCCTCGGCTTCGAGCTGCTGCGGCCGGTGGCCGGCGAGAGCCGCTACTTCGTGTACACCCGGTGGGAGACCGAGGAGGCGTACCAGGCGTGGGCGGCCGGGCCGTCGCGGGCCGCGCACGCCGGTGGTGGGGGCGGCGAGCAGCAGCGGCCGGTGGCCTCCGGCGCGACGCTGCTGGAGTTCGAGGTGGTCCAGCAGGTGACCGGCAAGGGCTGACCGCTACCCCGGGCGGTCAGAGCCAGGGCAGGACGGGCGTGGTGGTGGGGGCGGCGAGCCGGGCGAGCCAGCCGGCGATCCCGGCGGCGCCCTGCATGAAACCGGGCTCCGGCGGCAGCTCCGCCGGGGTCCGGGTGTGCTCGGTGTTGGACCAGGCGACACCCGTCGGGGTGGTCACGGTCCGGGCGAGCACGTCCTCGGCGAGCCGGTGCGCCCAGGCGAGCAGGGCGGGGTCGGCGGTGGCCCGGTAGCGGTCGAGCAGCAACTGCCCGACGCCGGCGGTGCCGCAGCACCGGGCGAGGTTGTCCCAGAAACCCGGGTACCGCCGCTGCGGCAGGCCGCTGTCACGCAGCGCCCCGAGGCACCCGTCGACGGCCCGCTGCCAGCGGGGCTGCGGGTCGACGGTGTCGAGCAGGGTGAACAGCCGCACCGTGCCGGTCGGGCCGTGGCACCAGCCGAAGTTGACCGCCGGGCGGTCCGGGCGGGGCGGGACCAGCAGCGGCAGCGCCCAGCCGTCCGGGTGGTCACCCATCGCCAGCAGTCCGTCGGCGGCGCGGACGGCGGTGTCGAGCAGGTCGTCGCGGCGCAGGGTGACACCGGCGACGGCGAGTGCGTAGGCGACCCCGGCGGTGCCGTGGGAGAAGCCCGGCATCAGCCGCTCGTCGCCGGCCCGCATCCGCCAGTGCGGACCGTCCGGGTGTTCCTCGGCGAGCCCCACCAGTCCGTCGGCGAGGACGTGCGCCGCCTGCGCCACCACCGGACCCGTGTCGTCGGCGTCGAGGAGGGCCAGCAGGATGCCCGCGTCGCCGGAGATGACGTCGGAGCACCGGTCCGGGTCCACCGGGCGGTCCCGCAGCCGTTCGGCGACGCGTGCCGTCACCGACGCGGCGGCGTCGAGGGCGACCGGGTCGGCGGCGGCCCGACCCCAGGCGCGCAGTGCGACGGCGGCCCCGGCCCAACCGCCGAACACCCCGTCGTCGGGCAGCGTCGCGGCGTCCGGCTCGTGCCGGGCGAGGTGTACCAACCGGTCCCGGGCACCGGCCGCGACCCGGTCGAGAGCCGACCCGGCTCCGCTGCCCGCCCCGGTGCCGGGGCGGGCGTCCCCGGTGGGCACCCCACCCGCCGGGGAGGCTACGGCGGCGGTGGCCTCGGCGCAGCCGAGCAGCACCCCGGCGGTGCCGGCGTACAGGTCGTCGAAGGGTTCGCCCGCCTCCCGCCAGCACGGGCCGCCGTCGGCGGGCACCGCCACCGACTCGATCCAGGTGAAAGCCTGCCGCACCACGTCCGCCGTCACCGCGCGATCCTGCCATCCGCCGCCGTGCGGTGTCGCCGCAGTATCGTCCCGGCGGTCAGGGTGACCGGGTCGCCGCCAGCGAGGCGAACGCGATGACGTTGTCGGCGTATCCGGTGCGTCCGCCGATCCACTGGCCGCCGCAGGTGATCAGCCGCAGGGCGGGTGCGCCGTCGCGGCCGTAGACCCGGTCGGCGGGCAGGGCCGACTTGTCGAAGAACTCCACCGAGTCGACCCGGAACACCACCACCCGCCGGTCGTCCCGGGTCACCTCGATCGTGTCGCCCGGGTTGAGTTTGCGCAGGTCGTAGAAGACCGAGGGGCCGTCCTTCGAGTCGACGTGGCCGACGATGATCGCCCGGCCGGGCTCGCCGGGGGTCGGGCCCCGGTCGTACCAGCCGGCCTCGTCGTGCCGGTCGAGCGGCGGTACGTCGATCGACCCGTCCCGGGCCTGACCGACCGGGGCGACCTGGGCGTTCACCTTGATCGCGGGCACGGCGAGCCGTACCGGGCGGCTGGCCGGCAGGCTGCCCGGCGCGGGGCTCTGCCGGGCACCGGCGGCCGGGTGTTGCGACGGGGTGCCCGTCCAGTCCAGGGGCCCGACCGAACGCCCCAGCCCGGCGCCGGTAGCGAAGATCCCGAGCAGCACCAGCGCCACGGCCAGCGGCACCGACCAGGGCCCGCGCGTCGAGGACCGCCCACCGACCGGGGCGGCCGGGGCCGGGCCGGCAGCCGTCGGGCCGCCGGTGGACGGGACCGGAGCACGGAACGGGGGCGACATCGGATCGTCGGGCGGCCGGGTCGGAGCGCCGCGCTGCGCAGCCGCGGCGGGCGGCGGCGGACCGGGCACCGGGCCGGCCGGCGGGGGAATCAGACCGACCCACCGGGGGCGGGGACCGGGGCCGCCGGAGGGGGAACGGTGCGCCCGCGTGCCACCGGGTGGCGGGCTGCCGGGGGGCGGGAGCGGGCCGTTACGCGGACCCGGGGAGGCGGGCGGCGGCACGGTCACTGCCCGGCGACGCCACGCGGCCGGCGGGCCGCCACGATACCGACGACGGCCCCGGCGATGGTCAACGCCAGCCCGCCGGGCACGAGCAGCCCGCCGGGTATCCCGTCGCCGCCGGCCGCGCCGCCGAAGCCGGTGTGCGGCCCGGGGCTGGGCTTGACCTTTTTGACCACCTGGAGCGCCGTCGAGGCGGTCGCCCCGTCGGGGCATTCCAGCTTGACCCGGTAGTTGCCCGGACGGACCCGCTCCCTGACCATCGGCGCGGCGGTGAGCAGGCCGTGCTGCGGCTGCACCTGGACCCGGCCGAAGGCGTCGGACACGACCGTCGCCGGGATCGAGTTGTCGTGGCAGCTCGCCCGGATGCCGACCAGGTAACCCGGCTCGACGGTCCCCGGGGTCACCTCGACGAAGAGCACTCCGGGCGGCGGCTGCGGGTCACCGCCCCCGTCGGGCGGGGGCTGACCCGGCCCGGGGGCCGCAGCGACGACCGGCGGGGCGGCCGGGACCGGGGCGGCGGAGGCCGGAGCGGTGTGCCACAGGGCGGGGACGAGGGCACCGACGGCGACCGCCAGCGCGGTGCGGTGCAGCGCGATCGACACCTCTCCCCCTTCCGGCCCCCCGGGCGGCACCGGACCCGACCCGGACGCCGACCTGCCGTACGGGATGAATCGTCTCACCCTCCGACCGACGGCACATCCGATACGGCGGAACCGTCGCGTACGCTCGGGTCGCTGTGACCTCCATCGACCAGAACCCCGCCGTCCCGGTGGCCCGGCCGGGCACCGGGACGATCCGCACCTTCCACCCCCGCCGGGGCCGGATGTCCAGCCGGCAGACCGACGCACTGGCCCGGCTGCGGCCGGCGTACGGGATCGAGATCGCCGACCTCGACGGGCCGGTCGATCCCGCCGGGTTCTTCGGTCGGGGCGCGCCGGTGGTGCTGGAGATCGGCTCGGGGATGGGTGACGCCACCGCGGCGATGGCCGCCGCCGACCCGGACCGTGACTACCTGGCGGTCGAGGTGCACACCCCGGGCATCGCCAACCTGCTCGACCTGGTGCAGCGCCACGGCCTGGGCAACGTCCGGGTCGCCGAGGGTGACGCCCTGGACCTGGTCCGGGCCATGCCGGAGCGCTGCCTGGACGCGGTGCACGTGTTCTTCCCCGACCCGTGGCCCAAGTCGCGGCACCACAAGCGGCGGATCATCCAGCCGGAGCACGTGGCGTTGCTGCGGTCCCGGCTGGCCGGCGGCGGGACGCTGCACTGCGCCACCGACTGGGCCGAGTACGCCGAGTCGATGCGCTCGACGCTGACCGCCGACCCGGAGCTGGTCGACGTGCACGGCGGGTACGCACCCCGGCCCGCCCACCGTCCGGTGACCAAGTTCGAGCGGCGGGCCCTGACCGCCGGCCGCGACGTCTTCGACCTGGTCCACCGTCGCCGCGCCTGAGCCCGCCGGATCGCCCCGGCGGTGGTGTCCGGCCACCGGCGACACCGCCACCTCGGCCCACCGGCGGTTCCGCGCTACGGGCGGGACGGGGGTCGGGCGGGCGGCCCGGTTGGCGGGCGGGGTGGTGGTGCGGGCACGATGGGGGGCGTTATGACGCTCACTGCCGCGCTGCCTCGAAGCGCCGACCCCGACACCCTCTTCGACGCGTTCGCCGGCTGGGCGAAAGAGCGTGGGCTGGACCTCTACCCGCACCAGGAGGAGGCGATCATCGAGATCGTCTCCGGCGCGAACGTGATCATGAATACGCCGACCGGTTCGGGCAAGAGCCTGGTCGCGATCGCGGCGCACTTCACCGCCCTGGCCGACGACCGGACGAGCTTCTACACCGCGCCGATCAAGGCCCTGGTGTCGGAGAAGTTCTTCGCGCTCTGCGAGGTGTTCGGCGCGGAGAACGTCGGCATGCTGACCGGCGACGCCAGCGTCAACGCCGACGCCCCGATCATCTGCTGCACCGCCGAGATCCTGGCCAACCTGGCGCTGCGCGAGGGGTCTCGGGCCGACGTCGGCCAGGTGGTGATGGACGAGTTCCACTTCTATGCCGAGCCGGACCGGGGCTGGGCCTGGCAGGTGCCGATCATCGAGCTGCCACAGGCGCAGTTCGTGCTGATGTCGGCCACCCTGGGGGACACCACCCGGTTCGTCGACGACCTGACCCGGCGCACCGGCCGGTCGACCGCCGTCGTCCGGTCGGCCGAGCGGCCGGTCCCGCTGATCTTCTCGTACGCGATGACACCGCTGCACGAGACGCTGGAAGAGCTGCTGGAGACCAAGCAGGCCCCGGTGTACGTGGTGCACTTCACCCAGGCCGCCGCGCTGGAACGCGCCCAGGCGCTGATGAGCGTGAACGTCTGCACCCGGGCCGAGAAGGACATGATCGCCGCCGCGATCGGCAACTTCCGGTTCACCTCCGGCTTCGGCAAGACGCTGTCGCGGCTGGTGCGGCACGGCATCGGCGTGCACCACGCCGGCATGCTGCCCAAGTACCGCCGGCTCGTCGAGACCCTGGCCCAGGCCGGGCTGCTGAAGGTCATCTGCGGCACCGACACGTTGGGCGTGGGCATCAACGTGCCGATCCGCACGGTGCTGTTCACCGGCCTGAGCAAGTACGACGGGGTACGCACCCGGCTGCTCAAGGCCCGCGAGTTCCACCAGATCGCCGGCCGGGCCGGACGGGCCGGCTTCGACACCATCGGGCGGGTCGTGGTGCAGGCCCCCGAACACGTGATCGACAACGAGAAGGCCCTGGCCAAGGCCGGTGACGACCCGAAAAAGCGACGCAAGGTGGTGAAGAAGAAGCCGCCGGAGGGCTCGGTCGGCTGGGGCGAGCCGACGTTCCAGCGCCTGGTCGAGGCCGAGCCGGAGCCGCTGACCTCCAGCTTCCAGGTCAGCCACTCGATGCTGCTCAACGTGATCGGCCGCCCGGGTGACGCGTTCGCCTCGATGCGGCACCTGCTCACCGACAACCACGAGGACGCCGCCGCCCAGCGCCGGCACATCCGCCGGGCGATCGCCATCTACCGGGCGCTGCGGGCCGGCGGGGTGGTCGAGCAGCTCGACGAGCCCGACGAGACGGGTCGCCGGGTACGGCTCACCGTCGACCTCCAGCTCGACTTCGCGCTCAACCAGCCGCTGTCGCCGCTGGCGCTGGCCGCCATCGAACTGCTCGACGTCGAGTCCCCGTCGTACGCCCTGGACGTGCTGAGCGTGATCGAGTCGATCCTCGACGACCCGCGCCAGGTGCTCTCCGCGCAGCAGTTCAAGGCGCGCGGCGAGGCGGTCGCCGCGATGAAGGCCGACGGCATCGAGTACGAGGCCCGCATGGAGCTGCTCGACGAGGTGACCTGGCCCAAGCCGCTGGCGGAGCTGCTGCACGCCGCGTACGAGATGTACCGGCAGGGGCACCCCTGGGTCGCCGACCACCAGCTCTCCCCCAAGTCCGTCGTGCGGGACATGTACGAACGCGCGATGACCTTCGGCGAGTACGTGCAGTTCTACGGGCTGACCCGGTCCGAGGGGCTGGTGCTGCGCTACCTCGCCGACGCGTACAAGACGCTGCGGCAGACCGTGCCCGAGGACGCCAAGACCGAGGAGCTGGTCGACCTCATCGAGTGGCTGGGCGAGCTGGTCCGGCAGGTCGACTCCAGCCTGATCGACGAGTGGGAGCGGCTGCGCAACCCCTCCGACGTCGCGGACGCCGCCCAGGCGCACGCGTCGCTGGAGGAGCGGGTGCCGGCGGTGACCCGCAACGCCCGCGCCTTCCGGGTGCTGGTGCGCAACGCGTTGTTCCGTCGGGTCGAGCTGGCCGCCCTGCGCCGCTGGTGGGACCTGGGCGAGCTGGACGGGGCATCCGGGTGGGACGCCGACGCCTGGGCGGAAGCGCTGGAGCCGTACTTCGAGGCGTACGACGGGATCGGGGTGGGACCGGACGCGCGCGGCCCGGCGCTGCTCATGATCGAACAGGGGCGGGAGAAGTGGGCCGTCCGGCAGATCCTGGACGACCCGGAGGGCGACCACGACTGGGGGATCAGCGCCGAGGTCGACCTGGCCGCCTCGGACGAGGTGGGTGCCGCCGTGGTCCGGGTGACGGACGTCGGGCAGCTCTGAGTCTTTCTTCGCAGGGGCCGTCCGGTGTGTCCGTGTCCGGTCCGGCATCGGTGGCCGCCGGTCGCGTGGATGGCCACCAGCGGGACAGCTTCCTGCGGACGATCCGCCGTGATCTCGTCCGGAATCAGTTGGCCATTTCTTGGCCGCCTGGGACGTTACGGCGGGGCGGGAGTTCAAAGAGCGCGCTTCGCGCGAGCGACTGTCCGGCGGGCGTCGAGCCAGGCGACCACGGCTGTCCGTATCCGAGGCGAGGAGACGGCTTCGCCTCGCCGTCTCGCGCTGAGTTGGTCGATCAGCCAGGTTGGGGCGTGCGCCTGTTCGATGGCCTGCGTCTTGGTGAGGAGTTCGCCCTTGTCGAGTGCGTGGCGACCCCTGGCCATGGAGGTAAGGCCGAGTTCAGCGATGGTGGGGTCCACCCATATCCACGGACGTCGAGCGGCCCAGGCCCAGTAGCCGGTGAGCTCGGCGCGGGCCGCCGCTCGTATGTCCTCGGCTGAGACTGCGGGGAAGACCTCGCGCGGCGAGCGTCCGAAGACCTCGTATCCGTGTCTCGCCAGTTCTGCTCTTGTGACCCGGGAAAGAATGCGGTGAACGAGTTGGCCGTGGGTCCAGGTCGGATGCTGCTCCTCGATTTCGGAGACGGTCGCAGTGTCGACGTATACGCAGCCCAGGCTGAAGCCCGCGCCGCTCCCGCTGTCGAGTCGACGGTGGATCACTGAAAGTGCTGCCTGCCGACCGGTGTCAACAGGGCCGTCAACAAGCGCAACCAGGTCAAGATCGCTGATGCGTGGGACGTAGTCACCGGTGGCCAACGACCCTGCCACCAGGAGATCGCTGACCCAACCGAGTTCCTTCAGTTCGTGGCCGAGGTCCCGAACGGCAGCAGGTGGTGTCGCCATGGTGGCGAGTGTAGGAAACGCCTGCGGCAGGAGGGGCAGTCGGAGGGAGCCGCGGGAGAACCTCGGGGGTGGCTGGCCGTCTTCGGGCGGACGAGACCACGCTGTCGGCCATGTTCCGGCGGACTGGCCGACTACAGCCGGACCGGACCGGGATCGGCGGCCTCCACCCCTGGGCGATGTCACACCCGTCGATTAGAATGTATGTACTAATCGAGTTCCTGACCTGGGAGGACGCTCGTGACCGCGCCCGTCAACGCCCCCCTCACGCCGTACGCCACCCTCCTCGGCTTCACCCGGTACGTCGACCGCACCGGGCCCACCAAGGCAAGCTTCGTCGGCGGGCTGCGCAAGCAGCGGGCCAGCCGGCACGGCTTCAACCCGCACGGCCAGTTCGTCAAGGCGCTCAAGGCCGACATCGCCTTCCACACCGGCGGCACCCACCTGGCCGGGGTGGCCGATCTGGTCAAGCCGCGCTGGCGTCCGCTCTACCAGGCGCTGACGCCCGGCGCGACGGCGTGGCTGGAGTCGCTCGGCGAGCCGACCGGCGTCGACCTGGCGCAGACCCGCGACGCCCTCGCGATGCTCGGCGACCTGCCCGTCAAGATCAACCCCCACTTCGGCATCCGGTACGCCGACGGCCACGCCGAGGCGGTGCGGCTGCACTTCGACGAGACCCCGCCGAGCGAGGAGGCGGCCCTGGCCACCCTGCACCTGATGGCCCGGCACATGGATGCGGTGCTGCCGCACGCCGAGCCGGTCCTGGTCGACGTGCGGCGCGGGGTGGCCCACCGGACGCCCGAGCACGTCAAGCCGGCACAGGTCGAGCAGTGGCTGGCCGGCGAGGCGGCCGCCTTCCGGGCCATCTGGTCCACCGCCGCCTGACCACGATTCCGGCACATCCACCTACGCATTGACCTGCTTAATTGTTTAAGACAGATCGGACGGCAGCGTCGCCGTCCGATCTGTCTGTCGTTGCAGACTTCCCCAAAGACCGTTCCGATCATCGCGGAAGCCGACACCGACCGTAGAGTGTTGCGGAAATAACTTCATCTACCTCGATGTGTAACGGCGCAGGGACGCACCAGTTCGATCGGAGGTGGAATTCCCGATGAGTCATGTCCGGTTCCGCTACTTCGCCGGCGCAGAATCGATCCCCCCTGATTTCGTCCACCGAATACGCACCGACCTGGCCCGGTCGATGCCCCGGCACCGGGTGGCCGACTACCTGACCACCAAACAGCACATCCTGCGGGAGAGCCACCACCTCGTCGCCGCCGAGACGGCCCAGGGGTGCGTCGGGCTCGTCGCCGCCACCGAACGCGACCCCGACGACCGGCCCTTCACCTACGTCGAAACCCTGCTGGTCGCCGAGGAACACCACGGGGGAACCGTCGCCTTCGGCCTCGTCTCCCGACTGTTCCGCGAAATCACCCGCCGACGCGGCGAATTCCCGGAACTGGTGGCGATGAAGACCTACACGCCGAAGGCGTACACGGTCATGCGCCGGTTCACCGTGCACGACGACATCCGCTGCTATCCGTCCCTCGACGGCTCCGACCCCGACGAGGTGCGCCGGCTGGCCGGCCGGCTGGCCGGCCAACTGTCACCGGAGTGCCGGTTCGATCCCCGTACCGGGGTGATCGTGCACGGCGGCGGCACGGTCGGCAGCGATTTCTGGCAGTACCGGCCACGCTCCGGAAACCGGCGCGTCGACGCCTTCTTCTCCGCCGAGGTCGGGGAATTCGACCGGGTGCTGTGCCTGGTGCACGCCCCGACACCGGCCGCCCGCGCGGCACTGACCGCGGCGTTGCGTATCA
Source organism: Micromonospora humida (assembly GCF_016901255.1). Classification (NCBI taxonomy): domain Bacteria; kingdom Bacillati; phylum Actinomycetota; class Actinomycetes; order Micromonosporales; family Micromonosporaceae; genus Micromonospora; species Micromonospora humida. The sequence continues at coordinate 38,603 of NZ_JAFEUC010000017.1, forward strand.
CCCCGAATCCGGCACCCCGACAGGAGATCGCGTGAACGACGTAACCATGTCCGGCGGCGCGGCACGGGACTGGCTGGCCGGGAAGGGCTACCCGTTCACCGACAACGTCGCATTCCGCCGCTCGGCCGGCGAGTTCGACGGGGGCGGCCAGTTCGGCGTCGAGATCCCGGCGGTGAACTCGATGCGCGACCTCGAAATCATGGTCAAACTGCTCAACGAGCACGGCGTCCGGGTCACCCGGTTCAACGAGACGTTGGGGTCCTTCCTGCTCTCGGACGCCGAACTGACCGACATGTTCGCGCTGTGCCGGGAGAACGACCACGGCATCGTGGTCAGCCTGGGCCCCCGCCCCGAGTACGACACGAAGAGCGCCTTCTACCGCACCGGTTTCGGCCTGGAGATGGGCCGGCAGATCAACAACAGCGACGGCATCCGCGCCTGCGTGGCCGAGGCGCTGCGGCTCGCGGCGCTCGGCTGCCGGGGCATCACCGTCTACGACATCGGCGTGCTGCGGGTGCTCGCGGAGCTGCGGTCGGACGGGCTGCTCCCGGCCGACCTGGTCTTCAAGACCTCCAGCCACTGCATGCCGACTAACCCCTTCCTGGCGCGGATCTTCGCCGAGAACGGCGCCGACAGCATCACCCTGGCGCACGACCTGGGCCTGCCGATGATCCAGGAGATCCGGCGGCTCAACCCCGAACTGCCGATGGACGTGCCCACCGACGTCTACCGCACCAAGGGCGGCTTCATCCGGTTCTACGAGCTGGCCGAGATCGTCCAGATCGCCGCGCCGGTGATGCTCAAGATGGGCGCGAGCGTGCAGGAACACCCGTACGACCCGCCGAGTGAGGCACGGACCGTCGAGCGGGTCCGGCGCGTCGCCCGCGGCCTGGAAATGCTCGACCGCCACCTTCCCGACAAGACCGCCATCTCCCGCCGCAGCCGGCAGTACGCGATTCCGGCCGCGGCGTCCGACCGACGACAGGGGCCGGCAAGCGCATGACCACGAACGAGCACGCCGCATTCAAGCAGGAGGTTGACGAACTGCTGCGGCAGATGGTGCAGCAGTTCTACCGCGAGGTCGAGGGCGCGGACCACCTCTTCCGGGCCAGGGACATCAACATGGCCTACTACCAGCGGCACGTCATCGAGATCATTCTGCGGCTGCGAATGAAGCGGTGGATCGACGCGCTGACGATCCACTACTTCACCAAGCACAACCCCGTGCTGGCCAAGAAGTGGTGTGCGTACACCGAGGACGAGATGCTGCACGACTCGATGTTCGCCAAGGACCTGGAACGGGTCGGGGTGAGCCGGGAGGAGATCTACTCGACCGAGCCGATGTTCTCCACCAAACTGCTCCAGGGCTACTTCTACTACGGCCTCGAACACGAGGGCCGGCCGCTGGCCTCGCTGTCCAGTTCGTACTTCATCGAGAACGTCTCGCTGATGACCCAACCGGACTGGATCGAGAACGTCGAACAGGTGCTCGGCGCGGGCATAGCCAAGGGGCAGCAGGCGCACCTCAACCACGACCTGGAGGACGACCACACCGATTTCGTGTGGGACGTGCTCATGACGTTCGTGCACACCGACGACGACCGGCGGCGGGTGGTGGAACACATCACCAACGTGTACCGGCTGTTCTGCGCCTTCTACACCGAGCTGTACCACCGAACCGTGCTCAAACAGGACGGCGCATTCGCGGTGGTGAAAGCGCTGACCACCCCCTGAGGAGGCGAATCGCGGGCGGACGCGGGTCACCTCGGGGCACCGGTCGCGGTGTTAGGGTCGGGCCCACCTTCCGTCGGACGGCGGTCACGTCACCACCGGTGGCGTGACCGCCCGTCGACCTCCGCCGCCGAGGAGAATGATCGCGATGGCCGTCACCGGCAACCGTCGTGCCGTCGTTTCCGTGCAGAGCCGCGAATGCAGCCCCGAACTGTTGGAACGGTTGAGCGGGTCGACCCTGTTTCCCGAACGGCCGGTCGGGGCGGCGATCGTCGCCGTGGTCTGCCGGGGCGGCGGTTCGCTGCTCTACCTCACCGCGCCCCGGATGATCGACGCCGACCGCCAGGTGGACTACTTCCTCGGGCTGCTGCCGCAGGAGCCCGTCGACGGGCGGGATCCCCGCCGGGACCGGGTGGTCATCGGCAGCCTCGACGACTCCTCGCCCCGTTGGCTGAGCGACAAGCTGCTCGACCCGACGAACCCGGCGGCCACCCGGCTGCGCGAGCGCGTGGCCGACTTCGTCGCCGCCGCCCGGCAGGCGGGCGACGAGGTCGCCCTGAGCTACTTCGAACCGTCGGGCAACCTCCAGGACTACGCCGCCACCCTCGGCGTCCCGGGGGACCAGGCCGACGCCGGGTACATCCCGCTCGGCACCAAGAGCGCCGGCCGGGACATGTTCCGGGCGCTGGGTATCGAGGTGCCGGCGGGCACCCCCGAGTGCCACGACGTCGACACGCTCGCCGGGGCGGTCGCCGACCTCGTGCTGGCCGGGCGACGCCGGCTGGTGCTCAAGCTGAGCAGCACCGCGTACGGCGCCGGGATGGGCAACGCCACCGTCGACCTCACCGACGTCACCGGCACCGACCGCGCCGAGGTGGTCGCCGAGGTGGCCAAGCGGCTGCCCGACAGCCGGCTCGTCGACGGCAGGCTGGGCTGGGCGGAGTTCGCCGGCCTGATCCCCCACGCCGGCATCGTCGCCGAGGAGTTCGTCGGGGCCGACGAGCTGCGCAGCCCCAGCTTCCAGGGCCGGGTGACCCCCGCCGGCGCCGTCGAGTGCGTCTCCACCCACGACCAGGTGCTCGGCGGGGCGGGGCTGACCTACGTCGGCAGCTCGTTCCCGGCCGACGCCGCCTACCGCGCCACCGTGGTCGAGTACGGCCTGCGCGTCGGCAGGTACCTCGTGGCGCAGGGCGTCACCACCGGCGACTACGGCGTCGACTTCATCGCCGCCCGCCGGGGTGACACGTTCCGGGTGCTCGGCTGCGAGCTGAACCTGCGCGCGACGGGGACCAAGCACGGTTTCGTGATGGCCAGCCACCTGCTCGACACCGTGCCGGACGCCGACGGCCGGCTGTTCACCGACACCCCCGACGGCCGCGCGGAGCGCGTCTACCAGGCGTCCGACTCGATCACCGACCCGTCGTTGGTGGGGCTGGCCCCGGCCCGGCTGATCGACGCCGTCGAGCGGTCACCGCTGCGCTACGACCACACCCGGCGGACCGGCACGGTGCTGCACATGCTCAGCGCGCTGCCCGCCTACGGCAAGTTCGGCGCGGTCTGCATCGGCCGGGACGCGGCCGAGGCGGCGGAGCTGATGCGGCGTACCCGCGCCCTCGCCCTGGACGTGGCGGCCCACGACGCCTGAGCGCGCCCGCCCGGCGGGGCGACGGCCCCGGGCTCAGTCCTCCGAGGCGGGGCGGCTCGCCGGGACGGTCGGCATCGGCCACTGCCCCGTCCGGACGATGGCGGAGGCGTCGAGCCGCTGCTCGGCCCAGATGTAGGTGTCCGGCAGCAGATCGGCCACCGGCACCTTGCGCAGCGCGTCCAGCGGCCCGACGATGACCTGGATGCCCGGGTGGTAGTCGAGCAGCACCTGCCGGCACCGCCCGCACGGCGGGATCACCCCGCGCCCCCGGTCACCCACCGCGACGATGGTCTCCAACTCCCCCACGCCCTGGGTGGCGGCGGCGCCGATGGCCACCAGCTCCGCGCAGGGGCCACCGGTGAAGTGGAACAGGTTCACCCCGGTGAAGACCCGGCCGTCGGTGGTCCGGGCCGCCGCCGCGACGGTGTGGTTCTCGCTGCGGCAGCGCAGCTTGGCGACCGCCGTGGCGGCCTGGACCAGCGCGCGGTCGGTGTCCAGCATCGTCGTCGTCATCCGGCAGCCCCCGTGGTCGCGTCGTCGGCGCTCAGCGTAGCCCGGCGGCGGCCCGTTTCCCGGGCAGCGCACCGGGGGACGTGACCGGTCGCGCACCGCACCGCGCGCCTGCCCCCACCCGGCCCTTGACCTGCGCCGGGACGGCCGGGGGACACCCGACCCACCAGCGGCCGTGGGGCGCCGGGGCGTAACCCGGGGGCGGTCCGGCGGCCGGCTGCCTATCCTTGGCGACGACATGCAGAATCCAGCCGCCTCCGGTCCCGCCGCGCCCGCCGACGCCCCGACCGCCCGTGAGCTGCACCGCCGGCTCACCCCGTTGATGTTCCGTGACCAGCGTCGCCTACAGCGGCGGCTGGACGGGGTGCGCCGGCTGCGCGACCCGCAGCGGCGCGACGAGGCGCTGGCCGAGATCGCCGTGGAGGTGTCCCGGGCGGAGGGCCGGCTGGCGACCCGGCGGGCCGCCGTGCCGACGATCACGTACCCCGCGCAGTTGCCGGTCAGCGAACGCCGCGACGACATCGCCGCCGCCATCCGCGACCACCAGGTGGTGATCGTGGCCGGCGAGACCGGCTCCGGCAAGACCACCCAGCTACCCAAGATCTGCCTGGAGCTGGGTCGCGGGATCACCGGCCTGATCGGGCACACCCAGCCCCGCCGGCTGGCCGCCCGGACGGTCGCCGACCGGATCGCCGAGGAGCTCGGCACCGAGCTGGGCGACGTGGTCGGCTACAAGGTGCGCTTCACCGACCAGGTGAGCGACCGCAGCCTGGTCAAGCTGATGACCGACGGCATCCTGCTCGCCGAGTTGCAGACCGACCGGATGCTGCGCCAGTACGACACGTTGATCATCGACGAGGCGCACGAGCGCAGCCTCAACATCGACTTCATCCTCGGCTACCTGCGCCAGCTGCTCCCCCGGCGACCCGACCTCAAGGTGGTCATCACCTCGGCGACGATCGAGACCGACCGGTTCGCCAAGCACTTCGCCGACGCCGACGGCCGGCCCGCACCGGTGGTCGAGGTCTCCGGGCGGACGTACCCGGTGGAGGTCCGCTACCGACCGCTGGTGGAGGTCACCGAGGGCGACGACGACGAGGGCGACGACGAGGAGAACGTCCGCGACCAGATCCAGGCGATCGGCGACGCGGTGCAGGAGCTGGCCGCCGAGGGGCCGGGCGACATCCTGGTCTTCCTCAGCGGCGAACGGGAGATCCGGGACACCGCCGAGGCGCTGGGCAAGCTGACCCAGTCGAAACGCGCGCTGCTCGGCACCGAGATCCTGCCGCTGTACGCCCGGCTGTCGGCGGCCGAACAGCACCGGGTCTTCGCCCCGCACGCCGGACGCCGGGTGGTGCTCGCCACGAACGTCGCGGAGACCTCGCTGACCGTGCCCGGCATCAAGTACGTGGTGGACCCGGGTTCGGCCCGGATCTCCCGCTACTCCAGCCGGCTCAAGGTGCAGCGGCTGCCCATCGAGCCGGTCTCCCAGGCGTCGGCCAACCAACGCAAGGGCCGCTGCGGCCGCACCTCGGACGGCATCTGCATCCGGCTCTACGACGAGCAGGACTTCGCCTCCCGGCCGGAGTTCACCGACCCGGAGATCCTGCGTACCAACCTCGCCTCGGTCATCCTCCAGATGACCGCGATCGGCCTCGGTGACCTCGCCGCGTTCCCGTTCATCGACCCGCCGGACCGGCGCAACGTCACCGACGGGGTCAACCTGCTGCACGAGCTGGGCGCGCTGGACCCGACCGAGACCGACCCGGCCAAGCGGCTCACCCCGCTGGGCCGGAGGCTGGCCCAGCTCCCGGTCGACCCCCGGCTGGCCCGGATGGTCATCGAGGGCGAACGCAACGGCTGCGCCACCGAGGTGCTGGTGATCGCCGCCGCGCTGTCGATCCAGGACCCGCGGGAACGGCCGGCGGAGAAGCAGGCCCAGGCCGACCAGGCGCACGCCCGCTTCACCGACCGGGAATCCGACTTCGTGTCGCTGCTCAACCTGTGGCGGTACCTGCGCGAGCAGCAGCGGGAGCTGTCCTCCAGCGCGTTCCGTCGGATGTGCCGGGCGGAGTACCTCAACTACCTGCGGGTGCGCGAGTGGCAGGACATCGTCGCCCAGTTGCGCCAGGTGCTGCGTACCCCGGAACAGGGTGACGGGCGGCGGGGCCGACGGGGCGCGACGCAGGCCCCGCCCGACGGGGGCCGGCGCGGTCCGGCCGCCGACCTGCCGGAGGAGATCGACACCCCGAAGGTGCACCAGTCGCTGCTGCCCGGCCTGCTGTCGCACATCGGGCTCAAGGACGCCCAGAAGCACGAGTACCTGGGCGCCCGGGGGGCGAAGTTCGCGGTCTTCCCCGGCTCGGCGCTGTTCAAGAAGCCGCCGCGCTGGGTGATGGCCGCCGAGCTGGTGGAGACCTCCCGGCTGTGGGGGCGGGTCGCCGGGCGGGTCGAGCCGGAGTGGGTCGAGCCGCTGGCCCAGCACCTGGTCAAACGCAGCTACAGCGAGCCGCACTGGGAGAAGAAGCAGGCCGCCGTGATGGCCTACGAGAAGGTCACCCTGTACGGCGTCCCGCTGGTCACCTCCCGCAAGGTCAACTTCGGTCGGATCGACCCGGCGCTGAGCCGGGAGCTGTTCATCCGGCACGCCCTGGTGGAGGGCGACTGGCAGACCCACCACCAGTTCTGGCGGGACAACGAGAAGCTCCGCACCGAGATCGAGGAACTGGAGAACCGGGCCCGCCGCCGGGACATCCTGGTCGACGACGAGAGCATCTTCGCCTTCTACGACCAGCGCATCCCCGCCGACGTGGTCTCCGGCCGGCACTTCGACGCCTGGTGGAAGACCGCCCGCCGGGAACAGCCCGACCTGCTCACCTTCACCCGGGAACTGCTGGTCAACGCCGGCCGGGGCGGGGTCGACGAGGCCGACTTCCCCGACGAGTGGCGGGCCGACGGGGTGACCCTGCCGCTGACGTACACCTTCGACCCGACCGCGCCCACCGACGGCGTCACCGTCGACATCCCGCTGCCGCTGCTCAACCAGGTGCCGGCGGAGAGCTTCGACTGGCAGGTGCCGGGGCTGCGGGAGGAGCTGGTGATCGCGCTGATCCGGACGCTGCCCAAGGCGGTCCGGCGCAACTTCGTCCCGGTGCCCGACCACGCCCGCGCGGCGCTCGCCGCGATCACCCCCGGCGAGGAGCCGCTGCTGGACGCGTTGACCCGGCAACTGCGCCGGATGACCGGGGTGACCGTGCCCCGGGAAGCGTGGGAGCCGGCCAAGCTGCCGCCGCACCTGCGGGTGACGTTCCGGGTGATCGGCGACGCGGACCAGCCGGTCGCCGAGGGCAAGGACCTGCCGGCCCTGCAACGCCAGCTCCGCCAGGAGGTACGCCAGGTGGTGGCCGCCGCCGCGCCGGAGCTGGCCCGCAGCGGGCTGACCGGGTGGACCATCGGCACCCTGCCGCGCACCATCGAGCAGGTCCGGGCCGGATACGCGGTGACCGCCTACCCGGCGCTGGTGGACGAGGGCACGACGGTCGGGGTGAAGGTCTTCGACTCCGAGGCCGAGCAGGCCGCCGCGCACTGGGCGGGCACCCGGCGGCTGCTGCGGCTGACCGTGCCGTCACCGGCGCAGTTCCTGCAGGGGCGGCTGAGCAACGAGGCGAAGCTGGCGTTGAGCCGCAACCCGCACGGCGGGGTGCAGCAGCTCATCGCCGACGCCGCCGGGGCCGCCATCGACAAGCTGATCGCCGACGCGGGTGGGCCGGCCTGGGACGCCGACGGCTTCGCCGCCCTGCGCGACCGGGTCCGCGCCGACCTGGTCGACACGGTCGTGGAGGTGATGGGCCGGGTCCGTCAGGTGCTCGCCGCCGCGTACGCGGTGGAACAGCGGCTCGGCGCGACCCGCAACCTGGCGGTGGTGGCCGCCCTGGCCGACCTGCGCCAGCAGCTCACCGGCCTGGTGCACGACGGTTTCATCACCGAGACCGGGTACGCCCGGCTGCCCGACCTGCTGCGCTACCTGACCGCGATGGAACGACGGCTGGACCGGCTGACCGCCAACCCGCAGCGGGACAAACAGCAGCAGGACCGGATCGCCACGGTGCAGCAGGAGTACCGGGACCTGGTGGCCGCGCTGCCCCCGGCCCGCCGCGCATCGGCCCCGGTACGGCAGATCCGCTGGATGATCGAGGAGCTGCGGGTGAACGTCTTCGCGCAGGCCCTCGGCACCCCCTATCCGGTCTCCGAGCAGCGCATCTACCGCGCGATGGACGACGCCGAGGGGCGCTGATCAGGGCAGCGGCTCCACCCCCGGCGGCAGGTCGCTGGTGCTGGTGGCCGCGTGCACGTAGTCGAGCAGGATGCGCCGCAGTTCCCGCCCGGCGTGGGTGGGCACGACGTCGCGGCGGCGGGCCACCGCGATGGTCCGACGCACCCCGGGCGGGGCGAGCCGGGTGACCCGGATGCCGGGGCGGCGGCTGACCACGATGCCCGGCACCAGGGCGATGCCCAGTCCCGCCTCGACGAAGCTGAGCACGGCGTCCATCTCGCCGCCGTCGACCGAGAAGGTGGGCTCGAAGCCGGCCTCCCGGCACGCCTGGATGGTGGCGTCGCGCAGGTCGTAGCCCTCGCGGAACATCACCAGCGGTTGGTCGCGCAGGTCGGTGATCCGCAGCTCACCGCTGACCAGCGCGGCGGGCAGCGGCTCCACCGAGGCGATCACCAGGCTCTCCCGCAGGATCGGGTCGACCCGCAGCCCGGGGTCGGCCCCCTGCGCGGGCATGATGATCAGGGCGAGGTCGAGGTCGCCGCGCAGCAGGTCGCGGACGAGATCCTGCGAGCCGCCCTCCTCGACCCGCAGGTCGACGGCGGGGTGGGCGTCGCGGAACCGGCGCAGCACCGGCGGGGCGAGCGAGGTGGCCAGGCTGGGGGTGGCCCCGAGCCGGACCCGGCCCCGGCGCAGGCCCACCAGCTCCTGCACCTCCCGGGTGGCGGTGTCGACGTCGGCGAGGATGCGCTTGGCCAACGGCAGCAGCACCTCACCGGCGGCGGTGAGGGCGATGTTGCCGCGTACCCGCTCGAACAGGGGGGCGCCGAGGGTGGTCTCCAGAGCGTGAACTTGCTTACTCAACGACGGCTGGGTTATGCCGACGATGTCGGCGGCTTGGGTGAAATGTCGTACTTCAGCCACCGCGACGAAGTACCTCAGCTGATGGAGCTGCATCTTCATAGCTTACGGCTATCGAGACTGCGACTTCGATGCATTGGACGACTGATTGCCGGGCTCCTAGCGTCGGTCAGGTGGTAATCACGAAAACTCGGTCGCCCATCCGCTCCAACGTCGGCCTCAAGGCCGTCATGGCGGTGACGGGCATCATGCTCGTGCTGTTCCTCGTCGCCCACATGCTCGGCAACCTCAAGGTGTTCACCGGCGAGACCTCGTTCGACCACTACGCGCACTGGCTGCGCGACATCGGCAAGCCGCTGCTGCCCGGGGTCTGGTTCCTGTGGATCCTGCGCACCGCGCTGGTGGTGGCCGTGATCGGGCACATCTGGGCGGCGACCGTACTGGCCGTCCGGGCCCGCGCCGCCCGCCCGGTGCGCTACGCCCACCGCAAGAAGGTCCAGGGCAGCTACGCCGCGCGCACCATGCGCTGGGGCGGAGTGATCATCCTGCTGTTCGTGATCTACCACATCCTGGACCTGACCACCGGCACGCTCAACCCGGTCGGCGACGCCAGCAACCCGTACGGCAACGTGGTCGCCGACTTCGCCCCGGACCGCTGGTACGTGACGCTGTTCTACACGCTGGCGATCGTCACCGTCGGCTTCCACCTGCGGCACGGGGTGTTCTCCGCGTTGCGCAGCCTCGGCCAGCAGACCCCCCGGGGCGAGCGCCGGGCCCGCACCGCCGCACTGGTCTTCGCCGTCGTGCTCTGCGCCGGCTACCTGGTGGTCCCGTTCGCCGTACTCACCGGATTGGTGTCCTGACATGGAACTCTTCACCGAGGGCGAGCCGATCGCCGACACGAAGGCTCCCGACGGCCCGGTCGAGAAGCGCTGGGAGACCCGCCGCTTCGAGGCCAAGCTGGTCAACCCGGCGAACCGGCGCAAGCTGACAGTGATCGTGGTGGGCACCGGCCTGGCCGGCGGCTCCGCCGCCGCCACCCTCGCCGAGCAGGGCTACCGGGTGCGCAGCTACTGCTACCAGGACAGCCCGCGCCGCGCCCACTCGATCGCCGCACAGGGCGGCATCAACGCCGCCAAGAACTACCGCAACGACGGCGACTCGGTGCACCGGCTCTTCTACGACACCGTCAAGGGCGGCGACTTCCGCTCCCGCGAGTCGAACGTGCACCGGCTCGCCGAGGTGTCGGTCAACATCATCGACCAGTGCGTCGCCCAGGGCGTCCCGTTCGCCCGCGAGTACGGCGGACTGCTGGACACCCGCTCCTTCGGCGGCGCCCAGGTGCAGCGCACCTTCTACGCCCGGGGCCAGACGGGCCAGCAGCTGCTGCTCGGCGCGTACCAGGCGCTGGAACGGCAGATCGGCCTGGGCAACGTGGAGATGCACACCCGGCACGAGATGCTGGAACTGGTCGTCGTGGACGGCCGGGCCCGGGGCATCGTGGTCCGCGACATGGTCACCGGTGAGATCAGCACCGAGATGGCCGACGCGGTGGTGCTCGCCTCCGGCGGCTACGGCAACGTCTTCTACCTCTCCACCAACGCCAAGGGCTGCAACGTCACCGCGAGCTGGCGGGCGCACCGCAAGGGCGCGTACTTCGCCAACCCCTGCTACACCCAGATCCACCCGACCTGCATCCCGGTCTCCGGCGACCACCAGTCGAAGCTGACCCTGATGAGCGAGTCGCTGCGCAACGACGGCCGGGTCTGGGTACCGAAGGCCAAGGGCGACGACCGCGACCCCCGGCAGATCCCGGAGGACGAGCGGGACTACTACCTGGAGCGGATCTACCCGTCGTTCGGCAACCTGGTCCCCCGGGACATCGCCTCCCGGGCCGCCAAGAACGTCTGCGACGAGGGCCGGGGCGTCGGGCCGACCAAGCTCGGGGTCTACCTCGACTTCGCCGACGCGATCGAACGGCTCGGCCGCAGGGCCATCGAGGCCAAGTACGGCAACCTGTTCGAGATGTACGAGCGGATCACCGGCGAGGACCCGTACCAGGTGCCGATGCGGATCTACCCGGCCGTGCACTACACGATGGGCGGGCTGTGGGTCGACTACGACCTCCAGTCGACCATCCCCGGCCTGTTCGTCATCGGTGAGGCCAACTTCTCCGACCACGGCGCGAACCGGCTCGGCGCGTCGGCCCTGATGCAGGGCCTCGCCGACGGGTACTTCGTGCTGCCCACCACCATCGCCCACTACCTGGCCTCCGGTCCGCTGGACAAGGTCGACGCCAGCCACCCGGCGGCGGTGCAGGCCCGGCGCGAGGTGGAGGACCGGATCGCCCGGCTGCTGGCCGTGAACGGCGACCGGACGGTCGACTCGTTCCACCGGGAGCTGGGCCAGATCATGTGGGAGCACTGCGGAATGGAGCGCTCCGAGGCCGGGCTGCGCAAGGCCATCGACGAGATCCGGGCGCTGCGGGAGCAGTTCTGGCAGCGGGTCCGGGTGCCGGGCGACGGCGAGGGGCTCAACCAGTCGCTGGAGAAGGCCGGCCGGGTGGCCGACTTCTTCGAGCTGGCCGAGCTGATGTGCATCGACGCCCTGCACCGCGAGGAGTCCTGCGGCGGCCACTTCCGGGCCGAGCACCAGACCCCCGACGGTGAGGCGCAGCGCGACGACGACCGGTTCGCCTACGTGGCGGCCTGGGAGTTCACCGCGACCGGTGAGCCGGCCGTGCTGCACAAGGAAGACCTGAAGTTCGAGTACGTCCACCCCACGCAGCGGAGCTACAAGTGAACCTGACCCTGCGCATCTGGCGTCAGTCCGGCCCCCAGGACAAGGGGCGGATGGTGACCTACCCGGTCGACGACGTCTCCCCGGACATGTCGTTCCTCGAGATGCTCGACGTGCTCAACGAACGGCTGATCCTCGCCGGGGAGGAGCCGGTCGCGTTCGACCACGACTGCCGCGAGGGCATCTGCGGCATGTGCGGTCTCATGATCAACGGGGACGCGCACGGCCCGCAGCGCGGCACCACCGCCTGCCAGCTGCACATGCGGCAGTTCAAAGACGGCGAGACGATCGACATCGAGCCGTGGCGGGCCCGCGCCTTCCCGGTGATCAAGGACCTGGTGGTCAACCGGAGCGCCTTCGACAAGATCATCGCAGCCGGTGGCTACATCACCGCACCGACCGGCAGCGCCCCCGAGGCGCACGCCGCGCCGGTGGCCAAGGCCAACGCCGACGCCGCCTTCGAATCCGCCGCCTGCATCGGCTGCGGGGCCTGCGTGGCGGCCTGCCCCAACGGCTCCGGCATGCTCTTCACCGCCGCCAAGGTCACCCAGCTCTCGCTGCTGCCGCAGGGCCAGCCGGAGCGCTACACCCGGGTGATCGGCATGGTCGACGCGCACGACGAGGCCGGCTTCGGCGGCTGCACCAACGCCGGCGAGTGCACCGCGGTCTGCCCCAAGGGCATCCCGCTGAACACCATCGGCCGGCTCAACCGGGACTACCTCACCGCCACCGCCAAGCGCGGCGACACCCCCGGCTCCTGAACACCTGCTCCACCACGACCGCCGCACCCCCGGCTCCGGGGAGGCGGCGGTCGTCGTCTCTCCTGCGTTGGGCCGGCGTCCCCCGGGATGCGCGGCGGCGGGTCGCCGGGCGGTCCGGCGCGGGCAGCAGGCACGCCGCCGGTTCAAGCGCCCCTGCCGGGGTAGCAGACCCCTCGACGGCACCGAGAGGGGACAGCAGCGATGAAGGCACTGACCTGGCACGGCACGCGCGACGTCCGGGTGGACGAGGTCCCGGACCCCCGGATCGAGGCGCCGACGGACGCGATCGTCCGGATCACCTCGACCGCGATCTGCGGCTCCGACCTGCACCTGTACGAGGTGCTCGGGCCGTACCTGAAGCCCGGTGACATCCTCGGGCACGAACCGATGGGCATCGTCGAGGAGGTCGGCTCCGGGGTGACCCGGCTCAAGCCCGGCGACCGGGTGGTGGTCCCGTTCAACATCGCCTGCGGGCACTGCTGGATGTGCGAGCGGCAGCTCTTCGCCCAGTGCGAGACGACCCAGGTGACCGCCGAGGGCAAGGGCGCGTCGCTGTTCGGCTACACCTCCCTCTACGGCTCCGTGCCCGGCGGGCAGGCCGAGTACCTGCGGGTCCCGCAGGCCCAGTTCGGCCCGATCACCATTCCGCAGACCGGGGCCGACGAGCGCTACCTGTACCTCAGCGACATCCTGCCGACCGCCTGGCAGGCGGTGAAGTACGCCGACACCCCGCCCGGCGGCACCCTGGCCGTGTTCGGGCTCGGCCCGGTCGGGCAGTTCTGCGCCCGGATCGGCCGGCACCTCGGCGCGGGCCGGGTGATCGGGCTGGACCTGGTGCCGGAGCGGCTGGAGATGGCCCGCCGGCACGGCATCGAGACGCTCGACGTCAGCCAGCTCGACGACGTGCCCGGCGCGCTGATCGACCTGGTCGACGGGCGCGGCCCGGACGCGGTGATCGACGCGGTCGGCATGGAGTCGCACGGCTCGACCAGCGGCAAGCTGGCCCAGCACGCCGCCGGGCTGCTGCCGGACAAGCTGGCCGACAAAATGATCGACAAGGTCGGGGTGGACCGGTTGACCGTGCTCAAGGCCGCCCTCAAGGCGGTGCGGCGCGGCGGCACCGTCTCGATCTCCGGGGTGTACGGCGGTGAGGTGGACCCGATGCCGCTGATGGAGATGTTCGACCGGGGCATCCAGCTGCGGATGGGCCAGTGCCACGTACGCCGGTGGACCGACGAGATCCTGCCGCTGCTGTCCGGCGACGACGACCCGTTGGGCGTGGAGGACCTGCGGACCCACCGGATGCCGCTGGTGGACGCGCCGAAGGCGTACGAGATGTTCCAGAAGAAGGAGGACGGCTGCGTCAAGGTCGTGCTCGCTCCGTGAGCCGGGTGGTGGTGGTCACCGGGGCCACCAGCGGCATCGGCCGCGCGGCGGCCCTGGAGTTCGCCGGGCGCGGGGACCTGCTGGTCCTCGCCGCCCGCTCCCCCGAAAGCCTGACCGAGGTACGCCGGGAGTGCCACGACGCCGGCGCCGGGCGGGTACGCACGGTGCCCACCGACGTCACCGACCCCGACGCGCTCGACGCCCTGGCCGACACGGCGGTACGCGAGTTCGGCCGGATCGACGTGTGGGTGCACACCGCGGCGGTGATGGCCTACGGCCGGTTCGAGGAACTGCCGGCGGAGGTCTTCGACCGGGTGGTCCGCACCGACCTGCTCGGCGCGGCCGGCGTCCTCCGGGTGGCGCTGCGCCGGTTCCGGGCGGCCGGCGGGGGCACCCTGATCCTCACCGGCTCGGTCCTCGGGCACGTCACCGCCCCCTACATGAGCGGCTACGTGACCAGCAAGTGGGGCCTTCAGGGGCTGGTCCGCACCGTGCAGCAGGAGGCCCGGGAGCTGCCCGGGGTGCACGTCTGCCTGGTCACCCCGGGCAGTGTGGACACCCCGGTCTACCAGCGGGCGGCGAACTACCTGGGGCGGGCCGGCCGGCCCCCGCTGCCGATCACCACCCCGCAGCGGGTGGCGCGGGCCATCGCGCGTTGCGCCGACCGGCCCCGCCGGGAGGTGTCGGTGGGCCGGGTCAACCTGCTCATGCGGGGTGGCTTCACCCTCCTGCCGGGCGTCTACGACGCGCTCGTCGGGCCGCTGATGCGGCGCGGCGGGCTGACCGGGCAGGCCGTCGCCCCGCACGACGGTGTCGTGTTCGCGCCGGACCCGGCCGGCGCGGCGGTGCGCGGCGGCTGGCTGCCGGAGCTGTCCGCCCTGCTGCGCCGGTCCGCCGTACCGGCCGGCAGGACGGCCGCCTCGATCGGGACGGGGATGGCGGTCGCGGCCGGGACGGCGCTGGCGGTCGGGACCGCACTCGCGGCGGGTGGCGCGGCCCGGCGTCGGCGGCGGTGAGCAGGCCCCCACGGTCCGGTCCGCTCACCTAGAGTGGTGGCCCGGAGACAAATCCGGGCCACCACTCGACGGGAGAGACGTGACCCCCAGGGTGAACCGCAGGACGGCGCTGGGTCTCGGCACGGCCGCCACGGCCGGAGCGGTGCTCGT
This sequence comes from Micromonospora humida, assembly GCF_016901255.1. Lineage (NCBI taxonomy): Bacteria > Bacillati > Actinomycetota > Actinomycetes > Micromonosporales > Micromonosporaceae > Micromonospora > Micromonospora humida. Next base: position 53,732 of record NZ_JAFEUC010000017.1, read on the forward strand.
CGGCGCTCCGGCGTCGGCCGCCGCCCGCCCCGGCAAGTCCGCCACCGCCCAGGCGAGCCCGGAACTCGTCGCCCCCCCGGATCGCCGCGGCCTTCCAGCGGGAGAAGTCGCTGACCGGCGGCAACTGGCAGGTCCACCTCAGCCTGGAGAACGGCGTCACCCCGCTGGTCGCGGTCTCCGAGTCCGCCGACCGGCGGGTCGAGGCGTACAGCGTCAACAAGATCGCGGTGGCCGTCGCGGTGCTCGACCGGATCGACCGGGGGCTGCTCACCCTCGACCAGCGGGTCGAGGTGGCCGCCTCGACCGTGGTGCCCGGCGGGGACGGCATCTTCGTCCTGGACACCGCCTACCCCAGTTCCGTCACCGTCGGGCACGTGCTGGCCAACCTGCTCACCGTCTCCGACGACACCGCGTCGCGGCTGTGCGGCCTGGTCTGCCCGGCCGCCGAGATCAACCGCACCCTCGCCGCGAAGGGCTTCCCCAACACCCAGGTGCAGCCACTGTCCGACCCCCACCGGTTCTATCTCGGCACCAGCACCGCCCGGGAGACGCACGCGCTGCTGCGCGCCCTGGTCGCCGGCACGTTGCTGTCGCCGTCGTCGACCGCCCTCGTGCTCAAGCTGTTGCGCTCCCCGGTCGCCTTCACCGACGGCATCCGGCGCACCATGTCCTCGGCGGAGCGGGCCCGGGTGGCCACCAAGGCGGGCTGGTTCGTCGACGCCCGGCACGAGGCCGGTGTGGTCTTCGACACCACCGGGGCGGCCGTGCTGACCTACGTGCTCTTCGCCGACGGCCAGGCCGACCGGGACAACTTCGGCGCCACCCACCCGGTGGTGCAGGCCCGGGCCCGGCTCGGCCGGTTCTTCCTGGACGCCACCGCGCAGCTGAGGGGCACCGCCGACGCGCCCCGGCACCGGGTGGCCCGGCAGCGACCCAGCAACGGCGGCTGACCACCCGGGCCCGCACCACCCGGGCCCGGGTCGTCCGCCGGCCCGCCAGCCGGCCACCCGAAGCGGGGCGGACCGTGGCTCGACGTGGGCGGGAGCGGTCGACGGTGACTACCGTGTACTGCGGGACACCGGCGAGGGGGACGACACATGGGGAAAGCGGCGGAGCGCACGGCCGGGCGGACGATCGGCGGGCAGCTGTGGCGGGCGGCAGGGCTGGCCGCGCTCGCGGGGCTGGCGTGGACGGCCCGGGACGTGCCGGCGGCGCTGGGCGGCCGGCTGACCGGCGCACGGGCTGAACGGGCCGCCCGCTCCGCGCAGTTCCGCGACGGCACCTTCCACAACCGGGTCGCCACCCGCACCATGCCCGGCGGTGATCCCGACCGTAACCTGCTGCGGGAACTGCTCTTCGGTCCGCAGCGTCGCCGCCCGACCGCACCGGTCCCGTTGCTGCGGCCCGCCCCCGCCCCGACCACCGACGTCGAGCGGGAGCTGAACGTCGTCTGGTACGGCCACGCCTCGACCCTGATCGAGATCGAGGGGCACCGGGTGCTGATCGACCCGGTGTGGAGCGACAGGTGCTCGCCGTCGGCCGTGGTGGGGCCGAAGCGGCTGCACGAGCCCCCGGTACGCCTCGACGAACTGCCCACGGTCGACGCGATCCTCATCTCCCACGACCACTACGACCACCTCGACATGGCCACCGTCCGGGAGCTGGTCCGCCGGCAGTCGGCGCCGTTCCTGGTGCCGCTGGGCGTCGGCGCGCACCTCGACCGGTGGGGGGTGCCCGACGACCGGATCATCGAGCTGGACTGGTCGCAGGGGCACCGGGTCGGTGGCCTGGAGATCACTGCGACCGCCGCCCAGCACTTCTCCGGCCGGGGGCTGCGCCGCGACGGCACGCTGTGGAGTTCCTGGGTGGTCGCCGGGGCGCACCGGAAGGTCTTCTACACCGGCGACTCCGGCTACTTCGACGGGTACGCCGAGATCGGCGCGGAGCACGGGCCGTTCGACGTGACGCTGATGCAGATCGGCGCGTACGACCGGGCCTGGCCGGGCATCCACATGTTCCCCGAGGAGGCGGTCGCCGCCCACCTCGACCTGCGCGGCGACCTGCTCCTGCCGGTGCACTGGGCCACCTTCAACCTGGCCCTGCACGACTGGTCCGAGCCGGTGGACCGGCTCTGGGCCGAGGCCAAGGCGCGCGGCGTACGGCTGGCCGTGCCCCGTCCCGGCGAGCGGGTGGTGGTCGACGACCCGTCGGCGGTCGACGGCTGGTGGCAGACGATCGCCTGACCACAGGCCCCACGCCCGCCGCTCAGAGCACGAAGGCGTCGGTCCACAGCGCGCCGGAGCGGCCCGACAACACGTCCAGCATCGCCGCCGCCTGCCCGTCGGTGAGCTGGGCGACGAAGTCGACGATGGCCCGGCCCCGGGCCCGGGAGATCCGGTCCGGGGTACGCGGGTGCAGCTCCGCCTCGGCCAGCTCGACCAGGTCGGGCAGGCGGCGGGGCAGCCGGGACTCCTCCTCGGGGTCGAGCAGCCACTCCCACAGCGACTCGACCAGGGTGCCCAGCAGCCGGGCCTGGCCCCGCTGGTGCAGGGCCAGGTCGGGGCGGGCCAGCACGAAGCGGTGGTGGACGAACTTGAGCACCTGCACCTCGTGCCACTGAGCGCGGGCCAGCAGGACGTGCCCGGAGCGCACGTCCGGGGCGGCGGTCACCGTGATCGCGTCGACCAGCCGGGTGGTCCACCGGGCCGAGAACCGGGCCACGTACTGCTCCGCCTCGATCGAGCCGTCGAAGGGCAGCGCCAGCAGCCCGTCCACCAGTTCCTCGCGGACGTGCTCGACGGCGGCGGCGAACGCGTCGTCGTCGGCGATCCAAGCGTCCTTGCGGTGCAGCTGCCGGCGCAGCGCCTCGATCGCCGAGCCGGGTCGGCGGGCCGCGCCGGCCAGCGCGGCGTCGGTGACCGCGCGCAGGTGTCCGCCCTCGCGCTGCCAGGCCATCAGCTCGGCGGCGACGGTGCCCTGCTGGAGCACCCCCACCCGGTAGAAGTCCTCCACGTCGTGGATGGCGTACGCGATGTCGTCGGCGGTGTCCATCACCGACGCCTCGACGGTCTGCTGCCACTGCGCGATCCGCCCGGCGAACGGCGCGCGGGCCTGCCGCAGGTCGGCGAGTTCCGTGCCGTACGCGCCGAACTTCAGCGAGCCGCTGTCCGGGTCGTCGGGTGGGGCGGCGGCACCCCGGGGCGCGGGACGCAGGTGCCGGGGGTGCGGGTCGGGGTGGTCCAGCCGGGTCCACGGGTACTTCAGCATCGCCGCCCGGACGGCGGCGGTCAGATCGAGGCCCGTGGTGGCCGCGCCGCGAATCTCGGTGCTGGTGACGATCCGGTACGACTGGGCGTTGCCCTCGAAGCCGTCGGCCAGCCCGAGCCGCTGCCGGGCCAGCCGGTCGAGCACCCGTTCCCCCAGGTGCCCGAACGGCGGGTGGCCGAGGTCGTGGGCGAGGGCGGCGGCCTCCACCACGTCCGGGTCGCAGCCGCCCAGCTTGTCCAGCAGGTCCCGGTGCGTCGGGTCGGCGGTCAGCCGTTCGGCGATCGCGCGGGCCACCTGGGCGACCTTGAGACTGTGGGTGAGCCGGTTGTGCACCAGCAGCCCGGAGCCGACCGGGCTGATCACCTGGGTCACCCCGCCGAGCCGGGCGAAGAACGGTGAGGCGACGATCCGGTCCCGGTCGGCCCGGAACGGGCTCGCGGCCAGGTCGCCGAGGGCTCGGGCGCTGCCACCGAAGAGCCGACGGGCACGCGGGTCCGCAGGTTGCTCCATGATCGCCACGCTAGCGCAGCCGACCGCCCGGCTGCCGCGTCCCGCACCGGGTCACCGGCGGGGGTGGCACACCGCGTCGGGGGTGGGCGGCACAATGCAGCAGGGAACCCGAAACGAAGGCGGATCAACATCGTGACCCAGTCAGTCCATCAGCGGATCGCCGACGAGCTCGGCGTCGCCGAGCGCCAGGTGCGCGCGGCCGTGGAGCTGCTCGACGGCGGCGCGACCGTGCCGTTCATCGCCCGTTACCGCAAGGAGGCCACCGGCCTGCTCGACGACGCCCAGCTGCGCACCCTCGAGGAGCGGCTGCGCTACCTGCGGGAGCTGGACGAGCGGCGGGCCGCGGTGCTGGAGTCGATCCGCAGCCAGGGCAAGCTGGACGAGGCGCTGGAAGCGCAGATCATGGCGGCCGACTCGAAGTCCCGGCTGGAGGACATCTACCTGCCCTACAAGCCCAAGCGGCGGACCCGGGCGCAGATCGCCCGGGAGGCCGGGCTGGAGCCGCTGGCCGAGACGCTGCTCGGCGACCCGACCCGGGACCCGAAGGAGACGGCCGCCGGGTTCGTCGACGCCGGGCGCGGGGTGGCCGACGCCGCCGCCGCGCTGGAGGGCGCGCGGGCCATCCTCATCGAGCGGTTCGCCGAGGACGCCGATCTGATCGGCGCCCTGCGCGAGCAGATGTGGTCGCGGGGCCGGCTGGTCGCCCGGGTACGCGACGGGCAGCAGGACACCGGCGCGAAGTTCGCCGACTACTTCGACTTCGCCGAGCCGTACCCGAAGCTGCCCTCGCACCGCATCCTGGCGATGTTCCGGGGCGAGAAGGAGGGCGTGCTCGACCTCACCATGGCCCCCGACGCCGAGGAGGACCCGGACGCCCCGCCCACCGGCCCGACCCGCTACGAGGCGGCCATCGCCGGCCGGTTCGGCATCAGCGACGCGGGCCGGCCCGCCGACCGGTGGCTGGCCGACACGGTGCGCTGGGCGTGGCGTACCCGGATCCTGATCCACCTCGGGGCCGACCTGCGGATGCGGTTGTGGCAGGCGGCCGAGGAGGAGGCGGTCCGGGTCTTCGCCACCAACCTGCGCGACCTGCTGCTCGCCGCCCCGGCCGGCAGCCGCGCCACGATGGGTCTCGACCCGGGTCTGCGGACCGGGGTGAAGGTGGCGGTGGTCGACGCCACCGGCAAGGTGGTCGCCACCGACACGATCTACCCGCACGAGCCACGTCGACAGTGGGACGCCTCGATCGAGACGCTGGCCCGGCTGGCCGGGGCACACCGGGTGGAGCTGGTCGCGATCGGCAACGGCACCGCCAGCCGGGAGACCGACAAGCTCGCCGCCGACCTGATCAAGCGGTATCCGCAGCTCGGTCTGACCAAGGTGATGGTCTCCGAGGCCGGCGCGTCGGTCTACTCCGCCTCCGCGTACGCCTCGCAGGAACTACCCACGTTGGACGTGTCGCTGCGCGGGGCGGTCTCCATCGCCCGCCGGCTACAGGACCCGCTGGCCGAGCTGGTCAAGATCGACCCGCGCTCGATCGGCGTCGGCCAGTACCAGCACGACCTGTCCGAGGTGAAGCTGTCCCGCTCGCTGGACGCGGTGGTGGAAGACTGCGTCAACGGCGTCGGGGTGGACGTCAACACCGCCTCCGCCCCGCTGCTGACCCGGGTCTCCGGCATCGGTGCCGGGCTCGCCGAGAACATCGTGCTGCACCGGGACGCCAACGGGCCGTTCCGCACCCGCGCCGAGCTGAAGAAGGTGGCCCGGCTCGGCCCGAAGGCGTTCGAGCAGTGCGCCGGCTTCCTGCGCATCCCCGGCGGTGACGACCCGCTCGACTCGTCCAGCGTGCACCCGGAGGCATACCCGGTGGTGCGGCGCATCCTGGCCAGCACCGGGCAGGACCTGCGCTCGCTGATCGGGAAGTCGGCCCTCCTGCGCGGGCTGCGGGCCACCGACTTCGTCGACGACACCTTCGGCCTGCCCACCGTCACCGACATCCTCGCCGAGCTGGAGAAGCCCGGCCGGGACCCGCGACCGGAGTTCCGTACCGCCACCTTCGTCGAGGGGGTGGAGAAGATCGGCGACCTCACCCCCGGGATGCTGCTGGAGGGCGTGGTCACCAACGTCGCCGCGTTCGGCGCGTTCGTCGACGTGGGCGTACACCAGGACGGCCTGGTGCACGTCTCGGCGATGTCGCACACCTTCGTCAAGGACCCGCGCGACGTGGTGAAGTCCGGTGACGTGGTCCGGGTCAAGGTGCTCGACGTCGACGTGCCGCGCAAGCGGATCTCGTTGACCCTGCGGCTGGACGACGAGGTGCCGGCGGGCGGTGGCCGACCGGCCACCGACGGGCAACGGCGCGAGCGCGGCACCCCCCAGGGCGGGCGCGGCGACACCCCGGGCGGCCGGCGCGGCGGCGCGGCCGGGTCCGGCGGCACGGCCAGGTCCGGCGGCACGGCCGGGTCCGGCGGCCAGCGGGAGCAGTGGAGCGGTTCCCGGGGCGGGCCGCAGCAACGGCAGGGCCAGGGCCGGGGCGGCTCCGCGTTGGCACCCGCCAACGACGCGATGGCCGAGGCGTTGCGCCGGGCCGGCCTGGCCTGACCCCCGTCGCCCCGCCCGGCACCCACCGGGCGGGGCGTCGGTGGGCGTACCGTCGCGGCATGGACGGTGACGGCGATCCGCAGTGGCGGGAGCGGCAACAGCGGGCGGTCCGGGCGCACGCGGCGGCCGACGCCCGTCGGCGCGACGGCGAGCACGCGCAGGCCGAGGAACTGGTGGCCCGGTTCACGGCCGAGGCGACCCGGCGCGGGCTGCGCACCACCCGCCTGGTGGCCCGGGGCTACGACGGGCGGGGCCGGTACCGGACCGGGCTGACCGGCTGGTACGTCGACCGGGCCGGCCTGCGCGCGGTCGCCGTCGACGGCCGGTTCTACCTGCTCACCGTGCCGTCGGGCGTGCGCGCGCGGCTGTTCGGCGTCGACGTGCCGCCGGCCCGGCCGCCCCTGGTCGTCGGGCGCGGCGGACGCGACGGCGAGTCGATCCCGCTGGCCGACCTGCTCACCCGCCGGCTCACCGCCGGCGACGACTGGCCCTGAACCCCGGGTCCGCCACCATCTCGCGCAGGGTCCGCTCGACCCGGTCGGCACCCACGGCCACGGAGAACATCCGGTCGTAGTACGCCCGGCCGGCCTGCCCGAGCAGTTCCAGCTTCTCCCGGCCCAGGTCGCAGACCTCACGCAGGGCGTCGGCGATCGAGTCGGGGTCACCGGGCCGGGCGGTGATCCCCGCGCCGCTGTCCCGCGCCACCGCGGCGGCGTCGCCCTCCGCGGCGACCAGCAGCGCCCGTCCGGCGGCGAGGGTCGCCTGCACCTTGCTCGGCATCGTGTACGCGGACATGCCGCCCCGACGCAGGCTCACGTAGTGGACGTCACCGGTGGCCATCAGCGCGGGCATCCGTTCCCGGGGCAACTGCCCGAGGAACCGGACGTTGGACGCGCCCACCGCCGTGGCCCGGCGACGCAGCCGGTCCTGCGTGGTGCCGGAGCCGGCGATCAGGCACACCAGCCGGGGGTCGTCGGTACGGGCACAGGCGTCGACCAGCGAGTCGAGCCCCTGCGCCTCGCCGAGCGCGCCCGCGTACACCAGCACCACCTGGTCGGGCCGGAGCCCGAGTTCGGCGCGCAGGTCGGCGGCGCGGACACCCAACGTCTCGTCCGCCCACACCGGTATGTGCACGAGCCTGTCCCGGGGCACGCCCCGGTCGGCGAGCAGGTCGGCGGCACCGGGTGCGACGTGGGCGACCCGGGAGGCGCTGCGGTACATCGCCCCGCACCAGGCGGCCATCCCCCGCTCGACGGTCCGCGACACCGGGCCGGTGCCGAGGAACCCGCTCGCGACCACGCTGTCCGGCCACAGGTCCAGCACGTGCAGCAGCACCGGCACCCGGTGCACGTAGCGGGTGAACCACATCGGCAGGGCGACGCTGATCGGCGAGTTGCCGACCCAGAGGGCGTCCAGACCGCGCAGCGCCGGGGTGCCGGAGACCAGCGCGGAGACCGCGAAGGAGCCGTAGTTCGCCATCCGGCGCAGCGCGGAACGGTCGTGGCTGGGATAGAGGGCCACCCGGCGGACCCGGGTCGCATCGACGACCTCGTCGTGGCGGCGGGCCAGCCGGTAGCCGGGGGCCAGCCGGCCGGTCGGGTAGTTCGGGAACCCGGTCAGTACCCGGACCTCGTGGCCCCGTTCGGCGAGGGCACGGGCGAGCATCCCGGGCAGGGCCGCCGGGCCGGGCTCCGGGTCGTACCACTGGGTGAGCAGACCGATCCGCATCCGCCTCACCCCGCCGCCACGCCGGCAACCGGCCGCTCCGACCGTTCGCCGTCGGCCCGCCACAGGGCGCGCAGCGATTCGGCCAGGTCGTACGCGGGGGCCCAGCCGAGCACCCGGCGGGCGCGGTCGATGTCGGCGCACATCCAGGGCACGGCGGCCGAGCGGGTGGCGTCGGGCGGGAACCCGCCGGGGCGGATCTGACCGGTGAACCCGGCCACGTCGGCCAGCAGCCGGACGACGTCGCGGGTGGCCGTCGCCCGCCCGCTGCCCACGTTGACGACCCGTTGCGCGCCGACGGGGGCGCACCGCGTCGCGGCCAGCACCGCCGTCGCCACGTCCCGCACGTCGACCAGGTCCCGGTACGTGTCGTGCAGTCCCAGGGCGATGTCGTCCGCGCCGTCGGCCATCGCCGTACGGACCATCGCGGTCGCCCGGGCCAGCATGTTGCCCGCCGGCATCCCCGGCCCGACCGGGTTGAAGACCCGCAGCACGACCGTGTCGACCCGGCCGGCGTCGCCCGCCAGCTCGGCCAGCCGGGTGGCCGCCAGGTGGCTGAGCCCGTACTCGCTCACCGGTACGGCCGGATGGTCCTCCCCGACGGTCAGACCGTGCGGCACGACGCCGTACTCCGCCGCCGAGCCGATCCGGACCAGCCGTGCACCGGGCGCGGCGACGGCCACCGCCTCGATGAGCTTCGCGGTCGTCACGACGTGCGCCTGGACGAAGTCGTGTCCGGAGCCGACGATGCGGCCCGCCGCGCTCACCACCACGTCGGGGCGTTCCCGAGCGACCAGCGCGGTCAGCTCGGACAGCTCCATCCGGGCCGGGTCGCACCGGGTGCGGGAGGGGGCCCGGACGGTGGTGTGGCCGGCCAGCGTGGCGTGGATGTGCCGGCCGAGGAATCCACCCGCGCCCAGCAGCAGCACCCGGTTCATCGGGGCCGCACGACGTCCCGGTCGTCGACCGACGACCCGGTCCGCTGGCCGGCGGCCGGCCCGTCGGCGGGCCGGTCGTCGGCGGCCGACGGAGTGTTGCCGGTGAACTCGTGCCAGGTGGCCGCGCCGGGGGCGGAGATGCCCTCCCGGGTGAGCACCACCCTGACGGTGGCCAGCAGGATCCTCAGGTCCAGCAGGAAGGACCGCCTGTCGACGTACTCGACGTCGGAGGCGAACTTCGCCTCCCAGCTCAGGGCGTTGCGTCCGCGTACCTGGGCGAGCCCGGTGATGCCCGGCCGAACGTCGTGCCGCCGGGCCTGCTCGGGGGTGTAGAGGGTCAGGTACCGCACCAGGTGCGGGCGGGGGCCGACCACGCTCATCTCGCCGCGCAGCACGTTCCAGAACTCGGGCAGCTCGTCGAGGCTGCTCGCCCGCAGCCAACGCCCCACCCGGGTGAGGCGTTGCGCGTCGGTGACCAGGCCGCGCTGCGGGTCGGGGTGGCGCATGGTGCGGAACTTCACCACCTCGAACAGTTCGCCGTGCAGGCCGGGCCGGGTGTGCCGGAACAGCACCGGACGGCCGTGGGTGACCAGCACCAGCAGGGCGACCAGGGCCAGCAGGGGCGCACCGAGGGTCAGCACGACCAGCGCGCCGAGCACGTCGAGCAGCCGCTTGCACCTGTCGTACGGGCGGCGGGTCGACGGGTCGGTCGCCCGTCCGGTCACCGGGCCGGCGTCACCGGCGCGCGGCTGTGCCGCGGGGGCAGCAACTTTGGACATGGAACAGACCTACCACCTTCCCGGCGGCCGTTCCGCAGTTTCACATTTGCCGCACCGGCGGGTCGGCAATGGTCGCCGCGCAGCACCGCGCGAAACGTGAAACGTGATTGTTCCTCCCTTTACCGGAAGCGTGCACGGTCTCGTTATCGCAACAGTATGGTCACCATTGACGAGATCGTGATCCCCGAGGATGGTCCGACGGGAAAAGGCAGGAGGAGATATGCTTTCCTCGCTTGCGGACAGGCGTTTCCTGGTCACCGGGGGCACTGGTTCGTTCGGCCAGACAATGGTTTCCCGACTGCTCGACGCCGGCGCCGCCGAGGTGCGGGTCCTCAGCCGGGACGAGTCGAAGCAGGACGCGATGCGCCACCGCCTCGGCAACGACCGGGTCCGCTACTACATCGGTGACGTGCGCGACTACGACAGCGTGCTCAAGGCCGCCCGGGGCATGGAGTTCGTCTTCCACGCCGCGGCGCTGAAGCAGGTGCCCTCCTGCGAGTTCTTCCCGCTGGAGGCGGTCCGCACGAACGTGCTCGGCAGCGCCAACGTGGTGGACGCCTGTGAACGTGTCGGGGTGGAGACGCTGGTCCTGCTGAGCACCGACAAGGCCGTCTACCCGGTCAACGCGATGGGCATGACCAAGGCGTTGATGGAAAAGGTGGCGCAGGCGCACTCCCGTAACAACGCGACGGCCCGGACCAGGGTCTGCTGCGTGCGTTACGGCAATGTCATGTACTCGCGCGGATCGGTGATTCCGTTGTTCATCGACCAGATCCTGCGCGGTGGTCTGCCGACGGTCACCGAACCGTCGATGACCCGTTTCCTGATGTCGTTGCCCGAATCGGTGGAACTGGTGGAGCACGCGTTCACCTTCGGCCAGCCGGGGGACGTGTTCATCCGCAAGGCCGACGCCTGCACCATCGGCGACCTGGCCACGGCGCTGTGCAACCTGTTCGGGGTGCCGGCGAAGTTCACCGTGCTCGGCATCCGGCACGGGGAGAAGCTCTACGAGACCCTGGCCAGCCGGGAGGAACTCGCGTTCGCCGAGGACCTCGGCGACTTCCTGCGGGTGCCGGTGGACAGCCGCGACCTCAACTACTCCCTCTACTTCGAGGAGGGCGACGTCGAGCACGGCGGGCTGGCCGACTTCCACTCGCACAACGCCCGCCGGCTGTCCGTACCCGAGATCGAGTCGTTGCTGATGACGCTGCCCGAGGTGCGCGCGCAGGTCGCCGCCGCCACGGCGGCCGTGGTGACGAGTTGAGCGCGGGCACCGAAGCCGCCCGCCCGGACCGGGTGCCCCGCCGCCGCACCGACCACCGGGCGGACCAGCGGGCCGCCGACCCGGTGCGGCGGGTCCTCGTCGTCGGGGTCACCGGCATGCTCGGGCACGCCGTGCTGCGCGAACTCGCCGACGACCCGACGCTCGACGTGCACGGCCTCGCCCGCAGCATCGACGACCGGGCGGGCTGCTACCCCCCGCACCTGCTGGCCCGCATCGTCCCGGCTGTCGACGTGACCCGGTTCGACGACGTCCGGCGGCTCGTCGACGAGCTGCGGCCCGACGTCGTCGTCAACTGCGTCGGCGTCATCAAGCAACGGCCGGACGTGCAGGACGCGGTGCCGACGGTCACCCTCAACGCGCTCTTCCCCCACCTGCTGGCCGACGCCTGCGCACAGGTCGGCGGCCGGCTCGTGCACGTCAGCACCGACTGCGTGTTCTCCGGCCGGCGGGGCGGCTACCTCGAGGACGACCTGCCCGACCCGCCCGACCTCTACGGCCGCTCCAAGCTGCTGGGCGAGGCGACGGGCGCGTCGGCGCTGACCCTGCGCACGTCGATCGTCGGGCACGAGCTGACCACCCGCCGCTCCCTGGTCGACTGGTTCCTCTCCCAACGGGGTCAGGTGCGCGGCTTCACCCGGGCGGTCTACAGCGGGGTGACGACCGTGGAGTTCGCCCGGCTGCTGCGCACGGTGGTCCTGCCCCGGCCGGAGCTGACCGGCCTCTACCACGTCGCCGCCGAACCGATCACGAAGTACGACCTGCTCCGGCTGGTCGCCGAGGTGTACGGGTGGCCCGGTGAGCTGGTGCCGGACGACACGTTCGTCTGCGACCGGTCGATGCGCGCGGACGCCCTCGCCCGCGCCACCGGTTACCGTCCGCCGAGCTGGCCGGACATGATCACCGCGCTGCACGCCGCCCGGGAACGCTGGGCGTCCGACCCGGCCCGGCCGGGCCTTGCGGGCGTACCGCGCTGACGCAGCTAGCGACCATCGCCGGCGTTGCCGGCCCGTCGGAGTCGAAGGACATCACGTGGGGAACCGAGTGGGTCAACTGTGCCTGGTCGTCGGGGCGGTCCTGGCCGTGGTGCTCACCACCGTCGCCAGCGTCACCGTCCCGCTGATCGCGGTCGGCGCGGTGGCGCTGCTGCTGCTCGCGCTGTTCGCGCTCGCGCAGCAGATGGACGGCTGGCGCTGGCTGCTGGGCCTGACCATGGCGCTGCTGGTCTGCGCCTCGTCCAAGCTGCCGGGCCTGGTGGAGGCCAGCTTCTATCCCCGGTACGCGGCGGTGGCCGCCCTGATCGTCTGGGCGCTGGGCGCGCCGGGCCGGACGGCGGCACGGGTCGACCCCTGGACCCGCCTGCTCGTCGGCGCGCTCTGGGCGATGGCCGGCCTGGCCACGGTGAGCTTCACCTGGTCGGTGGTGCCGTTGGAGACCCTGCAACGGGGGGTGGCGCTGCTCCTGCTGGCCGCGCTGGTGCACGTCCTGGTCCGCCGCCGGTGGCCCGACCGGGCGGTCATGCTGGCCGACCTGCGCATGGTCTACCTGGTGCTCAGCGGGTCCGCCCTGATCAGCCTCGGCGTCGGGTTCACCGACGGCACGCTCGTCGCCGCGTTGTCGCGGACCGACCGGTTCGAGGGCCTCTACAACAACCCCAACATGCTCAGCATCGTCTGTGCCCTGACCACGCCGCTGGGCTGGGCGGTCTACCGGCAGTCGCGCCGGCGGGTGGAACTGCTCGGCATGGTGCCGGCCGTCGCCTGCCTGCTGCTGTCGCAGTCCCGCACCGGTCTGATCGCCGTGCTCGCCGGGGCCTGTTGGGTCGTGCTGCGCAACGGGCTGGGCCGGGTGGTCCGGCTGGGCGCCGGACTGGCCGTGGGGCTGCTGGTGGCGTACCTGTTCAACCTGCTGCCGGTCCTGTTCACCGGCCCCTGGGTGCGGCAGCTCGTGCTGCGCTTCACCGACCCCACCGGCGGTGACCTGTCCAACGGCCGCACCGAGATGTGGCAGGCCACCGTGGACCTGTGGTGGCAGAACCGCCCCACCCTGGGCTTCGGGTACGCCTCCCGCAACCACCTGTTCGCCCTCGCCAGCCTCGACGAGTCCTTCGGGACCGGGGTGAGCGTGGTGCACAACAGCTACCTGCAACTGCTGCTGGAGTTGGGGCTCGCCGCCGTGGCACCGCTGGTGCTGCTGCTGCTGGCCGTCGGACGGGTCGCCCTGCGCTCCCCGGTGCGCCGGGCCGACTCCGGGCTGGTCTGGCTCGTCGTCACCGGCCTGCTGATCCAGATCACCGAGTCGGCCATCTTCGGCACCGGGCAGACGTACCCGTACGTGTTCTGGTGCGTGGTCGCCGGGGTGCTGCTGCACCTGCCCGGCGAACGCGCCGACGCCGACGGACCGGACGCGGACCCGGCGGCGACCCCGACGACGGCGGCCCCGCCGGGGGTCGCTGCCCCGGCCGGCGACCTGACCCGCCTGCCGGTCCCCGCCCTGCGCTGAGGTCACCCGACGGTGGGCGTCCCGACCGGGACGCCCACCGCTCGTCCGTGCCCGGCTCAGCGCCGCTCGTCGGCCACCAGGAAGGCGCTGACCTCGTCCCGCCAGGCGCGGTGGTCGAACGACCCGCGGGCCCGGGACCGGGCGGCCCGGCTCATCGCCGTCCACTCCTCGTCGCGCAGCCGCAGCGCCCGCTCGATCCCCCACCGCACGTCGTCCGGCCCGTTGCCGTCGAGCACTAGCCCCTCGACGCCGTCGTGCACGTGGGCGGCCAGGTCGCTGGTGTGGTTGAGCAGCACCGGGCAGCCGGCGGCGAGGCTCTCCGGCACCTTGGACGGGAAGCCGTTGGCCGCGTACCCGCCGGTGGGGCGGACCAGCATCGAGAAGTGCGACTCCGCGAGCAGCGTCAGCACGGTGTCGCGGGGCACCCGACCGAGGAACCGCACCTCGGCGACGATCCCGTCGAGGACCGCGACGTCCAGGTCGGAGTGGGTGGCGGCATCCTCGCGGGTGACCCCGGCGATGGTGAGGCTGACCCGGCGCTGCTGCTGCGGGGTGAGCCGGCTGATTCCGCGCAGGATCACGTCCAGCATGTCCTTGCGGCCGGGGGTGCCGGCGTAGAGCAGCCGCAGGCCGGTGGCGAGCGCGGGTGGCCGGGAGGTCGGGAAGTCGTCGCAGTCCACCTGCGGCGGCACTACCAGCACCGTCATCCCGTGCCCGGTGAGGTAGCCGGCCAACGTGGTGGAGACCGCGGTGGCCCGGTCGACCAGCCGGGCGGCCAGGAACGTCGACCACCGGTGCCGGACGTAGTACGGGGTGAGCCAGCCGTGGCGGAACTGCCGCCGGTCGTGGCGCTCGCTGGCGTCGACCACCACCGGGCAGCGCAGCGCGAGCCGCAGGACCGCCCAGTTGCCCAGTGTCATCAGCGCCATCGGGAGCAGCACCACGCTCACGTCGCCCCGGCGTACCCCCTGCCGGCGGGCGGCCCGCAGCACGCGGACCGGGCGGGCCAGCCGGGCCGGCAGCCGGGTGAGCCGGTGCCGGCCCCGCACGTGCAGGGTGACCAGGTCGACGCCGGCCGGCTCGGGTGACCGGGCGGGGAAGGCCAGTTCGCAGGGCCAGTCGTTGACGACGAGCGTGCGGGTGCCCTCGGGCGCGGCAGACCGGGCGAGCTGCAACAGCCGGTTGGAGGTGGCGTCGCCGTGCGGGAAGGCGTAGGCCCCGACGAGCAGCGGACGCGGTGGGCCGGTCCGCCCGGTCGGTCCGCCGTCGGGCAGGGGTCGCCGACCCGCGACCACGGTCTGTTCGTTCATCTCTGTCACCGTCCCGAGCCGACCGGTGGCCGGCTGCTCTGTCGTGGCGTGCGGTCCGCCGCCGCCCACCGGTGGTAGATCTCCAGGTGGGTGGTGGCTGCCGTGTCGATGGCGAAGGCGCTCTGGAAGAACCGGTCGGCGGCCACCGCGGGGGCGGTCGACGCGGTGTACGCCGCCGCCCGGCCCACCGCCCGCGCCCACACCTGCGGCGGGGCGTCGACCCCGACGACGGTCACGCCGGGCAGCCGCTCGTCGATGAAACGCACGCCCGGCAGGTCGGCGGCGACCGTGCCGACGCCCAACGCGACGGGCTCCAGCACTCCCCCGGGCAGCCCCTCCAGGCAGGACGGGTGGACGACGACGTCGGCCTGCCGTAGCAGCCCGCCCACGTCGTCACGGGGACCCAGCAGGTGCACCCGGTCGCCCAGCCCGGCGGCGTCCGCCGCCGCGCGGACCCGCTCGTCGTCGGCCGGGTCACCCGGTCCGACGAGCACCGCGTGCGCGGACACGCCCCGGTCACGCAGCGCGGCCAGGATCGGCGGCAGCAGCCAGCGGCGTTTCTCGGGTGAGGCCCGGCCCACGGTCACGCAGACCAGGTCGGCCGGTCCCGCGCCGATCAGGGCCCGCAGGTCGTCGGGGCTGGGGCGACGGAGCCGGTCGAGGTCGAGCCCGTTGAGCACCACCCGGCACCGGGGGTCGGCCCGCCAGCCCGGGTGGTAACCGAACGTCAGCGAGCTGGGCGAGACACCGAGGATGTCGGTGGCGCAGACGCGCAGCAGCCGCCCGCAGGCCCACCGGTAGACCCGGCGGCGCAGGGTGCGCGAGGCGTTGTCGTCGCCCCGGAAGTGCGCGACCCGCCCGGGTACGCCGCGCAGCGCGCCCAGTGCGAGCGGCACGCCCGAGAAGTTGGCGCAGTCGGCGTGCACCACGTCCGGGCGCAGCCGCCCGAGCAGCCGCAGGAACCGCAGCGGGAAGCGCGGGTCGAGGGGGATCGCGGTGACGCTGCCGCCGTGCCGGGCGACGACGTCGGCCAGCGGTCCCGGGCCGATCCGGTCGCTGAGCGTCACCAGGTGCAGGTCGACGCCGCCGGCCGCGAGCCGGGGCAGCAGTTCGGCGGTACGCATCTCGGTGCCGCCGAAGTTCAGCTCGCCGACGACCCGCAGCACCCGCAGCCGGCCGGTCACGACGGACCGCACCGGGCCAGCGCCCGCCGGTAGCCCACCAGCGCGGCCGGCACCATGGTCGACAGGTACGCGACGCAGGCCGCCGCCGGCAACCCGGCCAGGCCGAACTGGCGCAGCCCCCAGACCTTGAGCACGGTGGCCAGCACCAGGAACGCCGCCCATCCGACGAACTGCGGCCGGAGCAGGCCGATGCTGTTCTGCACCATGATCAGCGGGGAGGTGACCGCGACCAGCAGCGACCACCCGGCCAGTCCGACGAGGACGGGCAGCCGGATCGTCGACCGGTCGACGGACCCGAGCCAGAGCGCGATCAACCGGTGGCCCGTCCCGACCAGCGCCAACCCGACCGAGCCCACCACCACCCCGTAGAGCAGCACCATGCGCCGGGTGTTGCGGCGTACCCAGTCCACCTCGCCCCGGGCCAGGGCGGCGCCGTTGACCGGCCAGACCGTCATGCCCACCAGCCCGACGAAGACCCACAGCACGCCGAACAGCTTCCCCACGACCGCGTAGTGCGCCGCCGCCGCGAGCCCCAGCACGTTGGCGACCAGCGGGTTGTCCACGTTCAGCGCGATCGACGACATCGTGGTGAGCACGAAGAACCGCACGCCCAGCCGGAGCAGGCCGACGACGGTGTCGCGGTGCACGAGTCGCGGCCCCGGCCGGTGTGCCGGCGGGCAGGACCAGAAGTAGGTGACGGTGTTGAGCAGGTTGGTCACCGGCACCGCCAGCACCGCACCGGCGACGACCACCAGCGGTGGCCAGCCGGCGGTGATGGCGGCGAGCACCACGGCCAGGGCGGCCAGGGCCCCGGCCGACTGCCAGGCGTTGCTCTGCACCATCTGGCCACGGGCGTACTGCACCCGCTGGACCAGCGAGAGCGGGATGTTGACGACGAAGGCGCCGAAGCAGATCAGGACCAGGGTGGGGGTCTGCGCGGCGACGCCCGGGTCACCGACGGCGAACAGCTCCACCCAGGGCACCACCGGCGTCACCACCAGCAGGGCGGTCAGCAGCAGCACCGCGACCACGCCGAGGGTGGCGAACGCGCCGGAGATCTCCCGGGCCTGCTGGCGGGGGTCGTCGGCCAGTTGGCCGAGCCGGGTGAGCAGCCCGTTGCCCAGCCCCAGGTCGGCGAACCAGGCCATCCCGGTGAGCGCGGTGATCGCCATCCATAGGCCGTACCGCTGCTCGCCGAGGTACCGGAAGCAGGCGGGGGTCATCACCAGCGGCGCGGCCAGGCCGATCCCCTTGGCCACCATCGCGGTGGCGATGCCCACCGTGACGGTCCGGTCCCGGCCCGGCCCCGACGCCGGGAAGCCGGCCGGCGGCGCGGCGGCGGCCACCGTCCCGGCAGTGACCATCGTGGGGGCAGCGGCCGTCGTGGCGGTCGCGGCGGTCGCCGTCGTGGCTTCGGCCTTGGCGGCTTCGGCCGTCGCGGCGGTGGGGGCCGTGCCGGCGGCGGCCCGGCCCACGGCCCGGGTCACCGGAGGGTGGCGGGGGCGACGGCCAGCCGCTCGGCCAGCCACTCGGCCGTGGCCCGCAGTCCCTGCCGGCGCGCCACCGGGGTGACGTCCGGGAACAACTCCCGCAGGGCGGTGTTGTCGGCCAGCGAGTGCGGGACGTCCCCGGTACGCGGTGCCACGTGTTCCCGGGCGATCGGCCGGCCGAACAGCTCCTCCAACTCGTCGAGGACCTGGAGCAGGCTGGCCCGCGCGCCGAAGGCGAGGTTGACCGGATGCGGATGGTGCACCCGGCGGCGCAGCGCGTCGAGGATCACCTCGCAGACCGTGCCCACGTAGGTGAAGTCGCGGGACTGGGTGCCGTCGCCGTGCACCTCGACCGGCTCACCGCGCAGGGCGGCGTGGGTGAACCGGGGGATGACGGCCGCGTACGGGTGGTCGTGGCGCTGCCCGGGGCCGAACACGTTGAAGAACCGGAACGCCAGCGTGGGCAGCCCGAACGACGCCTGGTGGGCCAGCGCGTACGCCTCGGTGGCGAGTTTGCTGGCCGCGTACGGGCTCATCGGGCGGGTCCAGGTCAGCTCCGCCTTGGGCAGTGCCGGGTTCATCCCGTACACCGACGAGGAGGAGGCGACCAGCACGTGCCCCACGTCGTGCCGGCGGGCCGCCTCCAGCACCATCAGCGTGCCGGTGGCGTTGGCGTGGTGGGAGGCGAGCGGGTCACGCAGCGACCGGGGCACGCTGGGCAGCGCGGCCAGGTGGACCACCGCCTCCCGGCCCGCCATCGCCGCGTCCAGGGCCGCCGGGTCCAGGATCGACCCCTCGACGAGGTCGACGTCCAGCCCGGCGAGGTTGCCGCGCAGCCCCACCGAGAAGTCGTCGAGGACGCTGACCTCCTTGACGGCCGGCTCGGCGAGCGCGGCGCGGGCCAGGTTGGCGCCGATGAAACCGGCACCACCCGTGATCAGAATGCGCATGAACCACCCCCATGTACGCACATCACCTGTACATCGAGCCGGGACACGGCGCGTTACGGCGGCGGCGCGAAATTCACCCTGCCCACGGTGGGGACACCGGCCTCCGGGCGGGCCGGCATCCGCCGAACGGCCGACGGTGCTGTCCGGGAGCCGACCGAGAAACGCCGTGAGCTGCGGAAACGCGCACAGTGACAGCATCGTCGTGTGTCGCGGTGGAGGTGTGGGATGCCCGAGCTGATCGTCTACCGGTCCAACGCCCTGATGTCGGTCAGGTCGCGGTTCGACGCCACCCGGGACGTGGTGATGCCGGCCAACCTCGCGTACCCCGAGGGGATGGTCGGCCTGTGGCACTCCGGCCTGCCGCAGGTGAGCCTCGTGCCCTCGACCGCCACCGACGCCCAGGTGTGGCCGGTCATGTCCGCCGTCGGCACCCGCATCCACGACACCTCCGACGACAACTGCCCGATCAACACCGGCTGGTCGTACGTCGGCGGCAACCACGGCTACAACGTCGGCAACCAGATCGTGGTGGCCAACCACGGCAAGACGACCGCCGACGTGGGGTCGCAGTGGAGCGACGGGACCCGCATCTTCACCCTGCTGGCCGTCACCAACGCCAGCAGCCTGCTGTTCGGCAACCCGTACACCGTGGTGGACGGCATCGCGCAGGGCGCCCGGGTGAAGCCGACCGGGCCGCTCACCCACGTGTCGGGGGCGACCAACCGGACCACCGTGCCGATCACCGGTCTCACCCCGGACGTGCAGATCCGCCCCGCCACCCACTCGCACACGGTCGCCGTCGAACTCGACGGCCGGCCGGTGCCCGACGGCCGGTCGACGGGCCTGGAACTGGTGATCCGGGAGTCCTACCTCATCCCGACCTACCAGGGGATGATCGACACGGCGCGGGCGAACGTCGGCACCCCGATCGCCACGATCATGCCGAGGATCCCGTCGCTGTGCCGGATCGCCAACGTCTACCGCTGGTCACCCGGCGGCGGCCTGCTCGTCACCCAGACGGTGACCGCCCTGACCCGGTTCACCCTCAACGCGGGCGTCACCCAGTGCACGCCGCTGACGCCGGTGACGGGCGGCTCCCGCCGGCAGTTCATGCCGAACGTGGGGGTTGCCGGCGGCCTGAACTGGTCGGTCTGGGCCAACATCGACACCCTCCCCGCCCTCACCGACTTCACCCCGGCGACGCTCACCGACCGGACGATGCCGGCGAGCAGTATGACCCAGTGGGTGGTCAGCAGCGGCGGGGTGCAGCAGTGGGGCATCGCCGTCGGGTTACTGCCGGTCGCGGACGGGGTCCCCACCGTCCGGGCCCGTTACACCACCGCCAAGAGCTGGTTCATCAGCTCCAGCCTGAAGAAGAACTACCCGCAACTGGTGTGGGGGCGCACCCTGGCCGCCGGTGAGTCGGTGACCGGCACCGCCTACCGTCGCTATCTGGCCCCACCGTCGACCGCCACCGAACTCGTCGTCTCCGCCGGCGACGACGACTTCGTGGTGATCGAACGGGTCGGCGCGGTCGCCCAGGCCGAACTGGCCGCGCCGCAGCTGTTCCACCGGCTGCTGGTCCCGGTGGGCCCGACGAACCTCACCGTGCCCGACCGGGTCACCGTCGCCGGGGTGCCGTACTCCGTGCCGGTCTCCCCCGGGTACGGGATGTGGCGCGCCGACCCCGACGAGGCCCTGCCGCAGTCGCTGCCGGGGGCGTACCGGACCCGGGGCGGCTACTTCCTCGTCCGGTCCGGCCCGACGGTGGAGAGCACCTGCACGGGTGCCTACCAGCGGCTGCTGCTGCACCCGTTCTTCCTGGCCGAGCCGGTCCCGGTCGACCGGGCGTGCGTGGAGGTGACCCGGGTCGGCACCGGTGTGCTGCGCCACGGTGTGTACGCCCACGACCCGGCCACCGGCCGGCCCACCCTGCTCGGCCCGGTCGCCGACTTCGGCACCGTGGTCGTCACCACCGTCGGGGTGAAGGAGTCGGTGCTGGGCGCGCCCGTCCTGCTGCCGGCCGGCTGGCACTGGTACGGGCAGGTGTGGCAGGTCAGCGGCGTCACCGCGCCCACGGTGCGGGCCGGTGGTGGCGGCTGCGCCACCGTGCTGAACCTGGGTTCGACGGCGGCGGCGATGACCGGCGACCGGTTCGGCTACGAGGCGACCGCGGTGACCGGCGCGCTGGGGGCGATCACCATCGGTGGGGTGCACCAGTTCCCCCCGCCGCAGGTCGCCTACCGGCGGGCCTGACCCGACTCCGCCGTGTCGCCGGCGTCAGCCGGTGGGGACGCCGTAGATCCGCTTCATCGCCTCGTGCTTGGCCGGGACGGGCAGGTGCCCGATGCCCAGCGACTTGGCCCGCAGCCGTTCCAGGTACTCGTCGGTGGTGCGCACCGGCCGGGCCGGGACGCCAGCCGCCACGGTGTTGTCCGGGACGTCCCGGGTGACCACCGAACCGGCCCCGATGACGCACCGGTTGCCGATGGTGACGCCGGCCAGGATCATCGCGCGCATGCCGATGTAGACGTCGTCGCCGATCGTGATCGGCGCGGTCCAGTCGAGGTCGGGGTACTCCTTGCGGAGGATCAGCGTGCCACCGTCGTGGGTGATGAACTGCACCTCGGAGGTGACGTAGACGTTGTCGCCGATGGTGATCAGCCAGGGTTCCGAGCCGAACATCGCCCGGTTGACCCCGTAGAACCTGACCCGGCCGGTGAGGTTGACCCCCAGGGACCTGACGAACGCCTCGGGGTCGCGCGACGCGGCCAGATGGTCCCGTACGCGCCGGGCCATCGTACGAACACGACTGGGCACTGACTGTCCTCGATCGCAGGTCAGGTACGGTCACGGGCTGCCGGCCCCCGCCGGGTCCGGTCACTGGTACAACGAGCCGGGTCCGGCCCCGGTGACGGGTGGCCGCCCCCTCGGCGGTCAGCGGCAGAACTGGCGGGCGTGTTCCAGCACGTGCAGTTCCCGGTGCCGCTGCCGCCAGTGCCGGTAGCGTCGCCCGGCGGTGGCCTTGGCCGCGGCGCGTTCGGCGGGTGTCCGGTCGGCGAGCAGGTCCAGCGCCCGGCTGAGGCCGGCCGCCGTCGCCGGCCGGACCACCATCCCGCCGGTGTCGGCGATCAGGTCGCTGAACGGCGTGTTGTCCGAGCAGACGACCGGGCAGCCCGAGGCCAGGCTCTCCAGGATCACGTGGCCGAAGTTCTCGCCGAGGGTGGGGAAGAGGAAGGCGTCGTACCGGCTGAACGTCGGCATGACGTCCGCCGCCACGAGTTCGCCGAGGTAGCGGACCCGGACGTGTCCCGGCATGCCCGCAATGAGCCGTCGGCAGCGCGACCAGTAGTGCGGGTCCTCCGGCGGGCCGAAGATGTCGAACTCCACCGGCCGGGTGACGCCGGCCACCGCCTCCAGGGCGGTGGACAGGTTCTTCATCGGCGAGATCCGGCCGACGAAGACCAGTCGCAGCGGACCGTCGTGCGCGACGGCGGGTGGGGGCGGGTCCGCCGGGATCGGGCTCTCGTTGCCGTTCACCATCACCTGCGCCCAGGGCAGGTTGGCCCGGATCTGCTGCTCCTCCAGCCCGCTGCACGCCTGCCAGCGCACCCGCAGCCGACGCAGCAGCGGCGCCCACAGCGCCAGGAAGATCCGCTTCTTGGCCGACCTGATCGCCAGGGCGCCGGGCGACAGCTCGCCGCGCGGGGCGACCAGCACGGCCCCGACCCGGACCAGCCGCAACGCCACCGCCAGGATCGCCAGCACCGAGAACAACGACCAGATGCTGTTGACGTAGAGCAGGTCGACCGGGCGGGCCCGGACGTGGCGGACCAGCCGGACCCAGTGCCGGGGCGTCCACGGGTTCAGGTAGAAGACGGCGGACCGCCCGTCGCGTCGCAGCAACCTTCCGGACAGACCGGGGTACGGTGCTGACGAGCCGAGGTCCCGGTCCCGGGTGATCAGGGTGACGTCGAGGTCCCCCGGCAGGGTGTCCAGGATGAACCGCAGCGAGCGGATCGGGCCGCCGCCCCGGAAGCCCGGCTCGAACACCCCCGCGGTCGCGACCACCCGGTAGGTGCCCACGGACCGTCGTGGCGTGCCGGCGACGTCCAGGGAGGGCAGCCTTGTCAACTTGTTCACCATCGGCCCACCTTCACCATGCCGCCCGGATGGGGGCATCCCGTAGGAATGTCTGCGCCGCACGGGCGGCGGCCGGAGGGCCCGGCCCGTGCCGGAGGTCGCCGTCGAGGGGAAGGGTGCGTTCGCGGGCCGCGGACTCGACCCGTGCCGCCGCGCACGTCGGACGGGCACCGGCGGTGCCGTGCGGGGCCGGCTGGCGGAACGCGACCGGTGTTCTCCGTGGCCGAGGGGGCAACGGTTGACCACCGACGTAGTGATCGTAGGCGCGGGTGGCATGGGCAGGGAGATGTTCGGGGTAATTCGGCTGCTCAACGCCCAGGCGGCCGGTTCGGCCCCGTGGCGGGTCCTCGGCTTCGTCGACGACTACCCGACCGAGGAGAACGTGGCCCGGGTGCGGCGGCTCGGTGTCCCCTTCCTCGGCCCCACCCGCTGGTTCGCCGGTGGCCAGGCGGGCCTGACGGTGGCGCTGGGCGTCGGGCATCCCCGGCTGCGCCGCGAGACCGATCTGGCCCTCCAGCGGTACGGCCTGCCCGCCGCCACGGTGGTGCACCCGGCTGCCGAGATCGGGCCGGACTGCGTCTTCGGGGAGGGGCTGTTCGCGGCCGGCGGGGCCCGGGTGACGACGAACGTGGTGCTGGGCCGTCAGGTGCACCTCAACCAGAACTGCACCGTGGGGCACGACTGTGTGCTCGGCGACCACGTCTCGGTCAATCCGCTCGCCGCGGTCTCCGGCTACTGCCGGCTGGACGACGGCGTCATGGTGGGCACCACCGCCGCCGTCCTGCCGGGACTGCGGGTCGGTCGGGACGCCGTGGTGGGCGCGGGCGCGTGCGTGACCCGGGACGTCCCGGCGGGCACGGTGGTCACCGGGGTGCCCGCCCGGCCGGTGACGCCCGGGTCAGCGGCGGATGCCCGCCCAGTCGTGGTGCCGGCGCACGGTCGACAGGATGAAGTCGACCACCCGGCGTGAGGTGTCCGGGACCCGGTAGTCCGGCGGGCAGTCGACCGGACCGGCCGCCACCTGGTCCACCACGACCCGTACGCCCTCCACCACGCCGGCCGGGTCGAGGCCGGTCATCACGATCGCCCCGGCGTCCAGCGCCTCGGGGCGTTCGATGGACTCCCGCAGGGTCACCGCCGGGAAGCCGAGGATCGCCGCCTCCTCGCTGACGGTGCCGCTGTCGGACAGCGTGCACCGGGCGTGCCGTTGCAGGGTCACGTAGTCGAAGAAGCCGAACGGCTCGTGGAAGGTGATGCCGTCCAGGAGCGTGCCGTCGACGGCGAGCACCTCCAGCCGCTTGCGGGTACGCGGGTGGGTGGAGACCAACAGCGGCAGCCGCCACTCGTCGCGTACCGCGCACAGGCAGTCGAGCAGCCGACGGAGCCGGTCCGGGTGGTCGACGTTCTCCTCGCGGTGGGCGCTGACGACGAAGTAGCCGCCCGGTTCGAGGGCGAGCTGCGCCAGGATGGTGGACCGTTGGATCTGCGGCAGGTAGTGGTCGAGCACCTCCCGCATGGGTGAGCCGGTGTGCAGGATGCGGCGCGGGTGCAGGCCCTCGGCGAGCAGGTTGCGCCGGGCGTGCTCGGAGTAGACCAGGTTGAAGTCGGCGACGTGGTCGACCAGCCGGCGGTTGGTCTCCTCCGGCACGTTGAGGTCGAAGCAACGGTTGCCCGCCTCCATGTGGTAGACGGGCACCTTCATCCGCCGGGCCATCAACGCCGCGATGGCGCTGTTGGTGTCACCGAGCACCAGCAGCGCGTCCGGCCGCAGCTCGCCGATCGCCTTCTCGGTGCCGACCAGCACCGCGCCGAGCAGGCTGCCGAGCGACCGGGTGTCGGCCCGCAGGAAGCGGTCGGGCGGGCGTACGCCCAGCTCGGTGAAGAAGATGTCGGACAGCGCCGGGTCCCAGTTCTGTCCCGTGTGCACCAACGTGTGCTCCACGGTGCGGTCCAGCGTGTCGATCACCCGGGCCAGGCGGATGATCTCCGGCCTGGTCCCGACGACGGTCATCACCCGGGTCACGGACGCCTCCTCGTGGTTGGTCTCGGTGGTTGCGGGCACCGCCGGCCGGACGGGGCGGCGATGGTCACGACGTCCGGCCCTGCGGGGGCACCCGGTGCGGCGGTTCGTCGACCGCCCGCCACGCCTGGTCGAGCACGCTGACCCGGGGCCGGCTGAGCCGCCACCGGCGGTAGGCCTCCCCCGCGCTGAGCCGGGCCGCCCGCCGCTGGGCGGGCGGGGCGGTGGCGACCCGGGTGAGCAGCGCGCCCAGCGCCGCCGGGGTCAGCTCGGTGAGCACCTGCCCGCCGCCGTCGCGCAGCACGGGTGTCCACGGCGTCCGGTCCGAACAGATCACCGGGCAGTAGGCCGCGAGGCTCTCCGCGATGGCGTTGCCGAAGTTCTCGCCCCGCGTCGGCAGGACGGACGCGTCGTACCTGGCGAACGTCGTGCCGACCTGCCCGGGGGACAGCTCACCCCGGTAGCTGACCACCGACGGGTCCGGCAGGGCCGCCCACAGTTCCCGGCACCGTTGCCAGTACCTCGGGTCCTCGACCGGGCCGTAGACGTCCAGCCGGACCGGGGCCGGGACGTGGGCGAGCGCGGCGAGCACCAGGTCGAGGTTCTTCATCGGGGAGATCCGGCTGATGAAGACCAGCCGCGTGTGGTCGGTGGCTGGCAGCTCGGCCGGGACAGGCTGCGGCTCGGGGCCGGCGGCGAGCGCCACCACCCCGATGCGGGCCCGGGGCAGCACCCGGCGGATGTCGGCGACCTCCTGCGGTCCGGTGGCGTGCCACAACACCCGGGGGCCGCGCAGCATCCATCGCCAGCCGGCCAGGAACACCCGCTTGCGCAACCGGTGCAGGCCGAGGGCGGCCGCGCCGAACTCGCCCCGGGGGGCCACCAGGATGCGTTCGGCCCG
The DNA here is from genome assembly GCF_016901255.1 of Micromonospora humida. Classification (NCBI taxonomy): domain Bacteria; kingdom Bacillati; phylum Actinomycetota; class Actinomycetes; order Micromonosporales; family Micromonosporaceae; genus Micromonospora; species Micromonospora humida. Next base: position 79,334 of record NZ_JAFEUC010000017.1, read on the forward strand.
CAGCAGGCCGAGCCGGGCCGCGACGATGGGCAGGATCGAGAAGACCGACCAGACGCTGTTGACGTAGAGCAGGTCGAACCGGGCCGAGCGCAGCGAGCGCCAGAGCGTCCGCCAGTGCGCCGGGTGCCGTACGCCGAGATAGAAGATGTCGGTGCGGCCCCGGCGTACCCAGGTGCCGGACAGGCCGGGATAGGCCGCGGGGCAACCGAGGTCGCGGTCGCGGGTCAGCAGGACGGTGGAGACATCGGCGCTGGCCGTGTCGAGCACGTCGGAAATGGAGCGGACGGGCCCTCCGGCGCGCCAGCCGGGGCTGAAGTAGCCGGCCGTGACGAGGACCCGGAAACTCTTCCCCCCGGCTTCGGCCAACCGTTCGTCGACTTCCGTCGCGGGGCTGGTGTCGCCGGCCATCCTCGCTCCTCGCTGAAGACACGAAACTGAATGGCTCAACGAGTGGAGGCGCTTTTCGTGACTGTGTTCCGCAATTATCGCGAAGCTGTCGAACATTAGCCGGGAAATCCGCAGCCAGCAGGGCGTCAGCCGGTATAAGGAAGTCGGCGCACACACATCGACCCGGCACGAGAGGACCCCCATGTCGCGAGTGGCACTCATATCCGGCACCACCGGTCAGGACGGTAGTTATCTGTCCGAGTTCCTACTCGACAAGGGCTACACGGTGCACGGGATAAAGCGAAGGTCGTCCTCGTTCAACACCGAACGGATCGACCGGGTCGACGTCCATCCCCGCGACGGCGAGGCCCGGCTGTTCCTCCACTACAGCGACCTGTCCGACCCGGCGTCGTTGAGCGCGCTGATCCGCGACATCCGGCCGGACGAGATCTACAACCTCGGCGCGCAGAGCCACGTCCGCGTCTCCTTCGACATCCCCGCCTACACCGCCGACGTCACCGGGCTCGGCGCCCTGCGGATGCTGGAGGCGGCCCGGGCGGCCGACGTCGACTGCCGCTTCTACCAGGCGTCCTCGTCGGAGATGTTCGGTTCCGCCCCGCCCCCGCAGCGCGAGCAGACCCCGTTCCACCCCCGCAGCCCGTACGCGTGCGCCAAGGTCTACGCCTACTGGACGGCGGTGAACCACCGCGAGTCGTGGGGCATGTTCTGCGTCAACGGCATCCTGTTCAACCACGAGAGCCCCCGGCGGGGCGAGAACTTCGTCACCCGCAAGATCACCCGTGCGGTCGCCCGGATCGAGGCCGGCATCCAGGACAAGCTCTACCTGGGCAACCTCGACGCCGTCCGGGACTGGGGCTACGCCCCGGAGTACGTCGAGGCGATGTGGCTGGCCCTGCAACAGGACACCCCCGACGACTACGTGGTGGCCACCGGCGAGGGGCACTCGGTGCGGGAGTTCGTCGAGGCCGCCTTCGACCGGGTCGGGCTCGACTGGCAACGGTACGTCGAGATCGACCCCCGCTACTTCCGGCCGGCCGAGGTCGACGCGCTCATCGGCGACTACACCAGGGCCCGGCGGCGGCTGGGCTGGGCACCCAAGACCCTCTTCGGCGACCTGGTACGGATCATGGTGGACGCCGACCGGCAACTGCTGGAGGACGAGCGGATGGGGCGCCTGGTGCGGGTGGACCGATGAGGATCACCGTCGAGGCCACCCCCATCCGGCCGGGCCACGCCGCCGGCGTCGAGGCGTTCACCTACGGCCTGCTCACCGGCATGGCCGCCGACACCTCATGCGAGCTGCGGGTGAACATCCTGCGGGGCACCCTGGACCGGTGGCGCGAGCAGGTGCCCGCCGACCGGCTCGGCTGGGCCGAGGTCACCCAGCCGCTGCGCTCGGACACCGCCGGCGGGCAGCTGCTGCGCCGGTGGACACCGACCCGGGTCCGCGACTCGATCGCCGTACGCCGGGCGGTCAACGCGGTCCGGCAGCGTTCGGTGCCCCGGCAGCGCGGCGCGGACGTCACGCTCCACCCGTTCCACAGTGCCCCGATCGGTCCCGGCCCGTCCGTCGTCGTCGTGCACGACCTGCGGCACATGCTGGCCGCCTTCCACGCCCCCGGTTTCGCCGCGGTGGTCCGGGAGAACGTGGCCCGCGCCGACGCCGTGGTGGTCACCTGGCCGCACCCGTACCGGGAGATGTTGCGGCTGTTCCCCGAGGCGGCGGAGCGGACCGCGCTCATCCCGACCCCGACGTTCCAACCCGCGCCCGCCCGCGCCGCCGCGCGCCCCGAACCGGGCCTGCTGCTCTACCCGTCGTCCACCGCGAGCCACAAGAACCACGCCACGCTGCTGGAGGCGATGGCGCTGCTGCCGCAGTGCCGGCTGGTCTGCCCCGGGCCGCTGGTCGAGCCGGACGCCAGCCGGCTGCTCGCCCGCGCCGCGCAGCCCGACCTGCGCGGCCGGGTCTCCTTTCCCGGTTTCGTCACCCTCGACGAGCTGAACGCCCTCTACGCCCGCGCCGACGCGGTGGTGATCCCGTCGCTGTGGGAGGCGGCGAGCGGTGCCATGCTGGAGGCGTTCAGCTGGGGCCTGCCCGTCGCCTGCGCGGACGCCGAACCGCTGCTGGCCCAGTTGGAGTTCACCGGGGCCGAGGCGGCCGTCTTCCGGGCCACCGACCCCGCCTCGCTGGCCGAGGCGGTCTACCGGCTGCTGGCCGACCGGGCGCACTACGCCGCCGCCGCCCGGCACGCCGACGGCCGGCTGGCCACCCGCACCTGGACGGCGACCGGCGGCGACTACCTCGACGTGCTGCGCTGGGTGGCCGACGGCCGGCCCGGACCGATGCCGCGCTCGGCGTTCGCCGCCGAACTGACCGGGGAGGAACCCTCGTGAGCCTGACCGACGACCGCTATCCGGTGGCCCGTCCGAGCCTGTCCGACCTGGAGGAACGGTACGTCGTCGAGGCCGTGCGCAGCGGCTGGGTCTCCTCCCAGGGCCCCTTCCTCACCGACTTCGAGGACCGCTTCGCCCGCCGGTGCGCCGCCGGTACGGCGGTCGCCACCGCCAACGGCACGGTCGCCCTGCACCTCGTCCTCGCCGCCGCCGGGATCGGTCCGGGCGACGAGGTCATCGTGCCCGCGCTGACCTACGTGGCGACCGCGAACGCCGTCGCGTACTGCGGGGCGCGGGCGGTCTGCGTGGACGTCCTGCCGCAGAGCTGGTGCGTCGACCCGGCCGCGGTCGCCGCGGCGATCGGGCCACGCACCCGGGCGGTCGTCGCCGTCGACCTGTACGGCCACCCCGCCGACTACCCGGCCCTGCGTGCGCTGTGCCACCGGCACGGCCTGCTCCTGGTCGCCGACGCCGCGGAGTCCTTCGGGGCCACGCTCGACGGGGTGCCGACCGGTTCCCTGGCCGACGCCACGACCTTCTCGTTCTTCGGCAACAAGGTGATCACCGCTGGCGAGGGCGGCTGCGTGACCACCTCCGACACCGCGCTGGCCGAGCGGATGCGGCTGCTGCGCAACCAGGGCATGGACCCGCGGCGGCGGTACTACTTCCCGGTGCTGGGCTACAACTACCGGATGACGAACCTGTCCGCCGCGCTGCTCTGCGCCCAGCTCGACCGGGCCGACGAAATCATCTCCCGGCGGGACGCGGTGATCGCCGGCTACGAGGCGCAGCTCGCCGACGAACCGTCGCTGTCGGCCCAGCCGGTGATCGCCGGCGTCCGCCGCGCGCCGTGGATGGCCTGCTTCCTGGTCGGGCCCGCCGGGGACGCCACCTCCCGGGACGCGCTGGCGCTGGCGCTGGACCGGCTCGGCGTGGAGACCCGGCCCTTCTTCGTGCCGATCCCCGAGCTGCCCGCCCACCACGATCCGACGGCGCACTGCCCGGTGACCGTCGACCTGAGCCGGCGGGGCATCAACCTGCCCACGTATCCGGAGCTGACCGAGCCGGGGGTCAAGACGGTGGTGGAACGCGTCCGCGCCGCCCTGGCGGCCGTCGGCTGAGCCGTCGTCCCGGCCGACGCCACCCGGTCCCGCCCCCGATCAGCCCATGGGCGGGACCGGGTGGTGTCGACGGTGAGCCGGCGGGTGGGACCGGGCATCCCACCGGTGGGCCGGCGTGTGCCCAGCCACCCGCCGCAGCAGCAGCAGGTAGCTGCCCGCCCAGGCGACCGCGCTGACCAGGGCCAGCGCCGCGAGAGCACCCGCCGCGCCGACCGCCCCGCCCAGGACCGCCGCACCGACGACCACCGGCACCCGCAGCCCGCCCAGCAGGACACCGAGCAGGATCGCCCGGCGACTCGCCTGCTCCACCCGCAGCCCGGCGAAGCCGACGGCAGCCGGCACCGCGAACAGGCTCTCCAGCGCCAGCAGCACCAGCAGGCTACGGGCCAGTTCCCAGTTGCCGCCGAGCAGCATCCTGCCCAGCGGGTCGGGCAGCAGGGCGACCGCCGCCGTCATCGGCAGGACACCGACGGCCACCAGCAGCGAGACCCGCACGGCCGCCCGGGACCGGACCGAGCGGGACGCGGTACGGGTGCGGGCCAGGTAGGGCAGGGTCAGCGTGGCCGCGGTGGACAGGAGCAGATTCACCGGCCCCAGCAGGGTCCGCCCGGCGCTCAACGCGCCGACCACCGGGGTGCCCGCGAAGGCGGCCACCGCGCTCAGCGACACCTGCGCCGACCCGGTGGTGAGCAGGAACTGCGTACCGAATCCCAGCGCGACCCGGCGCTGCGCCCGGTCGACGTACCAGCCGGGCCGCAGGACGTAGCCGCGCCGGACCGCGACGACCACGCCCACCACGCCGCCGCCGACCGCCCAACCGGCCACCACCCACGGCGCGTCGACCAGGCCGAGCAGGCCGGCCAGCGCGGCGCAGCCGGTGACCGCCCCCCAGGTCGCCTCCTGCCACAGCGCGCCCGACGGGACGCCGAGCCCAACGGCGACCGCCTTCGCGTGGTCGTAGAGCACCAGGCCCGGCAGGGCGAGGCCCACCCCGACCAGATAGGGAGACCCGTAGGCCACCCCGGCGGCACCGACCGGGCCACCGCAGAGCACGCCGAGCAGGACGACCCGTCGGGTGGCCGTGGCGACGCCCGTCCCCGCCGCCAGCGTCGCCTCGGTCACCATGCTGCGCACCAGCCCGGAGCCGAGCACGTAACACGAGAAGGCCAACGCGAACTCGCCCACCCCGCCGATCGACTCCAGCCGGGTGACGGTGACCGCCACCAGCAGGTTGCCCCCGCTGGACAGCCCTCCGACGACCAGCGCGAGCAGGGCCCGGCGACCGCGTCGGGGGGCACCCGGGGGACCGGCGCGGCCAGCCCGGGAGCGGACCGGAACGGTCACCGGACGGCACCCACCGGCAGGGTCACCTCGTCGTCGCGACCGGCGGGGCCGCTGCGGGTCAGCCACAGCAGCAGGAAGACCGGTGCGGCCGACACCACGTGTTGCAGGAACCCGATGGTGCAGTCGGGATAGGTCCCCGACCAGAGCAGCACGTCGGAGAAGACCAGGCAGAACAGCGTCAGCCGGACCGGGCCGGGCCGGCTCCGCCAGCGCAGCAGCAACGCCACGAAGCCCGCCCAGAAGGCGTGCACGGCCACCATGCCGGCGGGCCCGTCGAAGAACCAGATGTTGCCCAACAGCAGGAAGGTGTACGCCGACGTCGGCCCCCCGCCGAGGAACTGGTTGATCTGCTGCCCGGTGGACAGCGCCGGCCGGTCCGGATCGAGCACCCGGGGCACCAGCCCGTACCTGAAATAGTCGGCGACACCGGGCTGGCCGATCTCGACCGGCACCGCGAACGCCACCACGGCGGTGAGCTGGCTGTCCAGCCGGAGCCGGTCGGCAGCGGTGACCTGGGTGTCCACCACCACCCCCTGCTCCTCCCGAATGGCGTTGCGCTGGGCGAACATGGCGGGCCAGGCGAGCAGGAGCACCACCGTCCAGAGCAGGAGGTGACGCAGCCGGAAGACCCCGCAGACCGCCCCGGCGGCGGCCACGAAGAACACCAGGGCCACCAGGGGCGCGGACCGGGCCGTCAGCACCGCGACGTACGCCTCCACGCCGACGAGCACGGCCACCCAGCAGTACAACCGCCGCGACGACAGCCGGCCGCTGAGGTGGCTGCCCACCAACAGGGCGAAGCCCAGGGTGCCCCAACCGGAGAAGAGTGCGCACACCATCGCGAGCGGGCTGTCGGACAGGTCGCCGGACACCTGGGTGACGATGGTCCCCCGCCCGAGGTGGGCGCCGATGATGCTCGTCACCATCCCGGTCAGGGTCACCAGCCGGGCCACCGGGTAGATCCGGGGATAGCGGGCGGTCGCCTGGCGCATCCCCCGTCGCCACTGCGGGTCGGGACGCCCGAGGAACAGGCCCATCGTCTCCACGCTGACGCTGCCCAGCAGGGCCAGCCCCACCAGGAGCACGATGAAGCCGGTCTGCGGGTTGTCGTTGAGCACCGCCATCGGGAGGATGAACACCGCGTACGGGGCGAGCACCAGGAAGCTGACCGGATAGCACCGCAGCAGCCCGCCGACCAGCTCCCGCTGCCGTCGGGACCAGCCGCCACGGCCCGGCCCGGCCGACCCCGCGCCGCTCACCCCGAGCCCGGTTCCACAGTCGACGACCAGCTGTGCTCCGGCCGCCCTGGGCCCGATCATCAGGCGTCCCCCTCGCGGTGAGCGCCATGCCGACCGGGGCCACGCAACGCTCCCGAACGCGTACGCCCGCCGGCAGGCAGCGCCAGACGGTCACCTGCCCCGAGGGGGATCCTGCGGGTCAGCCACAGCAGGAAGAAGACTGTCATGGCCGACACCACGTGTTGCAGGAAGGCAATCGTCGACTCGGGGTAGGTTCCGGACCACAGCAGCACGTCCGAGCAGACCAGGCAGAACAGGCTCAACCGGGCCGGCCCGGGCCGGGCCCGCCACCGCAGCAACAACGCCACGAAGCCCGCCCAGAAGGCGTGCACACCCAGCACCCCGACGGGCCCGTCGAAGAACCAGATGTTGCCCAGCAGCAGGAAATTGGAGGCGGACGTCGGGCCGCCGCCGAGGAACTGGTTGATCTGCTGCCCGGTGGACAGCGCTGGCCGGTCGGGATCGACGATCCGGGGCACCAGCCCGTACCGGAGGTGGTCGACGAGGCCGGGTTGACCGAGGTCGACGGGGACCTCGATGCCCGCGACGAGGGTCAACTGCCGGTCCAGGCGGATCCGGTCCACTGCCGTCACGGCGTCGCTCACCTCGATGCCCTGGTCCTGGCGGATCTCGTTGCGGTATTCGAAGATGGCCGGCCACAGCAGGACCATCACCACCGTGCCGAGCAGCAGGTACCGCAGCCGGAACACGCCACAGACCACCCCGGCGGAGACCACGAAGAAGAGGAAGGCGACCAGGGGGGCGGTGAGGGCGGTCAGCATGGTGACGACCGCCTGGGTGGTGACGAGCGCGGCGAGCCAGCCGTACAGCTTGCCCCGGGACAGTCGGCCGCCCAGGTGGCTGGCGACCAGCAACGCGAAGCCGAGCGCGCCCCAGCCGGAGAAGAGCTTGGTCAGCGCCACCATCGGCGCGTCGGACAACTCCCCGGAGATCTGCGCGACGATGCTCCCCCGCCCGAGGTAGGTGCCCAGCAGATCGGCCGCGATGCTGGTCAGCGTCACCAGCCGGGCCACCGGATAGATCCGGGGATAGCGGGCGGTCGCCTGTCGCATCCCCTGCCGCCACTGCGGATCGGGACGTCCGAAGAACAGACCCAGCGTCTCCACCGAGACGCTACCCAGCAGGGCCAACCCCACCAGGAGCACGATGAAGCCGGTCTGCGGGTTGTCGTAGAACACCGCCATCGGAAAGATCAGCAACGCGTACGGGGCGAGCACCAGGAAGCTGACCGGATAGCAGCGCAACAGCCCACCGACCAGCTCCCGCTGTCTTCTCGACCGGGCGCCTCGGGACGGGCGGACCGCCCGGGGGTCGATGGCGTCGATCTGCGGTCCAGGGTCGGTGACCACCCTGGACCAGACCATCAGATGTTCCCCTCGCTGTTTTCGGTCGCCTCATGCGCAACGAGGCAGCGGGAGCGGCGACACGCTCACCGGGAGAAAACCCCGGGAAACGGGCGCAGACGACGACGCCCCGCCGGTCACCGTGCGGTGACCGGCGGGGCGCGACGACCTCGTCCGGCTGCTAGCCCAGCACCTCGTCGACCAGGGACTTCGCCTCGTCCTGGATGCGGGCCAGGTGCTCCGGGCCCTGGAACGACTCGGCATAGATCTTGTAGACGTCCTCGGTGCCCGAGGGGCGGGCGGCGAACCAGCCCGACTCGGTGGTCACCTTGAGCCCACCGATGGACGCGCCGTTGCCCGGGGCGCTGGTCAGGATGCCGGTGATCGGCTCGCCGGCCAACTCGGTGGCGGTGAGCTGCTCCGGGGACAGCCGGCCCAGCACCGCCTTCTGCTCCCGGCTGGCCGGGGCGTCGATCCGGGCGTACGCGGGTGCGCCGAAACGCTCGGTCAGCGCGGCGTAGTGCTCGCTCGGAGTCTTCCCGGTGGTCGCGATGATCTCGGCGGCGAGCAGGCAGAGCAGGATGCCGTCCTTGTCGGTGGTCCAGGTGCTGCCGTCGCGGCGCAGGAAGGACGCCCCGGCGCTCTCCTCGCCGCCGAAGCCGACCGTGCCGTCGAGCAGCCCGAGGACGAACCACTTGAAGCCGACCGGCACCTCCAGCAGCGGCCGGCCCAGGTCGGCGGCGATCCGGTCGATCATCGAGGAGGAGACCAGGGTCTTGCCGACGGCCGCCGCCGGACCCCACTGCGACCGGGTGCGGAACAGGTGCCCGATCGCCACCGCCAGGTAGTGGTTGGGGTTCATCAGGCCCCCGTCGGGGGTGACGATGCCGTGCCGGTCGGCGTCGGCGTCGTTGCCGGTGGAGACCTGGAACCGGTCCCGGGCGGCGATCAGCGACGCCATCGCGTTGGGCGACGAGCAGTCCATCCGGATCTTGCCGTCGCCGTCGAGGGTCATGAACCGCCAGGTCGGGTCGACCAACGGGTTGATCACGGTGAGGTCGAGCCGGTGCCGCTGCGCGATCTCACCCCAGTAGGCGACGCTGGCCCCGCCGAGCGGGTCGGCCCCGATCCGCACCCCGGCGTCGCGGATCGCGTCGATGTCGAGCACCGACGGCAGGTCGTCGACGTAGCCGGCGAGGAAGTCGTACGTGCCGGTGGTGTCGGCGGCGCGCGCCCGCGCGTACGGGATGCGCCTGACCTCCTTGAGCCCGGCGGCCAGGATCGCGTTCGCCCGGTCCTGGATCCACCTCGTGACGTCGGTGTCGGCGGGCCCGCCGTTGGTCGGGTTGTACTTGAAGCCGCCGTCGTCGGGCGGGTTGTGCGAGGGGGTGATCACGATGCCGTCGGCGAGCCCGTCGGTGCGTCCCCGGTTGTGGGTGAGCACGGCGTGCGACAGCGCCGGGGTGGGGGTGTAGCCGTCGCGGCTGTCCCGCAGCACGGTCACCCCGTTACCGGCGAGCACCTCCAACGCGTCGGCCTCGGCGGGGGCGGACAGCGCGTGGGTGTCCCGGGCCAGGAACAGCGGGCCGGTGAGGCCCTGCTGGCGGCGGTAGTCGCAGAGCGCCTGGGTGACCGCCAGGATGTGGTCGGAGTTGAAGGCGTTGCGCAGGCTGGACCCCCGGTGGCCGGAGGTGCCGAAGGAGACCTGCTGCGCCGGGTCGTCCGGGTCCGGGTGCTCGGCGTAGTAGGCGGTCACCAGCCGGGGCACGTCGACCAGGTCGGCGGGCTCGGCGGGCTGTCCGGCACGGGGGTGGGCCACTGCGGAAACCTCCTCGGTGGTACGGGACGGGAACGCTGTCTTCCCCGGCGGCGACCGGGTCACACCCGGCTCAGGGCTCGACGCGCTGACCCTTGCCGATGACGACGACGCCGTTGTCGGAGACCGTGTAGCGCTGCCGGTCCTTCTCCAGGTCGACGCCGATCTCGGCGCCCTCGGGCACGAAGACGTTCTTGTCGAGGATGGCCCGGCGGACCACCGCGTGCCGGCCGATCTCGACGCCCTCCATCAGCACCGCGCCGTCGACCTGCGCCCAGGAGTGCACCTTGACCTTGGGCGAGACGACCGAGTTCTCCACCAGCGAGCCGGAGATCACCGCGCCGGGCGAGATCATCGAGCCGACCGCCCGGCCGACCCGCTCGCCCCACTGGTGGACGAACTTCGCCGGCGGGTACGGCGGCTGGTCGGTGTAGATGGGCCAGTCGAAGTTGTAGAGGTTGAACACCGGGTGCACGTTGATCAGATCCATGTGCGCGTCGTAGAACGAGTCGAGCGTCCCCACGTCCCGCCAGTAGCCCCGGTCCCGGTCGGTGCTGCCGGGCACCTCGTTGTCCTTGAAGTCGTAGACGTTGGCCTCGCCCCGCTCGACGAGCATCGGGATGATGCTGCCGCCCATGTCGTGCTTGCTGGTCTTGTCGGCGGCGTCCCGCTCGACGACCTCGCAGAGCGCCCGGGTGGAGAAGACGTAGTTGCCCATCGAGGCGTAGATCTGGTCGGGGGCGTCGGGCAGGCCGACTGCGTCGGTGGGCTTCTCCCGGAACGCCCGGATCCGCTTGCCGTCCTCGCCGACCTCGATCACGCCGAACTGGTCGGCCATCGACAGCGGTTGGCGGATGCCGGCGACGGTGACCGCCGCGCCGGAGGCGATGTGGTCGTCGACCATCTGCCGGGGGTCCATCCGGTAGATGTGGTCGGCGCCGAAGACGATCACGTAGTCCGGCTGCTCGTCGTTGATCAGGTTGAAGCTCTGGTAGATCGCGTCGGCGGAGCCGGCGAACCACCACGGGCCCCGACGCTGCTGGGCCGGCACCGGCGTGACGTAGTTGCCGAGCAGCGTCGACATCCGCCACGTCTTGGTGATGTGCCGGTCCAACGAGTGGGACTTGTACTGGGTCAGCACGACGATCTTGAGAAAGCCGGCGTTCGCCAGATTGGACAGGACGAAATCGACCATGCGGTACATCCCGCCGAACGGGACGGCCGGCTTGGCCCGGTCCGCGGTGAGCGGCATCAGGCGCTTGCCCTCTCCACCGGCCAGGACGATCGCGAGCACCTTGGCAGCCATGACCAGACGCTATCCATACCGCTGCGACTTCACCACTCGTACGGGCACAGTTCCGCGACCGGTGCGCGGCCGGATTCTGCACTAGGGTGCCGGGCATGACCGACTCCGCCCCGCTGCGCGTGGACCTGCTGACCCGCGAGTATCCGCCGGAGGTGTACGGCGGGGCCGGGGTGCACGTCGAGTACCTGGCCCGGGAACTGCGCCGGCTCGCCGACGTCCGGGTGCACTGCTTCGGCGCGGCCCGCGACGAACCGGGCGTCACCGCGTACCCCGAGCCGGCCGCCCTGGACGGCGCGAACGCGGCGCTGCGCACCATGGGCGTCGACCTGGCGATGGCCGCCGGGTGCGCCGGCACCGACGTGGTGCACAGCCACACCTGGTATGCCAACCTGGCCGGGCACACCGCCAAGCTGCTGTACGGGGTGCCGCACGTGGTGACCGCGCACAGCCTGGAGCCGCTGCGCCCGTGGAAGGCCGAACAGCTCGGCGGCGGCTACGCGCTCTCCTCGTGGTGCGAGCGGACGGCGATGGAGTCCGCCGACGCGATCGTCGCGGTCAGCGCGGGGATGCGCCGGGACGTGCTGACCGCCTACCCGGCGGTGAACCCCGACCGGGTGCGGGTGGTCTACAACGGCATCGACACCGCCCAGTACTCCCCCGACCACGGCACCGACGTGCTGGACCGGCTGGGCATCGACCCCGCCCGCCCCAGCGTGGTGTACGTCGGGCGGATCACCAGGCAGAAGGGCCTGCCCTACCTGCTGCGGGCGGCCCGGGAGCTGCCCGCCGACACCCAGCTCGTGCTGCTCGCCGGCGCCCCGGACACCCCGGAGATCGCCGCCGAGGTGGAGGGTCTGGTCACCGAGTTGCGGGCCAACCGGTCCGGGGTGGTCTGGGTGGCCGAGATGCTGCCCAAGCCCGAGGTGATCCAGGTGCTCACCCACGCCACGATCTTCGTCTGCCCCTCGGTCTACGAGCCGATGGGCATCGTCAACCTGGAGGCGATGGCCTGCGAGACGGCGGTGGTGGCGACCGCCACCGGCGGCATCCCCGAGGTGGTCACCGACGGCGAGACCGGGCTGCTGGTGCCGATCGAGCAGGCCGGCGACGGTTCCGGCAACCCGCTGGACCCGGACCGCTTCGTCGCCGACCTCGGCAGGACGATCAACGGGTTGCTGGCCGACCCGAAGCGCACCGAGGCGTTCGGTCTCGCCGGCCGGCGGCGGGCCGTGGAGCACTTCTCCTGGGACGCGATCGCCGTCCAGACCCTGGAGCTGTACCGCTCACTGCTCGCATAGGGCGGGTTCTTCTCCCCGTCCTCCCGCCGCTGCCACGCAGGCTGGGCGGAGCAGGGGCCGGTTACTCCCCGGGCGCGATCAACTTCAGCGTCGGGAAGTACGAGCGGTAGCGGCTGCTGTCGCGGGTGAGCAGGCGGTAGCGGCAGACCGCCGCGTGCGCGCCGATGTAGAAGTCGGCGATCGGCGAACGCTTGGCGCCGCCCTGCCGGCGGTATCGCGCGTACGCCTTGCCGGCCAGGAAGCCCGCCGGGTACGGCAGTTCCTCGCGGAGGAAATCCGTGGCAGGTAGCGCATCGTCGAGTTCCTCGACACCGTCGAACCGCACGGATACCTCGGCGTACACGATCGGATTGATCACCAGAACGCCCTCGTCGCGGGCGCTGGCCAGGGCCTCACCCGACCAGTCGGCCCATTGCGGGTCCTCGGTGAAGACGTCCAACAGGACGTTGGTGTCTACCAGCGTGGCAACCGTGTCCGGCACCCGACCGGCGACAGCCCGGATCCGTTCACTCCCCACGGAGAAGGTCCATCAGATCCTCGGTCGACATGCCCCGCACCTCCTGGGCGCTGCCCCTGCCGCGCATGTGTCGGACCAGACGCTGGCCACGGGTGTCGGCTTCACTGACGCGCACGATGCGCAGCGCGCCGCCCTCCTCGATCACGTCTACCTCATCGCCCTCGTGCAGGTTGTACCGCACCCGCAGTTCCGCCGGGATCGTCACCTGACCCTTGCTGTTCAACCTCATGGCAGGCCCCCTAGATACGTAATACACATAATACGTGTCGCAGGTCTCTGCCTGGCTGCTCTCCGGTGACGTGGAGGGTGGCGGCGAGGCGGCCCCGGCGTCGCGGGCGGCCCGACCGGTACCGCTCGCTGCGGGCGTAGGGAGAGGTTCGGTACAGTTTTCTGTACCTACCTCGGAGGTGGTCATGCGGACCGTGAACTTCACCCAGCTACGGCAGAACCTGGCCGCCGAGCTCGACAGCGTCATCAACGACGCGGAGGAAGTGGTGGTGACCCGGTCGGGTCACGAGCCGGTGGTGATCGTGCCGCTGGCGGAGTACGAGTCGATGAAGGAGACCGAGTACCTGCTGCGCAGTCCGGGCAACGCCGCAGCCCTGCGCAGATCGATCGCGGAGCTCGAAGAGGGTGACGCCACCGAGCGGGAACTGGTTGACCCGGCGACCGTCCGGGACGTCGCGTGAGGCTGGTCTTCACCGCGACGGCGTGGAACCAGTACCTCAGCCACACGGACCGCAAGCTGGTCAAACGCATCAACGATCTCATCGCCGACGTCACGCGCAACGAATACGAGGGCATCGGCAAGCCGGAGCCCCTCCGGGGTGAGCTGTCCGGCTTCTGGTCCCGCCGGATCGACCGCGAACACCGGCTGGTGTACCGGATCACGAAGGACGACGTCGAGATCATCGCCTGCCGGTACCACTACGGCGACAGGTAGCCCCCAGACTCAGGTGACGTGGAGGGTGGCGGCGAGGCGGGTCAGGGCGGGCGGAGCGGCGGCGGAACGGGCCACCACGGCGACCAGGGGGCGTACCGCCGGGCGGTCGTGGACCTCGCTGCGGGCGGTTCGCTCCGCTTCGAGCACCGCCCGGCCGGCGCGGAGCAGGTTACCGTCGAGCACGTAGGCACGGGCGGCGTCGAGCAGGTACGCGGCCCGGTGCTCAGGGGGCAGCCACCGCCACTCGTCGCCCGCCACCAGCCGCTCGTGGCGTACCGTCGCCGCCGTGACCTCGCCGAGGGCGGCCTCGGCGACCACCCGCGCGGCCTCGACCGCCGCGCCGCCGCCCTCGGCCCCGGCATCCCGGGCGGCCCGGCCGGCCCGGCCGAGCAGGTCCCGGGCGGCCCGGCCGTCACCCCGCCCGGCAGCGGCCAGGCCGGCCTGGAGCAGCAGCGTGGCGAGCAGTGCCGGATCGGCCGACTGGTCGTCACCGGTCGTCGACGAGGTCGCCCGTGGCGTGCCCGGGGAACACCCCAGCAGGAGGCGGTGCGCGGCGACGGCGGCGGCCTCCATCGCAGCCCGCCGCCGGCCGCCGTGGCGCAGGGCCTGGGCCAACGGCACCGTGGCGGCGGCGGCCACCCACGGGTCCTTCGTGAGCTGCGCGGCGGCCAGCGCCCGGTCGGCGGCCAACCAGGCCACCTCCGGCCGGTCGACCTTGAGCAGCACCAGCGCGACCAGGCCGTACCCCCGGGCCAGTAGGCCGTCGGTAGCCCGACCGGGCCGCAGTGCCCGCGCCGCGCGGACGGAGTCGACCAGGCCAGGCAGCAGGACGAGCAGTTCCGGGTACCGGGCGTGCCGGTAGCTCTGCTCCGCGTGGACCAGGCGGGTGCGCAGCTCCGCGATGTCGGGCGGCCGGGCCGGCGGCTCGACGTGGTAGCGGGCCAGCGCCGCCAGCACCGCGTCGACCCCGGTGGTGGCGGTCTCCGGTCGCGCCGACTCCCCCGCCGACCCGGCGAGCAGCACCTCCAGGTCGATCCGGAGCGTCTCGGCGACCATCCGGAGGTTGGACACCTGCTCCAGCCGGCGTACCCCGCGCTCGACCTTGTCGACCCAGCTCTTCGACTTGCCGAGATGGTCGGCGAACTGCTGTTGCGTCATGTTGCGCCGCACCCGCCACTGGGCGACCCGGCGGCCCACCGGCAGCTCGTTCACCGCCGGCCCGTCCCGCTCACCGCGAAACCCCCACCACGAGCAGCACGAGTACGCACACCGCGACCGCGATGCCGTAGGCGAACCGCCGCCGACGCAGCGCCGTACGACGTGGCCGGACCGGCACCGGCACCCGGTCGCCGTCAGGCAGCGGAGCAGAACCGCCCGGCACCGGATACGCCCCTCGCAGCGGCCCCTGATGTGGACGCCCATCCATCCATACCTCCTCATGAGTGTGCCAAAGATGCAGGTCATGGCCGACGGCCGGATGGTTGTGCATGTTTGCCGATTCCGACCGGGAGGCGATCCGCTGCTGACGAGAAAGCCCTCCTGGCAGGGACCAACTTAGGACCCTAAGGCACCTGAGTCAACACAGAGTCCACACCGTGTCGCGCCTGGTGAGATTCTGGAACGGCTGACGAGAGGTGGTCCCATGCCCCGCAAGCCCGTCTATGAACAGGTCGTTGACGACGTCATCGCGTCGATCCGCAGCGGCACGCTCAAACCCGGCGACAGACTGCCGACGATCGCCCAGCTCGCCCAGCAGTACAGCTCTTCCGACAACCCGATCAAGCGAGCCCTCTGGATTCTGGATGAGCGGGGCTGGATCGAGGTACACCAGGGTAAGGGCTCGTTCGTGGCACCGAAGCCGCCCGCGTAGCGCGTGGACCGCTGTTGGGCACTCGACAGCCCGGAATGGCGGTGCCCGCACGCACGCTGCGTAACCCCGACAGGCGTACCACTCTCAATAAGGTCGTATGACTGTCAGGCATATTCATGCCTGACAGGAATACAGGTTCTCCGACGATAGTGTTGCCGAACGGCGCCGGTCCATGACCATCCCGATGGGCTATCGGAAGATCGCCGCCGACCTGCATGCCCGCATCCAGCAGGGCGAGTACCCACCGGAGAGCCGGCTGCCCACCTACGCCGAGTTGGCCCAGCTCTACTCGGCAAGCGTCTCGACCGTGCAGCGAGCGGTGATGCTGCTACAGGCCCACGGGATCATCATCGGCGTTCAGGGAGCCGGCCTGTACGTCGCCACGACTCCCACCACCCGAGCATCTCCGCTCGGGCGCAGCGGATGCGGCGGGCCACCCGGCAGTGGGAGACAGCATCCTCCGCCAGCCACTCGCCAATACGGCGTGCCCGGCTGGCAGGGACATGCCAGCCGGGCACACGTGTCTCCGGATAGGTGACGCGGGGAGGGAATTTCCGACGCGGGCAGGGGCCTGAAGGGGGGAGGGACCTACCGCACGGCCGGCCACGCGGCAGCCGCCGGAGAGCTACGGGCAGGTCGGACGCCTGCGCGCAACCGAGGGCTACGAGCAGGGCCGGACCCAGGCGGTGCTGACCCAACCGTTGGTGTCACCCGAGGCGTCCCAGAGCGAGACGTGGTAGCGGCCGTTGGCCTCCTGCGCCGCGAACATGCGGGTGTTGTAGCCGACCGAGTGCGGCCACTTCGTGGTCGACGAGGTGCTGTCCACGAACACGGACAGGCTGACGGCGGTGGAGCACTTGCTGTACTGGTAGTAGGCGGCCTGGGCGGCACCGCCGGTCGCCACGGCCGCGCCGAGGCTGGTCAGGGCGGTCGCCGTCACCAGGGCTGCCGCGCGCTTGCCGATCGTGCTCATGGATACCTCCGGGTCGTCGGGTGGGTGGGTCCGGGCCGCGCCGTCGTCAGCGCCGGCGTCGGGTCGCTCAGCAGGCGCGGACCCAGGCGGTGCTGACCCAGCCGTTGGTGTCACCCGAGGTGTCCCAGAGCGAGACGTGGTAGCGGCCGTTGGCCTCCTGCGCCGCGTACATGACGTTGTTCCAGCCGATCGAGTGCGGCCACCGCGTGGTCGACGAGGTGCTGTCGACGAAGAAGGAGAGCGAGACCGCGGTGGAGCACTTGCGGTACTGGTAGTAACCGGCCTGGGCGGCGGTGCCGGGTGCCACGGCCGCGACGAGGCCGGCGATCGCGGTGCCTGCCACGAGGGTCGCCGTGCGTGATTTGAGCCGATTCATCCTACCTCCAGATCGCGACCTGTCGATTGACCCGGCCGACCATACACACATGGTGATCTCACAGCAACGCCATGTGTCCGGACCTGGGCGGGGACGCCAGGGCGGGGCGAAGGGGACGCTTGGTTGAGCGCGAGGGGATCTCGCACAGTAGGTTGAGCGGGTGAGCGGACGGTTCCCGATCGAAGACGTCTCCCCTGTCGTCGCCTGCGGTCGCTACCCGGCCAAGGCGGTGGTCGACGAGCTGGTGCCGGTGTCGGCCCGCGCCTACCGGGAGGGGCACGACGCGCTCGGCTGCAACGTGGTCTGGCACGGCCCCGACGGCGTGACCCGCCCGTTCACCCGGATGCGGCCCGGCGAGCCGGGGCAGGACCGCTGGCACGCCACCATCCGGCCGGACGCCGTCGGCGAGTGGTCGTTCACCGTCGAGGCGTTCCAGGACCCGTACCTGACCTGGCACAACGCGGTGACCAAGAAGGTCGCCGCCGGGCAGGGCGCGGCCGAGCTGGCCAACGACCTGGCCGAGGGCGTGCGGGTGCTGACCGCCGCCCTGGACCTCGTGCCGGCCGACGCGGCCGGGCGGGTCACAGCCGCGGTGGAGGCGCTGGGCGACCAGCAGGCCGAGCTGGCCCGCCGGGTCGCCCCGGCCCTCGACCTGGCCGACCTGCTCTGGGCCCACCCGGTGCGGGAACTGGTCACCACCGGCACCCCGCACCTGCTGTGGGTGGACCGCCCCCGGGCGCTCTTCTCCGCCTGGTACGAGTTCTTCCCCCGCTCCGAGGGCGCGATCCCGGCCACCGTCGACGCCCCGGCCCGCTCGGGCACCTTCGTCACCGCGATGGACCGGCTGCCCGGGGTCGCGGCGATGGGCTTCGACGTGCTCTACCTACCGCCGATCCACCCGATCGGCCGGGTCAACCGCAAGGGCCGCAACAACGCGCTGACCGCCGGCCCCGACGACGTCGGCTCGCCGTGGGCGATCGGCGCGGCCGAGGGCGGCCACGACGCCATCCACCCCGACCTGGGTACGCCTGAGGACTTCCGCGAATTCGTCGCCGCCGCCGCCGAGCAGGGGCTGGAGGTGGCGATGGACCTGGCGTTGCAGTGCGCCCCCGACCACCCGTGGGTCACCGAGCACCCGGAGTGGTTCACCACCCGCGCCGACGGCAGCATCGCGTACGCGGAGAACCCGCCGAAGAAGTACCAGGACATCTACCCGGTCAACTTCGACAACGACCCCGAGGGCATCCGGGCCGAGGTGCTGCGGGTGGTGCGGCACTGGATCGGCGAGGGCGTCCGGATCTTCCGGGTGGACAACCCGCACACCAAGCCGTTCGACTTCTGGCACTGGCTGATCGCCGAGGTCAAGCGCACCGACCCGGACGTGCTGTTCCTGGCCGAGGCGTTCACCCGGCCGGCGATCATGCACGGCCTCGGCAAGATCGGCTTCACCCAGTCGTACACCTACTTCACCTGGCGGACGACGGCTGCGCAGATGCGGGAGTACTGCGAGGAACTGGTCGCCTCGGTCGACTGGATGCGGCCCAACTTCTGGCCCAACACCCCGGACATCCTGCACGAGTCGTTGCAGCACGGCGGACCGCCGATGTTCAAGATCCGGGCGGTGCTGGCCGCGCTGCTCAGCCCGTCCTGGGGCATCTACGCCGGTTTCGAGCTGTTCGAGCACGTCGCCCGGCCCGGGGCCGAGGAATACCTCGACAACGAGAAGTACGAGCTGCGCCCCCGCGACTGGGCCGGCGCGCAGGCACACGGCCGTTCGCTCGCCCCGTTCGTCGCCACCCTCAACCGGGTGCGCCGCGAGCACCCGGCCCTGCACCAGCTGCGCAACCTGGTCTTCCACGACATCGACAACCCGGCACTGCTCTGCTGGTCCAAGCACGACCCGGACACCGGCGACACGGTCATCGTGGTCTGCTCGTTCGACTCGCACACCGTGCAGTGGGGCAACACGACACTGGACATGCCGGCGCTCGGCTTCGACTGGCACGAACGGTTCACCGTGCACGACGAGCTGACCGGGGCCGGCTACGAGTGGGGCCAGCGCAACGCGGTCCGGCTCGACCCGTACCTGCAACCCGCGCACGTGCTGACGGTCCGCCGCCCGCCGACGCCGCCGGCCGAGATCCCGGCCGGTGCGGAGCCGGCCGAGTTGACCGTGGCGGAGGTGCCCACGGAACTCTCCGGCGGCACCGCGCCGACCACCCCCGCCCCGGAGACCGACCAGCCGGCCGGCCCCGCCGCGACCGACCTGCCCGCGCCCGGCCCCGCCAGGGCCCGCCGCGCCAGGGCCGGCGGCACCAGGACCGGCCGTGCCCCGCACGGCAGCACCCCGACCGACCCCGCCTCGAAGGACGACCGATGGACCAGCTGATCGCCGGCGCGACGCACGACCCGCACGCCCTGCTCGGCGCGCACCCCGCCGACGGGTGGACCACGATCCGCACCCTGCGGCGGGGCGCCGGTGACGTGGCGCTGCTCGTCGGCGACGACCGGCACCCGATGAAGCGGGTGCACGACGTCGGCGTCTTCGAGGCCCGCGTCGAGGGCAGCGTGCTCGACTACCGGGTCGACGTC
Organism: Micromonospora humida; assembly: GCF_016901255.1. Lineage (NCBI taxonomy): Bacteria > Bacillati > Actinomycetota > Actinomycetes > Micromonosporales > Micromonosporaceae > Micromonospora > Micromonospora humida. The sequence goes on from NZ_JAFEUC010000017.1 coordinate 98,954, forward strand.
GACGGGTGGGTCACCGACGACCCGTACCGCCACCCGCCGACCCTCGGCGAGCTGGACCTGCACCTGATCGGCGAGGGCCGGCACGAGCGGCTCTGGGAGGCACTCGGCGCGCGGGTCCGCGACGGCGGCGTCGCCTTCGCGGTATGGGCCCCGAACGCCGGTGGGGTGCGCGTGGTCGGCGACTTCACCGGCTGGGGTCCCGACGACGGCTGGCCGATGCGCAGCCTCGGATCCAGCGGCGTCTGGGAGATCTTCGTGCCCGGCGCGCCGGAGGGGGCCCGCTACAAGTACCGCGTCCTCGGCGCCGACGGGCGGTGGCGGGACAAGGCCGACCCGATGGCCGCGTACGCGGAGCTGCCGCCGGCCACCGCCTCGGTGGTGCACCGGTCCCGCTACGAGTGGACCGACGCGCAGTGGCTGGAGCAGCGGGCCCGCCGGCAGCCGCACCGGGAACCGATGAGCGTCTACGAGGTGCACCTCGGCTCGTGGCGACCCGGCCTCGGCTACCGCGAGCTGGCCGACCAGCTCACCGCGTACGTCACCGAGATGGGCTTCACGCACGTGGAGTTCCTGCCGGTGATGGAGCACCCGTTCGGCGGTTCCTGGGGCTACCAGGTCACCGGCTACTTCGCGCCCACCTCCCGGTTCGGTGACCCGGACGACTTCCGGTACCTGGTCGACCGGCTGCACGCCGCCGGCATCGGGGTGCTGCTGGACTGGGTGCCCGCGCACTTCCCCAAGGACGAGTGGGCGCTGGCGCGCTTCGACGGCACCCCGCTCTACGAGCACCCCGACCCGCGCCGCGGCGAGCACCCCGACTGGGGCACGTACGTCTTCGACTTCGGCCGCCGCGAGGTCCGCAACTTCCTCGTCGCCAACGCGCTCTACTGGTGCGACGAGTTCCACGTCGACGGCCTGCGGGTGGACGCGGTCGCCTCGATGCTCTACCTGGACTACTCCCGCCCCGAGGGGCAGTGGCTGCCCAACCGGCACGGCGGCCGGGAGAACCTGGAGGCGATCGCCTTCATGCAGGAGGTCAACGCCACCGTCTACAAGCACCACGCCGGGGTGGTGATGATCGCCGAGGAGTCGACCGCCTGGCCCGGGGTGACCCGACCCACCAGCGACGGCGGGCTCGGCTTCGGCTTCAAGTGGAACATGGGCTGGATGCACGACACCCTGCTCTACACCGCGAAGGACCCGATCTACCGGCAGCACCACCACCACCAGCTCACCTTCTCCCTGGCGTACGCCTGGAGCGAGAACTACGTGCTGCCGATCAGCCACGACGAGGTGGTGCACGGCAAGGGGTCGCTGGCCGGCAAGATGCCCGGCGACACCTGGCAGCGGCTGGCCAACGTGCGGGCGCTGCTGGCGTACATGTGGGCGCACCCGGGCAAGCAGCTGCTCTTCATGGGCTGCGAGCTGGGCGACGACCGGGAGTGGAGCGAGGAACGCGGCCTCGACTGGTATCTCCTGCACGATCCGGCGCGGGCCGGGGTGCAGCGGTTGGTCGCCGACCTCAACGCCGCCTACCGGAACACCCCGGCGCTGTGGGCGCAGGACACCGACCCGGCCGGGTTCCGCTGGATCGCCGGAGACGACGTCGCCAACAACACGGTCTCCTTCGTCCGGATCGCCCCGGACGGCGCGACCCTGGTCTGCGTGGCGAACTTCTCCGCGAGCCCGCTGGAGGACTACCGGGTCGGCCTGCCGGCCGCCGGCACCTGGACCGAGGTGATCAACACCGACGCCCACCACTACGGCGGTTCCGGGGTGGGCAACCTCGGCGCGGTACACGCCCAGGACGTCCCCTGGCACGGCCTGCCCGCCTCGGTGTCGCTGCGGGTGCCCCCGCTCGGCGTGCTCTGGCTGCGCCGCGACTGACCGTCCGAAAGGGCCTTGTGGCGCATCTCCTCCGGTCGATACTGTGCACGCCGCACCGGGGGAGGAACGCGCGTGAAGACGTGGTTGCAGGCCGTGCTGTCCGTCGTGCTGCTCGTCGGTTTCCTCGTCCTGGCCGTCGCGCTGGTGGTGGCGGTCGGGGCGTTCGGCCTGGGCTACGGCACCGACGGGGACGGCTCCGGCACCCGGGAGATCCGGCCGCTCATCGTCGGTGCCGCCGGCACCGTGTTGTTCGCATTGGTCTTCACCCTCGGCCGGGTGCTGACCCGACGCCCGGCCCCGCTGACCGGCATCCTGCTCAGCCCGGAACAGGCACCCGAGCTGTGGCGCATCGTCCGGGACCTCGCGGCCCGGGTGGGCACCCGGGAGCCGGACGACGTCCGCCTGGTCGCCGAGGCCAACGCTGCGGTGACCGAGGAGGTGCGGCTGCTCGGCCTGCTCCCCGGCCGCCGTACGGTGATCCTCGGACTGCCCCTGCTGCCGGCGTACACCGTCGACCAGATCCGGGCGGTCCTCGCCCACGAGATGGGGCACTTCTCCGGCCGGCACACCCGCAGCGTGCGCATCGCCCTGCGGGCCCGGATGATCATCGTCGGGGCCGCCCAGAACACCGTGGACGGCGTGCTGCGCGCGGTCCTCTCCGCGTACGCCCGCCTGTTCGTCGCCGTCGAGCAGGGCATCAGCCGGCAGATGGAGTACGAGGCGGACCGCTACGCGGTGGCCGTCGCCGGGCGGGACGCCATGGTGAACGCCCTACGCGAGATCCGGTTGGTGGGCACCGGCTGGGACGGGTACCTCGCCGACCACGTGCTGCCGGCGTACGACCGGGGGCACCTCCCGGAGGACCTGTTCGAGGGGTTCGCCGCCTACCTGGCCGAGTGCCGCGGGGAGATCCGCGAGCGCAGTGTCGAGGTGGCCCCCGCCGAGCCCGCCTGGTGGGAGTCGCACCCGCCGCTCAGGGAGCGGATCGCCGCGCTGCGTTTCGTGCCGGACGTACCCGTCATCCCGGACCGCCGCCCCGCCACCGTGCTGGTTCCCGACCTCGACACCGCAGGTCGCCGGCTCCGGGAGAGCCGGTTCGACCGGCCCGGAACCCGGCTGCTGCCCTGGGACCGGCTCACCCCGACCCTCGCGCACCGGTCCGCCCGGGAGCAGGCCGACCCGCTGTACCGGGCGGCGGCGCGGCTGACCGGGCGACCCGACGCCGATCTCGGCCTGCTGCTGGACCTCCTCGCCGAGGACCGGTGCCTCGACCTCGCCCGTGAGCTGGCCCCGGATGCCGCCGAGGAGGACGCCCTCCGGTCCCTGACGGTGGCCTACGAGGGGGCGCTGGAGGCTGCGGCGGTCGACTCCGCCGCCGCCTCGTGGCGGCATTCCTGGTCTGGCCAGCCCGAGCTGTCCACCACCGCCGGCGAACCGCTGCCGCTCGGCGAACTGGTGGACCTGTCGGCCGACCCCGCCACCGTGCCGGCCGCACGGGACCGGCTCGCCGCGCTCGGAATCCGGACGACTGTCACCCCCGCAGCCGCCCCGACCACCTGACCGTCGGGCCGGGGATCAGACCAGGCCGGCGTCGCGGAGCAGCTTCCACAGGCCGGCCCCGTCAGGGGCGGAGAGCCACTTCTGCCCCACCGGCCCCGCCGAGGACGGCCGGTCGTTCGGCACGGGCAGGCTACCGGCGAGCACCGACTGGGTCGGGGAGAGCCGGCGGATCGCCACCCCGGCGACGTTCTCCGGGTGGGCCGCGGCGAACTCCCGGTAGATCTCCTGGTCGTGCTGCCCGTCGTCGCCGATCAGCAGCCAGCGCACGTCGGGGAACTCGGTGGCCAGCCGGGCCAGGGTGGCCCGCTTGTGTTCCCGGCCGCTGCGGAACCAGCGGTCGGCCGTCGGCCCCCAGTCGGTGAGCAGCAGCGGACCGGCCGGGTAGAGGTGCCGGGACAGGAACCGGGTCAGCGTCGGCGCGACGTTCCACGCGCCGGTCGACAGGTAGAACACCGGGCTGCCCGGGTGGGCGGTGACCAGGCGTTCGTAGAGCACCGCCATGCCGGGCACCGCCGTACGGGCGTGCTCGTCGAGGACGAAGGTGTTCCAGGCGGCCAGCATGGGCCGGGGCAGCGCGGTCACCATCACCGTGTCGTCGATGTCGGAGAGGATGCCGAGGCGCACCTCCGGGTCGATCACCCGGACCAGCGCCTCGACCGGTTCGGCGTCGGCGACCCGCAGCCGCACCGACGCCCAGCCGGGGGTGAAGTCGGCCTTGACCACGGTGTCGACGAAGCCGCTGCGGTCGGCCTGGGCGGTGTGCACGCTGCCACCTGCCTCGATGGTGACCTCGACGTGCTTGGCGGGCAGGGTGGCGAAGCTGCGCCAGCCACGGACCTTCTCCAGCCGGCCCTGCCGCCGGTCGGGGCGGCTGAGCAGCACCCGGCAGAGCACCCGGGCCCAGCCGGGGGCGCCGTAACCGGCGTACGCGACGATGTTGGGCTGCCACCCGGTGCGCCGCAGCCGGCGCTCCACCAGCTGGTGCAGGGCGTCCTCGATCCGCGCGGCCCGGTGCAGGGTGGGTACGGCCAGCTGGATCGCGGTGGTGGAGGGCACGGTGCAACCCTGCCACAGGTGTCCGGGAGCGGCCAGGCGAGCGCCCCGGTCGTCACCGGCAACACGCCGGGCCGACGACCCGGGTGGGAGCGGGAGCGGCCCGAGCGGCGTCCGGCCGGGACGCCGACCCCGGCCCGTACGCTGTGCCGGTGCTCATCCTGCTGCCGCCCTCCGAGGGCAAGGCTGACGCCGGCACCGGTCGTCGGCTCGACCTGGCCCGGCTCTGCCTGCCCGAGCTGACCCCGGCCCGCGAGGAGGTGCTGGGCGCGCTGATGACGCTCTGCGCCACCGGCGGGTCCGACGCCGCCGCGGACGCCGCCCTGGCCGCCCTCGGATTGACCGCCGGGCAGCGGGGCGAGCTGACCCGCAACGCCCGGCTGGACCGGGCCGCCACCGCGCCCGCCGGGCAGGTCTACACCGGGGTGCTCTACGAGGCGCTCGGCCTGGCCACCCTGCCGCCCGGGGCGCTGCGGACGGCCCGCCGCACCGTGCTGGTCAGCTCGGGGCTGTGGGGCGCGGTCCGGCTCGCCGACCGGATTCCGCCGTACCGGTGCCCGATCGGGGCGCGGTTGCCGGGGGTGGGGGCGCTGTCGGCGTACTGGCGGCGGGTGCTGTCACCGGTGCTGACGGCGGCGGCCGGCGGCGGCCCGGTGCTGGACCTGCGCTCCGCCGCCTACGCGGCGACCTGGACGCCGCCGGCGGAGCTGGCCGGTCGGACGGTCACCGTGCGGGTGCTGCACGAGCGCCGGCCGGGCGAACGCACGGTGGTCAGTCACTTCAACAAGGCCACCAAGGGGCGGTTGGTCCGTGACCTGCTGCTGGCCGGGGCCCGGCCGCGGACCGCGACCGCGTTGATCGGCGCGTTGCGTGACCTGAAGTATCCGGTCGAGGAGCAGCCGGTGAGGGCGGGGCGGCCCCGGCAGATCGACGTGGTGGTGACCGAACTCTAGGAACGCAAGATTTCCTCAAATCCGGTGCCGATGGCTGGAGGCGGGCCGACCGGCAGGCGACCGTTAGGGGAATCCCCCGTCGAGAAGGAGCGGTCCGATGGCCTCCGAACCCCGCCTGCTCGACCGGCCACGCCTCCCGTCGTCCCCGCCCCCGCTGGACTGGCTGACCCTGGCCGACGCGTTCGAGGTGGCCTGCCTGGTGCGCTGCACCCCGGCACCGACGGCCCGCCCGCACGTCCCCACGCCGCCGGAGCGGGGGGCCGTGGAGTTCAACCGGGAGGACGCGGCGCTGCGGATGCGGCAACTGCTCGCCCGGCTCGACGTGCCCGTCGAGCACGAGGTGGTCACCGGTGGCCTGCGCCGTCGGTACGAGCTGCACCGGCTGCACGTGCCGGCGGGTCACCGCGCCGGGTTCACGCAGCTCCGGGAGGCGGGCTGGCGGCAGGGACGTCGGGAACTGCTCGGGCCGGCCGTCGGGTCCTCCACCCCCCGGGCCGCCTGGCGGACCCGGCTCGCCTCGGCCGCCTGGCGTTCGGCACTGCTGGCCGGCGGCCGGCACGTCCGGCGGCACATCCTCGGCATCCGGCTGGCCGACCGGGAACTCGCCGCCGTGCTGATCCGGTCGGCGGCGCTGCTGGAGGTGCCGGCGCTGCTGCGCCCGGGGGCCGGCTGCCTGGTGGTGAGCGTCGCGGACGGACCGGACCGGCTGCGGATCATGGAACGGGCCGCGTTGGCGCCCGCCCGGACCCCCACCCTGGTCTGATACCGGCCACCACAGCGCGCACCGACCCGGGGCCCGGGCCGGTCACCGGCGGCCCGAGCTTGCGCCGGAGCCGGTGACGGCGCAGAGTGCACCGCGTGAGCCGTAGCCGGACCGGGCGCGGCCGGCGGTCCGCCTCCGCCGGCGGGGCGCTGCTGATGCTGCTGGTCGTGGTGCTCGGTGGGCTGGCCGCCTGCCAGGAATCCCCCGACGAGCCGATCCCGATCCGGATCGCCACCGGCAGCCCGACCGCCGTCTACCACGCCTTCGGCCAGTCGCTGGCCACCGTCCTCAACCGCGAGCTGCCCGGCGTCCGGGCCAGCGTGGTGGTCACCGCCGCCTCCGCCGAGAACGTCCGGCTGGTCGGCTCCGGCGCCGCCGAACTCGGCTTCACCCAGGCCGACGTGCTCGACACCAGCCCAACCACCCCGCCGAGGGTGCTCGCCGTGGCCCGCGTCTACGACGACCTGCTGCACCTGGTCACCACGGCCGGTGGACCGATCCGCGACCTCGCGGACCTGCGCGGGCGACGGGTCTCGGTGGGGGCGGCCGGCTCCGGCACCGAGGTCACCGTGACCCGGCTGCTGGAGGTGGCCCGGCTCGGCGGGGACCAGGTCAGGCAGGAACACCTCGGGCTGGACGACTCGGTGGCGGCGTTGCGCGCCGGCCGGATCGACGCCTTCTTCTTCTCCGGTGGCCTGCCGGTACGCGGGGTGAAGGCGCTGGCCGACGCCACCTCGATCCGGCTGGTGAACCTCGGCGAGTGGACCGAGCCGCTGCGCCGCGCCTACCGGGAGGTGTACGTCTCCCGGGACGTCCCCCGCTCGGTGTACGGGGTGGACCCGGTCACCACCGTCGCCAACCCCAACTACCTGATCGTCCGGGCGGACCTGCCCGAGCCCCTGGTCCGCGAGGTGACCCGGCTGCTGATGGAACGCCGGTCGGAGCTGGCCGCCGCCCACCCGGCGGCCGGCCGGATGAGTCCCCGCTCGGCGATCGCCACCACGCCGTTACCGCTGCACCCGGGCGCGGCCGACTGGTACCGGTCCGCCAAACCCTGACCGCTCAGCCCGCCCCGGCGGGCAGGGCGGGGGCACCGGCGTCCGACGGAGGGTCGGCGTCGGACGGGCCGGGGAACCACAGCTCGGCGACCAGGCCCCGTGGCTGCCCCGGGTGCATGGTGAGCCGGCCGTCGGAGGCGTCCACCAGCACCGCCACGATGGTCAGGCCGAGGCCGGCGCCCTCGATGTTCTGCGCGTCCGGGGCCCGCCAGAACCGCTCGGTGGCCTGGTCGAGCTGGCCCGAGGTCATTCCCGGGCCGGTGTCGCGCACCTCCAGCGCGGTGCCCCCGTCGACGTGCCGGACCGCGACGGTCACCTCACCGCCGTCGCCGCTGAACTTGATCGCGTTGTCGATCAGCGCGTCCAACGCCTGGTCGACCGCGGTCGGCACGGTCCGGGCGAAGGCCGGACCGGACGCCACCAGGCGCAACGTGACCGACCGGTGCCGGGCCAACGGCTCCCACGCGGCGACCCGGGACGCGGCCACCGCCGCCGCGTCCACGGTGACCCGCTCGTTCTGCTCCCGCTCGGCGCGGGCCAGGGTGAGCAGCCCGTCGAGAACCAGCGCCAACCGGTCGGTCTCCTCCAGGGCGAGCCGGTGCTCGGCCCGGCCGTCCTGGTCGACCACGCTCGGCCCCAGCTCCTCCACCCGCAGGCGCAACGCGGTCAGCGGATTGCGCAACTGGTGACTGGCGTGCGCGACGAAGGCCCGCTGCCGGTCCATCACGTCGGCGACCACCGCCGCCATGTGGTTGAAGTTGGCCGCCAGCCGGCGCAGCTCCGGCGGCCCCCACCGGTCCTGCACCCGGGCGCCCCGGTCCCCCTCGGCGATCTCGTGGGTCACCGCGTCCAGCTCGGTCACCGGGCGCAACACCCAGCCGGCCAGCCCGAACGCGGTGGAGACGCAGGCCAGCACGGCGAGCAGGCCGATCCCGGCGAGCAGCAGCCACCACGCGGTGACCGTGCGGCGCACCTTCGCCACCGGCGTGGCGGTGACCACCGCGCCGAGCACCTCACCGCCGTCGTTGATCGGCACCGCCACCACCAGCGGACCGTCCACCCACGGCCACACCGAGTCCGGCCCGTTGAACTGCTGCCCGGCCAGGGCGGTGTCCAGGGCCGCCCGGGTGTCCCGGCCGGTGCGCCAACTCGTCGACACCACCAGCGCCCGGCCGTCCCGGTCGACGACGGCGGCCCCGATGCCGTAGAGCTGGTCGTAGCTGACGAGTTCACCGGTCAGCGGTCCGGCCCCGCCGCCGCGCAGCGCCGGCCCGGCCAGCGAGGCGAACCGGGTGGCGTCGGCGAGCCGGTCGGCGCGGACCCGGTCGGTCTCCCGGGACGCCAGGGTCGCCGCGAGCGGCGTCTCCAACGCCAGGAGCACCAGCACCATCAGCAGCAGGTAGCTGATCACCAGTCGACGCCGCACCGGCTGCCCCTCACTCGCCCCGGAGCCGGTAGCCGACCCCGCGTACGGTCTCCACCAGCCGGGGGTCGCCGAGCTTGCCGCGAAGCGAACCGACGTGTACCTCGACGGTGTGCCGGTCGGCCCAGGTGGTGCCCCAGACGTCGAGCAGGATGCGGTCCCGGGGCACCGCCGTGCCGGGCTGACGGGCCAGCGAGAGCAGGATGTCGAACTCCTTACGGGTCAGCGCCACCGGCTGACCGGCGACGGCGACCGTCCGGGCGGCCACGTCGATCCGGACCGACCCGACCTCGATCAGGTCCCGGGCCGGCGCGGCGTGCGCCGCCCGCCGCAGCACCGCCTCGATCCGGGCCTGCAGCTCCACCATCGAGAACGGCTTCACCACGTAGTCGTCGGCGCCGAGCCGCAGGCCGAGCACCCGGTCGCGTTCCTCGCCCCGGGCGGTGACCGCGATGATGCCGAGCTGGCTGCTGCGCCGCCGCAACTCCCGGCACACCTCCGTGCCGTCCCCGTCGGGCAGGGTGAGGTCGAGCAGGACCAGGTCGCAGGGGGCGGCGGAGAGCGCGGCGGCGACGGTGGCGGCGTGCTCGACCTCGTAGCCGCGTCGGGTCAGCGCCGAGGCGAGGGCGGCGGCCACCCGTCGGTCGTCCTCGACCAGCAGGATGCGCACCGGTGGCCCCCATTCGTCGTACGGATGTCGAGCGAATGGTGGCAGAAGCGCCGGTGTGGGGGAAACGGTGGGCGGCCCCGCGCCGGTCACCGGCGTGCCGCCGCCACCGCCCGGGGAAACGCTGCGGGACCCGGGCCGGCGTCCGCCGCCCCGGGTCCCGCAGCATGGTCGGTCAGCGGCAGAGCCGGCCGATCTCCTCCTGGAACCGGTCCATCGGGTTGGCCTCGGCCGGGCCGAGCAGGTACGTCTTCAGCTCCCGCCGGGCGTCGGTCATCGGATCGTCGCCGGCCCGGGTCACCGCGACGATCTTCTCCAGCTCGCCGCAGTCCCGGGAGAGCAGGTACGCCCCCCGGGAGGTGGGGAACTCGCGCCGGAACTCGTCCTCCGGCAGCCCGCTCGGGTTGGCCACCACGTACGGCCGCTGGCTCTGCACAAAGTCGGACACCACGCTGGAGATGTCGCTGATCAGCAGGTCGGTCTGGTTGAAGCAGTCGAACAGGGCGGGGACCCGACCGGTGACCACCCGGTGCCCGGGGCCGTCGAGCGAACCGGAGTCGGGGTCACCGCCGGCGGCCCGGATCAACGACACCAGCCGCTCGTGCACCGCCCGGGCCTCCTTGGAACGGGAGCCGGTCAGCGGGTGCGGCTTGTAGACCAGGCGCACCTGCGGCGAGGCGAGCACCCCCCGGACGATCCGCTCCCCCATCAGCACCAGCGAGGTGTGGTAGGGGTCGTCGTCGAGCCAACCCTCCCAGGTGGGGGCGTACAGGACGGTGAACGGCCGGTCCGGGGCGGTCCCGCCGAAGGTGTGCACCCCGGCGAGCTGCGGCCGGCCGATCTCCACGATGTCCTCGTCGCGGACGCCTACCGCGGCCCGCGCGTACCGCTCCCGGCCGGCCAGGCCGGCGACCCACACCTCGTCGTACACCTTGCTGTACGGGTTGACGCTGGCCTGCTTGTCACTGTCGCCGTGGCCGACGAACACGTGCTTCATGCCCGGCTCGCGCAGCATGTGGATGTTCGCGCCGACGTTGGCCGCGTAGAGGGCGGCCCGCACCGTGCCCAGTTCGAGGTTCATGAAGTCCGGGCCGGTAGGCACGCAGATCACCGGCAGCCGGGTGTCGGCCAGCTCGAAGAACGCCTCCTTGCTGCGCATCAGCACGACCGACCGCTGGTGCAGCGCCTCGGTCGGGGCCAGCCACATGTTCGCCTGGTAGACGTCCTTGGCGGGGCCGGCGAAGTAGAGCGCCACCTCGGGGCGGTAGCCGTCGATCCAGCGCTGGAGCACCGGCAGCACCGGGCTCTTGCCGGTGCCCCTCCCCCGCAGCCAGGTCACCGCGACGACCGCGCCGACCAGGGCGGCGAGCCCGGCGGCCAACGCGGCGACCGCCAGCATGACGGTGACGTCGGTACGCACCGCCGCGACCACGGCGGCCGGGATCAGCAGCACGTTGAGCACCGCGAGCGGGACGCCGGCCAGGGCGGCGACCCACCCGGGGGGGCGGGGGGCCGACCGGATCGGCCCCAGCTCGATGTTGCGGACCAGTGCGGAGACCGGGTTCCGCCGGTCGATCATGGTGTTGAGGGCGCCCGAGAAGACGGCGGTCACCCAGACCGCCGCCGGCAGCACCAGCAGCCAGGTCAGCTCGACCCCGGTGAGCGGGACCGTGGCGGCGACCAGCAGCACGCTGGCCAGGTCGCGGCTGAGCTGCCGGTAGCCCCGGTTGAGGCCGACCTTCTCCAGCAGCACCTCCGAGGGGGGCGACCACCGGGTGACGGCGAACTCGCCGACGACTGCCGCCAGCCCGGCCACGGCGAACAGGGCCACCCATCCGAAACCGCCCGCGACGAGCATGACCAGGTAGGACAGCACCAGCAGCGCGCCTCGGGCGGCGGTGCCGGTGCGTTCCAGTAACGAGCCGAACAAGGGGGACGCTCCCTACGAGATCGATGACGGGCGGGGGCGGGGGCGGGGGCCGGGTCCTGGACGTCGAGGCGGACACGTCGCCCAGGGTGCTCGCACCGGGTCGGCGCAGACAGCCACCTTGACGGCCCCGCCACGCCGACGTGACTGCGACCTTAACGCGAAGGAACGAGTGGGTACCGCCCGGGTATCCCTTGGCATTCCGACCAAATCGCCCGGCGGCGTCGCTCCGGTGTCGGTCCTCGTGCCGGGGAATCAGGGACCGCTGACCGGTGTGACCGGCTCCTTGCTGCGGTAGCAGTACATGCCGCCGGGGGATTTCCTGGAGGCGAACCGCTCGAAGCCCAGCGCCGGTGCCGCATCGGCGACCGCCCGGTTGTTCTTCCACACACACACCACGCTGACACCGACCCGGCCCATCGCCGCCTTCACATCGGACACCGGCACCGCCTCGGTGCCGTCGGCGAACCTGCCGAGCAGCAGCCGGTCCTGCGAGAACTGGCTCTCCATGTCGTAGTCGGTCAGGTAGAGGTCACGCGCCATCACCACCCGAACCCGCGTGGTGACCTGCGGCAGCGCACGCATGACCGGCGTGGGGGCGAGCACCAGACCCGGGGGCCGGTCGAGCCGGGTGATCCAGAAGGCCACGTCCTTGCGGGTCTCGGGCATCCGCCAACTGGGCTCGGCCTGGACGACGTTCGCCGTCCACATGGGTGATCCGTAAACCGCGAAGACCAGCACGAGGACCGCGGGAAGAACGACGGCGAGCACCCGGTTCAGCACGCCCCACCGGGGTGGGCGGAGCACTGCCAGCATGCCCACGAGCGCCGGAACCGGCACGATCCACGGGATGCGCCACAGCACCGCCGTCAGCCCGGTCAGGCCGCCTGCTGTGGCCGCCACCCCCGGGACGAGCAGGAGCGTCACGGTCAGGGCCGCCCCGGCGACCAGGACCCGTGGAACACCACGACGGAGCAGGACCGGCCCGCACCACATGGCGATGCCGGCGATCACGCCGAGGATCCCCAACCACAGGGTGAGCTCGTAGATCGTGCGGAGCGGCCGCAGCTCGATGTAGGTCGCGACCGCCTCGTCGAGACCGCCGCTGGCGAATCTCGCACCGACGCCCACCAGGAGGGGGTACGTCGACGCGGCGGCGAAGCACAGCGCCGCGTCACGCCACCTCCGCGTGAGGACGAGCATCGACACCGCGGCCACCGCCAGCAGGGGCAACAGGATGACCGCCGTGGTGGTCAGCCCGACGGCGGCGACCGACAGCAGGCCCAGCAACACCAGCGCCCGCCGTGAGCGGGTTTCGAGGAAGTCGGTGAGGTACACCCAGGCGAGCGGAATGAGCGCATGGACGAAGACGCTCTTGCCCTGCGTCAACCGGGGCAGGTGATAGGTGTTCAGCGCGTCCGGGTATCCGGCCACCAGCACGATGTAGGTCAACGCCACGCCGAAGACCAGCAACGGCCGGCGCGGCGCCCAGCGCTGCACCAGCCGCCACAGGGCCAGGACCGCGAAGACCGCCAGCAGCGGAAGCACGATGTACCAGGTGGTCGATGCCGCATGCACGTGCAGGACCCGGGCCAGCGCCCCGATGAACACCTCGAAGGACGGGACCGGAGGGTTCGCCGAGCCCGCCGGGAGGACACCTTCGGTGAACAGGAAGTCCCGGTAGGGGATCTGGTCACGTTCGGCCACCCAGACCGACTTGCCGACGTAGAAGACGTCGTCGAGGGAGACCCGGGCGATGAACGTCGAGAACACCGCCGCAGCCAGGGCGGCGAGCATCACCACGTACGCCTGTGCCGGCGTCGTACCGGTCGGGGCCGGGTCGCCGGATTCGGTGGACCGCCGCGACGGCACCCAGGCGGAGATGACCGCCACCGAGCCGAGGATCACGGCCAGCCACCAACTCAGCGACCCGCTGCCGAGCGCGGCGAACAGCGCCGCACCGATTCCGGCGCCGATCGGCAGCGCATAGCGACGCAGCGATGCCGCCCGGCCGGTTTCCACAGGTGACGCCGGGGCCGGTCCGGCCGTCCCCACCTCACCCGCGAGCCGCCGGTCGCGGCGGCGACCGACCCGCCAGCCCACGTAGGCCGCAACCGGCAGGGTGAGCACCCAGGCGACGAACACGACGGAGGGGCGGAGACCCAGCACGAGGTTGAGGTGGTAGAGCAGCGTCCACAGGGCGAAGCCGACCACGGCGGCATCGGTGAGGACGACGGGGGCGGCCGACACCGAGACGTTCACCCGCCGCAGGAAACCCGTTCCGGACGTGGGCCCCCGTCCTCGATCGGCTGGCGCAGGTGCCCCGACAGCGACTTCGACTTCCGTCACGAGCCGTCCTTCTCGTCGTTCCGTGCTCGGACCGGGCGGCCACCCTGGTGTCGGCACGGGAGGTTCCCGGATGGGCGGGGAGAGCCCGACCGGCGCTCCCTCAGGTCAGTTTCGACGGCGCACGGCCGCTGAACACGGTCTCTCACCCTACCGAAGGCTCCCGCTGGCGGGGCACCGTGCCGTTCGCGGTCAGCCCGGCCGCCACCGACTCCACCAGCAGGTCCAGGTAGCTCGGGGTGAGCGGGGTCCGCGCGATGGCCAGCCGCCAATACAGCGGGCCGACGATCAGGTCGACGGCCGCGTCGGCGTCGGTGTCGGCGGGCAGTTCGCCGCGCTGCACCGCCAGCCCGATCAACCGGCCGCCGATCTCCTGCTGCTTGGCCCGCAGGAGCTGCTGGAGGGTGGCGTCGATGGTCGGGTTGCGGGCCGCCTCGGCGAGCAGGTCGGGGATGATCTGCGAGGCCAGCGGGTGGCTGAGCGCGTGGGCGATCACCTGGAACAGCAGCGTCAGGTCGCCGCGTAGGCTGCCGGTGTCCAGCGCCGGCAGTTTGTTGCCGGTGGCGGCCACCACGGTCTCGATCACCAGGTCGAGTTTCGAGTTCCACCGGCGGTAGATCGCGGTCTTGCTCACCCCGGCCCGGCGGGCCACCGCCTCGATGGAGAGCCGCCCGTATCCGACCGCGGCGAGTTCCTGCATCAGGGCACGGCGGATGGCTCTGGTGATGTCGCCCCGCAGCACTGCGGCACCGGCCGGCGGACGCCTCTTGTCGCTGGTCATCGGGGACTCTTCGCACCTGTCACGGGGGCCAATGTAGCGCAACGACGGTACGGTTGCGTCCCGACGTGTTTTGGACTACCGTCCACGCAGCGACGAGGCTGCCCCGGCACCGCGCCGACCCAGGGATCCCCATCGTCGCGCGCATCCCGTTGGTACGAAAGATCGGAGCGCCCTTCCCATGGCCACCACCGCGCTGGTCGACCCCGAAACGGGCCTGACCCAGGCGCAGCTGGCCGCTCGGCACGGACTACGGGTCGCCGGCGAGCGCCCCTCCCTGACCGAGTACAGCCGCAGACTGTGGGCCTACCGGCACTTCACCGCCGCGTACGCCAACGCCAAACTGGTCGCTTCGTACAGCAACGCCAAGCTGGGCCAGATCTGGCAGGTGCTCACCCCGCTAACCAACGCCGCCGTCTACTATCTGATCTTCGGCGTGGTGCTCGGGCAGAACACCATCCCGAACTTCATCGCGTACCTGACCACCGGGTTGTTCATCTTCAACTTCACCCAGAGCGCGGTGCTGGCCGGCACCCAGTCGATCAGCGGCAACCTGGGGCTGATCCGGGCGCTGCACTTCCCCCGGGCCTGTCTGCCGCTGGCCGCCACGCTCACCCAGTTCCAGCAACTGCTGGCCTCGATGATCGTGCTGGTCGGCATCGTCCTGGTGACCGGCGAGCCGATCACGCTGGCCTGGCTGATGCTGCCGCCGGCGCTGCTGCTGCAGGCGCTGTTCAACGCCGGGGTCGTGATGGTGGTCGCCCGGATGGGCTCCAAGGCCAGCGACCTCAAGCAGGTCATGCCGTTCATCCTGCGCACCTGGATGTACGGCTCCGGCGTGCTCTACAGCGTCAAGCTGTTCGACCGGCTGCCCGAGTGGGCCTCGACGCTCATCCAGTTCAACCCGATCCTGGTCTACATCGAGCTGGCCCGGTACGCCCTGCTGGAGCAGGCGCCGCTGCTCAACGAGTCGGTGACCCAACTCTGGCTGGTGGCGGTCGGCTGGGCGGTGCTGGGCGGCATCGCCGGGTACGTCTACTTCTGGCGCGGCGAACAGGAGTACGGCCGTGGATGACCGGTACGAGACGTCCAACGACGTCACCGTGACCCTGCCCCGGATCGTCGACCGCATCCCCACCGTGGTGGTCGACGACGCGCACGTGATCTACCGGGTGCACAAGGGCGCCGGGGGCGGGAGCACACCGGTGGCCGCGCTACGCCGGCTGGTCAAGCGCTCCTCCGCGCCCAACATCCAGGAGGTGCACGCGGTCAAGGGGGTGTCGTTCACCGCCTACCGGGGTGAGGCGATCGGCCTGATCGGCAGCAACGG
This sequence comes from Micromonospora humida, assembly GCF_016901255.1. Classification (NCBI taxonomy): domain Bacteria; kingdom Bacillati; phylum Actinomycetota; class Actinomycetes; order Micromonosporales; family Micromonosporaceae; genus Micromonospora; species Micromonospora humida. The sequence continues at coordinate 114,699 of NZ_JAFEUC010000017.1, forward strand.
CTCCGGCAAGTCGACCCTGCTGCGCACCATCGCCGGGCTGCTCCCGGTCAACCGGGGCGCGGTCTACACCCAGGGCCAGCCCTCCCTGCTCGGGGTGAACGCCGCCCTGCTCAACGACCTGTCGGGTGAGCGCAACGTCACGCTGGGCTGCCTGGCGATGGGCATGCAGCCCGACGACGTGGCCCGGATGACCCCGGAGATCATCGAGTTCTCCGGGATCAACCAGCGCGGCGACTTCGCCAGCCTGCCGATGCGGACGTACTCCTCGGGCATGGCGGCCCGGCTGCGGTTCTCCATCGCCGCGGCCAAGAAGCACGACGTGCTGCTGATCGACGAGGCGCTCGCCACCGGCGACAAGGGCTTCCGCAAGCGCAGCGAGCAGCGGGTGCGGGAACTGCGCGAGGGGGCCGGCACGGTCTTCCTGGTCAGCCACCAGCTCTCCTCGGTGCGGGACACCTGCGAACGGACGATCTGGTTGGAGTCGGGGCTGATCCGGATGGACGGGCCCACCGACGAGGTGATCCGGGCGTACGAGGCATTCGCCAACGGCAAGTAGTATTCCGGGCGCGCGTGCCACATCGATCCGACGTCCGGCGGACCGCGTCGTCCCGTTGGGGCGGCGCGGTCCGCGCGTTAAGGTTCATCCCGTCGCCACGCTGGCGCAATCTTCCGTTCAGGGTGACCCCCGGGACGCGTGCAGACATCCCCCGAGAGTGAGGATCGGCAATGACGCAGGACCACACCACTGGCCCGGACGCCACACCGGAGACCCCGGCACCGTGGCGGCCCTCGCGGACGGTGGCGGTGGTGCTGGCCGGAGGCACCGGGACCCGGCTCGGCCTGGGCATCCCGAAGCAGTTGCTGAAGATCGCCGGCAAGCCGATCATCGAGCACACCCTGGCCGTCTTCGAGGCCGCCCCGGAGATCGACGAGATCATCGTGCTGATGGCCACCGGGCACGTCGCCGAGGCGCAGCAGATCGTCGACAAGGCCGGCTTCCGCAAGGTCAGCAAGGTCATCGAAGGCGGCGACACCCGTAACGCCACCACCCGGATCGCCCTGGACGCGGTCGGTGACGGTGACGTCAACATCCTCTTCCACGACGCGGTCCGCCCGCTGGTCAGCGCCCGGATCGTCCGCGAGTGCGTGAACGCGCTGTGGAGCTACACCGCCGTCGACGTGGCCATCCCCTCGGCCGACACGATCATCCAGGTCGACGAGGACGAGTGCATCACCGACATCCCGGTCCGGTCCCGGCTGCGCCGGGGGCAGACCCCGCAGGCGTTCCGCTCGGGCACCATCCGCGAGGCGTACCGGCGGGCCGAGGGCGACCCGGACTTCGCCGCCACCGACGACTGCGGCGTGGTGCTGCGCTACCTGCCCGGCACCCCGATCAAGGTGATCGACGGGTCGGACGAGAACATCAAGGTCACCCACCCGGTCGACGTGCACCTCGCCGACAAGCTGTTCCAGCTCGCCGCCGCCCAGGCCCCCCGGCTGTCGCACCGCAGCTACACCGAGGAGCTGGCCGGCCGGACGATCGTCATCTTCGGCGGCAGCTACGGCATCGGGCACGACCTGGCCGAGCTGGCCCGGGGGTACGGCGCGCAGGTCTTCCCGTTCAGCCGCTCCAGCACCGGCACCCACGTCGAGCAGACCGGCGACGTCGAGGCCGCGCTGAAGACCGCGTTCGAGGCCACCGGCCGGATCGACCACGTGGTGGTCACCGCCGGCATCCTGGAGAAGGGCGCGCTGGCCGAGATGGACGAGGAGACCATGGACCGGGTGCTCCAGGTCAACTTCGTCGGGCCGGTGATCGCCGCCCGGCAGTCCCTGCCGTACCTGCAGCAGACCAAGGGTCAGCTGCTGCTCTACACGTCCAGCTCGTACACCCGGGGCCGGGCCCAGTACGCGCTCTACTCGTCGACGAAGGCGGCGCTGGTCAACCTGACCCAGGCGTTGTCCGACGAGTGGGCCGAGTACGGCGTCCGGGTCAACTGCATCAACCCGGAGCGCACCGCCACCCCGATGCGCACCAAGGCGTTCGGTGAGGAGCCGGAGCACACCCTGCTGGCCGCCGAGACGGTCGCCCAGTCCTCGCTCGACGTGCTGATCTCCGACCTCACCGGCCAGGTGATCGACGTCCGCCGGGCCCCCGGGGAGACGGCCCCGGTGCCGGCCCAGCCGGGCGCGGCCGACCAGGACCGGCTGCCCAGCGGCGTCGACGCCGGCTGACCCGACCCCCGGAGACGTACGACATGCGTGGTGACCTGGTCAGGAAACTGATCGCACGGTGCCTGACCACCGGCCTGGCCGTGCTCGCCTTCCTGGTGGTGGCGCTCACCGGCGCGACCGGCTGGGGGCTGGCCCTGGCGGTGGCCGCGCTCGCCGCCGCCGGCTACGAACGCCGGGTCCGCCCCGACGCCGGCATCGTCGCCGAGACGGTGCTGCTGGCCGCCGGCATCCTGGTCGGCCACGCCCGCCGGCTCGACGACGGGTTCGATCCGGTGCTGGCGCTGACCGCGCTGGTGCTGCTGGGCCTGGTGCTGCTGGTGGGGCCGCTGCGCGACGCCGGCAACCTGGAGATCCGGGCGGCGAACCTGCCGGTGCGGGTGTGGACCCCGCTGGTCGCCGCCCGCCTCGACGGCATCCTGCTGGGGCTGCTCGCGGTGGTGGCGGTGGCCGCCGCGTTCGCCCTGCCCGCCGTGGTCGCGCTGGCCGTCGTGCTGGTGGTCGCGGCCGGCTGCGGCGCGGTCGGCCTGGACCTGGCCCGGCGGCGGTTCCGGCCGTCGGGCGGGGGTGGCCCGGTGACCCGGGCGCTGCGCGCGCACCAGCCGGAGTTCCTGCTCTACTTCTCCGCCCCGCCCGGCTCGGAGTACCAGGTCACCATGTGGCTGCCCTACCTGGAGCGGCTCGGCCGGCCGTTCCTGGTGCTGCTGCGGGAGCCGGAGTTCCTGCCCACGATCGCCGCCGCGACCAGCGCCCCGGTGGTCTACTGCCCCACCCTCAAGGCGATGGACGAGGCGCTGGTGCCCAGCCTGCGGGTGGCGTTCTACGTCAACCACGGGGCGAAGAACAGCCACTGCATCCGGTTCACCCAGCTCACCCACGTGCAGCTGCACCATGGCGACAGCGACAAGGCCCCCAGCGCCAACCCGGTCTCGGCCATCTTCGACAAGATCTTCGTGGCCGGTCCGGCGGCGATCGAACGGTACGCGCGGGCCGGCGTGGAGATCCCCGCCGAGAAGTTCGTCGTGGTCGGCCGCCCGCAGGTCGAAGCCATCGAGGTACGCCGGGAGGCCCGCCCGCTGACCGCCCCGACCGTGCTCTACACCCCTACCTGGACCGGCCACCACGCCGACGCCAACTACTGCTCGCTGCCGGTGGCCGAGCCGCTGCTGCGCCGGCTGCTCGACCGGGGCGCCACGGTGATCCTGCGGGCCCACCCGTACACCGGGCAGAACCCGGCCTCGGCCCGGCAGCTGGCCCGGCTCACCGAGCTGCTCGCCGCCGACCGGACCCGTACCGGCCGGCAGCACCTGTGGGGGGCGGCGGCCAGCCGTGAGCTGAGCCTGACCGACTGCGTCAACCGCTCCGACGCGCTGGTCTCCGACGTCTCCGGGGTCATCTCCGACTATCTCTACTCGGGCAAGCCGTACGCGGTGACCGACCTGGGCGTCGACGGCGACGAGTTCCTGACCCGGTTCCCGCTGGCCCGCTCCGGTTACGTGCTGCGCCGGGACATGGCCAACCTCGACGAGGTGCTGACCGGCCTGCTGGACACCGACCCGTTGGCGGCGGCCCGCTGGGACACCCGCCGCCGTTACCTGGGCGACTTCCCCGCCGACGCGTACGCCGACGGTTTCCTCGACGCCGCCCGTCGGGAGCTGGAGCCGGGCTGGACCCCGCCGGCCCCTCGGAAGCCCGCCCCCCTCTCCCCCCACGCCTGACAGTCGCGGCGGTACCCGCACGTCCGGATCCCCGGCCGTGGACGCCCCGATGGCGGTGCCGCCGGGCAACCGCACGGGACAGCCGGCACACGATGATCGCGGTAGAGTCCGCTGCCTCTGGATGGGTGGCCAACTCCCATCACACCAGCCCATGATGGGAGCGGTTCCTTGCGGTCAAGGCACTGGTCGGCACCGATGGCGGTCCTCATGGTCGCCGCACTCACCCCGTTGTCGGGGGTACCCGCGTCTGCGCGGTCCACCGGGGCAGCCGGCACCGCCGCGGCAGCGGACCGCGTGCTGCGGGTCTACAACAACAACATCGAGAACCTCGTGGTCAACAACTCCGACGGGACGTGCACCCGGATCTCCGGGCCGGATCATCTCACCTCGATGCTGGTGGACGACAATGGCGCGACGGGGACTGCCGGGGTGGCGGCCCCCGACCTGCTCATCGTGCAGCAGGTTCGCGGTACGGGCCAGGCCGAGGCGTACGCCGACCAACTGTCGGCCAAGTTCGGCTACCCGGCCGGCAGCTACAGCGCGATCGTCGTCTGGAGCGACCCGGAGCCGTGGGGCAGCACTCACAAGTGCAGCTCCCAGACGCTCGGTGACCTCAAGAAGAAGCAGACCAATGCCATCATCTGGAACACCAGGACGCTGAGCCTCGCCAGCGGCGACGTCTCCAAGTACTGGAGCGCCGGCTGGTTGAAGCCGGGCACCGCCTACGGCGGCGGCGCCGGGTGCACGCTCTACAAACCGCCGAACAGCGACCCGGACACCACCGACTACTACAAGTGGAAGCGGACCAGCGCCATCGCGGCCCGCTTCACCATCAAGGCAACCGGCACCAGCGTGTTCGCCGCAACCATGCACCTACCGCAGGAGAACCGGCAGAATGCCTGCGCCGGGGACGGGATCACCGGCATCGCCGGCAGCGGCATCAACATCGGGGCGGACGCCACCAGTCTGCTGAACGCCTCGACGATCCGGATCGTCGGCATCGACGCCAACCGGACCGGCATCGCGGCGAGCACGCTGAACGGTTTCGGCATGACCGGCTACGGTTCGGCCGCCACCAGCGGTTCCAGCAAGATCGACTATCTCTTCGTCAAGGGTGCCGTGCGGTCCTCCCCGATCGGCCACACCGTGACCGGCACGAAGTCCAACCACCTGGCCCTGTACGGCTTCATCGACTACTGATCCCGTGACACGCGACGGGCGTCGACCCACATGGATCGACGCCCGTCCCGTGCGGGTTACGGATCAGGCCGAGTAGCCCCGGGTGGCGATCCAGTTCGCCAGGGTGGTCACGCTGACCCAGTAGGCCGGCAGGGACGGGTCGGCCGAGTCGGCAATCCGTACGGTACGGCCGTCGTCCCGGTAGCCCACAGCGGCGACGTAGTGGCCCCCGGGGAAGGAGTGCCAGCCGCCGTCGAGGTCGGTGGCGTCCCCGGCCACGTTCGCGACCACGGCCCGCTGGTCGGTGACCGCCGCGACCACGTCGGCCCGGAGCCGCTCGACCTGCGCGTCGCTCGGGGTGCCGGCGAACATCCGGGTCCGGTACGGGTCGCCCTTGACCACGGCGTTGAGCACCCGGGTGGTGTCCTCGGCCGAGTTGGTGCCCATCTCGGTGGTGCCCAGCTGGGCGGCGAGGTCGTCCTGGCCACGCTCGATGCCGGCCGCGCTGAGCGCGTTGCGCACCGCCGCCGGGCCGCAGTAGTAGTAGGTGGTCTGGGCCTGGTAGTCGTAGCGCAGGACCTTCGACGACGGGGGCTTCGGGGCCGCCTTGCGGGTCAGGTCCGGGTCGGCGGTGGCGCGGACCTTGGCCCGGGTGACGCGCGGCGACGGGGTGGGGCTCGCCGAGGGGGTGGCCGACGGGCTGGTCGGGGCGGGGGTGGCCACCCGGGCCTGGGCGCGGCTGGCGACGTCGTCGAGGCGGGGGGCGGTCTCGGCCACGGCGGTGGCGCGCTGCTGGTCGGTCGGGGCGTCGTCGATCCCGGCGGCCAGGGCGGTGCCACCGGCGGCCAGGACGAGGACCGCCGCCGAGCCGACGACCATCCGGTACGGGCGCTGGGCGCCCAGTCGGCGGAGCTGACGCTTCATGTGGTGCTTCACGGGGTGTTCCTCCACGGGGCGAGGCGGCCAGGCACGCCGGACCGGCACGTGGCGGGTACGCCACGCGCGGATCGGGTGTTCAGCCGCTCGTTCGGCAGGGACCGCCCGACGGGAGCCGGACGGATCGGCGGGTCGCCCGACGGGGTCGGGCGGCGGGGTGGACGGCCGGGTCAGCGCCTCAGGCGCGACGGTCCGGCGGTACCCCGGCACCGAGGTGGAGGGACAACCGAGGGGGTGGGGTCATGCTGCACGAGGATGGAACTCCTTCCGCTGCCGCCGACCGGGTTAGCTGACGGATTCGGGCGGGAAGATCGCCCTACCCCGGGCCGTGGCCCGGAGATTCACCCCAGGTGGTGCATGTGGGTCCCCGGTTCGTGACTCGCACGATTGAGCGGGTCGGTGCGGCGTCGCCTCCTGCGATCGGAAACCGCACCGGACCGCAGCGACACTACTGGCCGCCCTTCCCTCCCGCCAAGCCCCGTGAGCTGCGTAAACATCGTCGAGTCGACGATTTTCCGGGGCAGCCGGGCAGCAAAGGCCAGCCCCGGGGACGAAGCCTCGTCGGAGCCCGGCCGGGCGACAACCGGACGACCCGTCCGCAACCTCCGGTGATCATCAGAGTCGATGTGACCGCCTGTGACCGCCTGTCCGGTTCCCCCGTGCCGTGACGCCCCCCACACCGGCCCAAAATAACAATTCGGCCCCCGAGCTCCGGCCTCCCGGCCAGCGGCGTCCCTGGGCAGGGCGGGCCGGGCCGGGCCGGGCCGGGGCAGGGCGATCCGAGTCTCGTCCGAGGCGGCGGTCCCGGGGTGGTCAGCCGACCCGGGCCGGGTGCCAGCGGGTGGCACGCGTCGGGCGGGTCGCCGCCGACGTCGCGGTGCGGGGCAGCGGGACCCGGCCCGGCCGCACCCGCTGCGTCGCCGCGTACGCCTCGACGGCCAGGGAACGGGCGGCCTCGGCGGCCAACTCGGCGTCCCGCCACGCGACGCGTTCCCGCCAGGCCGCCGCCCGGTACGCCGCACGCCGGTCCTCCCGGACCGCCCGGGCGAGCATCACCTCGTGCTCGACGGGGTGCCGGCGCGGGTCCCAGCCGTCGCGGTGCGCGAAGACGTCCCGCAGCCGCTCCACCGACAACTCGCCCCGCCAGTGCGCCGCCACCGCCTCCTGGTGCAGCCACCGCTCCCGACCCGCGTACTCGGCAGGTGTCCGGGGGGTACGCGGGCTGGGCAGCGCCCCCGCGCCGACGAACCGGCGGGCGGTCGTCTCGGCCTCGTCGTACGCCTGCCACGCCCGGTCCAGGGTGTCCTGGGCGGCCAGCCAGGCGGCCCGGTGCCGGCGGGCGGTCTGCGCGGCCCCGGCGGCGGCGACGGCCACCTCCTCGGCGTAGCGGCGCAGGTCGGCGACCGGGGGCGGGTCGTCCGGCGGCGGCACGACGGGGGTCAGCTCGGTCGCCTGGTCCCGCTCGGGGCGGGCGACCAGGACCGCGAGGCCGGTCAGCGCGAGGACGAGCAGCAGGGACCAGATCGCGGTGGCGGTCGGCACCCCGATCAGGAACTGGGAGAGCACGGTGTTCACGGGTCGACACCTCGCGGGCGGATGTGGCGGATCGGGGCCGTACCGGGGCGGGACCGTTGCGGGCAACGTCCGGCCGGTACGGGGACGAGATCGTGGCTGTGGTGGCGGCGGGCGGGCCCGGTGGGGCGGGGTCAGCCCGCCGGGGGTGCCCGGGGCCCGGCGGCGGCGGGCACCCGACCGGCCGGTGTCGGCAGGGTGGCCGTCGGAAGCTCCCGTGCCGGACCGGCCGGCACGGCGGGTAGGCCGGCGTCGACCCGGTCGGTCGCCACCACGTCGACCCGCTCCGTCCCGCGACCGTCGGCGCGGATGCCGTCACCCCGACCGAACGGGGTGTCGAGGGCCACAGCTGTGGGGAAGGAGTGCGACGCATCGGCCGACAGTGCGCCGGGGACCGGATCGAACAGCGCGGGGCCGGACAGCGCCGGGCCGGCGGCGGCGAACGCGAGTGCGACGGCGAGGCCGGCGAGCAGCCGGGACATCCCGCGCGCGACCCACCACAGGGGACTGGTGAGCGCGACCGGGAACACGTGACCACGCTACCGCCGCGCCGACCGGCCCGCAGCACCGCCGGGCGTGTCGCCGCGCCGAGAACACGGAGGAGCAGGTCACCCGGGTTCTGGGGCGGCAGAGCCGGGGGTGTCCAGGATGGAGGGAAGCTGCGCGGCCGACGCGCCAGGGCAGGAGCCGGGCCACGCCGGCGGGACCGGGGAGAACAGGTCGTGACGGCGGGTCAGTGGGGGTCGCGCGGCCCGGCGTACTCGACGGGACGGCCGTCACGCGGCCCGTCACCGGCTCCCCTCGGCCCCGGCACGACGCCGTCGCCGCAAGCGGAGGCAGCGCCGGGAGCAGCCGGGGTGCCGGCGGTGGCAACGCCAGGACCAGCGGCGGCGGAGGGGGCGGCTGGCTTGCGGCGGCGGGGGGCGAGGCGGCGCATCATCGGGGTCTCCACGAAGCGGTGCAGCGCGGCGGCCAGCGCCAGGTTCGCCACCAGGAAGCCGAGCACGGCCAGCGGCCCCGACCAGCCGGACAACCCCACGCCCCAGTGCCCGGTGAGCCGCAGCACGGTCATCATCACCAGCACGTGCACCAGGTAGAAGGCGAACGACACCTCGCCGAGCCAAATCAGGGTGCGGTGCCGCCACGGGGACCAGCGACCCTGCACGTCCGCGCGGGCCGCCGCCGGGATGACCAGGATGTACGCCACCGACAGCAGCGCCGCCCACATCTCGGCCGGGATCCAATGCGCCGCCACCCAGACGACCACGAAGAGCACGCTGGCCAGGGGCAGCCCGGGACCCCGCCAGTGACCACGGCGCAGCAGTTCGGCGGCGGCGACACCCAGCCAGAACTCGGTGGAGCGGACCAGCGGGAAGACCTGGGTGAACCACCAGTTGCTGCCCTCGGGCAGCAGTTGCTGGCCGGGCCAGAGCGCCAGGATCACCAACGGTACCGCCACCACCACGGCCCAGAGCAGGCCGGAGCGGGCCCGCCGGATCGCCGGCAGCGCCAGCGGCAGGCAGAGGTAGAAGAACAGCTCGCAGGAGAGCGACCAGCTCACGTTGTTGATGCTGTAGAAGTAGCCGGGGGTGGGGTCCCACGCCTGGACGAGGAAGAGGTTCTCCAGGGCGGCGCGCGGCACCACCGGGTCGGCGAACCACCACATCACCAGCAGCGCCGCCGCCCAGGTCAGCACGTGGTTGGGATAGATCTTGGCGAGCCGCCGACGCCAGAAGTCCCGCCGCCGGTCGCCGTCGCGGGCCGACCAGACCAGCACGAAGCCACTGAGGATGAAGAAGAACTGCACCCCGGACAGGCCCAGGGTGAACAGCCAGTCGACCACCGCCTTGGCGTCGGGCTGGGCGACGATCCGCATGGTGCCGACGTGGTAGCCGAAGACCAGCATGGCGGCGATCCAGCGCAACCCGGTCAACGACGGCAGCCGGCTCGCGGTGGCGGCACTCGCGGACCGGGTACGCACGCCGGGACTGACGGTGGTGGTCAGTTCCCCGTCGACACGGCTCGGCACCACGGATCTCCCTCCTCGGCCGCGTCGTCGGCACGGCCCGGGGCAGCCTGCACGCCGCGCTGCCCCCGAGCGATCCCGCGACGGGCGGTCACGGCCCCCCGGCGGGGCCGCCGCCGGGCACCCTACCCGCTCGGCACCGGCCGGAACACCGGCGTCGCCCCTGGCACCCCGGACACCGCAGCGGGCCGCCCCCCGTGGGAGGGACGGCCCGCTGCCGGCGTCGGTGACTACACCGTCGCCATGACGTTCAGAATCCAGTCCCGGCTCTCCGGGACCGTGGCCCAGTACGCCGCGCCACTACAGTCCGACATCGCTTGCGAGAGCACCCCCACCTGGTAGCGAAGGCCGTCGACCAGCTTGAACAGCGGCCCACCCGAGTCACCGAAGCAGACGCGGCCGTTGATTCCGGTGGTCGCGATGCCCCGCCCGCCGTACCCGTCGACGGAGTCGATCGACGTGACGTTCTGGGTGGCCCGGCGCAGCGCCGCCGAGGGTGCACAGGAGACGCAGGTGACCCCCCAGCCGAAGGCGTAGGTGGTCGCGCCGACCTTGGTGGTCGCGGTGGGCAGCCGCACCGGCTCCGCGTTGGCGGACCGGTCGAGCTTGAGCATCGCGATGTCGTGGGAGGTCCGCACCCGGGAGGTCGCGATGTTGACCACCCCACCGCCGCTCGCCCAGTTGACGCTCTTCACCCGTACCGAGAGACGCGAGTCCGCGATGCGGTTGTTGTTGTTGTCGAACAGGCAGTGCCGCGCGGTGAGCACCCAGTAGTTGCTGACGATCGACCCGGAGCACTGGAAGTTGCCGCTGACGAGCACCGCGGCCAGGCCGTCCGCGTCGGTCTGGACTTCACCCCCGATGATCGGCTGTGGTGCCGCCGAGGCGGGTCCGGTGAGCCCGGCCGTGAACGTCACCGCCGCGAGCACCGCGACCAGCACCCGCAGCCCGCGCGCCGGCCCGGTCCTGCTCCTGCCCAGCACTGTGGAAATCCCCCGTGTCATGTTGCCCTCCATCGATCTGGACGATTTCCACGATCCTCCTATCCCGCCTGCGGGTTCGCAGCCCCGTTCCATTCCCAGTGACCACCAACCGCTCTGGCCTGCTCTTTCGCCCGTAGGGCCCCGCATCGCGCTTCCCAGATCGCGGGAAGCGGTGCAACGGTGGCTGTTCACCTGCCGCTCGGCCGCTGTTCAGCAGCTCCATCTCCACCGGCTACGTCACGTTCCGTGGCCGTCCATACCCGTGCACCAGGGTGGCGGGGTGGTCAACCAGCCCGCGCCCACCCCGCTGCTCAGCGTCGTCGTCCCCGTCCACGGGGTGGAGGCGTACCTGCACCAGTGCCTCGACTCGGTGCGCACGGACGTGCCGGCCGACGCGGCGGGCGCGGTCGAGATCGTCGCCGTCGACGACGCCTCGCCGGACCGGTGCGGGGAACTGCTGCGCGCGTACGCGGCCGAGCATCCGGGCGTGCGCACGGTGCACCTGACCCGCAACGTCGGGTTGGGTCCGGCCCGCAACGCCGGACTGGACGTGGCGACCGGCGAGTACGTCTGGTTCGTCGACAGCGACGACTGGCTGCCGCCGAGCACGGTCCCGGCGGTGCTGGACCGGCTCCGGGCGCACCGCCCCGACGTGCTGATGCTCGACCACCTGCGGGTACGCGACGACGGCCACCGTGAGGTGGACGCGAGCAGTCACCTGCTGCGCGGCATCCCCGGGGTGGTCCGCCTCGCCGACCGTCCCGGGCTGCTGCGGGTGCAGCACACCGCGTGGAACAAGGTGGTCCGCCGGGCGTACCTGCACGCGCTGGAACTGCGCTTCCACCCCGGCTGGTACGAGGACATCCCGTTCAGCAACCCGCTGCTGGTCGGCGCGGAGCGGATCTCCGTGCTGGACCGGGTCTGCTACCTGTACCGGCAGGGCCGGCAGGGCGCGATCACCTCCACCCGCAGCGGCCGGCACTTCGACGCCTTCGACCAGTACGACAGGCTGTTCGACTGGGTCGCCCGCCGGTACCCGGACGAGCGGCTGCGCGGTGAGCTGTTCGCCCTGATGGTCAACCACATGCTGGTGGTGGTGGGTAACGACGGCCGGCTCCACCCGCACCTGCGCCGGGAGTTCTTCCGCCGGGTCGCCGCGCACTACCGCAGGCACCTGCCGCCGGGCGGCTACCCCCGGCCGGGCGGGGTGGCCGGGCTCAAGCACCGGCTGGTCGGCCGGGACGCCTATTTCGCGTACGCGGTGCTGCGCAACGCGCACCGGCTGGCCGGCTGGCTGCGCCGCCCGGCCGCCCCACCGCAACCGGTGCCGCCGGTCGTCGGGCCGGCCCACCACTCCCCCGCCGACCGCGACGCGCTGGCGGGTCGCGGCAGCAGGTGACCGGCCGGTGGTTCGGCGGCGGCGGGGATACCAGCAACGAGCACAGGGAACAGGGGTCTGGGGATGACGACAGTGAAGATCGGGCCGCACCTGGTGGGGGCCGGGGAGCAGCCGTTCGTGGTGGCGGAGATGTCCGGCAACCACAACGGCGACCTGGGCCGGGCGCTGGCGATCGTGGACGCGGTGGCGGCCAGCGGGGCGCACGCGCTGAAGTTGCAGACGTACCGGCCGGACACGATCACCATCGACGTGGACACCCCGGCGTTCCGGATCTCCGGCGGGCACGAACTGTGGGGCGGGCAGAACCTCTACCGGCTCTACGAGCGGGCCCACACCCCGTACGACTGGCACGGGCCGATCTTCGAACGGGCCCGGGAGCGGGGGCTGACCGTGTTCTCGTCCCCGTTCGACCCGTCGGCGGTGGAGCTGCTGGAGGGGCTGGACGTCCCGGCGTACAAGATCGCCTCGTCGGAGCTGGTCGACCTGCCGCTGATCCGGCTGGTCGCGGGCACCGGCAAGCCGCTGGTCATCTCCACCGGGATGGCCACGCTCGCCGAGATCGACGCCGCGGTGCGCACCGCCCGCGACGGCGGGGCCGGCGGCATCGTGCTGTTGGCCTGCACCGCCGCCTACCCGGCCCCGCCGGCCGACAGCAACCTGCGCCGGATTCCGGTGCTGGCCGACGCGTTCGGGGTGCCGGTCGGCCTGTCCGACCACACCCCCGGCATCGGGGTGCCGGTGGCCTCGGTGGCGCTGGGCGCCTGCTTCATCGAGAAGCACGTCACCCTCGACCGGGGCGACGGCGGGGTGGACTCCGACTTCTCGCTGCACCCCGACGAGCTGGCCGCCCTCGTGGTGGAGTCGGCGCGGGCGCACGCGGCGCTCGGCGGCACCGCCGTCGGGCCGACCCCGGCCGAGCGGGAGGGGCTGCGGTTCCGCCGTTCCCTGTTCGTGGTGGCCGACGTCCGGGCCGGCGACAAGGTGACCGCCGCGAACGTCCGCTCGATCCGCCCGGCCGGCGGCCTGCCCCCGGTGGAGATCGACCGGGTCCTCGGCCGCACCTTCACCACCGACGTTGCCCGGGGCACCCCGCTGAGCTGGGACCTCGTCTGACACCGCCCGCCCCGCCCCGCGCCACCGCGCGGGGCGGGGCGCGTTCAGGGGGCGAAGGCGACAGTGACCACCAGGTCGGCCAGGCGCAGGGTGCGCCAGACCGCGCGGGTGTGCGGGGGTACGGCCAGCCCGTGCCGCCGCCACCAGGCGGCCACCGGCACCTCGGCCAGCTTGCACAGGCTCTCCGCCCGGGTCCAGCGGGCCCAGAAGTCGGCCGGGCCGAAGCGCGCGGCCAACGCGGGCGGGACCTCGGCGGTGGCCCGTTCGGCGTCGATCGCCACCCGCCAGCCGGGGGCGGCCGGCCCGTACCAGCCGACGCAACGCCCGTCGTCGAGGTGGCTGCGGGTCACCGCGTACCGCAGCTCGCCGGGGGTGCCGACGCGCAGGTGCCGTTCGGCGGCACCGAGCAGCGCGGGCACCGGCCGCAGCCCGGTGTCCCCGGCCGGCCGTGCCGGGTCGGCCAGCGGCGGCCCGGCCACCCGCAGGCCCCCCGACCCGGCCGCGAGGTCAGATCGAGGCGGCACCGTCGACCACGATCACCTGGCCGTTGATGTTGGTGTGCGCGCACAGCAACATCCGCACCACCGGGACCACCTCGGCCGGTTCGGTCAGGTGGCCGGTGGGGGTGCGACGGACGATCTGGTCGAGCTGGGTGCTGCCCAGCACGGCGGACATCTCCGAGGCGAAGAAGCCCGGCGCGACGGCGTTGACCAGCATCCGCCCGCCCAGTTCGCGGGCCAGCGAGCGGGTCGCCGCGTCCATGCCGCCCTTGGTGGCCGAGTACGCGACCAGACCGGGGAAACCGCGCTGGGCGCAGATCGAGGTGACGTTGACGATGCGTCCGCGCCGCCCCTGGCCGAGCATCCGCCGGGTCACCAGGCGGGTGAGCTGCAACGGCGCGGTCAGGTTGGTCTCGACGATCCGGGCGATGTCGGCGGTGGCGGTGTGCGTGTGCATCGAGTCCTGCCCGACGGCGGCGTTGTTGACCAGGCCGTCGACCGGACCGAACCGTGCCTCGACCTCCCGGAGGAACCGCTGGGCCGCCGCGAGGTCGGTGACGTCCACCGCGCCGACGTGCACCCGGTCGGGGTGCGCGTCGGCCAGCTTCTCCAGCTCGGGGGTGACGGTACGGGCGAACGCGGCCATGGTGAGCCCGGCGTCGAGCAGGTCGGTGACGATGGCCAGGCCCAGCCCCCGGGACCCCCCGGAGACGAGGACCACGGTGCTGGCGGGAACGGGCGGGGAGTCAGACATCGCTCTTCAGGGTCTCCTTGACGGGGATCTCGGTCAGCAGGCGGATGCGGCGGGGCACCGCGTACTCGGGGAGCCGGTCGGCGCACCAGCGCACCAGCGCGCCCTCGTCCGGCTGCCCGGCGTCGCCCGACGCGGTGGTGGGGACGACCTCGGCGACCACCATCCGGCCGAGCACCGGCGCGCGGCGGCCGGTGACCCGCGCCCAGGCGACCCCGGGGTGGGCGGTGAGCACGGCGCGGACCAGCCCGGCGGAGACCTTGCTGCCGCCGACGTTGATCTCGTCGGAGTCCAGCCGGCCGGTGATCACCACCCGGTCGTCGACCACCTGGGCCCGGTCACCGGTGCGGACCGGCCCGGCGAGGCCGACCCCGTGGTGCGGGGAGGTGATCACCAGTTCGTCGTCGCGCAGGGAGAGGGTGGGACGGCCCGGGGTGACCCGGTCGAGCCAGCCGACCGGGAACCCGGCCCGCCCGTCGTGCACCACGATCGACGCGCCGACCTCGGAGGAGGCGTAGATCCAGGAGATCCGGGCGGCCGGGAAGAGCTCCCGCAGCCGGTCCAGGACGGCCTGGTCGACCGGTTCGCCGCCGAGGGTGAGCTGGCGCAGCGGCACCCGGGCCAGCGCCTGCGGGTCGCGGTGCAGGGTGCGCCGCCAGAAGGTGGGGGTGCCGGAGACGGCGTCGACGCCGTGCGCGGCGGCGATCGCCGGCCAGTCGTCCAACTCCTCGGGGTCGACCACCACCAGGTGCTGACCGGGCTGGGTCAGCGACAGGGTGACCACCTGCCACCAGGCGTAGCTGCCGGGGGCGTACGGGCACAGCCAGGTCCGTTCCGGCTGCGCCGACCGTACGGTGGTCAACGAGTCGAGGCTGTGCCCGACCCGCTTGGGCCGTCCGGTCGACCCGGAGGTGAGCAGCCAGAGCCGACCCGCCTCCGGCGCCCGGGAGACGGCCGGCGGCACGGTCCGCGGCACCCCGGCGGTGAGTACGGTGACGGCGAACCCGGCGGCGCGCAGCTCGTCGCGCATCGTCGCGTCGACCCGGGTGGGGGCGGCGAGCAGCAGTTCGGTGCCGTCGACGGCGTGCCGCCGGGCGACGGCGAGCGCGTCGGCGGCCCCGGCGGCGAGGACCACCCCGGGCGACGGCAGCACCGGGGCGGGCAGGTCCCGCCAGCTCCGGGCCACCCCGGCGACGACGACCCGGTTGTCCAGCCCGGCCGGCGAGGTCGCGACGGTCACTGCCGCTGGAGTTCGGCGAGGAAGTCGAGGACGTCGCCGACGGTGGCGATCCGGCGCAGGCCGGGGGCGTCGAAGTTCAGCTCCTCGCCGGTGGCGTCCTCGACCCGCAGGGCCAGCTCCGAGAAGTCCAGCGACCGGAAGCCGATCTCCCGCAGGTCGGTGGAGTCGTCGTCGGGCAGCACCCGGCCCTGGTTGCGCACCACCTGCGCCATGAGGTCGCGGATCTGCGCGCGACTCAATTCGTTCATGCGCCGGAGTGTACAGCCCGACAATTATCCGGCCCCTTTACCCGGGTAGGGTCCGCAGGGGTCCACCAGATGAATACAAAGGGGTACGGGTGCTGCGCGAGGCCACTACGGACGACGTTAACCTGATGTTGTCCTGGCGTAATCAGGAAACCAACCGGCAGGTCAGCAAGACCAGTCACGAGATCACCGCCGCCGAGCACGCGGCGTGGTGGTCGCGGGTGCTCACCGACCCGACCCGGCGGGTGCTGATCTACCTGCACGACGATCGGCCGGCCGGTGTGGTGACCTTCTTCGACCTGCGCCCGGACGGGCCGCAACGCACCGCTTCCTGGGGTTTCTACCTGGATGCCGACGGGTTGGCCGAGCGGGGGGCGACGCTGCCCGCCTGGCTGGGCGTGATGCGGGCGGCGGTGGACCACGCCTTCGACGTGCTCGCGCTGGACCGGCTCGACGGCGAGGTGCTGGCCGACAACACGGTCGTACGGCAGATGAACCGACGGTTCCGGTTCGTCGAGGGCACCGGTCGACGCGAGACGCACGACGGCCGGGAAATCACCGTCATCCCTATTTCCCTGACCCGGGAGAACCGTCGCCGTCGCTGATTTCCCCGATTGTCCGGCGACCATTAACCGGCCCGCCACCCCGCGTTAACCGAATTGCTTCGCCGAGCCCGGCGGGCCGGTTCCGGGCGGCGCGGCCTCGGCTCAGGCACGCCGCCAGGCGGCCCAGCGCTGCTCCGGGTTGCCGCCGAGGCGGACGAAGCCGTACCGGGTGCCGTCCCAGTCGTCCGGCTCGCCGGGGGCCCACCTGACGAACACCACGTCGGCGTCGGCCGGCGGGTCGGCCCCGAACCACCGCACGTCGGCCCAGGTGACCTGGTGGCTGAGGTTGAACCGGAGCACCCACTGCACGCCGAGCGACGCCCAGACCCGGTCGCCGGGGCGTACCCCCAGGTCGGCCACCCGGGGGGTCGGCGCGGTCGCCGCGACCACCGGCCGGACCAGCCGCTCGGTGATCACCTGCATGGTGCCGAGGTTCACCGCCACCAGCGCGGCGAGCACCGGCAGCCGCCACCGGGGCAGCCGCAGGGCGGCGACCAGCAGCAGGCAGCCGGCGATCCCGACGGCGGCCCCGGTGAACGGCCGGAACTCCCGCCAGCCACCGGTGAGCGCCATCAGGTCCGGTGCGCCGAAGCCGCCGTAGCGCAGCTCGTGTCCCCGGCTGGCGACCCAGGCCAGCCGGGCGGCGATCAGGGTCGCGCCGGCCAGCAGCAGGCCCACCGCGACCGCCACCCGCCGCCACCGCTGCCGGGGCGTCGCTGCCACCAGCATCCCCACCCCGAGCAGCAGCCAGAACGGGGCGAGCATCTGCACGTACCGGCCGTAGATGGCGTCCAGCGGTTTGCCGGTGATGCCGGCCAGGATCACCGACGCGCCGGCCGCCACCCCCACGCTGGTCACCAGCGCCACCCCGACCGTCCACCGGGTCGCCCCGACCCCGTCGGCCGGGCCGGCGGCGGGCGGCGGGGACGCGGCGGCGGGCCCCGGGCCCGTGGTGGGGGCGGGACGGCGGAGCAGGAGGCGGACGGCCCCGGCCCAGGCGACACCGGCCAACCCGAAGGTGATGACCACCAGGTACCAGAGCTGGGTGGCGACCGCCGCGCCGACCCGCAGCAGCCCCGGCCCGGAGGCGACCGCCCGGACGGTGCCGCCGCCGGGCGGATCGCCCAGCAGGTAGACCCGGTCACCGAGCAGCCGGATGACCACCTCGTTGAGCAGCGCCAGCGCCAGCACCGGCAGGACGGCGGCGAGCACCTGCGCCGGGCCGATCCGTCGCCGCAGGAACAGCAGCAGCACCAGGCCGGCGTGCACACCCACGATCACCAGGCCCCGGGAGTGCAGCAGGTGGAACGTCCCGACCAGGGTGCCGGCCCCGGCGGCGACCAGCGGGCCGGGCCGGCGCACCCAGTGGTGCACGGCCAGCAGCCAGGCCAGCACCAGCGGCGCGAGCACCGCGTCGATCATCGCCACCCCGGCGTAGAACACCGTCGCCGGCAGGGTGGCCGCGACGGTCGCGGCGGCCAGGGCGACCGCGCGGCGCACCGGCACCAGCCGACGCAGCAGCAGGTACGAAAGCGGCAGCACCGTCGCGTTCACCGCCGCGTTGACCAACTGCACCAGTCGGTAGCTGTCGGCGAAGTCCCGCTCCCCGAGGAACGCCGGGGAGATCAGCAGCGGGTAGCCGACCCGGCGCAACGGCCCGTTCTCGCTGCTGAAGCCGCCCGGCCCGCCGGCCAGCGCGCGGGCGGTGTGCAGGTAGCTGTCCTCGTCGGTGTGGGCGATGGGCAGCGGCACGTGCCGGGACAGCCACATCCGCCAGCCGACGCCCAGCAGCCAGCCCACCACCAGCAGCGCCGGCACCAGCCGCCGGCGTCGGCGAGCCGGCTGCCCGGCCGGGTCGGCGACCCGGGGTCCCACCTCGGTGACGGCCACCATGCGTCGTCTCCTGCCTCGTCGGGGTACCCCCGTCGGCCCGCCCGGGGCGCGCGACGGCCCCGGCCCGCAGGCCGGGCCGATGGGGGCGGTGCCCGGCCGTGGGTGTCGGATGCGCCTGCGGCGGGATGCCCACCGGCCGCGCCGGGCCACTGTAGTCAGCGGCGTACCCGCTGGTCAGCCGGCAGCGGCCGGGTCGGCAAGTGTTCGCCCGCCGGGGGGCCGGCATTCACACGACCAGCGTGGGCGGTTAACCCGGGGGCGTCGGTGCGTTAACCCGACCTGGTTAGCGTCCGTCCGGTCGCCTGGCCCGGAGCCTGCGGCGCAACCACGAGCTGGGGAGCACCAAATTGAGTGAGTTGAATGGGTCCTCCATTCTGGTCACCGGCGGGACGGGGTCCTTCGGGAAGACGTTCCTCCGGCACGTCCTCGACGTGGCCGACCCGGCCCGGGTGGTGGTGTTCTCCCGCGACGAACTCAAGCAGTACGAGCTGCGCCAGCAACTCGGCGACGACCCCCGGCTGCGCTGGTTCATCGGGGACATCCGGGACCGCCACCGGCTCACCCGGGCCATGCACGGGGTGGACCACGTGGTGCACGCCGCCGCCCTCAAGCAGGTCGACACCGCCGAGTACAACCCGTCGGAGTTCATCGCCACCAACATCACCGGCTCGCAGCACGTGGTCGACGCGGCCATCGAAGCCGGCGTCCGGAAGGTCATCGCGCTCTCCACCGACAAGGCGTCCAGCCCGATCAACCTGTACGGCGCGACCAAGCTCGTCGGCGACAAGCTCTTCGTCTCGGCCAACCACTACGCCGCCCAGCACCCCACCCGGTTCGCCGTGGTCCGCTACGGCAACGTGGTCGGCAGCCGGGGCTCGGTGGTGCCGCTGTTCCGGCGGCTCGCCGCCGAGGGCAAGAGTCTGCCGATCACCGACAAGCGGATGACCAGGTTCTGGATCACCCTGGACCAGGCCGTGCAGTTCGTCCTGGACAGCTTCGACCAGATGCAGGGCGGTGAGCTGTTCGTGCCGCGCATCCCCAGCATGCGCATCCTCGACCTGGTCGAGGCGGTCGCCCCGGACGCCACCACCCACGAGATCGGCATCCGGCCCGGCGAGAAGCTGCACGAGGAGATGATCGCCCCGGACGACAGCCGCCGGACGCTGCGCGCGAAGGACCGGTTCATCGTCCAGCCGACGATCGCCACCTGGGGTTACCGGCCGCCCGTCGACTGCGAGCCGGTGCCGGACGGCTTCGCCTACCAGTCCGACGGCAACGACGAGTGGTTGAGCGTCCCGCAGCTGCGCGACATGCTCGGCATCGCGGCGTGACGGCGATGCTCCCGTACGGCCGGCAGTCGGTGACCGACGACGACGTCGCCGCCGTGGTCGCCACCCTGCGCAGCGACTGGCTCACCACCGGCCCGCAGGTCGACGCGTTCGAGGCCGACCTCGCGGGCTGGACCGGCGGGGCCGGCTGCGCGGCGGTCGCCAACGGCACCGCCGCCCTGCACGTCGCCTACGCGGCGGCCGGGGTGGGACCCGGCGACGAGGTGGTGGTGCCGCCGATGACGTTCGTGGCGACCGCCAGCAGCGCGGTCGCCCTCGGCGCGCGGATCGTCTTCGCCGACGTCGAGGAGGGGACGTTCACCCTGGACCCGGCGGCGGCCGCCGCCGCGACCACCGCCCGGACGAGGGTCGTCGCCGCCGTCGACTACGCCGGCCACCCGGCCGACTACGACGCCCTGCGCACCGCCCTGGCCGGCTCCGACGCGCTGCTGCTGGCCGACGCGGCGCACTCCATCGGGGCCACCTACCGGGGCCGACCGGTCGGGTCGCTCGCCGACCTGACCACCTTCTCGTTCTTCCCCACCAAGAACCTCACCACCGCCGAGGGCGGCGCGGTCGCCACCGCCGACCCGGAGCTGCTGACGCGGGCCCGCCGGTTCCGCAACATCGGGCTGGTCCGGGAGCGCGCCGAGCTGCGCGAGCCGGACGAGGGCGGCTGGCACCAGGAGGTGCACTCCTTCGGGCTGAACTACCGGCTGCCGGACGTGCTCTGCGCGCTGGGCCGCAGCCAACTGCGCCGGCTCGGTGACTTCCTCGCCGCCCGCGCCCGGCTGGTGGCCCGCTACGACGAGGCGCTGACCGACCTGCCCGGGGTACTCACCCCGACCCGCCGGTCCTGGGCCGCCCCCGCCTGGCACCTCTACCCGGTCCGGATCCTCGACGGCCGCCGCCGCGAGGTGTACGACCGGATGCGGGCGGCCGGCATCGGCGTCCAGGTCAACTACCTGCCGGTGCACTGGCACCCGGCCTTCGCCGACCTGGGTTACCGGCGCGGGTCCTGCCCGGTGGCCGAGGCGTTCTACGCCCAGCAGCTCTCGCTGCCGCTGTACCCGGGTCTCACCGACACCGACCAGGACCGGGTGATCGACGCGCTCGGCGCGGCGCTGCGCGGCGTCACCGCGCCCACCGCCGCCTGACCGGGGGAACCGATGCACCACGCGAACCACTTCTACGGCCACGCCCACGTGCTGGCCCGCTACTGCGGGCTGGGCGACGGCCACCCGCCCCGGATCAACGGGTACGTCCAGCACGGCTGGAACATCGGCGACGGTCTCGCCCCCGGCCACCCGTACGCCGAGCGCACCCCGAGCCTGCTCTGGTCGGAGCAGACCCGGCGGCGGGCCTGGTCGGTGGGGCGGCGCAACGTGGTGGTCGTCGGCGCGCCCTTCGCGTACCTGCTCGACCTGCGCCGCGACGACCCGCCGCCGGCCGCCCGGGAGGGCACCATCTGGTACCCGTTCCACGGCTGGGAGGGCCAGCACGTCAAGGGCGACCACAGGGAGCTGATCGCCCGGATCAGGGACACCGAACCCGGCCCGGTCACCGTCTGCCTCTACTGGCACGAGTACGGCATGCGCCGGGTCCGCCGGCTCTACGAGAACGCCGGCTTCCGGGTGATCTGCCACGGCTACCGGGGCCACTGGTGGCGCGACACCGACCCGCTGTTCCTCGACAAGCAGCTCACCGAGCTGCGCCGGCACGCCCGGGTGGCGTCCAACCGGCTGACCAGCGCCATCTTCTACGGCATCGCCGCCGGATGCGAACCGGCCGTCTACGGCGACCCGATGATCCTGGCCAAGGAGGACCCCACCTTCGGCGGCACCGCCCGCATCCGCCGGCAGTGGCCGCAGCTGCACGGCGAGTCGGTGGACCTGCCGACCGCCGTCGGGATCGCCCGCGCCGAACTGGGCACCGACCACCGCTGTACGCCGGCCGAGCTGCGTGAACTGCTCGGCTGGGCGCATCCCGCAGGAGGCACGAGTTGACCACTGGAACCACCGCCCCCGTCGTCCTGCCCGGCGGGGAGATGCTGGCCTGGTCCGATCTGCCGGAGCAGCGGCTGGCCGACGGTGGGCCGCTGGGCGCGCTGGCCGCCCGGGTCGTACCGGCCGGGGCGCGGGTGCTGCTGGCCGGGCCGCACGACCCGGCGCTGCTCGACCGCCTCGCCCATGCCGAGGTGACCTGCCTGCTGCGCAGCCACCCGGACGCGGTGGCCCTGGCCGACCGGGCCGCCCGGGTGATCGTCGGCGGCCCGACCGGACTCGACCCGACCGACACGTTCGACGTGGTGGTGGCCGGGGCCGGGCTGGACGCCGTCGAGTCGGTCGAGGGGGCCCGGCTGGGCTGGACGGGGGTGCTGGCCCGGCTGGCCGCCGCCCTGCGCCCCGGCGGCACGCTGCTGCTGCGCCTGGACAATCCGCTGGGGGTGTCCCGGCTGGTCGCCCCCACCCCCTGGTACGCCGACCGGGGCGACGCGGCGTGGAGCATCGGCGGGGTGCTCGACGCCGGCCGCCCGGTCAACCGGGAGCAGCTAAGCGCCCGGCTCGCCGAGGTGGGACTGACCACCGACGCCGGCTACGCCGCGTACCCCGGTCCGGGTGCCCCGACGGCCCTGGTCGCCACCGACGCGCTGGAGCAGCGGCCCACCTCCGGGCTGCTCGACGCGGTGCTGCACGGTGCCTGCGCCGGTGGGTTCGCCGCCGGCCCGGTGCTCCAGGACCCGGCCCGGCTGGCGGTCGACGCACTGCACGCCGGGCTCGGTGCGGCGCTGGCCCCCGGCTGGCTGACGCTGGCCCGCCGCGCCGGCCCCGCCGCGCCCGTCGCCCCGGCGCTGCCGGTGGTGCTGGTGCAGACCGGGCCGCCCGGGGTGGGGGTGGTCGAGGTGTCCGACGGGCCGGACGGCTGGCGCTGGGCGGTCACCGGCGGCGGGGCCGACCGGACCCGGCCGGCACCCTTCGCCAGCCGGGAGGCCGCCCACCGGGACCCGGCCGCGCTCACCGGCCCGGTGCCGCCGGGACGGCTGCTGCGCACCGTGCTGCTCGACGGCTGCCTGCGCCGCGACCTGGACGCCCTGCGCCGGCTGCTGGGCGGCTACGCGGGGTGGCTCGCCGGGCAGGCCGACCCGGACGGGCGGCTCACCGGGGCGGTCGCGCTCGCCGACCCGGACACCGTGGTCGTCGACGGGGACACCTTCGCGGTGCTCGACCCGAGCTGGCAGGCCAGCGAGCCGCTGACCCTCGAGGTGACGCTGGCCCGGGGGCTGTGGCGGTTCGCGGTCACCCTGGTCACCGGCGGCTACGCCCACCCGTGGCCGTCCACCCTGGACGTCGCCGGGTTGACCGTGGTCCTCGGCGGCGTCGCCGGGCACGACCTGGACCGGGCCACCGTCGACGCGGCCGTGGAGACCGAGGCGGCGGTCGCCGCCGCCCTGCGCGGCCTCGACGCCGACCGGCGGGGGACGCTCGCCACCGAACTGCGGGCGGTCACCCCCACCGACCCGCCCGCCGGGCCGCGCAGCTACCAGCAGATGCGCGAGGCCTGGGTACGCCAGCGGGAGGAGCTGACCCGGCTCGCCGCCCTGCTGAAGTGGACCGAGGAGCTGCTCACCTCGCGGGAACGGGCGCTACGTCGCGCCGACGCCACGATCAACCTGCTCAGTGGCTCGCTCAGCTACCGGGTGGGCCGGCTGGCCATCACCCCGGCCCGACTGGCCAAGCGGGGCGCCCGGGCGGCCAAGCGGCGGGCCCGCGAGGCGCTCGGCCCCAAGCCGCAGGAGGAGCAGCAGTGACCGCCCCGGCCACCCCGCCGCCATGCCGGCGCGGCGGCACCGGCATCCCGGCGGCGGCCCGGCCCGGCCCCACCACCGACCCCGTCGGACCCGACGCGGTCGCACAGGTCGGCTCCGACCCGCGGATCGTCGGGATCGTGCAGGCCCGGATGGGTTCGTCGCGGCTACCCGGCAAGGTGCTGCGCCCGCTGGCCGGGCGCAGCGTGCTCGGCCGGGTGGTCCGGGCCGCCCGGGACAGCGGGATCCTCGCCGACCTGGTGGTCGCCACCAGCGTCGACCCCGTCGACGACGCGGTGGTCGCCGAGTGCGCGCGGCTCGACGTGCCCGTGCACCGGGGGCCGGTGGACGACGTGCTGAGCCGGTTCGTCGGCGCGCTCGACGCCCACCCCGGCGACGCCGTCATGCGGTTCACCGCCGACTGCCCGCTGCTCGACCCGGAGATCGTCACCCTGGTGGCGTCGGTCTACCGGGCCGTCCCCGGGCTCGACTACGCCAGCACCTCGATCGCCCGTACCCTGCCCCGGGGGTTGGACGTGGAGATCATCCGGGCGGACGCGCTGCGCACCCTGGACCGGCTCGCCGTCGACCACCACCGGGTGCACGTCACCTCCTTCGCGTACGCCCGTCCGGAGCTGTTCCGGGTGCTCGGGGTGACCCTCACCCCGGACCGGTCGACGCTGCGGCTCACCCTCGACACCGACCAGGACTGGGCGCTGGTCAGCGCCGTCGTCGACCACTTCGGCGACGTCAGCGTGCCGCTGGCGAAACTCGCCGACTGGCTCGACGGGCGGCCCGACCTGCGTACCCTCAACTCCTCGGTACGCCAGAAGCGGCTGGAGGAGTCCTGAACCCACCACGGATCGGGCTGCGCTGCGACGCCGGCCCGCACACCGGCGTCGGGCACCTGGTGCGCTGCCTGGCCCTCGGCGAGGAGTTCCTGGCCCGGGGTGCCCGGGTCGAACTGTTCGGCACGGTGGACCGGGTCGGCTGGGCCGCCGCCCACCTGGCCGCGTGCGGCATCCCGGTCCACCCCGGTCCGGACACCCCCGCCGGGCTGGTCGAGGCCGCCCGCGCGCACGCCCTCGACGCGTTCGTGCTCGACTCGTACGAGCTGGACCCGGCGGGCGCGGGGGCGCTGCGGGCGGCCAGCGTGCTCACCCTGGCGATCGTCGACGGCGACGCCCGGGGTCAGGACGCCGACCTCTACCTGGACCAGAACTTCGGCGCGGACACCCCCGACGGGCAGCCCACCGCCGGCACACCCGGCGACGGGCGGCTGCTGGCCGGGGTCCGGTACGCGCTGCTGCGCGACGCGGTGACCGCCGCCCGGCCGGCCGCCCCGCCACCGGCCACCCCGGCACCCCGCCCCCGGGTGCTCGCCTTCTTCGGCGGCACCGACGCGGTCGGCGCGGCCCCGGTGCTGACCCGGGTGCTGCTCGGCACCGGTCACCCGATGGCGGTGACCGTGGTCGTCGCCCGCCCCGGGATCGAGGCCGACCTGTCGCAGGTCGGCACCGGGCGGGGGCAGTCGTTGCACCTCGTCGCGCCGACCGACGCCCTGCCCGCGCTGATCGGCGCGGCCGACCTGGTGGTCAGCGCCGCCGGCACCTCCACCTGGGAACTGTGCTGTCTCGGTGCGCCCGCCGCCCTGGTCTGCGTGGTCGACAACCAGCGTGACGCGTACCGGCGGGTGGTGGCGCACGGGCTCGCCGCCGGCCTCGGCGAGCTGCCGGAACTGGCCGCGCCGGGGTTGGCCGGGCGGGCCGCACGGGCGGAGGCGGCCCGCACCCTGCGCACCCTGCTGGCCTCCCCCCGGCGGCGGGCGGCCCTCGCCGCCCGCGCCTGGACCACCGTCGACGGGCGCGGCCGGCAACGGGTGGCCGAAGCCGTCCTCACCCGGATCGCCGATCGTACGGGTGTACTAAAACCCTGATAGGGTGCCGGGTATGCCGCAGGCCGCCTACCAACCGTCGATGCTCGACCTCACCGACACCGGCCCGACGCTGACCCCGCTGACCGGGCTGCGCCGCCGGATGCTCACCCGGGGCGCCTGGGTCGACCACCTGCCCGGCTGGGTGCACGGCTCCGACGCGGTCCTCGACACCCTGCGCACCGGCGTCCCCTGGCGGGCCGAACGCCGCACCATGTACGACACGCAGGTCGACGTCCCCCGCCTGCTCTGCTGGTACGGCCCCGACCGCCCGCTGCCGCACCCGCTGCTCACCGCCGCCCGCACGGCACTGAGTCGGCACTACGCCGCCGAGCTGGGCGAGCCGTTCGTCACCGCCGGCATGTGCCTCTACCGCGACGGGCGGGACAGCGTCGCCTGGCACGGCGACACCCTCGGCCGTTCCGCGCACACCGACACGATGGTGGCGATCGTGTCGTTCGGCGCGCCCCGCCCGCTGCTGCTACGCCCCCGGGGCGGCGGCGACACCCTGCGCTTCCCGCTCGGTCACGGCGACCTGGTGGTGATGGGCGGGTCCTGCCAGCGCACCTGGGAGCATGCCGTGCCCAAGACCACCCGCCCGGTCGGCCCCCGGGTCAGCGTCCAGTTCCGCCCCGTCGACGTCGCCTGACGCCGACGGGGCGGCCGGCCGTCAGCCCTCGCGGCGGCCGGGGTGACCTCAGTCGCGTTCGATGAGGTGCCCGACGACGGTCGGGCCGAGCATGACGGCGAAGCCGGACCCGTCCCGGCGCGGATCGGCCGGCGGCAGCTCCACCGGGTCACCGGTCGCCGTCGCGCCCACCGGCCGCGCGCCGATCCAGGCCACCACCAGATCCGTCTCCCCCTTGAGGAACCGCTGCGCCCGCACCCCGCCGGTCGCCCTGCCCTTCGCCGGGTACGACGCGAACGGCGTCACCTTGACCGTCGCCCCCGTCGAGGTGACCACCATCGGCTCCCCGTGCGCGGCGTCGTCGGTGCGGACCGCGCCGAAGAACACCACCCGGGCGCCCGCCGGCAGGCTGACCCCGGCCATCCCGCCGCCCTTGAGCCCCTGCGGGCGGACCACGGACGCCGCGAACCGCAGCAGGGACGCCTCACTGGTCACGAACGCCACCGTCTCGCTGCCGTCGTCGAGCCAGGTGGCCCCCACCACCTCGTCGCCCGACCGCAGCGAGATCACCTCGAACTCGTCGGACCGCACCGGCCACTCCGGCGTGCACACCTTCACCACGCCCTGCCGGGTGCCCACCGCCAGGCCCGGGGAGCCCTGCGCGGTCGGGCCCAGCGGGGCCAGCCCGATCACCGTCTCCCCCGCCGCCAACGGGACCAGCTCGGCGGCGGCCATCCCGCCCCGCAGCGACACCGTGCCGGCCTGCTCGGGCAGCACCGGCAGCGGCAACACGTCGACCTTGAAGGCCCGGCCGGCGCTGGTGACCAGGAGCACCCGACCCCGGGCCGTGGTGTGCACGACCGCGCGTACCGTGTCGTGCTTGACCCGGCCGTTGCGCCGACGCCCCTCGGACGCCTCCTCCGACTCGGCCGCCGTCCGGGCGACCAGCCCGGTCGCCGAGAGGATCACCTGACACGGGTCGTCGGCCACCTCCAACGGCCCGGCCGGCACCGACGCCGCCAGCACCTCCTTGAGGTCCCCGTCGACCAGGGTGGTCCGCCGCGCCGCGGAGAACTGCTTGACCACGGCGGCCAACTCGTCGGAGACGACCTTCCGGAGCACCTTCGGGTCGTCGAGGATCTTCGACAGCGCGGCGATCTCCCCGCGCAGCTTCTCCTGCTCGGCCTCCAGCTCGATCCGGTCGTACTTGGTCAACCGGCGCAGCGGGGTGTCCAGGATGTAGGTGGCCTGGATCTCGGAGAGCTTGAACTTCTGCATCAGGCCGTCCTTGGCGGCCTGGGCGTCCTCGCTGGCCCGGATCAGCTTGACCACCCGGTCGATGTCGAGCAGGGCGATCAGCAGGCCGTCGACCAGGTGCAGCCGCTCCTGGCGCTTGCGCCGCCGGTACGCGCTGCGCCGGGTCACCACCTCGTAGCGGTGGGCCAGGAACACCTCCAGCAGCGCCTTCAACCCGAGGGTGCGCGGCTGGCCGTCGACAAGCACCAGGTTGTTGATGCCGAAGGACTGCTCCAGCGGGGTCAGCCGGTAGAGGTCGGCCAGCAACGCCTGCGGGTTGACCCCGACCTTGCACTCGACGACCAGCCGGGTGCCGCTCTCCCGGTCGGTGAGGTCCTTGACGTCGGCGATGCCGGTGAGCCGCTTGGTCTTGTTCACCTCGTTGGTGATCGCCGCGATGACCTTCTCCGCGCCGACGCCGTACGGCAGTTCGACGACGGTGATCGCCTGCCGGCCCCGGCTGCCCTCCAGCGGGCCGATCTCCACCCGGCCACGCATCCGCACCACACCGCGCCCGGTCTCGTACGCCCGGCGCACCTCGTCCAGCCCGAGCAGCAGGCCACCGGTGGGCAGGTCGGGGCCGGGGACGAACTCCATGAGCTTGTCGAGGTCGGCGTCCGGGTGGTTGATCAGCCAGCGGGCGGCGGAGACCACCTCGCCGAGGTGGTGCGGGATCATGTTGGTGGCCATCCCGACCGCGATCCCGGACGCCCCGTTGACCAGCAGGTTGGGGAAGGCGGCGGGCAGCACGGTCGGCTGGGTCAGCGAGCCGTCGTAGTTGGGCTCGACGTCGACGGTGTCCTCGCCCAGCTCACCGACCAGCAGCATCGCCTCCCGGGAGAGCCGGGCCTCGGTGTAGCGCGCGGCGGCCGGTCCGTCGTCCGGGGAACCGAAGTTGCCGTGCCCGTCGATGAGTGGCGCGTTGAGCGAGAAGTCCTGGGCGAGCCGGACCATCGCGTCGTAGATCGCCGTGTCGCCGTGCGGGTGGTACTTGCCCATGACGTCGCCGACGATCCGGGCCGACTTGACGTGCCCCCGGTCGGGGCGGTGGCCCTGTTCGTGCATGGACCACAGGATGCGGCGGTGCACCGGCTTGAGGCCGTCGCGGGCGTCGGGCAGCGCCCGGGAGTGGATGACCGAGAAGGCGTACTCCAGGTAGGAGTCGGACACCTCGGTGACCAGCGGGTTGTCGAAGACCCGCGCGCCGGCCTGGTCGAAGGCGGACAGGTCCACCTTGGCGCGGTCGTCCTTACGGCGTGCCATCGTTCAGCTCTCTTCCGGGGATACGGCGGCCACGGTGCTCATGCGTCGATCGCGTCGCGGTCGACCCGGTCGGAGGAGTCGATCAGCCAGTTGCGGCGCGGCTCGACCTTCTCGCCCATCAGCAGTTCGAGGATGCGCTCGGCGGCGTCGACGTCGTCGAGGGTGATCCGCCGGACCGCCCGGGTGGCCGGGTTCATCGTGGTCTCCCACAACTCGTCGGCGTCCATCTCACCGAGACCCTTGAAGCGCGGGATCGGGGTGACGATCTGCCGGCCGGCCTTCTCCAGCTTGCGGACCGTCGCCTCCATCTCGGCCTGGGTGTAGGTGTAGGTGGTCTGCGGGCTGCGCCCCTTCGTGGTGATCTTGTGCAGGGGCGGCATCGCGGCGTAGAGCCGGCCGGCCTCGATCAGCGGGCGCATGTAGCGGGCGAACAGGGTGATCAGCAGGGTCCGGATGTGTGCACCGTCCACGTCGGCGTCCGCCATGATCAGCACCCGGCCGTAGCGCAGCGAGGACAGGTCGAAGGTACGCCCCGAGCCGGCCCCGAGCACCTGCACGATCGCCGCGCACTCGGCGTTGTCGAGCACCTGCTGGAGGTTCGCCTTCTGCACGTTGAGGATCTTCCCGCGAATCGGCAGCAGCGCCTGATACTCGGCAGAACGGGCAAGTCGCCCTGTTCCGAGGGCGCTGTCGCCTTCCACGATGAACAATTCACTTCTGTCGATGCCTGCGGCGCGGCAGTCGACGAGCTTGGCGGGCATCGACGCGCCCTCCAGGGCGGTCTTGCGCCGGGCGGCGTCCTTCTGCTGCTTCTGGGTCAGCCGGACCCGGGCCGCGTCGACGATCTTCTGGAGCACCGTGCGCGCCTCGGCCTTGCTGCGCCGGTCCTCCAGCCACGCCTTGACGTGCTGCTCGACCAGGGTCTGGAGCACCTTGGTGACGCCGGCGGTGGAGAGCTCGTCCTTCGTCTGCGAGGTGAACTGCGGCTCGGGGATGCGCACGTGCACCACCGCCGTCATCCCCTCCAGGACGTCGTCCAGGGTGGGCGGGTCCTCCTTGGGCTTGAGCAGGCCCCGGGTGTTGCGGACGGCATCGGCCAGGGTCCGGGTCAGCGCCCGCTCGAAGCCCTTGCGGTGGGTGCCGCCGTGGGCGTTGCGGATGGTGTTGGTGAAGCACTCGACGGTGCGCTCGTAGCCGGTGCCCCAGCGGAAGGCGATCTCGACCTCGGCCCGGCGCTGCACGTTGGACTGCATCACGCCGTTGGCGTCGGCGGCGTTCTCCCGGTACGTCCCCTCGCCGGTGACCAGCAGGGTGCCGGAGACGGGCCGGTCACCGGCCGGTGCCAGGAACTCGACCATGTCGGTGAGCCCGTTGGGGTAGTGGAAGCGCTCCTCGACCGGCTCCTCGGCGGTCTCGTCGCGCAGCCGGTAGTCGACCCCGGGGACCAGGAAGGCGGTGTTGCGCAGCTTCATCCGGACGGCCTCGACGTCGAGGCGCGCGCCGGTCTCGAAGTAGCGGGCGTCGTGCCAGTAACGGATCGAGGTGCCGGTGCGCTGGCCCCGCTTCATCGACCCGACGACCTGCAGGCCGGGGCCGGGGGTGAACGGGGCATCCGGGCCGTCGCCGGCGAAGACGCCGGGGACGCCGTGCCGGAAGGACATCGCGTGCACCTTGCCGCCGCGCCGGACGGTCACGTCGAAGCGGCGGGACAGCGCGTTGACGGCGGAGGCGCCCACGCCGTGCAGGCCGCCCGAGGTCTTGTAGCCGGAGCCGCCGAACTTGCCGCCGGCGTGCAGCCGGGTGAGCACCAGCTCGACCCCGGAGATGCCGGACTTGGCGTGCACGTCGGTGGGGATGCCCCGGCCGTCGTCGTCGACCTGCACCGAGCCGTCGGCGCGCAGGATCACCTCGACCGTGGTGGCGTGACCGGCGACACCCTCGTCGGTGGAGTTGTCGAGGATCTCGTTGACGAGGTGACCCACGCCACGACTGTCGGTCGAGCCGATGTACATGCCGGGACGCTTGCGGACGGCGTCCAGGCCCTCCAGGTGGGTGAGGTCGTCTGCCCCGTAGAGGGTCTCAGGCTGTGCGGTCAACTGGTCGTACTCCCCGGTCTCGGCGGTGTGGTGCCGCTCACCGTCTCGATCTCCACGCGCGGCGTGCCGCAGCGAGCGTAGCCCTACGCCCTGACAGCGCCGTGCAGCCCCACGTCGGACGGCGGGTGCGCGTCCGCCGGGGGCAACGCCGCCGGGGGTCGGGGCCTTCCCGGGCGGGGTGCCCGCCGGGCCGGAAACGACCGTTTCCACCATTGGACGATCATGTTAAGAGGCATTGACGTCCATCTCGCCAAGTGATCTGATCCGGCCCGGAAGGATCTTTCACATTTCCATGGACAGATGGGGGACGTCATGTCCAGGTTCCACCGTAGCGCCCTCGCGGCGCTGCTCACCGTCGCCACGGCCGCCCTGCCGGTCGCCGTCGGCTCCGCCGCACCGGCCGCCGCCGCCCTGCCCACCGCCGCCGTCGCCCTCGGCGACAGCTTCATCAGCGGCGAGGGTGCCGGGGCGTACTCGGCGGTGACCGACGTCAACGGGGTCGCCCAGCCGTTCCCGGGCTGGTCGGCACCGAACAACAACGCCTACTTCTGCCACCGATCACCCAACGCCTCGCTGTTCAAGGCGGACCTGCCGGGGATCGCCGACCGGTTCAACCTGGCCTGCTCCGGCGGCCAGCCGTACGACATCGCCAACGCCTCGGCCAGCCGCGCCAAGGGCCGCCAGGTCGCCGCCCAGCTCGACCAGTTGCGCGCGGTCGGGCAGACCCACGACATCGACCTGGTGCTGATCGGCCTCGGCTCGAACAACAGCTCGTTCACCTTCGGCACCGTCGCCGAGAAGTGCGCGAACCGGTTCATCGCCGACGCCTGGACCGGGTGGTGGGAGTTCTGGGCGTACCTGGGCGGGCCGGTGGAACAGAAGCCCTGCACGGACGCCGACCTGGCCACCTCCGCCCAGGTCGCCGCCGCGACGGCGGAGACCACGGCGGCGGTTCGGCAGATCCTGACCACGCTGGACCAGATCGACGCCGACGGCCAGCACCGGATCGTCTTCCAGGACTACACCAACCCGCTGCCGCCGGAGCTGGCCTCGACCTACTGGGAGGAGGACAGCCGGGACGACACCCGGGACAAGTTCCGTGACCTGGGGGCCGAGCGGTACGCCGCCGGTTGCCCGATCCACCGGGCCAGTCTCGCCCCCGGCCAGCGCTTCTCGCAGGGCCTGGGCACGCTGGTGAACTCGGTCCGCAGCACGCTGTCCGCCGAGTTCCCCGCCGCCGACCTGGTCTACCTCAACGTGCAGCGGGCCTTCGACGGCGCCCGGCTGTGCGAGTCGGCGGGCAGCCCCGGCAACGCGCTGGCCACCCCGATCCGGCTCCAGGACGGCACCTCGGGGGTCTTCGTGACCAGCCTGTCCGGCTACGACAAGCTGGACATCCAGCGGATCGCGAACACCTGCGGGACGTACTTCCAGACCTGCCAGGAGTCCTGGCACCCGAGCGCGGCCGGGCACCAGGTGCTGGGCCGGTGCCTGAGCGGCGCGGCGGCGACCGGCGCCCGCGCGGTCTCCTGCGTCCGCTCGCCGGACGGGACGATCCAGGTCAGCTGAGCCGGCGGCCGGTGGGGCGACCGTCCGGGTCGCCCCACCGGCCGACCGGTCCGCGTCCGCCGGTCCCGTTCAGGTCTGCGCCGGGGTGCGGGCCACCGGGCCGGACGCGGGAGTGAGCAGCAGGGCCGCCGCCGGGCCGTCGGCCAGTTCCGCCAGAGGCATCTCGTCGAGTACGGCGAGGAAGGCGGCCTGGGCGCGGCGGAGCTGGACCCGCAGGCGGCAGCCGGCGCGCAGGGCGCAGCCGGTCTCCTCGCAGGAGACCACCTCCCCCTCCCCCTCGAAGGCGCGCACGACCCGGCCGACGGTGATCCGTTCGGCCCCCTCGGCGAACGCCACCCCGCCGGAGCGGCCCCGGACGGTGAACAGCACCCCGATGCGCTGGAGCCGCTGGACCACCTTGGCCACGTGGCTGCGGGGCAGGTCCAGCCGTTCGGCCAACTCGTCGACGGTGGTGCGGGTCGAGGCGGGGGCGGTGAGCATGGCGATCCGCAGGGCCATGTCCGTCGACAGGTTGAGCTTCACGATCCGACCCTAGCCAGAGCCCCTGGTGGCGAACAGGGGCCGGGCGGCGGTGGCCGGCGCGCCGAGGGGCCCGGGACTTTCGGCCCTAAGAGGACTTTCGGATTCCTGTTTGAGTGGTCTCCGGTACCCATCTGGAGGAGGAGCCGTGCTCTCGGAGTCGTCAGCCGCCGTCGTCACCGCCACCCTGCCCGTGGTCCGGGCCCACGCCGACCGGATCACCGGCCGGTTCTACGCCCGGATGTTCGCCGCCCATCCGGAACTGCTGAACCTGTTCAACCGGGGCAACCAGGCGACCGGCCGGCAGCAGGCGGCGCTGGCCGCCTCGGTCGTCGCGTACGCCGGGCACCTCACCGGCGAGGACGCGACCGGGTGGACGGCGGTGCTGGAGCGCATCGCGCACAAGCACGCCTCGCTGGGCATCGCCGCCGGCCAGTACCCGCTGGTGGGCAGGCACCTGATGGCCGCCATCGGCGAGGTGCTGGGCGCGGCGGTCACCCCGCAGGTCGCCGCCGCCTGGGACGAGGTGTACTGGCTGATGGCCTGCGAGCTGGTGGCCCGGGAGGCCCGGCTGTACGCGGCCACCGGGCTGCCCCACGGCGGGGTGGTCTGGCGCGACTGGCGGGTCACCGGGGTCACGTCGCAGGCCACCGACGTCGTCTCGGTCACCCTCGTCCCGGTCGACGGCGGTCCGGTGCCGGGCTTCGTCCCCGGCCAGTACGTCTCGGTCGCGGTGGACCTCGACGGCGGACGCGGCCGGCAGATCCGGCAGTACAGCCTCTCCGGCCGTCCCGACGCCGACCACTGGCGGATCACCGTCAAGCGGGTACGCGGCACGGCCGGCGCCCCGGACGGGTTGGTCTCCGGTTTCCTGCACGACCACGTCGGCCCCGGCGACGTCCTGCGGCTGAGCCCGCCCTTCGGCGAGGTGAGCGCGGTGGCGGGCCAGGGGCCGCTGTTGCTGGTCAGCGCCGGGATCGGGCTCACCCCGGCGATGTCGGCGCTGGCCCACCTGGCGGCGACCACGCCGGACCGGCCGGTGGTGCTGGCCCACGCCGACCGGGACGGTGCCGCCCACGCCCACCGGGCCGACCTGGTCGAGCTGCACGCCCGGCTGCCCCGGCTGCGGCTGCGGCTGTGGTACGAGGAGATCACCGGCGACGACGCCCCGGCGCTGCCGGCCGAGGTGAGCCGGGGCCGGATCGACCCGGAGCTGATCCCGCTCTCCCCCGACGCGCACGTGCACCTGTGCGGTCCACTGCCGTTCATGAACCGGGTCCGCGGCGGCCTGCTGCGCCGGGGGGTGCCGGTGGAGCGGATCGCCTACGAGGTGTTCGGGCCCGGGATGCTGCCCGAGGTGGGCTGAGCACGGCCGGTCGCGGGGCACGCAGGGCGCTCGGACGGGCACGCAAAGTTGATGTTTACCGCCTCCGCGCTGGGCAACTGGTTCGGCATACCGGGCGGCGCGTGACGTCCGGGCACCGGTGCCGCGAGGGCGGCCGGGTGCCCGTCGCGCGCCCGGTGCGCGGGACCGGGTGATGACGCCGGCCGGAAGCCCCCGCACCGGATTCCGCCTCGCCGGTGACCGGATCACGGAGGAGGAAGCATGCGCATCGCGATGGTCTCGGGGCACGCCAGCCCGCTCGCCGTCCCCGGCGGACAGGATGCCGTGGGCCTGCACCTGCACGTCGCCGAGCAGGCGGCGGCGCTGGCCGCCGAGGGCCACGAGGTGCGGGTCTACACCCGGCGGGACGACGCCACGCTACCCGACACGGTGCCGACCGACGCGGGGTACCAGGTGTGGCACGTGCCCGCCGGCCCCGCCCGGCCGGTGCCGGCCGAGGAACTCCTGCCCCACGTGGGCGAGTTCGGCCGCTGGCTGGCCGCGCACTGGCAGCAGGCCGACTGGCGGCCGGACGTGGCGCACGCCCACTTCTGGCTGAGCGGCCTGGCGGCCGTGCACGCCGGCCGGCGCACCGACACGCCCGTGGTGTTGACGTACCACGACCTGGGCAGCACGTACCGACGCCGCCCGGGTGGCCGGGAGCCGGCCGGCCGGGGACGGATCGGCTACGAGCGGGCGCTCGGACGGGCCGTCGACCGGGTCGTCGTCCAGTCGCACGACGAACTGGGGGAACTGGTCCGGCTCGGGGTGCCCCGGGCGAAGCTGACGCTGGTGCCGTCGGGGGTGGACGAGCGGCTGTTCACCCCGACCGGTCCGGCCGCACCGCGCGCCCCGGGCCGGCCCCGGCTGCTCACCGTGGGGCCGCTGCACGAACGCCGGGGCGTGCAGGACGTCGTGCGGGCGCTGCCCGGGGTGCCCGGGGCCGAGTACGTGGTGGTCGGCGGCCCGCCGGCCGGGTCGCTGGCGGCCGACGACGTCGCCCGCCGGTTGACCGCGCTCGCCGGGTCCTGTGGTGTCGCCGACCGGGTCCGGCTGGTCGGCGCGGTGCCGCGCGAGGAGTTGGCGGCCTGGTACCGCTCGGCCGACGTCCTGGTCGCCGCCCCGTGGTACGAGCCGTTCGGCCGTAGCCCGCTGGAGGCGATGGCGTGCGGCGTGCCGGTGGTCGGCACGGCGGTCGGCGGGATCACCGACAGTGTGGTCGACGGGCTGACCGGGGACCTGGTGCCGCCGCGCGACCCCCGGGCGCTGGGTGCCGCGGTCCGCCGGCTGCTCGCCGACCGGGTCCGCCGCTTCGCGTACGCCACGGCGGCGTTGGACCGGGTGCGGGTGCGCTACTCCTTCCGGCACTGGGCGGAGCAGCTCGGTGGCGTCTACGCCGCGGTCAGCGGGGTCGGCCGGCTGGCTCCGGCGGCGGCCTGACCGGCCGCGACGGGCCGACCGGGCGGCGCGCGGACCACTTATTACCGGCCGGTAGGATGGGCCGGTGAGCGGGGACGCGGAGTACACGCAGGAGTTCGTCGACGTCGACGGGGCCCGGATCGGCATCCAGATCTATCCGGAGCCCGCCGGCACGTCCGCCGCGCCGGTGGTGCTGATCTGCCCGGCGATGGGGGTACGCGCCCGCTACTACCGCCCGTTCGCCGCCACGCTGCGCGCCGCCGGCCTCGCCGTGGTCGTCGCCGACCTGCGCGGCACCGGGGCCAGCACACCCCCGCCGTCGCGGTCCTGCCGGTACGGCTACCGCGAACTGGCCGCCGACGTCGGCGCGGTCCTCGACGCGCTCAAGTCCCGGCGGGACGGCCGGCCGACGCTGCTGCTCGGGCACTCCCTCGGCGGGCAGGCGGCCCTGCTGCACCTCGCCCTGCACGGCGTCGACCAGGTCGACGGGCTGGCCCTGCTCGCCGTCGGCATGCCGTACTGGCGCGGCTACCCGGGCCTGCGCCGGTACGGCGTGCTGCCGTACAGCCAGGGGATCGCGGCGGTCGCCGGGACGCTCGGGGTCTGGCCGGGCTGGGGGTTCGGCGGCCGGCAGGCGCGCGGGGTGATCCGGGACTGGGCGCGCACCGCCCGCACCGGCCGCTTCCCCACCCTCGACGGAGTCGACGGCGACGCGGCGGTGGGCCGGCTCACCCTGCCGGTGCTCGCGGTCAGCGTCGACGACGACCAGTACACCCCGCACCCGATCGTCGACCACCTCTGCACCAAGCTCACCGCCGCGCCGGTCACCCGGCACCGGTACACCTCGGCCGAGGCGGGGGCTCCGCTGGACCACTTCCGCTGGGTCCGGGCCGGCCTGCCGCTGAGCCGGCGGGTGGCCGACTTCGCGGCCGGTCTGCCCCGCCGCTGACCCCGGTGTCCGGTCCCCGTACGCCCGATCCGGATCATCGGTGACCCGGCCGGCAGCCGGGCGCGTAGCCCCCGTCGGGACGGGTATGCCGCTGCGCCCGAACACGGTGGAGGGGGATCAGATGTCGGAACGACACACCGCACTGCGCTCGATGCACGATCTCGGCCTGGCGGCCTGGTTCGGTGGCTCCCTGATGGGGGCGCTGGGCGTGAACGGAGCGGCGGCACGGATCAGCGACTCGACCCAACGGCTTCCGGTGGCCTCGGCCGGCTGGTCGCGGTGGACGCCGGTCAACGCAGCGGCGATCGGCGCGCACCTGGCCGGCGCGGTGGGTGAGCTGGCCACCGAGAGCCCCCGGATGATGGCCCAGTCCGGGGTGGGCCGGATGAGCGCGGTGAAGACGGCGCTGACCGTCGGCGCGCTCGCGGTCACCGGGTACAGCCGGTTGGTGGGCATGAAGTTGCAGAACGCCGGCAACCCGCCGGTGTCGGGGACCACCGAGCCCAACTACCAGACGCCCGCCGAGGTGGCGCACCGGCAGCGGCAGATGAAGGTCCTCCAGTGGACCATTCCGGCGTTGACCGGGGCGTTGGTGGTGGTCACCGCGTACATGGGTGAGCAGCAGAAGCCGGGCCAGGTGTTCCGGGGGATGCTCGGGCGCGCCGGTGGGCTGATGGGCGCGCCGATGACGATGGGTCGGCTGGCCGCGACGGGGGCCCGGCGACGGATGGCGATGGCCGGCTGACCGGCGGGCCGGGACCGGCCGGTACGGGGGTCGCCGTCAGCACGGACGGCGGGCCCCGTACCGGCGCGGTCAGTGGCCGACGGCCGCCGTCGTGGGAGCGACCCCGAGCAGTTCGGCCAGCCGGGCGGCGTCGCGCTGGGCCTGCCCCGCGCAGCAGTTGTTGAACAGCACGTGCAGCTCCCCGGACCGGTCGGCCAGGTCGGTGAGCAGGTCGGCCCAGCGGCGTAGTTCGTCGTCGGCGTAGGCGTACCGGAACCGGTCCTCCTTGCTGCCGTGTTCCCAGTGCGCGCTGTGGCCGTGCATCCGCACCAGCACCGGCTCGGCGGTACCGATCATGATCGGGGGCACCGAGGACGGGTGCCCCTGCGGCATGTCGACGCAGACCAGGCTGAGGTCGTGGTCGCGCAGGAAGGTCACCGTCTCGGCCGCCGCCGCACCGTCGAACCAGGACCCGTGGCGCAGTTCCACGGCGACCCGCCAGGGCCGGCACCGGTCGGCCAGCTCCGCGATCCGCCGCCGGGCGCCCTCCCCCCGCACCAGCCACGGCGGGAACTGCAACAGCACCGCGCCGAGCCGGTCGGCCGCCGCGAGCGGTGCCAGCGCCGCCCGGAACCGGGTCCACAACTCGTCGTACGTCGCCTCGGGCAGGTCCCGGCGGCGGACCCGGGACGGACCGGTGGCCGGTCGCAGGTCCTTCGGCAGCACCTGCACCGGTGTCGGGTGTCCGGTGAAGAGGCTGAACGCCTTGACGTCGAAGGTGAAACCCGGCGGAGTGGCCGCCGCCCAGCCGCCGGTGGTCTCCGGCACCGGGATGGCGTAGTACGAGGTGTCCACCTCGACCAGCCCGAACCGCCCGGCGTACCAGCCCAGCCGCTGGGCCGGGGTGCGCACCGACCGGGGATACCAGCCGGCGCGCAGCAGCGTCTGATCCGCCCAGGACGACGTCCCCACCCTGATCGTTCCCATGTGGTCCAGTCCACCGCCCGGCGGCCGGATCGGCAACCGCAGGGGCGGACGCGGTCGGAGGCGCGGTGTGGCGGGGCGGAAAGTGTCGGGGGGTGGCCCTAGCGTGGCCCTCGACGACATCGACCACGGAGGGTGGCGGATGACCACTTCGGAGCGGGTGCTCACCGGCGAGAAGGCCGACCTGTTGCAGTCCCTCGGCCAGCACCGCGGCTTCCTGCGGCACACCGTGCGCGACCTGACCGACGAGCAGGCGGCGGCCCGCAGCACCGTCAGCGAGCTGTGCCTGGGCGGCCTGATCAAACACGTGACCCTGGTGGAGCACCGGTGGGCGCGGTTCATGGCCGGTGGGGCCGAGGCGATGGAGAGCGAGCCGGTCGACTGGGCCGGCATGTTCCGGATGACCGACGACGACACCCTGACCGACCTGCTCGCCCGGTACGCCGAGACGGCGGCCCGCACCGACGAGCTGGTCGCCACCCTCGACCTGGACACGGCCCACCCGTTGCCGGAGGCGCCCTGGTTCGAGCCGGGGGCGAGCTGGTCGGTGCGCCGCACGGTGCTGCACGTGATCGCCGAGACCGCCCAGCACTGCGGGCACGCCGACATCATCCGCGAGTCCATCGACGGTGCGAAGACGATGGGCTGAGCCCGGCCGGTCAGCGTGGGCGGTCGACGACGTAACGGGTCAGGCCGAGCAGGAACCGGCCGTCCTCGGTGCCGGCCCGGTCACCGAGGACGGCACGCCCCTCGGCCAGCGCCGCGTCGGCCAGTTCCCGGGCGCTGCGCCGGGCCACCTCCACACTGTCGTACGCCGTCAGCCGGCGGTGCAGCCAGCGCACGTCGGCCGCCGTCCGGTCGGCGCGGGGGGTGCCGAGGAAGGCCACCGTCCGTTCCCGTTCCCCGGCGGTGCAGCGGGCGAGGAAGTCGATGAGGATCAGGGTGCGCTTGCCCTCCCACAGGTCACCGGCGATCTCCTTGCCGTAGGCGGCGTACTCCCCCACCAGGTTCAGCACGTCGTCGGTGATCTGGAAGGCCGCGCCGAGGTACCAGCCGTAGCGGTCCAGCCGGTCGGTGCGCAGCCGCCCGCCGCCGGCCGCCAGCACCCCGGTGCGGCACGGGTAGATGCAGGTGTACCAGGACGTCTTCTTCAGGCACATCCGGTAGTAGTCGTCGGGGGTGAGATCGCAGGCGTTGTCCCTGATCCAGCCGATCTCGATGGCCTGGCCCTCCAGCGAGTGGCGCAGCATCAGCCGGGTCTGTTCGACCAGTTGCCAGGCGGTGCCGGAGCCGAGGCCGTCCCGGTTGGCCAGCAACCGGTCCAGGGCGAGCAGGTTGGTCATGTTGCCGACGTTGAGCGCCACACCGACGCCGTACGCGGCGGGCAGGGTCGGTGCGCCGCGCCGCTGTTCGCTGCCGTCCTGGATGTCGTCGTGGATGAGGAAGGCATTGTGGAACAACTCGACGGTGGTGGCCACGTTGACCGCCGCCTCGTCCGGTTCGTCGCCGTCCCCGGCGAGCCGGCACGCGGCCAGGCAGAGCGCCGCCCGCAGCCCCTTGCCGGAGCGGCGGGGATAGTCGGCGACCAGGTCGTAGAGGTAGCGGGGGCCGCCGGTGGGCAGCTGGGCCAGCAGGGTCGCCATGGTCCGCGCCCGGTAGCGGTCCAGCACCTCCTC
Source organism: Micromonospora humida (assembly GCF_016901255.1). Lineage (NCBI taxonomy): Bacteria > Bacillati > Actinomycetota > Actinomycetes > Micromonosporales > Micromonosporaceae > Micromonospora > Micromonospora humida. The sequence continues at coordinate 154,664 of NZ_JAFEUC010000017.1, forward strand.
GACCCGGTCGTCGATACCCGGGACGGTCATCGGCTCAGGCCACCGCGGCGGGCCCGCCGTCGGCCGCCGGGGCCCCCGGGTCCCGGTCGACGCGGACCGGGCCGGTCGGTTCGTGGCCCTGGCCCGACACCCGGTCGATCAGCCCGTTGGCCAGTTCCGGGGTGAGCCGGGCCAGGTCGAGCAGGCTGTCCAGCACGTCGTGGGCGTCGGCGGCGTAGCGGCGGGTCAGCTCGCCCCGCTCGCCGGTGATCGGCAGTTGGGCGACCACCATGTCGATCAGCGCGTGGGTGTCCCTGCGGACCCGCCCGGCCACCTCGTCGAAGGCCGCCGGGTCGACCCGCCGGTCGGCGGTGAGTTTCTCCTGGAGCCGACGGGCGCTGTCGATGCCGGCGGACAACTCCTCCTCCAGCACCGATGCCGCGCGGGTGACGGCGGCCGACATCTCGTCGCCGAGCTGATCGAAGCGTTCGTCACGGTGGGTGTCACGTTCGGGCATGGCCAACCTCCCTCGATGCGACCTGTCCAGCGGATTTTTACACCAGCGCATACCGGCCGGTCACGTACTGTAGGGATGCCGACCCGGTTTTCGTCCCCGCCGCCCGACTCGGGTGTGACCGGGGCCACGTCGGGCCCCGTCGGCGTGACGTCCCAACCCGCGCCGACGCTGAGGGACACGAGATGACCCGATACCGCCTGGATCAGGAAACCGCTGAGCGGCTGCTCAGCGGGGCGGTCGACGGGTCGACCGGCCCGGTCCGGCCGCTGGTGACGCTGCTGACCGCGGTGCGCCCCGCCGCGGCCCGGGACGAGCTGCCCGGGGAGTCGGCGGCGATGTCGGCGTTCCGGGCCGCGCGGGCCACCCTGGCCATCCCCGTCCCCGACCGGCCCGCGGATCCGGCCCGAGACCCGGACGGGCCGGTGGACGGCAACGACCCCGGGCCGGATCACCCGCCGGGACCCGGCTGCCCACCCACGACCGGTGGCCGCAAGGGCCGACGGCCGCCGACCCACGACCGGTGACCGAGACGGCCGCGGCCGGTGTGGTCGGCCGGACGCGGCCCTCCAGGTCGGTGCCGGCCAGGCCGCCGGGCCCACGACCGCCGACCGCTGGCGGGTGACCTGCGGCCGGTGGCCCGGCCACGGCCGGGGTGGCGACGGCGGGGCTGGTAGCTTGCGCCGATGACTCTGCGGCGTCGACGCCTGGCGGTGGCCTTCCGGCTGGCGATCGTGATCGGTGTGCTGGCCGGGATCGTGCTCACCGCCCTCGGCCCGGCCACCGTCACCGGGCTGCTGCCGTACTTCACCATCCAGAGCAACCTGGCGGTCGGGCTCTTCGCCGGCTACGCCGCCTGGCAGGCCGCGCGACGTCGACCCGAACCACCGTCGGCGCTCAAGGGCGCGGTGACCCTCTACGTCACCATCACCGGCGTGGTCTACCACCTGGTGCTGGCGAACCCGGCCAGCCCGTTCGCGATGACCCAGCCCGACCGGGCGCTCGGCGAGGCGGTGGGCAACCAACTCCTGCACACCGTCGTTCCGCTGCTCGCCGTCGCCGACTGGACGCTGTTCGACCCGCGCGGCCGGCTACGCCCCCGGTACGCCCTCTGGTGGCTGGCGTTCCCGCTGACATACCTGGGGTTCGCCCTGGTACGTGGGCTGATCGTGCACCGCTACCCGTACCCGTTCATCGACGCCGGGCAGCTCGGCTACGACGGCGTCGCGGTCAGCGCGGTCTTCTTCGCCGTCGCCTTCTGGCTGCTCGGCCTGCTCTTCGTGGGCGTCGACCGGGCCCTGTCCCGGTGGGTCACCCACCCGCCCACCGACCCGGACGCCCCGGTGCAACCGGCACCGCCGGCCGGGCGGTCAGCGTAGCCGGGGACGACGCCCCGGGCGGACGGCCGACCGGTCCCGGCCGTACGCGTCGGCCCGGCCCCACCGGCCGGGCACGTCCAGCAGTTCGATCCGGCCGAAACCGTCGGGCAGGGCCGGGTTCACCAGCAGGTTGTCCCCGCAGGGCCGTAGCCCGAGGAGGGTGCCGAGCAGCATCAGCAGGGCACCCGCGGACCACGACTGCGGTCGCCCGGCCATCGGCAGCTGCACCGGGTAGCCGGTGACCGCACGGGGATACCCGGCGATCACCTCCGGCACCGAACCCCCGATCAGGTCCGCCATCGCGAAGATGCCGTCGGCGACCCGGGCGGCCTCCTCGTCGTGGTGGTACCGCCGCAACCCGGCCGCGACGAGCGCGTTGTCCGACGGCCACACGGCGCCCAGGTGCGCGCCCACCGGGTTGTACGCCAACTGCCCGTCGGCGAACGTGCGGACCCCGAAGCCGGAGAAGAGCTGCGGCCCCACCAGGTGGGCGGCGAGGGCGGCGGACCGGTCCTCGGCGACGATCCCGCTCCACAGCAGGTGCCCGAGCTGGGACGTCAACGCCACCACCGGGGTGCCGTCCGGCTCCAGGGCCGACGCGTAGTGCTCCTGGCGGGGCAACCAGAAGTCCCGGTTGAACCGTTCCTTCAGCGCGGCGGCCTGGCGCTCCAGCAGGTCGGCGTACTCGGGCTCGCCCCAGAACTCCCGGGCCAGGCGGGCTCCGCGCCGCTTCGCGTCGTAGGCGTAGCCCTGGAGTTCGCAGGTGGCCCTGGGCCCGGCGGGAGCCCGGCCGTCGGCGTCCACGATCGCGTCCGGCGAGTTGCGCCAGCCCTGGTTCACCAGCCCGTTGCGGGTGTTGCGTCGCTGGTAGCGCAGGTAGCCGTCGCCGGTCAGGTCACCGTACCCGTCGATCCAGTCCAGCGCCATCCGGGCCGGGTGGCGCAGCTGCCGCACCAACGCGGCGTCGCCGGACCAGCGCTCGTACTCGTCGAGCAGGATCACGAACAGCGGGGTGGTGTCGGCCGCGCCGTAGTAGAGCCCGGTCGGCTGCTCGTCGAAGGCGGCCGACTCGCCGTACCGCAGTTCGCCGAGGATCTTGCCGGGTTCCTCCTCGTGCTGGTCGTCGAGCCGGCCGCCCTGGAGCAGGGCGAGCATGCGCAGCGTGTTCGGGGCCAGTTCGGGGGTGAACGGCAGGGTCATCAGGCAGGTGACCAGGGCGTCGCGGCCGTAGAGCGCCATCGCCCAGGGCAGACCCCCCACCGGCACCCGCCCCGAGTACGCCAGCGGGACGTAGCGCAGCGCGGCCAGGTCGGTCAGCGCCTGCTCGTACGTCGCCGGCAGCCGTTCCCGCTCGCTGATCAGCTGCGGTGCCCGGTCGAGCCAGTCGACCAGGTCGTGCCGCATGTCGTGGCGTACCCGCAGCCGGTGCGACTCCAGACTCTCCCGCAGGTCGTGCCCGCCCTCGCCCCGGATGGACATCCCGACGTGCAGGTCGGTGACCCATGTCCCGTGCGCCGGCACGGTGATCCGGTAGGTGAAGCCCCCCTCGTCGACGTCGGCCGGGGCGGTGCTGGAGACCGTCGCCTCCCGGGCGAACCGCTCCCGTTCGTAGCGCAGCCGCAGCACCGCCTCGGACGGGGAGGCGACCGTGGTGACCCGCCGGGGCGTCGGGCTGCGGATCTCCGAGGTGTCGGCGAAGTCCGCGCCGACCTCCATCCGCACCACGAAGTCGGCGGGCTCGGCGGCGTGGTTGAGCACGGTGAGCTGCTCGGTGAAGCTGTCGTCGATGGACCGGTGCCGGATCACCGACACGTCCGCGTCGACGTAGTGGCTGGCCGTGCCGGGGACCAGGAAGAACCGGGTCTCGAAGTAGGTCATGTCGTCGCGGGACAGGGCGTGCAGCCGCTGCCCGTCGATGGTGAGCACCCAGCGGCACAGGAACCGGGTGTCGAATGAGAACAACCCCACCGGCGCCCTCGGGTCCACCTCCATGTCGCCGTGCGCGTCGCTGACGGCGAAGGCGTTACCGGCGATGATGTGGACCCGTTCCTCCCTCACCGGTGGCCGTCCCGTTCCCGGGCGGCCTCCCGGGGGTGCCGGGCGTCGGGCGGGCCGGGGAAGATCCGCCGCAGCATCATCAGCAGCCGCATGTTGCCCCGTATCGACAGGTCGTTGCGCAGCAGCGCGGTAGCGAGGTGGGTCCGACCCGACGCCAACCGGTCGAAGACCGCCCGGTCGGCGCGGACGACCAGGTCGGCATCGTCGGCGGAGCGGGTGACCTCGACGCGTTGGTCGCGGATGGTCAGCCGCCAGTGCGCGGTGTGCCCGTCCTCGGCGGCGTCCAGGCGCAGCGTCCCGCTCGTCGTCTCCGGGAGGTCGGGCCGCCGACTCCCGTCCCACCGCTCCAGGAACTCCGCCACCGACGTCCCCACGGCTGCCCTCCCCCACGGCGTGTCACGTGCCCGGTCAGCGTGCCGGTCGAGGGGGTGAGGCCGGCTCACCCGGACCGGACGAGATCGGCGACGGAAGCGGGCGGGACCGGGCGCGGACGGTCAGGACCGCAGCAGGCCCCGCAGGTAGGCGGCCTGGCCGACGTGCTGGAGATCGTCGGCGGCGATGCTGACCAGCCGGACTCCGAGGGTCACCGGCGGGTCCCAGCTCTCGTCGACCACCCGGTCCAGGTCCGCCGGACGCAACCCGGCGAGGAACGTCCGGGTCCGCTCCGCCACCGCCCGGTGGTAGTCGACGAGCGCCTGCGCGCTGTCCGGCCGGACCGTGGCGACCTGCTCCGGGGTGTGGCCGTAGCCGGTGTCGGCCGGGTCGGCGGGCAGCCCGAACCGGGCCGCCCGGTCACCGGTGACCCACACCTGGTCGACCCCGAGCAGCTCGGCGACCTGCTGGTCCTGGATCCGGGTGAGGTGCCAGACCAGCCAGCCGACCGGGTTGGCACCCGGACCGGGCCGCCGGCACAGCTGTTCGGGGCTGAGCCCGTCCACCGCCGCGTCGACCAGGTCGGGCAGGTGGTCGTAGATTCCGGTCAGCAGGGCGTCGACGTTCACCGGGGCCTCCTCGTAGCGGCGTACCCGATCGGGATACCGCAACCGGAGCCCGACAAACCGCCGCGCCGGACGATCCGGTGGCCCGCGCGGGCGTACCCCGGGGTCAGCGCGGCGGTTCGGGGCGGGTGATGGCCCAGCTGCCGCCGTGCCGGTCATGCAGCAGCACCTCGCGCGGCGTGCCGTTGGCGGCGCTGACCTGCGCGCCGGCCGCGCGGGCGCGGCGCAGCACCGCGTCGGCGTCGGCGGCGGTGACGGTCAGCACCGGCAGCCCGCCGGTGGCCCCGGGCCGGTCGGTCCACTCGCTGACCGTGAACCGGTGACCGTCGACGACGAGGTCGGCGGCGAGCACCCGCCCGTCGGGGAGGCACTCCTGGCGGTACGGGACCGCACCGAAGACCCGGGTGTAGAACGCGATGGCGTCGGACGCGTCGGTGACCGTGAGATGCGGCACGGCTGGTGGGTGCTCGGATGTCATGACGTCGGTGCCACCTTCCCGGTCGACCGGTGACGGAACCGTCGCGTGTGACGGTAGGCGGGCCGGCCGCCGCACCGGCACCCTTACCCGACCCCTGAACCGTCCCGACGGCAGGTCGTGGCCGGCGCGCCGGGACCCCGGTGGCGGAGCGTGGTGGGGGGTGGTGACGGGCCGGTCGTCGCACTAGCGTCGGCGGCACGGGGCCGCACCGTGCCCCCGTGCGAATCCGGAGGGGCGTGGACCGTGTCGCTGCTGGCCGCGATGTCATCGTCGGTGGACGACCGTCCGGATCTCCTGCGGGTGGGTGACGTGTGCCTGTCCCGGTCCCGGCTGCTCGCCCTGGCCACCGCCGTCGCCGACGACCTGCGCGGCCTGGACCGGGTCGCGGTCGTGACCACCCCGACGATCGAGACCGTGGTGGGGGTGGTGGGCGCGTTGCTGGCGGGTACGGCGGTGGTGCCCGTGCCGCCGGACGCCGGGCCCCTGGAGCGGGAACACATCCTGCGCGACTCGGCGGTCGGGGCCCTGCTCGCGCCGGCGGGCGCGACCCCGCAGGACGCTCCGGCGGCGGACGGGTTGCCTGTCGTCCCGGTCGACCTGCGCCGGGTGTCGGCGACCACCCATCCGGAGCCCGGACCGGAGCGGACCGCCCTGATCCTCTACACCAGCGGCACCACCGGCGCGCCGAAGGGTGCGCTGCTGTCCCGAGGGGCGATCGCCACCTGCCTGGACGGGTTGGCCGAGGCGTGGGCGTGGACGCCGGACGACCTGCTGGTGCACGGCCTGCCGCTGTTCCACGTGCACGGGCTGGTGCTCGGGGTGCTCGGCCCGTTGCGGGTCGGTGGCCGGCTGCACCACGTCGGCCGGCCGCAGCCCGAGCGGTACGCGGCGGCCGGCGGGACGCTCTACTTCGGCGTACCGACGATCTGGTCGCGGATCGCCGCCGCGCCGGCCTCCGCGCGGGCCCTGCGGGGCGCGCGGCTGCTGGTGTCGGGCAGCGCGGCGCTGCCCACGACGGTCTTCGACGACCTCACCGGGTTGACCGGGCACCGGGTCGTCGAGCGGTACGGCATGACGGAGACCCTGATCACGGTGAGCGCCCGCGCCGACGGCCCGCGCCGTCCGGGCGCGGTCGGGGTGCCGCTGCCCGGGGTACGCACCCGGATCGTCGACGAGCAGGGCCGAGACCTGCCCACCGACGGTACGGCGATGGGCGAGCTGCTGGTCACCGGCCCGACCCTGTTCGACGGCTACCTGAACCGGCCGGACGCCGACGCGGCGAGCCGTACCGCCGACGGCTGGTTCCGCACCGGGGACGTCGCCACGGTCGGCCCGGACGGTTGGCACCGCATCGTCGGCCGGGCGAGCACCGATCTGATCAAGAGCGGCGGGTACCGGATCGGGGCGGGTGAGGTGGAGGAGGCGCTGCTGGCCCACCCGGCGGTGCGCGAGGCGGCGGTGGTGGGCCTGCCGCACCCGGACCTGGGGCAGCAGGTCACCGCGTACGTGGTCGGCGACGGGGTGACCGGGCCGGAGCTGGTGGACTTCGTCGCCCGGCACCTGTCGGTGCACAAGCGGCCCCGGGAGGTCCGGCTGGTCGACGCCCTGCCCCGCAACGCGCTGGGCAAGGTGCAGAAGAAGCGCCTCGTCGAGGGGTGAGCCGTCAGACCTGCACGGGCGTCGACTGCACCCGCCGCAGCCACGAGTCGGGGCGGGGGCGGGTACGCCACTCCCGGGGGTAGCCGACGGAGACCTCCTCGAACCGCACCCCGTCGTGCCAGGTCACCCGGGGGATGTGCAGGTGCCCGTAGATCACCGCGCTGGCGTGGAAGCGGCGGTGCCAGTCGGCGGTGAGTTCGGTGCCGCACCACTGGGCGAACTCGGGGTAGCGCAGGATGTCGGTGGGCATCCGGACCAGCGGGTAGTGGTTGACCAGGATCTTCGGCACCGCCGGGTCACTGCCGGCGAGCCGGGTCTCGGTCAGCGCCACCCGGGCCCGGCACCAGGCGTCCCGGCTCGGGTGCGGGTCGGGGTGCAGGAAGACCTCGTCGGCGCAGACCACCCCGGCGGCGTGGGCGCGGGCCAGTGCCTGTTCCTTGCTGGTGACGCCCGGCTCGCGGAACGAGTAGTCGTAGCCGACGAACAGCGGCGCGACCAGCAGGGGGCCGCCGGGCCCGGTCCAGACCGGGTAGTCGTCCTCGGGGGTGGCCACCCCCAGGTCCCGGCACTGCCGCACGATGGCCTGGTAGCGGGCCTCGCCCCGCAGCCGGACCGGATCCTGCGAGTGGGTCCACAGCTCGTGGTTGCCGGGCGCCCAGATCACCTTGGCGAACCGGTCGGCGAGCAGCGTCAGCGCCCAGGTGACGTCGGCGAAGAGTTCGGCGACGTCCCCGGCGACGATCAGCCAGTCGCCGGCCGCGCGGGGCCACAGGCTCTCCACGATCTTCCGGTTCTCCGGGTACGCCACGTGCAGGTCGCTGACGGCGTAGATGCCGGCGTTCATCGGGTGTGGTCCCCTCGTTCGTCCGGTGCGCACGGCGGGGCGCGGCTCCGGGTCGGCTGGTGCGGTCCGGCTCGGGTTCAGTGCGGTACGGCGACGACGGTCAGGGTCAGCCCGACGTCGTGCAGGTAGCGACCGTCGAAGTCCCGACCGCGGCCGGGGACGAGGACGTGGCCGGTGAAGGTACGTCCGGCCGGGTGCAGGACGATCCGCGCCTCGTCGAAGCCGAGGAAGATCCCGGTGATCGGGAACCACGCCTTGTAGAGGGACTCCTTGGCGCTGAACAGCAGCCGGTCCCAGTGCGGCCCGGGGGCGTCGGTGGTCAGCCGGTCCACCATGGCGCGTTCCTCGGGCAGGGCGATCGCGTCGAGTACCCCGTCGGGCAGTGCCTCGTCGGGTTCGGCGTCGATGCCGATGGAGCGGACGTCAGCGCAGCGGGCGACCACGGCGGCCCGGTAGCCGGCGCAGTGGGTGAGACTGCCGACCACACCGGACGGCCAGACGGGTGCCCCCCGGTCGCCGGTGAGCACCGGGGCGGGCGGTACGCCGAGGGCGCGCAGGGCCCGGCGGGCGCAGGTACGGGCGGTGGTGAACTCCCGCAGCCGCTTCTCGACGGCGCGGGCCACCAGCGCGGCCTCCTCGGGGTACAGCGGCTCGGTGTCGGTGTCGTCGAACGCCTCGACGGCGACGACGCCCGGTGGCGTGATCCGGTCGATCATGCGTCGGCCAACGGCCGGATGGTCCAGGTGTCGCCGGTGTGGAGGAGGGTGGTGAGTTGTTGTTCGGGGGTGTCGGTGGTGGTGTTTCGGGCGGTGGTGATTTGGTGTTGGACGAGGGTGTCGTAGGTGGGGCGTTGGGTTTGG
>NZ_JAFEUC010000018.1:0-151695 GCF_016901255.1 Micromonospora humida
CCACCCCGAACGGGCTGCGCCGGCAACAACGGTGCCAGCACAGCCCACTCGTGGTTCGTGAGATCACCTCGCGCCATACCAGGCTTAACGAGCGACACTCATGATCCGCAAGACAGAACCTAGCCGGGTGCGACCTCGCGCTCGGCCGCCTCCAGCCAGCGCCGGTACCAGCGGGCGAAGCCCAGCGGCGTCCCGTCGTCGTCGTACAGCGGCCGGAACCCGCCGCCCTCGGCGATGTCGTCCGCCCACATCTGCCCCCGGGCGGGACCGCTGACGACGAGTGCCTCCCGCAACGCGCAGCCGAGGTGGCACAGGTAGAGCAGGCCGACCGAGTTCTCCGGCGTGTAGACGACCTGCTCGTACCGCTCCCAGTGGGCGTCCTGCGCGGCGGTGAACGCCTCCGGCGAGTCGTAGTCGTCCTCCTCGGGTTCGGCGGGCAGGCCGTCGGCCGGGTTGAACGCCTCGACGTGGGCGAAGGGACGCCCGAGCGCCGCCAGTGTGGTGAGGTCCGCGCCGTCGCCCTCCCACTGCCACCGTCCGTCGCGCCGGCGCATCGGGAACAGCCCGTAGGCCGGCCCCGCGCCGCCCCGACCCGCCTCCCGCAGGAACGACAGGTACTCGGCGGGCAGCTCCACCCGCAACTGCTCCCCCACCTCGGCCAACTCCTCGGCGGTCAGTGGTGGTTCGAGCTCCCACCCGTGGTCGCCGGCACCGAACACCGCACCGGAGTCCGGCGTCGCGGCCAACCGGGCGAGCCGTCGACGGATGTCTGACCAGTCGGAGCGCGTCACGCCCGGGACGATACAAGCACGCGGGGAGGCGGCCACCCGACGGACCGGAGCCCGGCACGAGGTCCGCGCCCACAGGTACGCACCGCCACGCCGCCCGGACCGGGACACCCGGCCGCCCCGTCGCCGGTCAGAGCAGGCGGCCGGAGCGGTCGCGGGCGACGATGCCGTCGAGTCGTACGCCGGGGGTGAGGTCGACCGGATCGAACCAGAAGATCACCAGTTCCGGGTCGGTGCTCCACCGGGCCAGCCGGGCGTCGACCTGCCGGCCCCCGGCGGTGCCGACGATCCGGCTCGCCGGTCCGACGAAGTAGCCGAACGTCGGCACCGGCGGGCGGTCGTCCGAGGGGGTCGCGTCGTCGTACCCGATCTCGTGGAAGCCCGGTCGCCGGTCGCTGCCCCGCACGTCGTTGAGGACGATGTCGTCGGTCAGTTCGCCGGCGGGGGTGCGGCGGCCGGCCATCAACCCGATCCGCACCCGGGGCGTCTCGGGCACGTCGACCGCCACCAGGTAGTACACCCGCTGCTCGACGCCGTACCGGATGCCGGTGTCGACCACCTCGCCGATCGGCTTCCGGGGCGGCTCCCACCGGGTGGGTCCGGGGGTCGGCGACGCGGTCGCCGGGGGCGTCGCGTCGGGCACGGTGGCGGCGTGGGCGGGTGGGCGGTCCGGAGCCGGCGGCCCGGCCCACCGCACGCCGAGTCCGACGCCGCCGGCCACCAGCACGGTGGCCAGCGCCGTCGCGCCCGCGCCGACGAGCCGGCGGCGTCGGCGCAGCCGCCGGCCGTCCCGCATGATCACGGTCAGGTCGAGATCCTCGGGGTACGGTCGTTCGGTCGCCCGCATCGCCCGGCGCAACTGCTCCAGCTCGGTCATCGGCCGGTCCCCTGGGCCGCCGGGATCCCGGTGGCGCGCAGCTTCTGCAACGCCCGGGAACCGGTGCTCTTCACCGTGCCGAGCGATACGCCCAGTTCGCGGGCCACCTGCGCCTCCGGTAGGTCGAAGTAGTAGCGGAGCACCACGATGGCCCGCTCGCGGGCGCTGAGCGCGCCGAGGATGTCGAGCAGCCAGCGGCGGGTGGCCACGTCGTCGGCGACGTCGCCCCGCCGCTGCTCGGGCAGGTCGTCGGTGGGGTACTCCCGGATCGGCCGCCGCCACCCGTCGACGAGGTGGTTGACCAGCACCGTGCGGGCGTACCCGTAGGCGTCCTGGTCGCGGATCCGCGACCAGGACGCGTACGTGCGGACCAGGGCGGTCTGCGCGGCGTCCTCGGCCTGGTGGTGGTTGCCGGTCATCAGGAACGCGGCGTGTCTGAGCCGCCCGGAGGCGGACCGGGCGAACTCGACGAACTCGGCGTCACCCCGGGCCATGCCCGCTCTTCCCCATTGCCACGCCGGACAGGACGGACGGGGGCACCGAAAGGTTGAGTCCCGACGGGATCAACTGTTCCGGCGGGCCGCCCGTCCTTCCCGCTGCCCGACGCCGCCCGGCGGCGGGCGGAGGAGGCACCATGGCGACGAAGGGTAGCGCCCGGCGCGGACGGCCGGTGACGGCGCTGCTGATGGCGGCCTGGCTGAGCGGCTGCGGGATACCGGCGGCGGCACCGCCCTCCCCGGCCGGGTCGACGGCGACACCCGCCCCGGCGGGGTCCGACCGGGCGGACGGGTCCGCCCAACCGGTCGGACCGGTCGCCGGGACGCCCGCCCGGTCCGGGCCCGCCCCGGTCGGCTACCCGGCGGACGGGACCAACCGCTGGCAGGTCGCGGCCGGCGAACCGGCGGCACCCCGGGGCACCGGCCGGTTGCTGCGGTACCGGGTGGCGGTGGAGCGCGACATCCGGGGGCTGCCGGTGGCGGAGTTCGCGGCCGAGGTCAGCGCGACGTTGACCGCCCCGCAGGGGTGGACCACGGGCGGGGCGCTGCGGCTGTGGCGGGTCGGCCCCGGCGGGCCGGCCGACTTCACCGTCCACCTGGCCACCCCGGGCACCCGCGACGAGCTGTGCGGGGACGCGGCGGACGGGTACACCTCGTGCCGCAACGGCGACCGGGTGGTGATCAACGTGGCCCGCTGGGTGAAGGGGGTTCCGGGGTACGGCGCGGACCTGGCCGTCTACCGGCGGTACGTGGTCAACCACGAGGTCGGGCACCGGCTCGGCCACGGCCACGAGCGGTGCCCGGGGCGGGGCCGGCCGGCCCCGGTGATGCAGCAGCAGACGCTGGGCCTGCACGGGTGCACCGCCAACGCCTCGCCGTACCGGGACGGCAGGCGCTACTCCGGGCCGCCCGGCGCGTACGCCGACCGGGTCCCCCCACCCGAGCCGGGCCGCCGGGCCTGACGGCCGCCGGGCCGGGCCGGACCCCGCGGCTGTGCCAGGGCTGCGACGGACCCCGGGAGGCGTCGGAGCGAGGGCGCAGCGGCCGGACCGGCCGGGGGCGGCGGGGGCTGCGTACCATGCGGGACCGGGCATCCCCTCGTCCGGTGGAGGTAGCGACGGATGGCAGGCCAGCAGGACGGATACGCCCTCGGCGTCGACCTGGGCACGTCCAACACGGTGGCCGTGCTGCGCTGGCCGGACGGGCGGACCCGACCGCTGCTGGTCGACGGGCAGCCGATCCTCCCCTCCGGGGTCTACGCCGACACCGAGGGCCGGTTGCACGTCGGCCGGGACGCCCAGCGGCTGGCCCAGGCGGACCCGACCCGGTACGAGCCGAACCCGAAACGTCGGGTGGACGAGCCGACGGTCCTCCTCGGCGACCGGTCGTACGCCCCGGCGGAGCTGCTTGCCGCGACCCTGTGGACGGTCGCCGAACAGGCGGTGGCGACGGTGGGGTTCCTGCCCCCGGCGGTGCTCACCTATCCTGCCGCCTGGGAAGCTCCCCGACGGCAGGTGCTGCACGACGCGTTGGCGCTGGCCGGTTGGCCGTCGGCCGCCGAGCACACCATGTCCGGTCCGGTGCCGGTGGGCACCCGGCTGCTGCGGGAACCGGTGGCGGCGGCCCGCTACTACACGGAGGTGCTGCGGCGGCCGGTGCCGGTGGGCGAGTCGGTGGCGGTGTTCGACTTCGGCGGCGGCACCCTGGACGTGGCGGTCGTCCGTAACGAGGGCGCCGACCCGTGGGGCGACTCGGGTTTCACGGTGATCGCCACCGGCGGGATGGCCGACCTCGGCGGGCTGGACCTCGACGCGGCCCTGCTCGCCCGGGTCGGTGAGCTGGTCGGTGACGGGCAGGCGGCGCTCTGGGCCCGGCTGACCCGACCGGAGACGACCGGGCAGTGGCGGGACCGGCAGCAGCTCTGGGACAACGTGCGCGGCGCGAAGGAGATGCTGTCCCGGGTCGCCGTGGCCCCGGTCGCGGTGCCCGGCCTGGAGACCGCCGTCCCGCTCGGCCGGGCCGAGCTGGAGCAGCTCGCCACTCCCCTGCTGACCCGGGCGGTCGCCCGGACCCGGGAGGTGGTCGCCGAGGCGGGCCTCACCCCGGACCGGCTGGCCGGGTTGTTCCTCGTCGGCGGCTCGTCCCGGGTGCCGCTGGTGGCCCGGCTGCTGCACGCCGAGCTGGGGGTCGCGCCGACCGTGCTGGAGCAACCCGAGCTGCCGGTGGCCGAGGGGGCGCTCACCGACCTGCCGCTGCCCCGGCCGGGCCGGCGTCCCGGGTCGGCCGGCGCGGCCGGGCCCGCCCCGGCACAGCCGTCGCCCGCCCCGGCACAGGCGTCGGCCGAACTGGCACAGGCGTCGACCGCCCCGGCGCAGGCGTCGGCCACTGCGGCACAGGTGTCGGCCGCTGCGACGCACTACGCCGCGCCGGGGGCACCCGACGCCGCGTCCGCCCCGGTCGGTCCGGGTGACGGCCGAGCTGCCAACGCGGCCGCCACCCTGCCGGGGGGCGCAGCGCCCGCCGGCCCGGGCCACACCCTCCCGCAGGAACCGAACGCGACCCTGCCGGCGGGACCCGGCGCGACCCTGGTGGCCGGGGCGGGCACTGCGTTCGGTGGGACACCGGTGGTCGGATCAGGCGCGACGCCGGTGCCGACCCCGGGTGGGATGCCGCCGGACGGGACCGTGCCGGGCGGCGTACCGGCCCAGGGCGGGTATCCGACGGGCTGGCCGGGCGTACCACCGGGGGCGGTGCCACCACCGGGGACCGGTGCCGGCCCCTCGACGCCGGTGCGGCGCGGGCGTCGCCGGCTGTGGATCGGGCTCGGTGCGGGGCTGGCGCTGCTCGGCGTGCTCGGCGCGGCGGCCCTCTGGTTCACCCGGGACCGCTACCCGGCGTTGGAGTTCCACACGCTCGCCGAGGTGGCCCGGCCCGCCGCCGGTGGGGACCGGCCGACGGCGATGTTCACCGCCGTGCTCGGTGACCGCGCCTACCTGGCCTACGAGCTTTCCGACGACCGGTTGACCGTGGTGGCGGTCGACGCCGGCACCGGGAAGCAGGCATGGCGGAACACGATCACAGCGGGTAGTGAGCAGTGGAAGGGGGTCCGGGCGGTGCCGGGGGCGGTGCTGGTCGTCGCGGACGCGGCCGGCGACAGCACCCCCCGCGACGTGGTGGTGCTCGACGCCGGCGACGGCAGGGAACGGTGGCGGTTGCCGGTGCAGGGCGACGATGCGGTGCACGTCACCCCGGAGCGGCTGGTCTGGGTGGACCGCGCCGGCAGCCGCCTGGTCGGGCTGCGGCTGCGCGACGGCCGGCAGGAGTGGACCCTGGACAACCCCCGCAGCGAGTACGGCGACACCCGCACCACGGTGCTGCGGGTGGGCACCGCGCAGAGCGTGGTCGGTCCCGCCGGGTTCGACGGCACGTCCGACACCCCCTGGCTCGGCGACGCCGACCGGCTGGTGCAGGTGGGTGCCGACCGGTCGGTGCGGGTGCTCGACATGGACAGCGGCGAGGTGGTGCGTCGTCGCGACGGGGTCGCCGACGTCAGCGACCGGATGGTCGCGTCCGGCGACCGGTTGTACGTGGTGGCGGAGGACCGGGGATACAAGCTGCTCGGTTACGACCTGGGCAGCTTCGCCGAGCCGACGGTGCTCTACAGCGCCGGTGAGCAGCGGCGGGTCACCGCGCTGGTGGCCTGCGGCGAGCACCGGGCCTGCCTGCTGGAGGTGCCGGAGGGCGACGCCGACCGCACGGAGGTGGTCGCGGCCACCGAGGGCAAGGGCAGTCGCCGCTGGGCGGCGCCCGGCGGACAGGGCCTGGTGCCGGTGGGTGAGCACCTGCTCGTACGGCGGGAGCTGCCGAAGACCTCGGTGAGCCTGTTCGACCCGGCCGGGAAGGCGGTGCTGACCGACCGCAAGGGCGTCGCGGCCCGGGTCGACGCCGGCAACCTGCTGGTCTTCGCCGAGACGCCGAGCAGCGTCGAGGACGACCGGAGCCTGGCCGGGGTGTCGAAGTCCGGCGGGCTGACCGAGATGGGGCAGCTGCAGGGCGTCCGCAGCGAGTCGTGCGCGTGGAACACGTCGGTGATCGTCTGCGGGGCGGAGCGGGACTTCGTGCTGTACCGGTTCGCCGGGGACGGCTGAGGGCCGGGGACGGCTGAACGGCCGGACACCACTGCGCCACCGGCTGCCACGGGGGCGGTCGGTGGCGCAGCGGCCCGGGGGGCGGTCGGTGGGTCAGCCGCCGAGGCTGGCGGCGGCCGAGGCGATCGATGCGGCGAACGTGCTGACCTGGGTGTAGACGCCGGGGGCGTTGGGCCGGGCGCAGCCGTCGCCCCAGCTGACGATGCCGACCTGGATCCAGGCGTTGGCGGCGTCGCGGCGGAACATCGGGCCGCCGGAGTCACCCTGGCAGGTGTCGGTGCCACCGCTGGCGTAGCCGGCGCAGATCTCCTCGGCGGGGATCAGCTCGCCGGGGTAGGAGGACGAGCAGCTGGCGTCGCTGACGAACGGCACGGTGGCCTTGAGCAGGTACCGCTGCTGCGCGCCACCCTCCCGGGCGGCACCCCAGCCGGCGACGGTGAAGGTGCCGTTGTCGTACGCGGTGGTGGTGGCGATGGGCAGGGTGGCCTGCGAGGTGACGGGGGTGGCGAGCCGGATGAGCGCCCAGTCCTTGCCGCTGCCGTTGTAGCCGGGGGCCCGGTAGACGTAGTTGGACTTGACCTGGATACGGCTGCTCGACTGGAGGTCGACCGCGCCGAGGGTCGCGGTGATGCTGGTGTTCGTGCCGGTGCGGTTCACGCAGTGGGCGGCGGTGAGCACCAGCCGGGGGCTGTAGAGCGCCCCGCCGCAGCCCATGGAGAGCCGGACCATGAACGGGAACTCGCCCTGCGCGGCCCGGGTGCCGCCGACGACGGACGGGGCTGCGTCGGGGGTGGGCGCGGCGGTGGCCGGGGCGGTCAGGACGAGCGACCCGGCGGTGATCGCCACGATCGTGGCGGCCATCCGGCCGGTGAGACTGCGCCAACGGTTCACGGGGGCCTCCAACCCTCGGCGGCGCGCCTCGTGGGGGCGCCGGTTCGATGGCGGGAGCCTAGAGCGGCGAATTCACGTGCATCAACATCCTGTTGGGGTCATACGATCGCGGCCCGGCGGTGCGGCGCGGCGCGCGGGATCACCCGGCCGGGCGGGGATGAAGCCGGGGCGGCGGGGTATGCCAGCGCCCGGCCTGGAGGAGTCGACCGGTGTCGCGGGCAACCCCGCGACCGGACGCGGGCGGACCGGGTCACCACCCGGCCCGCCCGCCGTACCGGAGGTCGGGTGGCTCAGTTGCCGGTGACGAAGTTCCAGGCGTCCATCACCCACTGGGTCTGCTGGAGGTAGGCGATGCCCACCCCGGCCAGGAAGATCCCGGTCACCAGGTGCGCGCCCCGGGCGCTGCGGCGGACCCGGCCGAGCTGGCGTTCCAGGATGACCCGGCCGAGTAGCCGGGACAGCGCGAACAGGCCGGCCGCCACCAGCAGGCTGAGCAGGAAGGTCAGCAGCGGAGCGCCGAGGTCGCCCCGGCCGGAGATGGCCCAGATGCCCCAGCAGACGAAGGCGAAGAGGGCGCCGGCCGCGCTCCACTCGCCACCCCGGCGCAACTGCTCCACGTGCCAGCTCATCGGCCGGCGCGGCGCGGCGGGCTCGGACCAGCCGGACTGGTCGTGCTCGTGCCCGACCACCGGGAACGGCTCGGTGCGCGGAGCCCGGGGCTGCCCCACCGAGGCCACGCCCCGACGGAACGGTTCCCGCTGCGGTGGCACCCCGACACCGGGCTGGGGTGGCACCTCGACGGTCCGCTCGGCCCACGGCTGTGTCTGGTCTGCCATCTTGTTTCCTCCCCATGACCGGTGCCGGCCGTCGACCGGTCCACCGTCTTCGAGGGTAGCGAGCGGACAAACTGCCGCGCCCGGCCCGGCCCGGCGGAGGCCACCGGACGGTACGGTCGGGACATGGTGGATGCGGAGCGGCGGCGACGCCGGCTACGGCACCAGCCGGAGCCCACGACCGGCGGCGGTGAGCCGCCGACGGCGGCGACGGCCGAGGTGCACGACGGGGCCCCACCGCCACGGGCCCGCCGGGCCCCGGGCGGCGAGGACGGCGAGCGGGGGCTACGCGGGCTGGTCGGTTCCGGCTCGTCGCAGGTCAGCGTCCGGGCGGCGCTACGGGCCCGGGACGCGGCCCGCCCCACCGAGC
Source organism: Micromonospora humida (assembly GCF_016901255.1). NCBI lineage: Bacteria > Bacillati > Actinomycetota > Actinomycetes > Micromonosporales > Micromonosporaceae > Micromonospora > Micromonospora humida. The sequence goes on from NZ_JAFEUC010000018.1 coordinate 8,405, forward strand.
AGGACCTGGCCGAGGCCGAGGAACGCCTGGTGATCATCCGGCGGAACTGGGTGCCCCGGGAGGACCTGCCCCGTTCGGGTCGGTGACCGGGCCGGCCGGTGACCGGCCCGGTCGACGGATCGCCGGCAGCAGCCCGGCGCGGGCGGCGGTCAGGACAGGTCGGCGGGGGCGGGCAGCTCGGGCAGCTCGCGGGTGCGCTCGTACTCGGCCACCTGGGCGATCCGCCGGGCGTGCCGCTCGTTGCCCGAGAACGGGGTGGTGAGGAACGCCTCGACGATGGCGGCGGCCTCGTCGAGGGTGTGCTGGCGGGCACCGACGGCCACCACGTTGGCGTCGTTGTGCTGCCGGCCGAGCTGGGCGGTCTCGATGCTCCAGGCCAGCGCCGCCCGGACGCCGGCGACCTTGTTGGCGGCGATCTGCTCGCCGTTGCCGGAGCCGCCGATGACCACGCCCAGGCTGCCCGGGTCGGCCACCACCCGGTCGCCGGTGTGCAGGCAGAAGGTCGGGTAGTCGTCGTCGGGGTCGAAGGCGTGCGGGCCGACGTCGACCAGCTCGTAGCCCTGCTTGGCCAGGTGATTGGCCAGGTGCACCTTCAACTCGAAACCGGCGTGATCGGATCCCAGGTAGACGCGCATACCGGGCAGTCTGTCAGGGCCGCGCCCCGGCCCGCCGTGGGGGCGGCGTGCCGGGGCGGATTCGTCACAGGAACTAGCGGGGCAGCTCGGCGACGACCAGGCCGCCGCGTGCCTTCGGGGTGAACCAGGTGCTCTTGCGGGGCATCTTTTCCCGGGCCAGGTTCACCGCGACGAAGTCGTCCACCGTCACCGGGGCGATCAGGACGGCGAGCTCCGCCCGGCCGGCGTCGACCTCGCCGGTGAGCCAGCTCGCCGGGTAGTCGCCGCCGACGTAGGTGATCCGCTTGTCGCCCGGGTCGAGGCCGAGCGCGTCGCGCAGCAGCAGCCGCTCCACCAGGGCGTGGTCGAGGTTCTCCAGGCGGGCGGCGTCCGCGTCGTGCGGCAGGGTCACCGCGTACCCCTGGCCGGCGAGCCGCAGGTGCACGGTGCCGCCGGCCGCCGGGACCTCGACCGGGCCCTCGACCGGGCTGATCCGCGCGCCGGCGGCGCGCAGCCGGTCGAGCAGCTCGTCGGGGGTGCAGGGCAGCTCGCTGACCAGCCGGTTGTAGGGCTGGATGGCGACCGACGCGGGGGTGGTGACCACCGCGAGGAAGCGCGGGAAACCGCCGGTCTGCGCGGCCAGGCTGCGGTGGTTGCCGTCGGCCACCACCAGTTCGCCGCCGCCGGCCAACGCGGTCAGCGCGTCCTGCTCGGGGCCGGGGCCGAGCAACCAGATGGCGTGCGTGCGGCCGGCCTGGTCGGTGTCGGTGGCGGCCGGCGCGCCCGCCGTGTCGGTCGCCGTCGCGAGCGCGGCGTGCAGCTCGTCACCGCGCCCGGTCTGGAGCAGGAGTACGGGGGAGAGCAGGTGCCCCAGCGCCTCGGCCAGGGCGACCCGCTCCCGCACCTTGGCGATGAAGACGTCCTCGTTGCGGATCACCAGGCCGGGCTCGTCGGCGCTGGTGGAGATCTGGTCGGTGTCGACCATGGCGAACAGCCCGTACGCCGGTTCCTCCCCCGGCGCGCTGATCCGGTAGAGGACCACCACCTGCTCGGCGGGGGTGTAGCTGCCGTCGGCCTTGGCCTCGGCGAGCCGGGCCACCGCGTCGCCGAGCGCGTCGGAGAAGGACTTCCCCAGGCTCTCCGGCGCCCGGTGGGGCATCTCGATGCCGAGGGCACTGTGCGGGTTCGCCTCGATGATCGCGGTGATCTCCGCGTCGTCGGCGAACTCGTCGTAGTTCTGCGCGCCGGTGCCGCCAGTGGTGATCCAGGCCCGGGCGATCGGATGCACGACCGTCATGGGGGTTGACGCTACCGGCGACGACGGCCCGCGCGACGCCGACCCCGCGCCGGGTCCACCAGATGAACCGTCCCCGGCGGGGCCCGATCGGGCCGGACCCCACCGGGGTGGCGGTCAGTCGAAGATCGGGCCCAACTCGCGGGACCGCTTCAGCTCGTAGAAGCCGGGGGTGCCGGCGACCAGCAGGACGCCGTCCCAGAGCCGGCCGGCGGCCTCACCCTTGGGCGACGGGGTGATGACCGGGCCGAAGAAGGCGATCTTCCCGCCGTCCGGGCCGGGGGCGTGCACCACGGGGGTGCCGACGTCGGTGCCGACCGGGCGCATCCCGGCCTCGTGGCTGGCCCGCAGCGCCTCGTCGTACTCGGTGGAGTCGGCGGCGTCGGCGAACGACGGGTCCAGCCCGACGTCGGCCAGCGCCGCGGTGATCATCTCCCGACCCAGCGGCTCCTTGCCGAGGTGGATGCGGGTGCCCATGGCGGTGTAGAGCTTCGCCAGCGTCGCGCCGCCGTGCGCCTGCTCCACGGCGATGCAGACCCGCACCGGCCCCCAGCCCAGCTTCATCATCTCCTGGTACTGCTCGGGCAGCTCCCGGCCCTCGTTGAGGACGGAGAGACTCATCACGTGGTAACTGATGTCCACATCCCGGACCTGCTCGACCTCCAGGAGCCAACGGGAGGTGATCCAGGCCCACGGGCACAGCGGGTCGAACCACATGTCGACGGCGACACGTTCGGTCACGGTGGAGTCCCTTCGTGACGTCAGACACGCCGGCGGACCCGGCGCGGTTTCCCTCGATCCTCACCCCCCACGGCATCGATCGGTAGCGGAATGAGAGCGTGACGTCGACCACCGCAGGGTCGGTGCATGGAAGACTCGGCTCGGGTCGCCGCCACGAGCGGCCGGCAGGGGCTGGCGCAGCCGGAAGGCGGCGAGAGTGGGATGGAGACGAAAGTGCCAGGAGTGCGCAACCTGACCCAGGTCGAGGCCACCGAGCGGGCCCGCCTGCTGGAGGTCACCGGGTACGACATCAACCTCGACCTGTCAACGGCGGTGCAGGCCGAGGGCCGCACGTTCCGGTCGGTGACCGAGGTCAGGTTCCGCTGTGCCGAACCCGGTGCCGGCACCTTCATCGAGACGGCCGCCGAGTCGGTGCGCGCGGCCACGCTCAACGGCGAGCCGGTGGACCTCGCCGGCTGGTCGGCCGAGAAGGGCCTGGCGCTGACCGGGCTGGCCGCCGAGAACGTGCTCGTGGTGGACGCCGACTTCGGCTACTCCAACAGCGGTCAGGGCCTGCACCGCACCGTCGACCCGGTCGACGGCGAGACGTACCTCTACAGCCAGTTCGAGACGGCCGACGCGCAGAAGGTCTTCGCCTGCTTCGACCAGCCCGACCTGAAGAGCGTCTACACCTGGCACGCCACCGTCCCGGCGCACTGGCGGGTGGTGTCCAACATGCCCGTCGAGCGGGAGGAACCGGCCGGCGAGGGGCTCAAGACCGTCCACTTCGCCACCTCGGCACGGATGAGCACCTACATCACCGCGCTGTGCGCCGGGCCGTACCACGAGGTGCGGGACAGTCACGACGGCATCGACCTGGGCGTCTTCTGCCGGGCCTCGATGGCCCCCCACCTGGACGCCGACGACCTGTTCCTGATCACCAAGCAGGGCTTCGACTTCTTCCACGAGCAGTTCGGGGTGCGGTACCCGCTGCCGAAGTACGACCAGCTCTGGGTGCCCGACTTCAACGCCGGCGCGATGGAGAACTTCGGCTGCGTCACCCACGCCGAGTCGCACTACCTGTTCCGCTCGCAGGTCACCGACTTCGAGTACGAGCAGCGGGCCAACACGATCCTGCACGAGCTGGCCCACATGTGGTTCGGCGACCTGGTCACCATGCGCTGGTGGAACGACCTGTGGCTCAACGAGTCGTTCGCCGAGTGGGCGAGCCACTGGTGCAACACCCACGCCACCCGGTTCTCCGAGGCGTGGACGACGTTCCTGTCGATCCGCAAGAACTGGGGCTACCGGCAGGACCAGCTCTCCTCCACCCACCCGGTCTACTGCGAGATGCCGGACCTGGAGGCGGTCGAGGTCAACTTCGACGGCATCACGTACGCCAAGGGCGCCAGCGTGCTCAAGCAGCTCGTGGCGTACGTCGGTGAGGAGCCGTTCCTGGCCGGGCTGCGGGCGTACTTCGGCAAGCACGCGTGGGGCAACGCCACCTTCGACGACCTGCTGTCGGAGCTGGAGACGGCCTCCGGCCGGGAACTGCGCAAGTTCGCCGCCCAGTGGCTGGAGACCGCGCAGGTCAACACCCTGCGCCCCGAGGTGACCATCGGTGCCGACGGCGGCTACGAGCGGGTGCTGGTCCGGCAGGAGGCCCCGGCCGGTCACCCGACGCTGCGCACCCACCGCATCGGCGTCGGCCTGTACGACCTGACCGACGGCCGGCTGGTCCGCCGCGAACGCGTCGAGGTGGACGTCACCGGCGAGGTGACCGAACTGTCGGTGCTGCACGGACGGCCAGCCGCCGACGTGCTGCTGCTCAACGACGACGACCTGACCTACACCAAGCTGCGGCTCGACGAGCGGTCCATGGCGACCGTGGTGCAGCACATCGCCGGCTTCGACTCGTCGCTGGCCCGCGCGCTGTGCTGGACGGCCGCCTGGGACATGGTCCGCGACGCGGAACTGTCCACCCGCGACTACGTCGCGCTGGTACTGGCCGGGCTGCCCGCCGAGACCGACATCAACCTGGTCACCGCCACCCTGCGGCAGGCCAGCACCGCGCTGATCTTCTACGCCGACCCGGCCTGGGCGCCGACCGGCTGGGCCGAACTGTCCCGCACCGCCCGGGACACGCTGGCGGCGGCCGAGCCGGGCAGCGGCTTCCAGCTCGCCTGGGCCCGCGCGTACGCCTCGGCGGCCCGCGCCGACGAGGACCTGGCGACGCTGCGCGGGTGGCTGGCCGGCACCGACGTGCCGGCGGGCCTCACCATCGACACCGAGCTGCGGTGGACGGTGCTGCAGTCGCTGGTGGCCAAGGGTGCGGCCGGCACCGCCGAGATCGAGGCGGAGCTGGCCGGCGACCGGACGGCCTCCGGCGAGCGGGAGGCCGCCTACGCGCACGCGCTGGTGCCGACCGCGGAGAACAAGGCGACGGTGTGGTCCCTGCTGACCGGCCCGGACGCGCTGCCGAACTGGCGTAACCGGGCGCTGTTGCAGGGTCTCACCCACCCGACGCAGGTCGCGCTGACCGCGCCGTACCGGGAGCGGTACTTCGCCACGGTGGCGCAGGTGTGGGCGCAGCGTGACAGCGAGCCGGCGCAGGAGTTCGTACAGCTGGCGTACCCGGCGTACCTGGTCGAGGAGGAGACGGTGGCGGCGACCGACGCGTGGCTGGCCGGCGACGGCCACCCGGCGCCGCTGCGCCGGCTGGTGGCCGAGGGACGCGACGGGGTGGTCCGGGCGCTGAAGGCCCGCGCGCGGGACGCCCGCAGGAGCTGACGTCGAGGTGGCACGGCCCGGGGCCGGCGCGGGTGCGAGCCCACGCCGGCCCCGGGCCGTTATCGTGGGGCGAGGAGGTGAGCGATGGCACAGCCGACGTACGAATGGCGGCCGCCCGAGCGGGACTGGCGCGAACAGGACCTGGTTGAGCTGCCCGAGGACGGGAACCGCTACGAGATCATCGACGGGAGTCTGCACGTGACCCCTCCGGCCGGCCCGTACCATCACGAGCTCGCGGACGACATCCGGATGGCGCTACGGCAGAACGCGCCGGCCGACTGGCGGGTGATCCGCGAGATCGGGGTCCGGGTGCTGGCCGGCAACCTCATCCCGGACGTCACCGTGCTGCGGCCGGGCGCGCCCCGGGACCGGATGTGGGCCGACCCGTCGGACGTCGCTCTGGTCGTCGAGGTGGAATCGCCCAACAGCCGCCGTCACGACCGCCTGACCAAACCGGCGCTCTACGCGGAGTCCGGCATTCCCGCCTACTGGCGGGTGGAGCGGAGCGACTTCGGTCCCGTCGTCTACCGGTACAGCCTGGTCAAGGGGGTGCACTACAACCTCGTCGGCACCGTCGGTCCGGACGAGCCGGTGCCGGTCGACGAGCCGTGGCCGATGCGACTCGATCCCCGCGACTGGCCCCGCTGACCGGCAGCCGGCCGGTTCGGCACCAACGGACGCGACGGAGCCCGGTCCGCGTGGTGCGGGCCGGGCTCCGGACTGTTCGGGACGTGCGGGTGGGGCTCAGGCCCGACCGGCGTGGCTGGCGAGCTGGTCGAGGCCCTGGATGATGCCGCCGGCCAGGTCCCCGCCGCCGAAGGACGCCACCATGGACAGCGCGGCCAGCTTGACGTACGTGTCGGGGATGCGCTTGCGGGCGTACCGGCCGGTGACGACCTCCAGCTGGCGCTGGTTGGGCGACACGGCGATCAGCACCGACCTGTCCGGCTCGGCGAGCTGGCGGTGCAGCCGCTCGGCGTGTTCCCGGACCGGCTCGTCGAGGCCGCCGACGTAGACCGAGAAGACCAGGCCGCTGCCCTGGTCGGCCAGGCGCAGCGCCTCGTCGATGCGCAGCAGTTGCCGGGTCGAGAACGGCCCGTCCAGCACCTCGGGCGGGGTGCCCGTGCCGGCCTGGTCGACCTGCTCACCAACGGTCACTTGCGCCTCCGGTTCCACCGGCCGGCGCCTCGATGCCGGCCTGCTGCTGCTTGTGGCTGGTCAGCGCCGGCGCCTGGGCACCGGCGGCCAGGGCGGTGCCGGCCGAGTCGGCCAACTGCTCCGGGCGGCCCAGGAACCAGACCGGCGTGAAGTCGAAGCGTCGGCCCGGCCGGTAGCGCTTGGCGCCGCCGCCGCTGCCGTGGTTGGCGGCGAAGACCAGCCCGACGATCACCAGCACCACCGCCGCCGGGATGCCGACGAAGATCAGCAACGTGTCAGTGACAGACAATCCCAACGCCCCCAGGCGGTAAGAGAGACCAGAGCTTCCGGGTCGGGTGGACGATCGTGACACCGGCTCCCGACTCCGCTGCCATTCACGTTAGCGGAGCCGACGCCCCGCGAGCCTGCGGGGTGCCGATCCCACCTGTCACTCAAGTGTTCCAGCGGCCCCACGGCGGCGACGAGTCGGGTCACCCGGTCCCATCCTGCCGGTTCGGTACCCGATCGCGCCGGGACGACACGACCGGCACGGGTGTGGCGTCCGCCCCATATTCCGCTGACATGACCCGGCCGGGATTGCCGGTCTCGACGCCGGGACCCGGAGGATGGCCCGTACCGATCGGACGTTCTCGATCGATTCCGGTCCACCCACCCGCAGGGAGCCCCCGTGCAACCCGTGCCCGCCCTCCACCCCCACCCCACCCGGTCCCGCCGGCCCTGGCCCCGGCTGGTCAGCCGTCCGCTGCTCGCGCTCGCCCTGGTCGGCGGCAGCGCGCTCGCCGCACCCTCGGCGAGCGCCGCGCCCGTCGACGGCCGGACGGTCGCGGCGGTCGCCGCCAACCCGTACGAGCGGGGCCCCGCCCCGACGACCGCCGGCATCGAGGCCACCCGGGGGCCGTTCGCCATCGCCCAGAGCACCGTCGCGGCGTCCGCCGTCAGCGGGTTCCGGGGTGGCACGATCTACTACCCGACCAGCACCGCCGAGGGCACCTTCGGCGCGGTGGCGATCTCCCCCGGGTACACCGCCAGCCAGTCCAGCGTCGCCTGGCTCGGCCCCCGGCTGGCCTCGCAGGGCTTCGTGGTCATCACCATCGACACCCTCTCCGTGTACGACCAGCCGGCCTCCCGGGGCACCCAACTGCTGGCCGCGTTGGACTACCTGACCGGCAGCAGCGCGGTGCGGAGCCGGATCGACCGCACCCGGCTCGCGGTGATGGGGCACTCGATGGGCGGCGGTGGCAGCCTGTCGGCGGCGAACACCCGGCCCGCGTTGCAGGCCGCCATCCCGCTGACCGGCTGGCACACCGTCAAGAACTGGTCGTCGGTACGGGTTCCCACGCTGGTGATCGGCGCGGAGAACGACTCGACCGCCCCGGTGGCGTCGCACTCGGAGCCGTTCTACACCAGCCTGCCGGCGAGCCTGGACAAGGCGTACCTGGAGTTGAACGCGGCCGGCCACTCCGCGCCGACCTCGCCGAACGTCACCGTGGCGAAGTACAGCATCTCCTGGCTGAAGCGGTTCGTCGACGACGACACCCGCTACGAGCAGTTCCTCTGCCCGGCACCCCGGGGCAGCGCCATCGAGGAGTACCGGGACACCTGCCCGCACTCCTGACCGCGTACCGGTCGGTCCCGTCGCTCCGCCCGGCGGCGGGGCCGGTCCGTGGGCCGGGGCGTCACCCACCGCAGGCGCTCACCGCCGGGGTCACATCGCGGTGCGGGCCGACCACAGTTCGGGGAAGACCACCCGGGACATGCTGCGCTGCAACCAGGCCAGCCCGGCCGAGCCGCCGCTGCCCACCTTGGCGCCCATGGTGCGCTGCACGGCCTTGACGTGGTTCCAGCGCCAGTCGCCGAACTGCTCGGCCACGTCGGCCAGCGCGTCGCCGAGCTGCCGCAGGTGGTTGTCCGGCCCGTCGTCGTCGTAGACCGCCACCCAGGCCGCCTCGACCCGGGGGTGCGGCAGGTGCTCGTCGGCGACGTCCCGGTCCCGCAGCTCGGCGGGCAGTTCGTGCCCGTGCCGGCCGAGCAGGGCGACCACGTCGTCCCAGAGGCTCGGCGTGGCCAGCGCGGCGCGCAGGTCGTCGTACACCCCGGGTTGGCGGCGGAACGGGCGGATCAGCGCCGGGTCGCGCAGCCCGAGCAGGAACTCCAGTTGGCGGTACATCGCGGACTGGAAGCCGGAGCCCTCGCCGAGCAGGTTGCGGAAGCGGTTGAAGTCGGCCGGGGTCATCCAGCGCAGCCCGCGCCAGGCGGCGTTGAGCCCCTCCAGGTGCAGGGCGGCCCGGCGCAGCGGGGCGAGCGCCGCCCACACCCGGTCGGCCCGCAGGTCACGCTGGGCCTGGCGCAGCTCGTGGCAGGTCAGCCCGAAGTACAGCTCCATGATCTGGCTGACCATCAGGAAGGACATCTCACCCGGGTCGCTGCTCAGCGGCTGCTGGAGGGTGTGCAGGGTGCTGGCGTGCACGTACGCGTCGTAGGGCGTCCGGTCGGCGAACTCCAGGGTGGGCTCACCGCCGTTGCGGGCGGCGCGGGCCCGACGCTGCTGCGGGGTGGACGGGCGCACCACCGGGTTCGGGGCGTGCGTCCGCAGGTCCGTCTGTTCCACCGTCTCGCCTCCTCCGGTTCGGCTGTCCGAACATGATCTCCCGTCACGTACCCGTGGCGGAATGCCGCTTCGATGGAGCTGAGCGGCTCTCACTTGACGAACGAAAGGCACTTCGGCCGATCGGCCTGCCGAAGATAAGGTCGGTACGTGGACGAGATGGACTGGGCCCTGCTGCGCGAGTTGCAGGCCGACGCGCGGCTGTCGTACAGCGAGCTGTCCCGGCGGGTGCACCTGTCCCCGCCGGCGGTCGCCGAACGGGTCCGCCGGCTGGAGGAGTCCGGGGTGATCACCGGCTACCACGCGCACGTCGACCTGGCCCGCGCCGGCCGTGGAGTGGTGGCGCTGATCCGGATGTCCTGTTACGGCCCACGGTGCATCCTGCACGACCCGAACGTCGTCGACTGGCCGGAGATCCAGGAGATCCACCGGATCACCGGGGACGCGTGCAGCATGCTCAAGGTCGCCGCCGGCTCGATCGGGCAGTTCGAGGCGGTGATCGACCGGCTCGCCCCGTACGGGCAGCCGTCCAGCACGATGGTGCTCTCCAGCCCGTTGCAGTGGCATCCGGTCACCCCGCTGCCACCCGCCTGACCCCGGGCGGGCCCGAGTCCGGGTTTGCCCCCGGGCCAGCGGGAATGCAGCCCCGCACACCCGTCGCAGGATTCCGGCGAACCGTCGCCGGGAGGGGGGAATCATGCGGGGGCTCACTCTGCACCGTCGTGCCGTCCACGCCGTACTGGCGATGCTCACCCTGGTCGGGGTGTTCGTCCTGGCCGCGGCCACCCCGGCGCGCGCCGGGGAGAACACCTTCGTCGAGGTCACGCCGAACACCGCGCAGGCCGGCACCCGGGTCAACGTCCGGGCGAGTTGCGACAACGCCAACAACCAGCAGGCCACCGTGCACTCGGACGCCTTCGGGCGGGTCGTGCTGCGGCCCGACAACGGCTTCCTCACCGGTGCGGTCACCGTCCCCGGCAACAAGCAGCCCGGGGACTACCCGGTCGACCTGCGGTGCGCCAACGGCAACACCGCCTCGACCATGCTGACCGTGCTGAACATGGCCCAGCCGAGCAAGGGCCCGGCGACCGGCGGCGGCGGGACGGCGGGTGACCGGGGCAGCGGTTCGCTGCTGCTGGTCGGTGGCCTGGCCGTGGTGGCCGTGGCGGCCGGGCTCGGCGTCTTCGGCGGCAACCGCCGACGGCCCCGGCCCGGTGCCTGACCGCCTGTCGCCATGGCCCGTACCCGTTCGCGGCCGGCCGGCCACCGGCTGCGGGCGGCGGCCCGGCGTACCGTCCGGGTCGCCGCCGGCAGCCGGCGCGCCGCCCACCGGATCGCCGCCCGTACCCGCCGCGCCGCCCGGCGTTTCCGCCGGGTCGCCGGCCAGGCCTTCTCCGCCAGCGTGACCACCGCCGACCCGGTCACCCAGGCCCGTCCGGTACGCCCGGTGCCCCGGGTGCCGGCGTTCGGCGGCCGGTTCGCCGGGTCCGGGCCGGGCCTGCCGGTGCTGGCGATCGCCGCGGTGATGCTGCTGATCGTGGCGATGCTCGGGGTGGAGCGGGTCACCGGGCTCAGCGTCCTGCCGGACCGGTTCGTCGCCGGCCTGCGCCCGCCACCGAAGCGGTTCCCGGTGCTGGCGGGCAGCCCGCCGACCCAGATCGCCATCTCCCGGATCGACGTGCGGGCCCCGGTGCACCAGGTCGGCATCGCCCCGGACGGCAGCATCGACGTCCCGGCCGCCGCCCGCGCCCAGGAGGCCGGCTGGTACGACCAGGGCCCCACTCCCGGCCAGTACGGCCCGGCGGTGATCGTCGGGCACGTGGACACCACCACCGGCCCGGCGGTCTTCCACGGGCTGCGGGAACTGCGCGACGGCGACGAGATCGAGGTGACCCGGGCCGATCACCGGGTGGCCGTCTTCGAGGTCGACCAGGTGCAGCGGTACGGCAAGGAACGGTTGCCGGTCGACGAGATCTTCGGCGACTTCAGCCGCCCCAACCTGCGGTTGATCACCTGCGGCGGGCGCTGGGTCGGCGGCGGGACCGGCTACGCCGACAACGTCGTCGTGTACGCCACCCTGGTCCGGGCCCGCTGACCCGCGCGGTCGTTCCGACCGCCCCGGGAGCACCCGACGGCGACGCGGCGGTCAGGCGGGCGCAGCGGTCGGGCGGCTCAGCCCCGCCCGGCGGTCAGGCGGCTCAGCTCCACCCGGCGGTCAGGCGGCTTCGGCCTCGCGCAGCGGCTCCCGCAGGTCGAGCCAGTCCGCCCAGCGTGGGTCGGGCGCGCGGTGGCCGAGCACCCGCCAGGCGTTGCCCTTCGGGGCCGCCGGCAGGCAGTGCAGCCGCCAGCCCAGCTCGGCCGGGGTCTTGTCGCCCTTGGTGTGGTTGCACCGGGCGCACGCCGCGACCACGTTCTCCCAGGCGTGCCGGCCGCCACGGCTGCGCGGGAAGACGTGGTCGATGGTCTCGGCCGGCCCCCGGCAGTAGGCGCAGCGGTTGCCGTCGCGGGCGAAGATCGCCCGGCGGGAGAGCCCGACGTGGGTGCGGTAGGGCACCCGGACGAACCGGGTCAGCCGCACGACCGAGGGGACGGGGAGCGCGTCGTGGGCGCTGTGCAGGATGCCGTCGCCGTCGGCGACGCAGACGGCCTTGGCGGAGAGCACCAGGATCGCGGCGCGACGCACGGACACGACACACAGCGGCTCGTAGGTGGCGTTGAGGACCAGCGCGCCGGAGCCCACCGTGGGTCGTATGTCAGGCATCGTGCTCACCCTCCCGGTCCAGCCGCTCCCACCGCTGGCAGCGCCGGCCGAGCCCCGGGCAGCCGAGGGCCACGACCGACTCCGGCGGGATCACCGTCGTCCGTTGACGCCAATCGTCCCTGATCGGACCGCGTAATGCACGTACTAATCCGGGGTACCCGCGGAACCCTCCGCACGATGTAGGAAGATGTCCGGTTCGGCGCCGTACGATCATGGGCCGGGACTCTCCGGTGGGCCGGCCGACGGCCCCCGCGTCCGCTGCGGTACTAAGACAGGGTGAGCGCCCTCAGCCTGTCGACCGTCGTCCTGTCCGCCGCACCGAGCCCGGCCCCGAGTGGCAGCCCGGGTGCCGGGGACGGCTCGGGTGCCGACTGTCTGGGCAGCACCTCCTGCGAGTACCTCTACCGGGTGACCGGGTCGGCCTGGTTCGCCGAGGGCAGCTACTGGATCCTGCTCAAGCCGCTGCGGGTGGTGCTGATCCTGCTGTTGGCGTTCGTGGCCCGCTGGGCGCTGCACCGGACGATCAACCGGCTGGTCCGGACCACCACCGACGGGGCGGTGCCCACCCTGCTGCGTCCGCTGCGCGAGCGGGTGCCCACCGCCACGCTCGACCCGACCGAGTTCGTCCCCGAGCGGCGTCGCCAGCGTGCCGAGGCGATCGGCTCGGTGCTGCGCAGCATGGTCACCGCGTTCGTCTTCGGCATCGCGCTGCTGATGATCCTGCGCGAGTTCAGCTTCGACCTGGCCCCGCTGCTGGCCAGCGCCGGCATCGCCGGGGTGGCGCTCGGCTTCGGCGCGCAGAGTCTGGTGAAGGATCTGATCGCCGGGCTGTTCATGCTGATCGAGGACCAGTACGGCGTCGGCGACACGGTCGACCTGGGCGAGGCGACCGGGGTGGTCGAGTCGGTGGGGCTGCGGGTCACCACGGTCCGCGACGGTCGCGGGGTGCTCTGGTACATCCGCAACGGCGAGATCATCCGGGTTGGCAACAAGAGCCAGGGCTGGGCGTTGGTCGTGGTCGACCTGCCGATCGGGTTCGCCGGCACCGAGGAGGCCAACGCGGTGCTGCGCACGGCCGCCGCCTCGGTGGCGGTGGACCCGGAGCTGTCCTCCGACATCGTCGAGCCGCCCGAGGTGCTCGGGGTGGAGCAGATGACCGTCGACGGCGCGGTGATCCGGACGGTGGTGAAGACCACGGCGGACGGCCAGTTCGCGGTCGGCCGGGAGCTGCGTCGCCGGCTCGCCGAGGCGTTGGAGAACTCCGGCATCACCGCTCGGATCGCGGCGGCCCGGCTCTATCCGGGGCTGCCGCCGGTCGGCATGGCCACCGGCACCGCCGCCCCGACTGCCGCCGCCGGCCTGTCGGGTCCGACCGCCCCGTCGGCCGCCGGCACCTCCGCCGCCTCCGGCCCGGCGGCTACGACGGGTCCGGCCACCCCGACGGGCACGGACGATTCGGCGGGCACGAACGGTCCGACGGCACCGGGGACCCCGGCGGGCACCGGCGGCACGGGTGCCGGGCGGGCCGGGGGTAGCTGAAACCGCAGCTCACCCCCTGTCCGATGTGGTCCGATGGTCGGGGCTCGCGCGCCGGGCGGCCCCTCCGGTATCGTCCGTTCGTTCAGTCGGGGATGCGACGATCAATCCGTTCGCCCTAGTCAGTTGTCAGACGATCGGGCAGAATCCGGTGCACGCGTTCCCGGGAGCGTGATCACGTCATCGCTGATCCGCGAATCTGACGACGGGGCCCCGCCGGGCCATCACAAGTGGCCGGTGCCGGGGCACGATGGAGGCGACGGTGTCCGACCAGCGACCCGCCCCGGACCGGCCGGCCACCTTCGGCGAGGTGTTCGGGCAGGGGGAGTTCCGGGCGGTCTTCGCCGCCAGTGTCCTGTCCTGGGTCGGTGACTACGTCGCCAAGGCCGCCGTCACCGTGCTGGTCTACCAGGAGAGCCGCTCCGTCGCCCTGTCCGCCGCCGCGTTCGCGGTGAGCTACCTGCCGTGGCTGGTCGGCGGCCCGCTGCTCGCCGCGCTCGCCGAGCGGTACCGGCACCGGCGGGTGATGGTGACCTGCGACGTCATCCGGATGCTGCTGACCGTCCTGATCGTGCTGCCCGGCCTGCCGGTCTGGGCGATCCTCGCGTTGCTCTTCGCCGCCACCCTGGCCAACCCGCCGAGCCAGGCGGCCCGCTCGGCGTTGCTGCCGGCGATCCTCACCGGCGACCGGCTGGTGCTCGGGCTGTCGCTCAACGCCAGCGCCAGCCAGGCCGCGCAGGTGGTCGGCTACCTGGCCGGCGCGGCGGTCGCGGCGGTCAGCCCGACGGCGGCACTGCTGCTCAACGCGGCCACCTTCGGGCTGTCCGCCCTGTTCGTCCAGCTCGGCGTGCACGACCGGGAGCCGACGTTGAGCGCGGCGCACCGGACCCACCTGCTGCGGGAGACCGGCGAGGGCTTCCGGATCGTCTTCGGCACCCCCGTGCTGCGGGCGATCAGCCTGCTGGTGTTCAGCGCCATGCTCTTCTCGATCGTCCCGGAGGGACTGGCCGCCGCGTGGGCCGGTGAACGCTCCGGCAACGGCCTGGACTCGGGTGCCGCCCAGGCCGTCATCATGGCGGCCAACCCGGTCGGGTACATCGTCGGCGGCCTGCTGGTAGGCCGGCTGGTGTCGCCCGCCGGCCGGCTCACCCTGATGCGACCGCTGGCGGTGCTCGCCCCGCTGGCCCTGGTGCCGGCGCTGCTGAACCCGCCTCCCCTGGTGGTCGCCCTGCTCGCGGCGGCCTGCGGCTTCGCGGTCGCCGGTCTGATCCCGACGGCGAACGGTCTGTTCGTCCGGGCCCTGCCCAACGGCTACCGGGCCCGTGCCTTCGGCGTGATGGCCACCGGCATCCAGGTGATCCAGGGCGGTGCGGTGCTGGTCACCGGCATGCTCGCCGACCGTTTCTCGGTGCCGGTGGTGGTCGGGGTGTGGAGCGCCGCCGGGGTGCTGCTGATGCTGGCCACCGCGCTGCGCTGGCCGGACCGGGCCACCGTGGACGCCGCCGTGAAGGCCGCCGACCTGGCCAACGCCGGGTCACCGGCGGGCGACCGGCCCGGTTCGACGCCGCCCCGGCCCGGACGGCGGACCCCTCGGCGGCACGCTGTGATGTGATCGGCCGCTGGGCGGCGGTCGTGGCGTCGCGGTACCTGGCAGGATGGAACGGTGGATTCCGCAGGCGACCTCCGGCCCGTTCCGTCGACGACCTTCTTCGACGCGGTCGGTGGTGAGCCCACCTTCCGGCGGCTCGTCGACCGGTTCTACGCCGGCATCGCCGACGATCCACTGCTGCGCCCGATGTACCCGGAGGACGACCTCGGGCCGGCCACCGAGCGGATGACGCTGTTCCTGATGCAGTACTGGGGCGGCCCGAACACCTATTCGGCCCAGCGGGGGCATCCCCGGCTGCGGATGCGGCACGCGCCGTTCCGGATCGGCGCGGCCGAGCGGGACGCCTGGCTGCGCCACATGCGCCGGGCGGTGGACGACCTGGACCTGCCGCCGGAGCTGGCGGCCACTCTCTGGGACTACCTGGAGCGGTCGGCCTACTTCATGGTCAACGTGATGGAGGACCCGGCCGCCGGCTGACCCGGCCGCCGCGACGGCGCGGGCGGGGCGTCGGGCCGCTCAGAGCAGGGCACCCTCGTCGTGCAGCCAGTCGACGAAGGTGGTCGCCACGGCCGCGCCGCAGTCGAGCATCTCCACCAGCAGCGCGTCGTGCGCCCCGGCGCCGAGCGGCACCTGCAACTCGGCGTAGATGGGCAACTGGCCGCGCTCGGTCGGGTCGCCGATGTACGCCTTGCAGAACCGGCGGGTGTGGTTCCACTCGTTGACCACCCGGTAGGCCCGGTCGGCCCAGTCCGGCGGGACGGTGGCGTGCGGGCGGGCCCGCATGACCAGGATCTCGTCCTCGGGGCCTTCGAGGGTCACCAGCACCGCGTGCCGTTCCCACATGGCCAGCAGGTTGCCGTCACCGTCGGCCAGGTAACGCACGTCGAGCAGGTCGAGCGCGTCGCACACCCGGGCCAGGGTGACCGGTGCCACGGAGGCCGGCCGGTCGGTCACGACGGGCCGATCGGTGCCGGGGCAGTCCTCCGCCGGCTGCCGGGGCGGCGGTGGCCCCACCCGGATGCTGTCCACCGAGACTCCGCTTCGAGTTTCCGGTTCGCCGCCAGCGGCGGGACCAGGGCGCCATGACCACCACGGCATCGCTCGCGCACCTCACTCCCCAGCGGATCCAATCGCCTACGGTGCGTTGGATCCGAGGATGGACGGTACCCGGACAGCCGGGTTGAGACACCCCCCCAACGGCAGCCCCAGCCCGGAAGAATGAGCCGGGGTCATACTTTCGGCTGATCCCGCGCCGGACGAATTGCGAGATCGGAAACTTTCCGCGACCAGGCGGCTCCGTATGGTCCCACCAGACCGACCCACCGGCCGGCCACCCGGACCTGGACCTCGCCCGCCGTGGTGACCTCGGCCGGGCCGAGGAACCCCATCCGGACGAGCCCCTGCACCAGCCGTTGGGTGATCTCCACCGGGTCGGCCGGATCGGCGTCGGGAGTGACGGTCACCGCCACGTGGTCGAGCAGCGCCTCCCGCAGCATCCGCTGCCCCACCGCGCGCCCGCGTACCCCCTCGGTGGCGGCGGCGCGCAGGGTGCCCGCCGCGGCCTCGGCGATGCGCCGCAGCTCGGCGGCGGGCAGCACCTCGACCGGGCGGCTCACCACCGGGGGCAGCGGCCACCGCCACCGCTCGTCGCGGCCGGGCGGCAGCGCGGTGTCGGCGTCGGCCAACCGGGACAGCAACTTGGCCGCGTCCACGGTGACGTCGGCCGGGGCGGCCCCGGCCACCGTCCGGACCACCAGCACGTCCCACGGCAGCCGGGCCCAGAGCGCGGTACGGCCGACGCCGGGCAGCGGGCGTAGCCGGACCACCGTGGCCGGGTCGAGGCGGACCAGCCGGGCCAGGAAGGCCCCCGCGTCGTCCGCCCCCACCAACCCGTGCTCCCGCCGGACGGTGGCGCCGCCGTTCACGCCGCCCCGCCGGTCGGTGCCCACGACTCCAGGAAGGCCCGTTCGTCGTCGCTGATCCGCCGGGGTCGCTTCTCCACCAGATCGAACGGGACCAGCACCGAGCGGGCGGTGCTGGCCAGCACCTCACCGTCGTACAGCTCGTAGGCGACGGTGAACGAGGCGGCCCGGATGCGCTCCACCCACAGTTCGATCCGGACGGTCGGCGCGGCCTCGGCGGTGGCCCGGCCGAGCGCGTAGTCGACCGGGCGCAGGTAGTCGACCTCGTGCCGGCGGATGACGACCCCGTCGGCGAACGAGCCGACCCCCCACGCCTTGCCACCCGCGAACATCAACGCCACCCGCGCCTCCTCGTACAGGGTGAGGAAGCGCGAGTTGTTGACGTGGCCGTACGCGTCCAGGTCGGACCAGCGCAGGGTGCAGTGGTAGACGAAACGGTCCGCCATGCTCAGTCGCGGGTCAGCTTGCGGTAGGTCACCCGGTGCGGCCGGGCCGCCTCCGCCCCGAGCCGGTCGATCTTGTTCTTCTCGTACGCGTCGAAGTTGCCCTCGAACCAGAACCACTTCGCCGGGTTCTCGTCGTCGCCCTCCCAGGCCAGAATGTGGGTGGCGACCCGGTCGAGGAACATCCGGTCGTGGGAGATGACCACGGCGCAGCCGGGGAACTCCAGCAGGGCGTTCTCCAGGCTGGACAGCGTCTCGACGTCCAGGTCGTTGGTCGGCTCGTCGAGCAGGATGACGTTACCGCCGATCTTGAGGGTCAGCGCCAGGTTGAGCCGGTTGCGCTCGCCACCGGAGAGCACCTTGGTCGGCTTCTGCTGGTCCGGCCCCTTGAAGCCGAACGCCGCGATGTACGCCCGGGACGGCATCTCGACCTTGCCCACCATCAGGTAGTCGAGACCGTCCGAGACGACCTCCCAGACGGTCTTGTCGCCGTTGAGGCCCTCCCGGTTCTGGTCGACGTACGACAGCGAGACGGTGGGGCCGACCCGGACCTCGCCGCCGGTCGGCTGCTCCAACCCGACGATGGTCTTGAACAGGGTGGTCTTGCCGACGCCGTTCGGGCCGATGATGCCGACGATGCCGTTGCGCGGCAGCGAGAACGACAGGTCGTCGATGAGCAGCCGGTCACCGAAGCCCTTGCTGAGGTGGTTGGCCTCGATGACCGTGCTGCCCAGGCGCGGGCCCGGCGGGATCTGGATCTCCTCGAAGTCCAGCTTGCGGGTCTTCTCCGCCTCGGCGGCCATCTCGTCGTAGCGGTCGAGCCGGGCCTTGGACTTGGTCTGCCGGGCCTTGGCGTTGGAGCGGACCCACTCCAGCTCCTCGGTGAGCCGCTTCTTCATCTTGGCGTCGCGGCGACCCTCGACGGCGAGCCGGGCGGCCTTCTTCTCCAGGTAGGTGGAGTAGTTGCCCTCGTACGGGTACGTCCGGCCGCGGTCCAGCTCCAGGATCCAGTTGGCCACGTTGTCGAGGAAGTACCGGTCGTGGGTGATCGCCATGACGGTGCCCGCGTACTTGGCCAGGTGCTGCTCCAGCCAGGACACGCTCTCCGCGTCGAGGTGGTTGGTGGGCTCGTCGAGCAGCAGCAGGTCGGGCGCCTCCAGCAGCAGCTTGCACAGGGCCACCCGGCGCCGCTCCCCACCGGAGAGCTGGGTGACGTCGGCGTCCGGCGGCGGGCAGCGCAGCGCGTCCATGGCCAGTTCGAGCTTGGAGTCGATGTCCCAGGCGTCGAGGTGGTCCAGCTCCTCCTGGAGCTTGCCCATCTCCTCCATCAGCTCGTCGGAGTAGTCGGTGGCCATCTGTTCGGCGATGGCGTTGAACCGGTCCAGCTTGGCCTTGGTCTCGGCGACCGCCTCCTCGACGTTGCCGAGCACGGTCTTGCTGTCGTTGAGCGGGGGCTCCTGGGCGAGCATCCCGACGGTGTAGCCGGGCATCAGCCGGGCCTCGCCGTTGCTCGGCTTGTCCAGCCCGGCCATGATCTTCAGCAGGCTGGACTTACCGGCGCCGTTCGGGCCGACCACACCGATCTTGGCCCCCGGCAGGAAGTTCAGCGTCACGTTGTCGAGCACGACCTTGTCGCCGTGCGCCTTGCGCGCCTTTTCCAGGACGTAGATGAACTGGGCCACGGTGCGGGCTACCTCCGTCGGTTGCTGTCGCCTTGGACGGCGGCGCGGCACGGGCTGCGACCTTCGCCCGCCGCCGCCGGCCGGGGGCCGGCCACGCGCACGCCACCGTCAATCCTGACAGGTACGGCCCGCCACGCCCACATCACCCCGCCCGGTCGGCTCCACGTCACTTCCGCCACCGCTGAGCTGGTGATGTTGACAAGATCACGGTACGGGTGAAGCGGCCGTGGGACGGGTAGGTAAGTCCGGCACGGGGTCCCAGACGCCGCAGCTACGCTCAGTACGCTCATCGCGGTGGACCCGTCAGCACCCGGAGGTGGCCGATCGTGACCGTCCGTAGCTCCTTTGTCGTTGTGGCCAACCGACTGCCTGTCGACGAGGTGAGCACACCCGAGGGACGACAGTGGCGGCGCAGCCCCGGCGGGCTGGTCACCGCGCTGCACCCCGTCCTCGCCGAGCACCGGGGCACCTGGGTCGGCTGGGCCGGTGGCACCGGCGCCGCCCCGGAGCCGTTCGACCTGGAGGGCATCCGGCTGCACCCGGTGCCGTTGAGCGCCGAGGAGTTGGAACGCTACTACGAGGGCCAGTCCAACGCGACCATCTGGCCGCTCTACCACGACGCGGTCGAGACCCCCGCCTACAAGCGCCGCTGGCGGGAGGCGTACCGGCTGGTCAACGCCCGGTTCGCGGAGGCGGCGGCGGACGTCGCGGCCGAGGGCGCGACGGTCTGGGTGCAGGATTACCAGCTCCAGCTCGTCCCGGCGATGCTGCGCGAGCTGCGGCCGGATCTGAAGATCGGCTTCTTCCTGCACATCCCGTTCCCGCCGATCGAGCTGTTCATGCAGATGCCGTTCCGCACCGAGATCCTGCGCGGCCTGCTCGGCAGCGACCTGGTCGGCTTCCAGCAGCGGCTGGCCGCGCAGAACTTCGTCCGGCTGGCCCGGCACCTGCTCGGGCTGCGCTACGAGGGGCAGATGATCCAGGTCGACGGGCGGCAGGTGAAGGCCGGCGCGTTCCCGATCTCCATCGAGACCAAGGAGATGGAGCGGCTGGCCGAGGACCCGGCGATCCAGGCCCGGGCCAAGCAGATCCGCGAGGAGCTGGGCAACCCGAAGACGATCATCCTGGGCGTCGACCGGCTGGACTACACGAAGGGCATCGAACTTCGACTCAAGGCCTTCCGGGAACTCCTTGCTGACGGAAAGTTGACAGTTCCGGACGCGGTTATGGTGCAGGTGGCCACCCCCAGCCGGGAGCGCGTGGAGCACTACCAGGCACTTCGGGTCAAGGTGGAACGCGAGGTTGGTCGGATTAACGGCGAATTCGGCAGGGTCGGCGTGCCGGCGGTGCATTAT
Source organism: Micromonospora humida (assembly GCF_016901255.1). Classification (NCBI taxonomy): domain Bacteria; kingdom Bacillati; phylum Actinomycetota; class Actinomycetes; order Micromonosporales; family Micromonosporaceae; genus Micromonospora; species Micromonospora humida. Next base: position 28,894 of record NZ_JAFEUC010000018.1, read on the forward strand.
CTGCATCAGTCGTACAGTCGCAGCGAACTGGCCGCGATGTACGTCGCGGCCGACGTGATGATGGTGACCCCGCTGCGAGACGGAATGAACCTGGTGGCCAAGGAGTACGTCGCATCGCGCGCCGACCAGGGCGGTGCGCTCGTGCTCAGCGAATTCGCCGGCGCGGCCACCGAGCTGCGCCAGGCGTTCCTGTGCAATCCGCACGACCCCGACGCCGTCAAGGACGCCCTCCTGCGGGCTGTACACGTAGAGAAGCCGGAGGCCCGTCGACGCATGCGGATCATGCAACGTCATCTGCGCACCCACGATGTGGGGCACTGGGCGAAGTCCTTTCTGACCGAGTTGGGCGCACCGGGGACGGAGGCCGAGTGAACGCCCCCACCGCCGAGATCATCACCCCCGCCGCCGGGACGATGGACCCGGAACTGCTCGCCGCGATCGGACGCATCGCCCGCGTACCACAGCTCCTGGTCGCCTGCGACTACGACGGCACCCTCGCGCCGATCGTGGCGGACCCGAGCAAGGCCGTGCCGCTGCCCGAGTCGGTCGCCGCCGTCCGGGCGCTGGCCTCGCTGCCGCAGACCACCGTCGCGGTGGTCTCCGGACGGGCGCTGCGCGACCTGGCCGCGTTGTCCCGGCTGCCCAACGAGATCCACCTCGTCGGCAGCCACGGCTCCGAGTTCGACATCGGCTTCGTCGAGCGGCTCTCCCCCGAGCTGGTCGCCGTGCGCACCCGGCTGCGCGACGCGCTACGCGAGATCGCCCAGGCCCACCCGGGGGTACGGCTGGAACGCAAGCCGGCCAGCGTCGCGGTGCACACCCGCGGGGTCGACCCGCAGGTCGCCGCCGCCGCCGTCGAGGCCGTCCGCAACGGACCGGCGAAGTGGGACGACGTCACCGTCACCCAGGGCAAGGAGGTCATCGAGCTGTCGGTGGTCGCCACCCACAAGGGCACCGCGGTCGACCAGCTCCGCACCCAGCTCTCGGCCAGCGCGGTGCTCTTCATCGGCGACGACGTCACCGACGAGAACGCCTTCGGCACCCTGCGCGGCCCCGACCTGGGCATCAAGATCGGCCCCGGGGACACCCAGGCGCACTACCGGGTGGCCGAGCCGATCGAGGCGGCCCGCGCGCTGGGCCTGCTGCTGGAGACCCGCCGGCACTGGCTCTTCGGCGAGCGGGCGGTGCCGATCGAACGGCACTCGATGCTCGCCAACGGGCGTACCGTCGCGCTGCTCACCCCCGAGGCCAAGGTGAGCTGGCTCTGCCACCCCAAGCCCGACTCGGCGGCGATCTTCGCCGACCTGGTCGGCGGCAGCCCGGCCGGGCACTTCACCGTCGGGCCGGAGCGCGGCGGCATCCCGCTGGGCCAGCGCTACCGCAACGGCACGATGACCGTAGAGACCCGCTGGTCGGGGCTCACCGTCACCGACTGGCTGGACCTGCCGGCCCGGGAGACCACCCCGGACGGCCCGGCCGTCATCACCGGCGACTCCACGCTGGTCCGGGTGCTCACCGGCTCCGGCCGGGCCCGGATCGAGTTCGCCCCGCGCCCCGAGTTCGGTCAGGTCGCCACGCAGCTCCAGCCGATGGACAACGGCCTGCTGGTGCTCGGCTCCAACGAGCCCGTCGCGCTCTACTCCCCAGGGGTGACCTGGCAGGTCCGCAACGACGGCGGGTACGAGACCGCGCACGCCGTGGTCGACCTCTCCGCCACCGGCGGCCAGGTGGTGCTGGAGCTGCGCTTCGGCACGCACAGCCTGGAGGACCACGCGGTCGCCATCCACGACCGGCAGGCCAGCGCCGAGCAGCCCTGGAAGGAGTGGGTGGCCTCGCTGCGGCTGCCCGCCACCGCCCGGGACCTGGTCGCCCGCAGCGCGCTCACCCTGCGTGGGCTCTGCCACGAGGCGACCGGCTCGATCCTGGCGGCGGCGACCACCTCGCTGCCGGAGGAGCTGGGCGGCGTCCGCAACTGGGACTACCGGTACTGCTGGCTGCGGGACGCGGCGATGACCGCGCGGGCCCTGGTCGACCTCGGCTCGATCGAGGAGGCCGAGGCGCTGCTGCGCTGGGTGGACGGCTGCATCGAGCGCACCGGCGGGCACCCCGAGCGGCTGCACCCGCTCTATACGGTCGACGGCTACGAGCTGGGTGCCGAGGCGGTCATCGACACCCTGCCCGGGTACGCCGGCTCCCGGCCGGTCCGGGTCGGCAACCTCGCCAACCACCAGCTCCAACTGGACGTCTTCGGCCCGATCGCCGACCTGATCGCGGCCGTCGCCGACGCCCGGGGTTCGGTCCGCGACGACGAGTGGCGGGTGCTGGACAACATGGTCGAGGCGGTCCGCCGCCGCTGGCACGAGCCCGACCACGGCATCTGGGAGGCCCGCCTCCCACCCCGGCACCACATCTTCTCCAAGGTGATGTGCTGGATGACCGTCGACCGGGCCCTGCACGTGGTGCGTCAGCACGACGGCGAGGACCGGCCGGAGTGGGTGGAGCTGCGCGACCGGATCGGTGCCAACGTGCTGGAGAACGGCTGGCACGAGGAGGTCGAGGCGTACAGCGTCGCGTACGGCGACGAGGACATGGACGCCTCCTCGCTCTGGATCGGGCTGTCCGGCCTGCTCCCGGGCGACGACCCGCGCTTCCTCTCCACCGTGCTCAAGATCGAGGCGGATCTGCGCAGCGGCCCGGTCGTCTACCGCTACCACTGGGACGACGGTCTGCCGGGTCGGGAGGGTGGCTTCCACATCTGCACGGCGTGGCTGATCGAGGCGTACCTGCGCACCGGTCGGCGTACCGACGCCGAGGAGCTGTTCGCCCAGATGGTCGACACCGCCGGCCCGACCGGGCTGCTGCCCGAGCAGTACGACCCGCTGGCCGAGCGCGGGCTGGGCAACCACCCGCAGGCGTACAGCCACCTCGGCCTGATCCGCTGTGCCCTGCTGCTGGACAACATGCTCAAGCAGTAGCGCCCCACACGATCGACTCCAGTTGGGCCGATGTAGCGGTATCCGCGACACGGGATACCGCTACATCGGCCCACAAGGGTGGATCAAGACGCGTCAGGGCGTCAGGGCGTCGACCACGTCGCCGATCACCACGATGGCCGGGGGCCGCAGCCCCGCCGCGACCACGTCGGCCGCCACCGCGCCGAGCGTCGACCGCAGGCTGCGCTGACCACCCGTGGTGCCCTCCTGGATCACCGCGACCGGGGTGGCCGCGTCCCGGCCGTGCCGGGTCAGGGTGTCGGCGATGGCGGCCAGGTTCTTGAGCCCCATCAGCACCACCAGGGTGCCCCGCAGGCCGGCCAGGGCCTCCCAGCGCACCAGGGAGACCGGCGAGTCCGGGGCGACGTGGCCGGAGACCACGGTGAACTCGTGGGCCACCGCCCGGTGGGTGACCGGGACACCGGCCGCCGCCGGCACGGCCACGGCGCTGGTCACCCCGGGCACCACGGTCACCGGTACGCCGGCCGCCGCGCAGGCCAGCAACTCCTCCCCGCCACGCCCGAAGACGTACGGGTCGCCACCCTTGAGGCGTACCACGACCTTTCCGGCGAGCGCCCGGTCGACCAGGATCCGGTTGATCTCCTCCTGGGCGCGGGACGGCCCGTAGGGGATCTTCGCGGCGTCGACCAGCTCGACGTCGGGGCGCAACTCGTCCAGGAGCAACCCGGGCACCAGCCGGTCGGCGACCACCACCTCCGCCTCGGTGAGCAGCCGCCACCCCTTCACCGTGATCAGCTCCGGGTCACCCGGCCCCGCACCGACCAGCGACACCCGACCGACCGGGCCACCCGCACGGGTCGCGGCGTCGCCGGCCCCGGCCGGCGTCGGCTCCGGCGGGCCCGCGAGGGGCGCGTCCGCCACCGGTTCGCCCGGGTCGACCTCCCCCGGGTCGACGAGCGGGCCCGTCCGGGCGGCGAGCAGCTCCCGGACAGCGTCCCGGACACCCATCGCCCGTTTCGGGTCTCCCCCGCCCAGCACGGCCACGGTCACCGGCCCGTGCCGGGTCACCGCCGGAGTCCACGCGGTGGCCGCCGTCCGGTCGTCGGCCCGGACGCAGAAGATCCGCCGTTCGGCGGCGACGGCGCTGACCGAGGCGGCGGCGAGCGGATCGTCCACCGCGACCTGGACCAGCCACGCCCCGTCGAGGTCGTCGGGGGCGAACCGGCGGGGCCGCCAGTGCAGCCGCCCGGCGTCGACGTGCGCGCGTAACGCGGGGGTCACCTCGGGGGCGACCAGCAGCACGTCGGCACCGGCGTCCAGCAGGGCGGGCACCCGCCGGCTGGCCACGGCACCGCCGCCCACCACGACCACCCGCCGCCCGGCGAGCCGCAGTCCGAGAGGGTAGGGGCTGGTGCTCACTTCTCGGAGACCCCCGCCGCGTCGAAGGTGGCCACCTCGTGCAACACCCGGACCGCGCCGACGACCACCGGCAGGGCCAGCAGCGCCCCGGTACCCTCGCCGAGGCGCAGGCCGAGGTCGACGAGCGGGTCGAGGCCGAGGTGCCGCAGCGCCACGGTGGCGCCCGGCTCGGCGGAGCGGTGCCCGGCGACCATCGCACCGACCGCGTCGGGGGCGAGGGCGGCGGCGGCCAGCGCCGCGCTGACCGCGATCACCCCGTCGAGCAGCACCGGCACCCGGCGGGCCGCCGCGCCGAGGATCAGGCCGGCCAGCGCCGCGTGCTCCAGGCCACCGACGGCGGCCAGCACCCCCAGCGGATCGGCCGGGTCGGGGCGGTGCCGGTCCAGCGCCGTGCGCACCACGTCGACCTTGCGCCGGTACGTCTCGTCGTCCACCCCGGTACCCCGGCCGGTGGCCGCCTCCGCGTCGACCCCGGTGAACGCGGCGACCAGCGCGGCGGCCGGCGTGGTGTTGGCGATCCCCATGTCGCCGGTGAGCAGCACACCCGCCCCGGCGTCGATCAGCTCGCCGGCGACCCGGATGCCGGTCTCGACCGCCGCCCGCGCCTCGTCCCGGGTGAGTGCGGCGGTGACCGTCATGTCCCGGGTGCCGCGCCGCACGTTCGCGTCGAGCAGGCGCGGCGGTGCCAGGGTGGTGCCGGTCGGGGCGGGCACGGCGTCGCCGGACGGGGCTTCGGCGGACAGGGCGTCGGTGGACGCGGTGGTGGGCGCGGCGTCGGCGGGCGGGAACGGCAGCGGCGCGGCCACGCCGACGTCGACCACGGTGACCGAGGCGCCGGCCTGCCGGGCGAACGCGTTGACGACCGCCCCGCCGGCCAGGAAGTTCCCGATCATCTGGGCGGTGACCTCCTGCGGCCACGGGGTGACCCGCTGGGTGTGCACGCCGTGGTCACCGGCGAAGATCGCCACCGCCGCCGGTTCGGGCAGCGGCGGCGGGCAGACCCCGGCCAGGCCGGCCAGGCGTACGGACAGCTCCTCCAGCGCGCCGAGCGAGCCGGCCGGCTTGGTCAGCCGGGCCTGGAGGTCCCGGGCGGCCGTCATCGCCACCGGGTCGGGCGGACCGATCTCCGCGATCGTCGTCTCCAGCATCATGCCTCCAGGATCTCCGCCATTACCTCGATGAACGCGTCCGTGGTGGCCGGGTCGCGGACGGCGATCCGCAGCCAGTCCGGCCCGAGCCCGGGGAAGGTGTCGCCACGTCGTACGGCCCAGCCCCGGTCGCGCAACGCCTGGCGTACCCGGTCGGCCCCGGGCCGGTGGACCAGGACGAAGGCGCTGGCCGGGCGGCCCGCGACGCGTACCCCGGGTAGGGCCGACAGGCGGCGCACCAGGTGGTCGCGGTCGGCGGCGAGCCGGGCGGCGATGGCGCGCTCGGCGGCGACACCGGTCGGGGACGCGACGGCGGTGGCGGCGGCCAGCGCCGGGGTGGACACGGCCCACAGCGGCTGGGCGGCGGCCAGCCGCTCCAGGAGGGCGGCCTCGCCGAGCAGGTAGCCGATCCGCAGCCCGGCCAGTCCCCAGGTCTTGGTGAGGCTGCGCACCACCACCAGGCCGGGCAGGTCCCGGCGGGCGGCGAGCGACTCGGGCTCGCCGTCGACGCCGGGGACGCCTGTGGTGTCGGCGAACGCCTCGTCGACGACGAGCACCCGGCCGGGCCGGGCCAGGGTGGCCAGGTCGGCGGCGGGGTGCAGCACCGAGGTCGGGTTGGTCGGGTTGCCGATCATGACCAGGTCGGCGTCGGCCGGCACCCGCGCGGGGTCGAGCCGGAAGTCGTCGTCCGGGTCGAGCAGGAGTCGTTCGACCCGGTGGCCGGCGGCCCGCAGCGCGGCCTCCGGTTCGGTGAACTGCGGGTGCACCACCACCGGGCGGCGTACCCCGACCAGGGCGCGGGCGAGCAGCACGAAGCCCTCGGCGGCACCGGCGGTGAGCAGCACCTCCGCCTCCGGGCGGCCGTGCCGGGCGGCGACGGCGGCGCGGGCCGGCCGGGGGTCGGGGTAGCCGGCCAGGTCGGCGAGGGCGGCGGTGAGCGGGTCGGCCAGCCAGTCCGGCATCGGGTCGCGACGGACGTTGACGGCCAGGTCGACCAGGCCGGGGGTGGCCTCGGCGTCCCCGTGGTGGGCGAGATCCGGTTCGGCGTCGACGGTCGCCCCGGCTGCGGTCGCCGGCGCGGCGGCGGCTCCCGGGCCGGTCGACGGCTCGACGCCGGTCAGTTGCCCATGCATGTCCGCGATCCTGCCGGGAAGCCGGCGCAGAGGACAGTCGATCCCGAGGTGGTCCACATCACGGCACACCGGACGCTTCACCCACGGCCGCCGGTCCCGGCCGGGGAACGCCCGAGCGTTCATGAATTCTTCTCATGGACGAATCGGAAATGTCATAACTTGACCACGTGAGCAATCGACCCCTTGCTGCCGCTGGTCGTTCCGTTCCTCTCCTGCGTGCCGGGCTGATCGCCGGCATCGTGCTCGCCGCCGTGGCGTACCCGCTGGCCGCCGTGACCGGCCTGGGCGCCAAAGCCACCGCGCACGCCGTGGAGCACAAGACGAACATCCTGCGCACCGCCCTGCCCGCCGAGACGTCCTACCTCTACGCGCCAGACGGCACGACGATCCTGACGATGTTCTACGAGGAGTACCGGCAGTACACCAAGTTGTCGGACATGTCGCCGAACATCCAGCAGGCCATCGTCGCCGCCGAAGACAACCGCTTCTACCAGCACCGGGGCGTCGACCCGAAGGGCGTCGCCCGCGCCTTCGTGGCCAACACCCGTTCCAGCGGCGTCTCCCAGGGCGCCTCCACCCTGACCATGCAGTACGTCCGGATGGCGCTGCGGGACAGCGCGCAGACGCCGCAGGAGGTCCAGGAGGCCATCCAGCAGACCAGCCTGCGCAAGGTCAAGGAGATGCGGATGGCGCTGGACATCGAGAAGGAGCTGACCAAGGACCAGATCCTGGAGCGCTACCTCAACTCGGCGTACTTCGGTCACCGGGCGTACGGCATCTACGCCGCGGCGCAGATCTTCTTCTCCAAGACCCCGGCCACGCTCACCCCGGTCGAGGCGGCCACCCTCGCCGGCCTGGTCAAGTCCCCCTCCGAGTACGACCCGCTCAGCTCGGACCAGAAGGAGGCCACCGGCCGGCGCAACTACGTGCTCGACAAGATGACCCAACTCGGCTACCTGTCCCCGGACGCCGCCGCGGTGGCCAAGAGCGAACCCATCCGGACCCGGCCCACCACCCCTGCCAACGACTGCGCCGCGATCCCCAACAAGTACAACACCTGGGGCTTCGCCTGCGACTACGTGAAGAACTGGTGGAGCGCGCAGCCCGCGTTCGGGGAGAACCGGCTGGAGCGGATGGACAAGCTGCGCCGGGGCGGCTACCGGATCGTGCTGAGCCTCGACCCCAAGGTGCAGGCCGCCGCCGAGAAGAACGTCGGTGCGAAGGACCGCGTCGACAGTCCCTTCGCCAACGGGATCGTGGTCGCCGAACCGGGCACCGGACGGATCAAGGCGATGGCGGTGAACCGGACGTACTCCCTGGACGTCAGCGAGAACGGACCCAGCTCGAACCCCGAGGCCGACCCGAAGATGAAGGCGAACTACCCGAACACGGTCGCCCCGCTGCTCGGCGGCGGCACCCTCCCGGGCTACCAGGCCGGCTCGACGTTCAAGATGTTCCCGATGCTGGCCGCCCTGGACGCCGGGATGCCGCTGTCCACCGCGTTCGACTCGCCGTACCGGTACAAGTCGGCCGTCTACGACGGGTGGGCGCCGTCCAACGCCAGCGGGGCGATGACCGGCCGGCAGACCATGTGGTCCGGGTTCGGCAAGTCGGTGAACACCTACTTCGTCCAACTGGAGGAGAAGATCGGCGCGGACCGGGGGGTGCACCTCGCGGAGCAGTTGGGCCTGCGCTGGCGTACCGACGTCGACAAGGAACAGGCGTCACCCGCGAAGGCGAAGAAGTGGGGCGCGTTCACCCTGGGCGTCTCCGACGCCACCCCGCTGGAGATGGCCAACGCGTACGCCGCGATCGCCGCCGACGGGCGGTACTGCGAGGCGATGCCGGTCAACTCGATCACCAACCGGGACGGCACCCCGGCCACCTACCGGACCGCCGGTGGCATCGAACGGGAGGTCGCCAAGCCCCGCTGCCGGCAGGTGGTCAACGCCGACGCCGCCCGTGCCGCCACCGACGCCGCCCGCTGCCCCACCGGCGACACCCCGGCCAAGGGCAGCTGCGGCGGCTGGTCGACGGCGGACAGCGTCCGGGGCACGGTGGGCCGCCCGGTGGCCGGCAAGACCGGCACCACGGACAGCACCCGGTCGGCCTGGTTCGTCGGCTACACCCCGGAACTGGCGGCGGCGAGCTTCATCGCCGACCCGGACAACCCGTTCAACGCCGTCGGTGACGGGCAGTCCCAGGTCCCGGTCAACGCGGTCGCCCAGACCCTGCGCGACGGCCTCAAGGGCACCCCGACCCGCCAGTTCACCCCACCGTCGGACGCCATCGTCGGCTGACGTGGGGCCGGTCACCCGGGGCCGGTCAGGCCGGCGCGGCGACGCCCTCGACCGGCGAGGGCAGCGCCGCCGCCGTCACCAGCCGGGTCGCGATCTCCGGGTACGCCGCCCAGTGCAGGCCGAGCTGGGAGGCGTGCACGCCCCGCCAGACGAAGCCCTCGGGCGTGCCGCCCTCCCAACCCCAGGCGGCCCGCTGCCCGGCCCGGGGGGTGAGCACCGCGCCGTGCTGCTTGTAGCCCACCACCGTCGCACCGGTACGGGCGACCGCGCTGTCGGACAGGGCGGTCGCCTCCCGGTAACCGACCACCAGACCGTCCCGGCTCACGCCGATCGCGTCCAGCACCCCGCACATCGGCAGCCCGTCCAGCTCCCGGGCCAGCCACAGCAGGCCGGTGCCCTCGGCGATCACCGGACGGCCGGTGCGGGCCAGCTCGGCCACCGCGATGCAGAGCCGCCGGTTGGCCGACAGGTCCCGCGCGTACGACTCGGGCAGCGCGCCCCCGACGACCAGCGCGCGGGTGCCGGCGGGCAGCGCCTCGTCGCGCAGCGGGTCGACGGTGACCACCTGGGCCCCGGCGGCCCGCAGCAGCTCGGCGGTCTCCGGGTGGCTGTAGCTGCCGCCGGGGCCACCGGCGAGCGCCACCACCGGCGCGTCCACCACCGGGGCGTCGGACACCGGCGACCAAGCCGGGACGGACAGCGCCGGGGCGGAACGGGCCAACCCGAGCAGGCGTTCCAGGTCGACCGTCCCGGCGACCGCCTCGCCGAGCCGGCGCACCGCCCGGGACGCCTCGGCGTCGCGGCCGAGGACCGGTGCCACGCCGTGCCGGCGGGCGGGCAGCACCGGGGGCAGTTCGTGCCGGCGCAACGCCCCGTAGACGGGCATCCCGACGTCGTCGAGCGCCTCCCGGAGCATGGCCTCGTGCCGGCCGGAGGCGACCTGGGTGAGGATCACCCCACCCAACCAGAGCTGCTCGTCGTACGAGCGGAAGCCGTGCACCAGGGCGGCCACCGACTGGCCCATCGCCGCCACGTCGATCACCAGCACGACGGGGCTGCGCAGCGCGGTCGCCACGGCGGCCGTGGACTCCGCCTCGGGGCGGCCCCCGACCGAGTCGTACAGCCCCATGGTGCCCTGGACCAGGGCCAACGCGGCACCCTGCGCGCCGTACGCGAAGAGGGGCCCGAGCCGGTCGCCACCGATCAGCCGGGGGTCGAGGGTACGGCCGGGGCGGCCGGCGGCCAGGCCGAGGTAGGCGGCGTCGACGTGGTCCGGACCGACCTTGAACCCGGCGACGTCGAGCCCCCGTTCGGCGAGCGCGGCGAGCAGACCGACGGACAGCGCGTTGGTGCCGTGACCGGAGGACGGCGCGCTGAACACGAGGCGCGGCACGGCGGTCATCATCGACTCCTCGGTGGCGACGGGCGGTGGCTCGCGGACGGCCGGGAGGAACACCGGCGGCGATCCGCAGGCGTGACCATACCCGCCCCTGGCGACAGGTGGAGACCGCCGATCCGCACACCGTACGGGCCGGTGCCGGGCCGTCGCGCAGGGTGGCGTCGGTCATACGGGTAGCCTCGTGCTGTGTACCGGTTCCTGCTGACCCCACGCTGGCTGGGCATCCTCGCGCTGACCCTGGTCGCCGCCGCCGTCATGGTGCTGCTCGGCAACTGGCAGCTGGACCGCTACCGGGAACGTACCGCCGTCAACGAGCGGATCGACGCCGGCACCGCCGGCACCCCCGCGCCGCTGCGGTCGACGCTGCCGGCCCCCACCGGCGGCGCGGGCACCGTCGGCGCGGCCCCCGCCGCGCAGGCCGAGTGGAGCCGGGTCACCGCCACCGGCCGGTACGACGCCACGAACGTCATCCTGGTCCGGGGCCGGACGGTGGAGAGCAGGGTCGGCTTCGAGGTCCTCGTCCCACTGGTGCTCGACGACGGCACGGCCGTGCTGGTCGACCGGGGCTGGGTCCCCCCGGCACCCGGCGGCGCGCTGGCCATGCCCGAGGTGCCGGCGCTGCCTACCGGTCAGGTGACCGTCGTCGGCCGGGTGCACCCCACCGAGAGCGGCGGCAACGGCGTGGACCGGCGCGACGGCCGGTTGGAGACCCGTCGGGTGACCGTGGACAAGCTGGCCCGGGAACTGCCGTACCCGCTGCACGGGGCGTACCTGCTGCTCGACGAGCAGACCCCGGCGAACGACCCGGCGTTCCGGGCGGTGCCGATCGGGCACACGAACAACTGGCAGAACTTCGGCTACGTCGTCCAGTGGTGGTTGTTCGCCGCGATGACGCTCTTCGGCTACGGCTGGGTGGCCCGGCGGGAGGCCCGACGGGCCGCCGGCCTGGACGCGCCGAAGCCTCCCGTGGACCGGGCCGCCGAACCGGCCGCCTCCGCCTGACCGCCCGGCCCAGCTGGCCCGTGCGCGCCGCCCTGGCACCCCCGGGCGGCGAGCGGGTGCGGGCGGGTACGTGCTGCGGGCCGGTGCCGCGCCGGAACGCGGGGCGACGCCGGACGCTGTATGGTCCGCAGGATGTCCAACGCGCGTGAGGTGTCGTGGTGACCTCCGACCCCGCCCCGTCGTACCCGTCCGACCCGCCCACCCCGTCCGGTCCGCCCACCCCGTCCGGTCCGCCCACGCAGGCGAGCCCCGCCTACGATCCCTGGGCCCCGTCGCCGGACGTGCCACCGGCGTCGACGGCGTTCCCCGCGCCCCCGGCGGTACCGGTCGGCCCCTCCACCCCGTCGACCGCCGAGCCGTACCCGGGACCGCCGGCCCAGTTCTCCGCACCACCTGCGCAGTTCTCGGCACCACCGGCGCAGTTCTCCGCACCGCCCGCGAACTTCTCGGCACCGCCCGCGCAGTTCTCCGCACCACCGGCGCAGTTCTCGACGCCGCCGGCGGGGTTCCCGGCACCGGCCGGGGTCGACCCGTACGCCGCGCCGATGGGCCAGCCGGGGCCGTACCCGCCGCAGTTCACCCCGCCGCCGGGGATGGCGGGTGGTCAGCAGGCGGCGGCGGTGCAGATCGGCGAGATCATGGTGAGTCCGCCGGTGATCCACACCCCGGCGGGCGCGATGCCCCTGGCCGGTGCCACCTGGTACGTCACCGACCACTGGCAGCGGGAGGAGAAGATCGCCAGTTGGGCGATCGTCTGCGCCATCCTCGGCTTCTTCTGCCTCACCATCTTCAGCCTGCTCTTCCTGCTGATCAAGGAGACCCGGTACCACGGCATGGTGCAGGTGACGGTGACCAGCGGCGGCCACCAGTACGTGGCCCGTATCCCGGTGGTCGACCAGGGACAGGTGCAGCAGATCAACAACCAGGTCAACTACGCCCGTTCGCTGTCCACGCTCTGAACGATCGTCCCGCCGGGGTGGCTCAGTCGGTCGGTCGCCCGGCGTGCAGCGCCCGGACCGTGTCGATGGTGTCCGCCTCGGCGGCCGACTTGTCGTCGCGGTAGCGCAGCACCCGGGCGAACCGGAGCGCCACCCCGCCCGGATAGCGGGTGCTCGCGAGCACCCCGTCGAAGGCGATCTCGACCACCTGCTCGGGGCGGACCCGCACCACCCAGTCCCCGCGCTCCACGGCCAGCCCGAGGAAGCGTTCGGTCTGCCAGCGCAGCAGGTCGTCGGTGAGGCCCTTGAAGGTCTTGCCGAGCATCACGAACTCGCCGGTACGCGGGTCCCGGGCACCGAGGTGGAGGTTGGACAGCCACCCCTCCCGCCGTCCGCTGCCCCACTCGACCGCCAGCACGACCAGGTCGAGGGTGTGCCGGGGCTTGACCTTGACCCAGGCGGTGCCCCGTCGACCGGCGTCGTAGTGCGCGTCCGGCGACTTGATCACCACCCCCTCCTGACCGGCGTCGAGCGCGGCGGCGAACACCGCACCGGCCTGCTCGGGGTCGGCCACCTCGGCCCGACCGACCAGCAACGACCCGTCGACCACATCAGCGAGCCGGGCCCACCGCTGCCGGCCCGGCAGGTCGATCAGGTCGTCGCCGTCGAGGTGCAGCAGGTCGAAGAAGTACGGCGTGAGCGCGGTCGCCTCGGCCAGCGGGGCCACGTCGGCCGCGCCGGTCGCACCGCTGGCGGAGGTGACCCCGGTGGCGGCGGTGGTGGCCCGCCGGGCCGCCCGGCTGGAGGTCTGCGGGAACGGCAGCGGGCGGCCGGCGGTGTCCAACCCGATCGCCTCGCCGTCGAGCACCACGTCGCGGACCGGCAGGGCGCGTACGGCGGCGACCACCCTGGGCAGCCGGGCGGTGATCTCGTCGAGGCTGCGGGTGAAGACCGCGACGTCGTCGCCGGAGCGGTGCACCTGGATGCGGATGCCGTCGAGTTTGACGTCGACCACGGCCGGCACCCCGGTCGCCTGGAGCGCGGCGTCGACCGAGGGGGCGCTCTGGGCCAGCATCGGCGCGAGCGGGCGGCCCACCTGGAGCCCGAACCCGGCCAGCGCGGCGGCCCCACCGGTGCGGGCGGCCAGCGCGACGGCCCGCAGGTCACCGGCGAGCAGCAGGGCGCGACGGACCGCCGTCACGGGGACCTCGGCGGCCTTGGCGATGGCGTCGGCGAGCAGGCCCGCCTGGGCGCCCTGACGCAGCTCGCCACGGAAGAGTGCGACCAGCAGCCGCTGCTCGTCGACGGTGGCGGCACCGAGGAGGGCGGCGAGCAGGTGCCGGCGACGGGCCTGGGAACCCGGTCCGTGCACGGCGGCGATCTCGTCGATCGCCGCGTCGACGGCGGTCACCGTCAGGGTCGGCTCGGCGGCCGGCGGCGGCAGGTCGCGCAGACTGGCCCAGCCCACACCGGTCTGCCGCTGACGCAGCTCACCGGCGAGGTAGCCGGAGCCGACCGACACCTCGGACAGGTCGAGCGCCCGCAGCGCGCCGGCCAGCAGCTCCACCTTGGCCCGCCGGCCGGTGGTGGCCGCGACGGCCGCGGAGGTGGCTGCCAGGTCGAGGAACCGCACGCACCTCATCCTGCCAGCCACCCCCGACATCGCCCGGGTATTGCCGTACCCGGGCCGTCCCGATCCGGCCGTCCTCCCCAGTGGCACCGGGTGTGACCACCTGGTGCCACGGCTCAGACCGAGACGGGTTCCTCTATGCGCAGCCCACGGGCGCGGACGCCGTCGGCGACCCGGGACAGCACGCCGTCCAGGGCGACCAGCACGGCCGAGAGCTCGCCGAGCTGTTCCTTGAGCGTGTCCTCGGGCCACGCGGAGACGTCGACGTCCCCCAGAGCGCTCACGGCGGCTTCCAGCCGCGTCATCACGTCGTTCGTACGCATGTTCGAAAGGCTATACCAGGTGCGCGAACGACACGCCGCAAACCGCGACATCGACCCCGACGTTATGGTTCCGCGACCTAACCGGCCCGTCGCCCCTGTCCGGCCACGTTCGCCAGCAGCAACGCCTCGGCCAGGCAGACCCGGGCGAACTCGCCGAGGTGCAGGCTCTCGTTGGGGCCGTGCGCCCGCGCGTGCGGGTCCTCCACCCCGGTCACCAGGATCGCCGCCTGCGGGAACATCTCCTGGAAGGTGGCGATGAACGGGATCGAACCCCCGACGCCGATGTCCACCGGCTCGGTGCCGTCCCAGGCGGCCCGGAAGGCGGCGCGGGCGGCGTCGAACATCGGCCCCGACGCGTCGATGACACACGGGTCGCCGTCGTGCTCCAGGGTCACCGTCACCCGGGCACCCCACGGCGCGTGCCGTTCCAGGTGGGTACGCACCGCGTCGTACGCCCGCTTGGGGTCGTCGCCCGGCGCCAGCCGTACGCTCAGCTTGGCCTTCGCCGCCGGGACCAGCGCGTTGGGCGCCTCGCCGGTGGCCGGCGCGTCGATGCCGAGCACCGCCACCGCCGGTCGGGTCCAGAGCCGCTCGGTGATCCGGCCGGTGCCGATCAGCGCGACCCCCTCGACCAGCCCGGCCTCGGCCCGGAACCGGTCCTCCGGGTAGTCGACGGCGGCCCCCGCCCGGCCGGTCAGGCCCTCGACGGCCACGTCCCCGGCGTCGTCGTGCAGGGTCGCCAGCAGGCGGACCAGCGCGGTCAACGCGTCCGGCACGGCCCCACCGAACATGCCGCTGTGCACCGCGTGGTCCAGGGTGCGCAGCTCGACGAACAGGTTGACCACGCCGCGCAGCGAGGTGGTCAGCGCCGGCACGCCCACGTCCCAGTTGGTGGAGTCGGCGATCACGATGACGTCCGAGGCGATCTCCTCGCGGTGCTCGGCGAGCAGCCGCTCCAGCGAGTCCGAGCCGTACTCCTCCTCGCCCTCGATGAACAGCACCACGCCGACCGGGAGCTGGTCGCCGAAGGCGCGCAGGGCGGCGACGTGCGCCATGATGCCGGCCTTGTCGTCGGCCGCGCCGCGCCCGTAGAGACGGCCGTCCCGCTCGACCGGCTCGAACGGCTCGGACTCCCACAGCGACAGGTCGCCGACGGGCTGCACGTCGTGGTGGGCGTACATGAGCACGGTGGGTGCGCCGGGCGGGGCGGCCTTCGTCCCGATCACGGCGGGCTGACCGCCCGACCGCACGATCCGCACGTCGAGACCGCAGCCGCGCAGCAAGTCGGCGACCGCCTCGGCGGAGCGCTCGACGTGCGAGTGGTCAAACCCCTCGAACGCGATGCCGGGGATGCGGACGAGACGTTCCAGGTCGGCACGGACCCCGGGCAGTTCCCGCGCGACGGCGGCCCGTACCTCGGACTCGGACATGATCGGTGAGGTCATGACCGGCATCGTATGCCGGCCTTACCGCGAGCCACCCGGCGAGCCGGAGCCCGCAGTCGGGCCGGGCCGGCGACCGACCGCAGCCGCCGGCCCGACGGCCGGGCCGGGCGCACCGGCGGGAGTCGGGCGGCGGACGTAGTAGTGGTCCGGGTCGTGCGGCAGGGTCGGCGCGCCGTCGACCACCAGGTCGACCGCGTCGGCGGTCCGGTCGACGGCGAAGTGGGCCTCCTCCCCCGCGTGCCAGCGCCGCAGCTCCGCCAGCAGGTGCGCGCCGTCGCGGTCCAGCGCGCGCCGCAACCGCACCGGACCCGGCGCGGTGACCTGCACCGACAGGGTCAGCTCCGGGCGGATCGCCGCCCGCGCGGCGCTCACCCCCTCCAGCAGCAGCACCGGCGCGACCGGCACCGGCACCTCGCGGGGCAGGAACGCCCGGCGCACCCAGCTGTACCGCCGGTAGGAACCCGGTCGCCTTTCCCGCAGCGGGGTGAGCACCCGTTCCTCCAGCCGGGTCCAGAAGGTGAACTGGTCGTCCCAGCCGTCGAGCAGGTCGTCGGTGTGCACCACCGGTGGCCGTCCGCCGTCGGGCAGGCCGGCCAGGGCGTCCGCGAGGCGCGCGGTGAAGACGCTCTTGCCCGCGCCGCTGGGTCCGTCGACGGCCACCAGTCGGGTACGCCCCAACCGCGCTGGCCCGGCGAGCACCCGCCGGGCCAGCGTCGCGTACGCCTCGACCAGCGCCACCGTCACACAGGTGACGCTAGTGGGTGTCCCCCGTGAGCCTGGTTCCGCCGTGGGGAGTGAGGTTCGTCGGGCGGCGCGGTGGGCGCCGGGGCATGATCTGGACGTGCTCAATGACGTGATGAGTCCCGGCGTGGACGCTCTGCTGGAACAGGCCCGGGCCGGGCTACGCCGGTTGAGTCCTCACCAGACGGTCGAGGCGGTACGGGCGGGTGCGCTGCTGGTCGACACGCGTACCGAGGGGCAACGCCGGGAGCAGGGGGACCTGCCCGGCGCGATCGTCATCGACCGGACGGTGCTGGAGTGGCGGCTGGACCCGGCCAGCGAGTGGCGTATCCCCGAGGCGACCGGCTACGACCGGGAGATCGTGGTGGCCTGCCGGCACGGTTACAGCTCCAGCCTGGCGGCGGCGAGCCTGCAGGCGTTGGGCCTGCGCAACGCCACCGACATGACCGGCGGCGTGCAGGGGTGGCTGGAGGCCGGGTTGCCGCTGTCCGACCAGCCCGCCGACGTGCGCCGCTGACGACCGGCCCCGGTACGACGACGGCCCGACCGGCCTGCCTGGCCCCGGACCGGCTGCCCGGCCGATGCGGGCACGGGGCCGCGGCCCAACCGCTGCGGGCACTGACCGGGTTTCCGGCCGGTGCGGGCGGGATGGTCAGGTCGTGGGTGGTGCGCCGGGTGGGATGAACGGCAGGTCGGCGGGAGCGCCGCTCTCGATGAGCCGCCACAGCGCGGCGGTGTCGAGGTGTTCCTCGACCAGGTCGCCGAGCAGGTCGAGGGAGCGTTCGCGGGCGGCGTCGAAACTGGTGCCCGGTGCGACGGTGAAGCCGTGCCGGCCGGCCGACCGGGCCACCTCGGTCAGGAACCGACGGCGGAACTCGTCGGACTCGAACGCGCCGTGCCAGTGGGTGCCGTGCACCGCGCCGAGCCGCGCGCCCTCGGGCCGGCCGTCGGCGTGGTGCAGCAGCGGCGGTAGGTCCGCGTCGGCGGTGGAGACGTACCCGTGGTGGATCTCGTAGCCGCGTACCGGGACGTCCGGCGCGGCGGTGCCGACGGCGGGGCGGACGGTCTTGACCGGGTCGAAGGTGATCTCGATGGGGAGCAGGCCCAGCCCGGGGACGCTGCCCCGGCGGCTCTCCACCGGATCGTGGATGGCGGTGGCCAGCATCTGGAAGCCGCCGCAGATGCCCAGCAGTGGCCGGCCGGCGGCGGCGTGCGCGGTGACCGCCTCGGCGAGCCCGGTCTCCCGCAGCCAGGCCAGGTCGGCGACGGTGGACTTCGAGCCGGGCAGGACGACCAGGTCGGCGGCGGCCAGCTCGGCGGGCTCGACGGTGAGCCGGACCCGGACGCCCGGTTCGGTGGCGAGGGCCTCCACGTCGGTGGCGTTGCTGATCCGGGGCAGTCGGACCACGGCGATGTCGAGCCAGTCGGTGCCGTGCGGGGCGGCGGGCCGGCCGAGCACCCGACCGTAGGCGAGCGAGTCCTCCGCGTCGAGCCACAGGTCGAGGTGCCAGGGCAGCACCCCGTAGGTGGGCCGGCCGGTCACCCGGTGCAGCATGTCGAGCCCGGGTCGGAGCAGGCCGAGATCACCCCGGAACTTGTTGATCACGAAGCCGGCGATCAGCGCCTGGTCGGCGGGGTCGAGCAGGGCCACCGTGCCGAACATCGAGGCGAACACGCCGCCCCGGTCGATGTCGCCGACCACGATCGTGGGGAGACCGGCGTGCCGGGCGAGCCCCATGTTGACGTAGTCGCCGGCCCGCAGGTTGATCTCGGCGGGGCTGCCCGCGCCCTCGCAGATCACCACGTCGTAGGTCGTCCGCAGCTCGGCCAGGGCCGCGTACGCCGTCTCGGCGAGTTTCGGACGCAGGGCCCGGAAGTTGCCGGCGGTGACCGTGTCGACGGCCTCGCCGAGCAGCACCACCTGACTGGCCAGGTCACTGCCGGGCTTGAGCAGCACCGGGTTGAACCGCAGGTCGGGAACGAGCCCGCAGGCGGCGGCCTGCATCGCCTGGGCCCGCCCGATCTCGCCGCCCCGCCCGTCCGGGCCGACCACCACGGCGGAGTTGTTGGACATGTTCTGCGCCTTGAAGGGGGCCACGGCGACGCCGGCCCGGTGCAGCCACCTGCAGATGCCGGCGGTGAGCACGCTCTTGCCCGCGTCGGAGGTGGTGCCCGCGACGAGCAGCCCGCCGCTCACCGCCCACGCCCCCGGTGATCGACCCCGGCCACGGCCGGTACGCCGACGGCCCCGGACGCCCCGGAGGCCCACGCGGGCCGCCGCACCCCGGCGGCCCGACCACGTCCGGCCGCCGCTGCCGACCATCCGGTGAGCCGACGCAGTGGGCGACCCCACAGCGCGCCACCGGCGGCGGCGACCAGCCGGCCCCCGGTCGTCGGCCAGGCCGCCGCCAGCGCGAGGGCGGCCAGCCCGACCGTGCCGGAGAGCCGGGCGGCCCGCTTCAGGTGCCGGGCCTCGGGGCGTGGGCCGTCGCCGAGGAACGGGCGTACCTCGGACCGCCCGAAGTAGACGTTCCGGCCGCCGAGCCGGACGCCCAGCGCACCGGCCATGGCCGCCTCGCACTGCCCGGCGTTGGGGCTGGGGTGGTCGTTGCGGTCCCGACGCCAGACCTGCCAGGCCCGCTCCCGGTCGCCGTGCACGGTGGACGCGGCGGCCACGGTGAGCAGCCCGGTCAGTCGGGCCGGCACCAGGTTGAGCAGGTCGTCGAGCCGGGCGGCCGGGGTGCCGAACCGGGCGTAGCGCGGTGACCGGTGCCCGACCATCGCGTCGAGGGTGTTGGCCGCCCGGTAGCCGAGCAGGCCGGGCAGCCCGGCCAGGGCACCCCAGACCAGCGGCGCGACGACGGCGTCGGAGGTGTTCTCGGCCACCGACTCGACGGTGGCGCGGGCCAGCTCGCCCTCGTCGAGCCGGGACGGGTCCCGACCGCAGAGGTGCCCGAGCCGGTGCCGGGCCGCCGGCAGGTCACCGGCGCGCAGGGCCGTGCCCATCACGGTCGCCTCGTGGCGCAGGGTCCGCCCGCCGAGCACCGTCCAGGTGCCGGCGGCCACGGCCAGGGCGCGGGCCACCGGGTGTCGCCGGGTGGCCCGGCTGACCGCCGCCCCGAGCAGCACCGGCCCGCCCACCGCGACGGCGGTGAAGAGCACCCCCGCCCGCCGGTCGGCGCGGTAGACCCGCCGTTCCAGGGCACCGGCGGCCCGACCGAAGCCGGCCACCGGATGCCAACGCCGTGGATCGCCGAGCAGGCTGTCCAGCGCGTACCCGGCCACCAGCCCGACCGTGTCCGCCGTCGCCGTGCGTCGCCCCACCCGTCACCACCTCCGGCCGGCCAGCCTAGTCGTACGGCGGGGTGACCACGTCGCCGTCGCCACCCCGCCCCCCGTTCCGTACGAACCGGAACCCGTGCCCCTTCCCCGGCACGGGTTCCGGGGCGCGCCCACACCCGGTGCGGGCACCCGTGGGGTGTTTCTCAGGCCGGAACCGGCACCCGCCCCCGGCCACGCCGGCCCCGGCCCGCCGGACCGAGGGCCACCTCGCCCGGGGTCGGGACGACCGTGCCCTGCGCACCGGCCGGCCCCTCGTCGCCGGGGCCGTTCTCCCCCTCCGGCCGGTTCCCGCCGCCCGGACCGTCCTCACCGCCCGGACCGCCCTCGTCGCCCTCGTCGCCCGGCCGGTCCCCGCCGCCGGACCGCATCGCCGGTTCGTCGTCGGGCAGCGGGGCCAGGTCGTCGTCGGGTTCGTCGTCGAACGGGTCGGCCGGCGGGACGTACCCGCCGCCCGGCAGGTCGTGGCCGGCGCGCGGGAGACCGAATCCGGACAGGTCGAAGTCGTCGTCGAGGGGGCGGTCGTCCGGCGCGGCGGGCACCTGGTCGGCCGGCACCGGCTCGGTCGGCTCGCCGTGCACCCGCTGGGCGGCCGCCGCGTCCTCCACCGTGCTGGTGGCCATGCTCGGCCGGTTGCGCAGGAAGCGGGACCGGCCCCGGGACAGGTCGTGCCCGACCGCGACCGCCTCCAGCTCGTAGAGCACCCGGTGGTTGCCGGCGTCGTCGGTCCAGTCGCGGGTGTAGAGCCGTCCCGCGACCACCACCGGGTCGCCGACCATGACCGAGGCGGCCACCCCCTCGGCCAGCTTGCGCCAGCAGTTGACCCGGACGCGCAGACTGTTGCCGTCCACCCACCGGCCGCTGTCGCGGTTGAGGCGGCGGGCGGTCGAGGCCACCTTGAAGTTGGCGACCAGGGTGTTGCTCTGCGCCGTACGACGCCATTCCGGCGCGGTCAGCACGTTGCCGACGACCGTGACGTAGGTATCGAACATCGTCCCCTCCCAGGGGCCTGTGGATGCAATGGCGAGTCGACTCGGGACCGAGCCTGGCCGGTACGGCACGGCGACGCGAGGCCCCGACCCGGTCCTGTGGACAACCGGAGCGCCTGTGGACGACCACCTGATCAAGGTCCCGGTGTGCTAGGCCATCAGACCCTGGGGTGGCCCGACCGGCCGGGGCGAGGATCAGAGAGCGGAGCCGATCCCACCCCTCGGGTCACGACGACACGGGGAAGGTGGCGTCACCCGGAGTGAGGTCGACCCCGGCTGGGTAAAGAGTTGATCACCCAGGCACCACCAGGCACGACGTCCGACGAGAAAGGCAACGCTGATGATTCGGACCCCGTTGCGTACGACCGGCTCCGTCCGCACCGAGCGGGAGGTGCGGCGATGAGCGCGGTGGCGAACCCGGCAACCGTGGCCGAGTGCCTGCGGATGGGCGCGGGCTTCTCCCAGGGCGACCGGAACTGGATCGTCGAGCAGTTCGGCACCCTGGACGCCCGGCTGGCCGCCTTCCACGCCGACGCCACCGAGCTGGAGGTGTCGGTCAAGGACCGGGAGGCGCGCGGGCAGAAGGTCACCCTGGAGTGCTGGATCGCCGGCCGGCAGAAGATCGTCACCACGTCGAGCGAGGAGGACCTGCGGGCCGCCCTCAACGACGCCCGGGACGACCTGCGCCGCAAGCTCAACGACGCCAAGACCAGGCAGGAGCCCCGGCACAACAAGCACATCCGGGAGATGGCCCAGCCCACCCCCGCGCCGGATCTCGACGCCGACGGGAACCTCGACCGGGTGGACGCCGAGACCGCCTGACCGGACACCGGGCCGTTCCCCTCCCCCGCCGGAGGGGAACGGCCCGGCGCGGCACCGCCCACCACCGGGCGGTCCGCGTCGCCGCCGTCCACCACGACGTCCGACCCGGGGCTACCGCCGGGTAGCCTGCGGGCGTAGCGTCGCGGTCGTGGAACAGGACGTGCTGGGGCCGCCGTACGAGCGGCAGACGATCGACCTGGGCACCGACGACGAGGGTCCGGTGGTCGCGACCCTGGTCCGGCGGCGCGCCGACCGCCCGACCGGCCGGGCGGTGCTCTACGTGCACGGCTTCGTCGACTACTTCTTCCAGACCCACCTGGCCGACTTCTACGCCGAGCGCGGCTGGGACTTCTACGCCCTTGACCTGCGCAAGTACGGCCGTAGTCTGCTACCCCACCAGACCCCGAACTTCTGCCGCGACCTGAGCGACTACTTCCCCGAGCTGGACGCCGCCGCGAAGATCATCCGCGACGAGGACGGGCACGACACCCTGCTCGCCATGGGCCACTCCACCGGCGGCCTGATCATCTCGCTGTGGGCACACGCCCGCCGCGACGCCGCAGCGGTCGACGGGCTCGTCCTGAACAGCCCCTTCTTCGACCTCAACGCCCCCTGGCTGGTCCGTCGACCCCTCGCGGCCGCCGTCTCCCGGCTGGGCCGTCGCGCGCCGCACCGCATCCTCCCCTTCGGCCTGGGCACCGTGTACGGCGAGAGCCTGCACGCCGACCATCGCGGCGAGTGGACGTACGACCTGGCCTGGAAGCCGCTCGCCGGGTTCCCCGTCCGGGCCGGCTGGCTGACCGCCATCCGCGCCGCCCAGCGGCAGCTCCGCGCCGGGCTGGACATTCCCGTCCCCGTGCTGGTGGCCTGCTCGACCCGGAGCTTCCGGGGCACCCGCTGGCACGACTCGGCGGCCCTGGCCGACGCGGTGCTGGACGTGGAGCACATGGTCCGCTGGGCGCCCCGGCTCGGCCGGCACGTGACAGTGGCCCGCTTCGACGGCGGCAAGCACGACCTGGTCCTCTCCGGCCCCGCCGTACGCGAACGGGTCTTCGCCGAGGTCGGCCGGTGGGCCGAAGCGTTCCTCGGTGCCGGCCCCACCCTGCCGGACGCCGATCCGCCCCCGGCCGCGCCCGCTGCCTCCTCCGGACCTGAGCCCGGGGCCTCCAGGTCGATGATCGACTCATCTGAGCCGATGCAGCGGTAACCGGCAGGCGGGATAGCACCACATCGGCCCACTTGAGTCGATCAAGCCGCCTGGACAGGCAGGGCGGCGGTGGTCGGGAGGCGGAGGGGCGGTCAGGAGGCGGGCAGGGCGGCGAGCACGCGGTCGAGCGTCGCCACCGGGTGGCCACCTCCGGGCACTTCGTCGCTGGACGCTTCGCGGCTGGGCGCTTCGCCGTTGGGCGCGTCGTCGGCGGGCGCTTCGTCGGCGGGTAGGAGCACGCCGAGGCAGCGCAGGCCGACCTCCCCGGCGGCGTCGGAACGTACCCCGAAGACGGGAGCGCCGACGTAGCCGGCGGGGAGCGCGGCGGTGATCCGCAGCCGGCCGCCGTCGCGGACGGCCCGCTCGACGGCGACCTCCAACGGTCGGCTGCCGTCGCCGCCGACGCCGAGGGCCAGCACGATCGCGGTGACCGGCCCGGCACCGAACGCGTCGAGATCGTCCGTCGTGACGGCGACGGCGGCGGGCACCGGCTGCACCCGCCATCGCCAGCCCTGCCCGGCGGCGTACCCGTGCAGCTCGCCGGTGGGCAGGGCCGCCACGCCGAGCCGCACGTCCCGGCTCCAACCCACCGGCAGATCCGCCAGCGGCAGCGACACCCCCGCCACGCCGGCCGGCTCGGTGACACTGGACCGCAGGCCGAGCCGCTGCGCCTGCCCGGCGACCACGTCGGCGGTGAGCAGGAACTCGCCGGCCGGATGGCCGAGGAAGAAGGCGGTGCCCGGGTCGCCGGCCGTGTCGACCGGCAGGATGGCCCGGCCCAGGAGCTGGCACAGCTCGTAGGCGACCTCGTCTTCGGCGTCGGGTTCCAGCAGCACGGACCCGAGGGTACGGCCCGCCGCGCCGGGCGGAAGAGGGGTGCCCGGATCGGGGGTGCCGTGCGACGCTGATCACGCGTGTCCGGATGCGACCCGTTCCGCCGTACGGCGGGGGGTCGGCGGTACCCTCTTGGCGCGACACGTACGCCGCGCGCCCGTAGCTCAGCGGATAGAGCAGGGGACTTCTAATCCCAAGGCCGCAGGTTCGAATCCTGCCGGGCGCACCCACGCCGACCTCCACACCAACCCACCCCACCGCAGGTGACGGGTCGATCACTACAGGTTACTCGTCGCAGGGCAAGCGTTTATCCAGGTCCTGGGAGAGACCTTCTTCACCATCCATCAACATTGATGAATGTCACGCAGATCGTTTGGATGGATACGCACCGTCAACCGACGGTGTCCACCACCAACCGAGGAGCATCCTTGCCCCGGTCCCCGTTCCGGACCCGACGACCGCGCACCCTGACCGCCGTCGCCGCCGCCACCCTGGCCACCGCTCTCGCGGTGCTCTCCGCCCCGACCGCCGCCCTGGCCTGGGGGCCCGGCACCGAGCCGGCCCAGCCGTACGCGCAGCCGAGCATGCCCACGGTGCCCAAGCGCGGCTGCCAGTCCACCGTCGCCAACCCGGCCGCACCGACCGGCGCGACCCCCGCCGTCCAGGTGATCTACGCCTGGCACGACGGCGTCGGCAACAACTACGAGGCCAACGTCGAGTACATCGCCAAGGTGGTGGACCGGATCGACTGGGCGCTCGACGAGTCGACCAACTACGACCAGCACTACAACTTCAGCTGCCGTACGGGCTACGACACCAGCACGTACGCCGGCTACGCCCGGTCCCTGGTCGTGCCGGAGAAGATCGACGCCGGGGCGAACCCGAACACCCCCGCCAGCACGGTCCGCAGTGACCTGATCTCCGCCGGATACCAGGACAGCAACCGGATCTACCTGGTGTTCACCGATTTCGCGTCGAACTCCGACGCCTACCAGTGCCCGTCCGGCGGGAACTCCAGCGGCGTGCACTGCTCGGCGGTGACCGAGTCGTGGACGACCGGTGTGGCCGGGCACGAGTTGCTGCACGTGCTCGGCGCGGGGCACGCCTGGATGGCCGAGACGGGGGCCTCCTACGTGCCGGACATCATGTACGGCTGGTGGGACAACTGGAACACCGATCCGGGGTTCCGCAGCTACTACGACCCGAGTGAGCTGTCGGCCAGCTTCTACATCGACCCGAGCCCGTCGACGGCGAAGGTGAACGTCGCGAACCACCCGATGCTGACCGCCCCGGTCTGCTGCGACGTGGGCGCGAACAACGACCTGCTCACCGCCGAGCAGCGTACGGTCGAGGCGGCCACCCCGGGCAGCAGCACGTCGACGTTCACCACGTCGGGCGGTTGGCACCAGGTGACGCCCGCCTGCGGCATCTCGACGAACTCCTGCACCTACTTCGACGGCCGTCGGTCGGTCCAGCTCAACACCTACACCGGGCCGTCCAACACGTCGTCGATCTCGCTGACGAACCGGGCCACGGTCACCGCCGGCCGGACGTACAAGCTGTTCACCCGGCTGCGCAGCGGCACGGCGGTGAACACCCAGCTCCAGCTCGCCTGGTACAACTCGGGTGGCACCCTGCTGTCGACCAGCACCGGAGCGACCGACACGCTCGCCAGTAACTGGCTGGAGTACCGGACGACCGCCACCGCCCCGGCGAACGCCGCAAGCGTGCGGATCACCGTGAACGTGCCGCCGCAGTCCACCACCGGCAACCAGGCCATCAACCTGGACAGCCTCCAGCTCAACGACTGCACGGCGAACACCGGCGGCACCTGCCGCTACGACACCTGAGCCATCGGCGTGGTGCGGACGGACGAGTTCCGCCCGCACCACGCTGCTGCTACTCAGCAGCAGACGGCCCGGGGTGCATCTCTCGTCCCCGGTAGAGCGCCAGATGACCTGTCCGGCAAGCGCCGTGGCGGTGTGCCCC
The DNA here is from genome assembly GCF_016901255.1 of Micromonospora humida. Classification (NCBI taxonomy): domain Bacteria; kingdom Bacillati; phylum Actinomycetota; class Actinomycetes; order Micromonosporales; family Micromonosporaceae; genus Micromonospora; species Micromonospora humida. Next base: position 54,506 of record NZ_JAFEUC010000018.1, read on the forward strand.
GGTTCACCGTGTGCCCTCATCGCAAGCCGGGTGCAGCCCGGCGACGTTCCCGCGCCGAGCAGCGCACCCGCGCCCGGATTGCCCTAGAACGATCGACCGCTCTGCGATCAGACGCGTGATCCCTGGATACCAGGACTCATACCTGACGTAATGTTGCTGCAACACCGGACTGGAGGAAAAAATCTCGACGATGTACGCCCTCCATCCCTCCTCGGCCTTCGCATTCAGCTTCTTTCGCCGATACCAGATCCACTCGAATGCGTCTATGACTAATTCCGCCACAGCCTGGACCCTGTGACGGTTCGGATCATCGTCAGCCAGAGGTTTTCCGTCATAGATGTACGGCCGAATATCAGGGTGCTCCACAAAAGTCTTGTCCAGTTCCCGAAAGAGACCGATAGCGCCGTAGTAGGTAGAGACCTGGTGGGCCTGCCGGGACAGGCGATAGCCGTAGAACGCAGACAGCAGCGAGACCACTATCGCCACCAACGCCAACACGTCTGACGATTGCATACAAGGCTCCGAGGCTTCCGATCAGCACGAGGGGGGTTCATCGAACGAGATGACGCCAGCTTCCGGCCACTATTCGGCATGTCGCGACCAGCCTGGACCATCGACCGGGGGGATGTCGCCGGCAACGGCTAACCAGTAGCAGGGCCAGGGACGGTCGGACACCCACCGCCGCTCTGGAGATGTCCACCGACTCCCGTTTCACACTTTGACTGTTCACCCATGCCAACATGGTCCTGGATTGATGCAAGCCGACTCCTCGACTACCGCCGTCAATCCGTCCCTCAGCAGCAATGGCGCTCCGACCTGCCATGAAACGGCCACTCTGATCGAATATCGGCTGCGCCAGTCACGCCACGGCGACGGGTCGCTGCTCACTCCCCAGCCGGTAGGGGTCGTCCACGCGATGGGACGAGCGGCGGTAGCGGGCGGCCGTCACTCACCGCGCCGGTCGGCGCAGTCCGGCGAGGACGAGGGTGATCACCCCGTCCGCGTCGGGCCGGTAGGCCGGGTGGCCGTACGCGGCGCAGATGCCCTGGATCGCCATCATGACCGCGCCGGCTCCCACGTCGTCGCGGATCTTTCCGGCCCGCACGGCGGCGGCCAGCAGGTCGGTGACGGCCCGGCCGAGGGCCTCGGCGCCCTCGGCCAGCGCGCCGGAGCGGGCGGCCATCAGTGTGGACAGGGTGCGGGCGAGGCCCTCGTGGTCGTGCAGGTGGGCCACGAATCCCCGCAGGAACGACTCCAGCGCCTCGTCGGCGGGCAGGATGGTCTGCGCCTCGCGGGCCCGGTCGCACATGGCGGCGAGTTCTTCCCGGTAGACCGCCTCGGCCAGGGCTTCCCGGGTGGGGAAGTGCCGGTAGAGCGTGCCGACGCCGACCCCGGCCAGCTTGGCGAAGTCGTCGAAGCGCAGGTCGTAGCGACCCTCGGCGAACAGTTCGCGGGCCTTGGCGAGCAGGGCGTCGCGGTTGCGGCGGGCGTCGGCGCGCAGCGGCTTGACGTCGGTCATGTGGGGGCCTCGCGTTGACAAGTGGAGACTGTCTCCATATTTTGGAAGTGGAGATGGTCTCCAATTATAGCTCCTGAGGTGCGCGTGAAGATCTTGATGTTCGGCCGGGGCGTGATCAGCGCGACCTACGGATGGGCCCTGGAACGGGCGGGCCACCACGTGGAGTTCTACGTCCGCCCGGGGCGGGCGGCGGCGTACGGGGAGGCGATCGACCTCGACCTGCTCGACGCCCGGCGGCGGCCCTGGGGTCGGCGGGTCGTCGAGACGTGGCCGGTGCGCTACCGCGAGACGCTGGAGCCCGACCACGACTTCGACCTGATCGTGCTGAGCGTGCAGCACTACAACTTCGCCGAGGCGGCGGCCTTCCTCGGACCCCGGGTCGGCGGAGCCACGGTGCTCGTGTTCAACAACCTGTGGGCGGAGCCGCTGACCGCGACCGCCGACCTCCCCGCCGACCAGGTGGCCTGGGGCTTCCCCGGGGCCGGCGGCGGCTTCGGCGACGACGGCGTGCTGCGCGCGTCCCTGCTGCCCGTGGTCTTCCTCGGCACGCTCGACCGGCCGCCGACCGAGCGCGAGCAGGCCGTGCGCCAGGTGTTCCGGACGGCCGGGTTCCGGGTCCGGGAGAACGCCGACTTCCGTGGCTGGCTGTCGGTCCACTTCGTCCAGAACGCCGGCCTGCACACCCAGAGCCTGCGGCGGGGCACCCTGTCCGGGCTGACCACCCGGGACCTCCGCGAGGCGATCCTCGCCACCCGCGAGCTACTGCCGCTGATCGAGGCACGGGGGGTCGACCTGCGGCGGCACCGCGCCGAGCTACTCCCCTTCACCGCGCCCACCTGGCTGGCGGCACCGGCGATGTCTCTGCTGATCAACCGCTTCCCGCCGATGCGCCGGGTGACAGCAGCGCACGCCAACCCCGAGGAACTGCGCGCGGTCTGCCGCGACACCCTGGCGGAGGCCCGCCGGCTGGGCGTGCGGGTGCCCCGGCTGGAGGCCGCCGAGCCCTACTTCGCCGCCACGACGACGCCCTGACTCCCGTCACCCGGCACCGGCCGCACCCCGTCCGCCCGCCGGCCGGCGCTCGGGCCACGCACCCGCCGCACCCCGCTCACCGCCCGCCGGACGGCGGGCGGGCGACGCACCGGCCGCCGGCGGAATCCCCGCCGGGCGGGGCCCCCGCCGCATGTTCGGCGTCACCCCCGCCCGGCTCGGCGCGCGCGGCACCGGCGCGGGCTGCACCGTCACCAACCCCGCCGGCCGTACGAAGATCGAGCGCCGGAGCACCGCGTCCCCCTTGGCGTCGAGCTGGTAGACGTCGAGCCAGCACCATCCGTCGTAGGTGATCCAGTCGAGCACCCGGATCACCCGGCACCTGATCGGCCTGACGAACTGCACACTGGCCGTCCGGCTCACGTCCACCAGGTCACCCGCCTTCGGCAGCGGCGCGTTCACCGCCAGCCCCAGACGTGCCGGAACCTGCGCCACTGCCTGATCCGGTGCCGGGCGGCCTCCACCACCGGGCAGAACCCGGCCTCGGCGCACCTCCCGCACCGCCGGTGCCGGTGCTGGTCCAGGCAGTCCCACGCCAGCCGGACCAGCAGCGGCACCTCGCGGTGGGCCGTCACGACGCCGCCCCGGGCCGGGCACCGCGCTCGTCGCTGGCACACATCGGGTGTCCTTTCCGGAAATAGCGCCGCCCCGCCCGCGCGCTATTCGCAACGAGCGGGACAGCGGGCTATTGTCGACGTCATTTTCGACGCCCCGGATCACCGTCCGGTGATTCACACCCTGCGACACGACCGACACCTTGCGCAACAACTCCCCTTCCCCCTAATGTCGTGTCGATTTGACGCGCGAGGGACGGAGGACAGAAATGGCGCAGGGGAAACAATTGTTGTTGCACCAGGGGTGCGGTGATGTTGCATGACGGAGGAAACAAGCGGTTCCACCGTCCCCCGGCGGCAGCTCGGGCGGCTGCTCACCCAGCTCCGGGAGGACGCCTCGGTCTCGCTGGACAGCGCGGCCGAGGGGCTGGACTGCTCCCGGCAGAAGGTGTGGCGCATCGAGAAGGGCCTGGTGCCGGTGCGGGTGGTGGACGCCCGCGCCATGTGTGCGATGTACCGGGTGCCCGAGGAGATGACGTCCATCGTCGCCGGGCTCGCCCGGGAGACCCGCGCCAAGGGCTGGTGGCATTCCTACGGCGACGTGGTCCCGTCCTGGTTCTCGCTCTACGTCGGCCTCGAATCGTCGGCCGCTCTCATGCGCCGATACGATTCGGAACTGATCCCGGGCCTGCTCCAGACCCGCGAGTACGCGGCAGAATTGTTTCTTCGCAAGAATCCCACCATGAGCCCGGCGGATCGCGAAAAGCTCGTCGAAGTCCGGATGCAGCGCCAGCACGTCCTGACCCGCCGGCTGCCCAGCGCGCCCACCCTCAGGGTGGTGCTGAGCGAGGCGGTGCTGCGGCGCACCCTCCCCGACCGGCAGGCGATGGCCGGGCAGCTCCGGCACCTGCTCCACATGGCCGCCCTGCCCAACGTGAGCCTGCGCGTCCTGCCGTTCGACGCCGGCCCGCCGCTGGCCAGCGAGACGGGCACCTTCGTCCTGCTGGACTTCCCGCAGGCGTTCGGGCGGGCATCGACGGAGCCGACTACCGTCTACCTGGAGAACATCACCGGCGCGCTCTATCTGGACAAGCCGGCCGAGGTCGCCGCCTACGACCGCGTCTGGGCCGACCTGGAGACGCTCGCGGCGGACGAGGCGGCGACAGAGAAGATCATCCGGGCGATCATCGAGGAGTGGGCATGACTGACCTGGCCGGGGCCGTCTGGCGCAAGAGCACCCGCAGCGGCGGGAGCGGCGGCGACTGCGTCGAGGTGGCCGACAACCTGCCCGGCCTGATCGGCGTACGGGACAGCAAGGACCAGACCGGCCCGGCGTTACGGTTCGCCCCGGCGGCCTGGTCCACCTTCGTCCGCGCAGTACCCCGCCGGCCGCGCTGAACCCCGTCGGGGCCGCCCGCCCGGGTGGGCGGCCCCGACGTCCCACGTCGGCGGCACGGCGTTGCCCGGAGAACGTCGGGGCCGCCCGCTACGGTGCTGCCCATGAGCGACACGGAAACCGCGAACCGCCTGCCCACGGCCGAGGAGGAGGCCCGGTTCTGGGCCCTGGTGGAGGCCGCCTGGGAGCGCCTCGGCCCCGAGCCGGCCGCCCTGCGCCGGGCGCTGCTCACCCGCGACCGGTCCGCCTCCGACGACGACGCGTACGCGTTCGACGGCTGGCGGGACGCCTTCCTCGACCAGTTGGGCCAGCTCTGCGCCGACCTGTCCAGCCCCGAGCTGACCGCCCTCGACCGGGTCGTCGAACGCAAGCTGTACGACATCGACCGCGCCGACGTACACGCGGTGGTCGACGGCTCCGACGACGGTTTCCTCTACGCCCGGGGGCACGTGGTGGCGCTGGGTCGGGAGTTCTACGAGGCGGTCCGGGCCGACCCGGTCCGGGCGGTGCCCGACGCCCACCTCCAGGGCATCTGCTACTTCTTCGCCCACCTGCACGACAAGCGGTTCGGCGACTGGCCCCGCACCGGCTCCGGCATCTCCCGCGAGTCGTTCAGCAACCCGGCGGGCTGGGTCGGCCAGTGAGCCGCCCGGCCGTGCCGAGCGAGCGCGACGTGCCGCTGCCCGACGGCGGCACCCTGCACGTCTACGACACCGGCGACGACGGCACCGGCCGGCTGCCGGTCGTCTGGCACCACGGCACCCCCAACATCGGCGCACCGCCGGCCCCGCTGTTCGCCGCCGCCGACCGGCTCGGCCTGCGCTGGGTGTCCTACGACCGGCCCGGATACGGCGGTTCCACCCGACGCCCCGGGCGGGACGTGGCCTCAGCCGCCGGTGACGTCGCCCGGGTCGCCGACGCGCTGGGCCTGCCCCGGTACGCCACGATGGGTCACTCCGGCGGCGCACCGCACGCGCTGGCCAGCGGCGCGTTGCACCCCGACCGGGTGGTCGCCGTCGTCGCCGTCGCCGGACTCGCCCCCTACGATTCGGCCGGGCTCGACTGGTTCGCCGGGATGACGCCGTCCGGGCAGGAGTCGCTGCGGGCCGCCACGCGGGGCCGGGCGGTCAAGGAGCGGCACGCGGCGTCCGACACCGACTACGACCCGGAGTTCACCCCGGCCGACCTGGCCACCCTGGCCGGGCCGTGGGCCTGGCTCGAAGAGGTGGTGGGTCCGGCGGTGCGGGGCGGCCCGGACGGCCTGGTCGACGACGACCTCGCCTACGTCACCCCGTGGGGCTTCGACCCGGCCCGGGTGGCCGTCCCGGTGCTGCTGCTGCACGGCGCGCGCGACCGGGTGGTGCCCGCCAGCCACAGCCGTTGGTTGGCCGGGGTCTGCCCGGCGGCCGAGCTGCGGATCACCGACGACGACGGGCACCTGTCGGTGCTCGGCGGCGCACCTGCCGCCCTGGAGTGGCTCCGCCGCTGATCGACGCCGGATGCTGCCCGACACGTTCACCAAACGCAACGCGACACGCCGCACACCAAAGGTGAACAGTTAGGGCAGCTCATGTTATTCTCCGGCTTCGATGCACCGCCGAGCAGACCCGGACGGGTCACCGCCCGAAGGACGCACTCCCCCCGATGTCGGCCCTACCCGCTCCGACCTCGTCACCGTCGTTACTGGAGCGGCCGGCCGGTGGCGCGCTCCAGCTCATCTTCACCACCCTGCCGGCACTGCTGCGGCTGACCTGCGGGCTGTTCGGTGCGGTGACCGCGCTCGCGGTGCGTACCCCACCGGTGCGGGTGCCGCTGCTGCTGGCCGCCGTGGCCGCACTCACCGGCTGGTCGCTGTGGTACGCGGCACGCGCCCTGCGGGTCGGCATCGGCCCGGGACTCGTCGCCGGGGACGTCACGGTCACCGTCACGGCGAGCCTGCTGGCCCCGGTGCTGGTCGCCCCGGAGGTACTGCCCGGCGAGGGTAGCTGGCTCGCGGTGCTGGCCAGCACCACCGTGATCAACGCGCAGGCCACCGCGCCGGCCCGCTGGTCAGTGCCGGCGGGCCTGCTGGTCACCGCCGGGTACGCGGCCGGCACCTCGGCCGCCGGCAACACCGTCGAGGCCGGCGCGCACGCGGCGACCCTGCTCATGCAGACGGCCTGCGCGGCGATGATGGCGGCGGTGATGCGCCGCTGGATAGGCCGGGCCGACACCTCCTTCGCCGACTTCCAGCGCCTGCGCCGGGACGCGGTGCTGGCCCGCACGGCCCGCGAGGTGGAGCGGCGGCAGAACCGGGACCTGCACGACACCGTCCTGGCCACGCTCACCATGGTCGGGCTGGGTGCCCTGCCGGCCGGCTCGGCGGCGCTGCGGGACCGGGCCGCCGCCGACCTGCGTACCCTGGTCCGCCTCGCGCACGCCCGGTCCGCCCCGGCGGGCGATCCGGCCGACGCCGGCCCGGTCGACGTCGACGCCGGCCTGCGCGCGCTGCTCGCCACCCACCCGCAGTTGCGGGTGACGGCCACGCTGCCGCCCTGCGCGGCACCGTCGGGGGTGACCGCCGCCCTGGTCGACGCCACCGCCGCCGCGCTGGCCAACGTGGCCCGGCACGCGCCGGACGCCGCCGTGACCCTGCGGCTGAACCGCGACCACGGCGGCATCGTGGTCGAGGTGGTCGACGACGGTCCCGGTTTCGACCCGGCCACCGTCCCCCTGCACCGGTACGGGGTACGCGAGTCGATCCGGGGCAGGATGGCCGAGGTCGGCGGCCGGGCGGTGGTGACTTCCGCCCCTGGCGTGGGCACCCGGATCAGGCTGGAGTGGCCGCATGTCGACTGACCTCGGCACGACCGACCTCGGCACGACCGACCTGGGCACGACCGCGTCGGCCCGCATACCCCGGCCGGCACAGAAGAGGGCGGCGGACCCGGCGGCGGCCGACGGCCCGGCGGCGGACGTGGGCCGGGCCTCGGACCGGGGGGCCCGGATCGCGGCGGTGGTCATCGCCCTGGTGTGGCACCTCGCGATCGGGCTGCCGGCGGTGCTCGGTGCCTGGTCGACGCTGGCCGCCCCCACGGTGGTCGCGGCCGGCTGGCTGGCCGCCTGCGCCCTCGGCGGGTACGCCGCACACCGGCTGCTGCACGGCGTGCCGCCACCGGCGCTGCCACTGGCGGCGGCCCTGCTGACGGTCGACGCGGCGGTCTTCGCGGCGGCCGGCCGGGAGCAGCTCTTCGCCGCCGCGAACTGGGCGTGGACGGGGCTGGCCTGGTTCTTCGTGGTGGTGCTCTGGGGTCGCCCGATCCGCTGGATGATCGTCCTGCTGGCCGGGCACGCGGCGATCGCGCTCGCCGCGCTGGTCGGTGACGGGGCGACCGCCCCCGCCGACCTGACCCGCTTCACGATGTACGTCTACGGCACCTCGTCGCTGCCGGTGGCGGTCTTCACCGGTGCGGCGGTGATCGCCACCCTCGCCCGGGAACGCGCCGACACCGCCACGGCGACCCTCGCCGTCCGCGCCGAACGGGACGCCGCCGAACGGGCCTGGGCGGACCGGCGGGCCCGGCTGGCGCTGGTCGGCGGTGCCGCCGAGCAGGTGTTGGCGGAACTGGCCGACGGTCGCGCCGACCCGGGCGACCCGTTCGTGCAACGGCGGTGCGTGCTCGCCGCGACCCGGCTGCGTCGCCTGATCGCCGAGTCCGACGACGTGCCGGACCCGCTGCTGCACGAGTTGCGGGCCGCCGCCGACCTCGCCGAACGCAACGGGCTGCCGATCGAGCTGATCGCCATCGGTACGCCGCCGCCCCTGCCCGTGGAGGTCCGTCGACGGCTGGCCGATCCGCTGGCCGCCGCCCTGGCCGATGCCACCGGTTGGGCCCGGCTGACCGTGGTGGCCGGCCCCGACGAGGTGGCGGTCAGTCTGGTCACCCCGGACGGGCAGGGCCCGGGGACGGCCGATCCGCCGACCACCCCGGCCGGCGACGACCAGGTGGAACACGTACATGAGCGGGACGGGGAGATCAGGTGGACGCAGACCCGATGGCGCAGGCCATGAGCGGGGAGCGCCCGGTCGGTGTGTCGATAGTCGACGACCATCCGGTGGTGATCGACGGTGTGCGGGCCTGGCTGTCCACCGAGCCCCGGCTGCGGGTGCTCGCCACCGGCGACGATCCGGAACTGGTCCTGCGGGCCGCCCCGGAGGCCGACGTGATCCTGCTGGATCTGCGGCTACGCGGGCGGATGGTGCTGGACAAGCTGGCCGAGCTGAGCACCGACGGCCGGCGGGTGGTGGTCTACTCCGAGCACACCGACCCGGCGACCATACTCACCGCGCTCGACGCCGGGGCGACCGCGTTCCTGGCCAAACACGAGGGGCGGGAACACTGCGTGGCCACGGTGCTCGCCGCCGCCAGCGACCGCCCGTACGTGCCGCCGGCCCTGGCCGGGGCGATGGTGGGCGATCCGCGCCCGGACCGTCCGGCCCTGTCGGACAAGGAGCGGGAAGCGCTGCTGCTGTGGTTCCAGTCGATGTCGAAGGCGTCGGTGGCCCGCCGGATGCAGATCAGCGAGCACACCGTCAAACAATATGTGGACCGCGCCCGGATCAAGTACACCCGGGCGGGTAGACCGGCCGCCACGAAGGCGGCGTTGCTGGCCCGGGCGATCGAGGACGGTCTCATCCGGCCGGAGGAGATCGGCATCTACCGGTCGCAGGCGTCGTACGACCGGCCGACCCCCTAACGGGTGTCATGACAGCCCGTCACGCCTCGGCGAGGCTGGAGCGCCAGGAGACCACTGCGCGGGGGAGGTCGTGACGATGCGCGAGAACATGTCCCCGTTCTTCATCGCACCGCACCGGTTCGATGCGCCGGAGAACGATTCCGCTCCCGTGCTCGACAGGCGTTACGAACTCGTCCCGGAGCCCGGCGAACGGGTGCTCGGCCGGTATCCGACGTCGGTGGCCGGCTGCCTGATCAGCCCGACCGGGGCCCGGCGGCACTGGGTGCTGCCCGGTCCCGCCTCGATCACCGTCACCGACCGCCGGCTCGCCTACGTCTGCCTCGCCGGTGACCTGGCCCTCGTCGCCGGGAAGATCGACGCGACGGGGGTCCGGCACCGGCGCAACGTCCGGCTGCCGCGCCTGGTCAGCGGGCAGGTCCGCTGGCAGTGGCCGTCCCGGTTGGAGCTGCGTACCACCGGCCGGCCCACGGCCCACGGCACCGCCGAGGCGGAACTGCTGGTGGTCTGCGACGCGCTGCGGACGATCCAGCAGCCGGCCCTGGCGCTGGGCGGCGCGGTGGGCCCGGTGACCGAGCTGGCCCGGCTGATCCGCCGGACGGTGGCCTGCTTCCGGGTCACCCACCCCGAGCTGGTCGAGCTGGCACCGCCGGAGCGGGACGTGCTCATCCGCCGGGCGACCGCCCCGCCGCTGACCGGTGAGACGCGGGTGACCCTGCCGGGGTCGCTGCCGGTGGAGTTCCTCTCCCGCGACGACTACTACCGGGTTCCCGAGCCCGGTAGCAGTCGGGACGCGGTCGGCAGCTGACGGTCAGGACGCCGTCGAGCGGCGGGGACGGCGGTCCAGCTCGGCGGCCTCCTGGAGGGTGGGCGCGGTGCCGCCCAGGTGCGCCGGCTGCCACCAGGAGTCGTCCGGGCCGGCCGGCTTGTCGGGGTACTCCTGCTGGGCCCGGTCGACGAGCGCGGTCAGCCGGGTCTTCAGCTCCGCCGTCATCGTATTGGCGTCCGGGTACGCCGCCGGGTCCATCGGCTCGCCCAGCAGGATGGTGATCGGGGTGTGCCGCCGGGTCAGCGTCTTCGGCCGGCCCTTCGTCCAGAGCCGCTGCGTCCCCCACAGGGCCACCGGGACCAGCGGCACCTCCGCCGACTGCGCCATCCGGGCCGCCCCGCTCTTCAGCTCCTTCACCGTGAACGAGCGACTGATCGTCGCCTCGGGGAAGACGCCCACCACCTCGCCGCGCCGCAGCGCGTCCACCGCCGTGTTGTACGAACCGACCCCCGCCGCGCGGTTCACCGGGATGTGCTTCATGCCGCGCATCAGCGGGCCGGACACCTTGTGCGCGAAGACGTCGTGCTTGGCCATGAACCGCACCAGCCGCCGGGACGCGTGCGCCCCGTACCCGCAGAAGATGAAATCGAGGTAGCTGACGTGGTTGCTGGCCAGCACCGCCCCGCCGGTACGTGGGACGTGGTGGTCACCGTCGACGGTCAGGCGCAGGTCGAGGACCCGGAACAGCGTCTTGGCGGTGGCGATCACGGGCGGGTACACGAGTTCCGGCATCCGGGTACTTTACCCCGCGTAGGTTACGCGACCGTAGGGCGGATTCGACCGACCGTGGCGACCACCCGACGCACCGTCAGTCGGCCAGTTTGTGCAGATCCAGGCGACCCCGGGCGAAGGCGTCCACCCGTCCCCAGCGGCCCGGGATGTCCAACACCTCGATCCGTCCCATCCCGACCGGCAGCACCGGCTCCACCGCCAGGTGCCCCTCGTGCGGCTCCAACCCGAGCATGGTGCGCAGCAGCAGCAACGGCGCCCCCGTCGACCAGGCCTGCGGGCTGCACGCCGTCGGGTACTCGACCGGGAACTTGGTCTGCTCCCGGGGATAGCCGCCGAACGCCTCGGGCAGCCGCCCGTCGAAGTAGGTCGCCGCGTCGAGGATGCCGCTGGCGATGGTGGCGGCCTCCTCGGCGAAGCCGTACCGCCGCAGCCCCCAGGCGATGAACGAGTTGTCGAACGGCCAGATCGTGCCGTTGTGGTAGCCGATCGGGTTGTACCGCACCTCCCCCTCGGCGAGGGTGCGCACGCCCCAACCGGTGAACAGCCGGGGGCCGACCATGTGCTGGGCGATCTTCTCGGCCCGGTCGTGGTCGACGATCCCGCTCCACAGCAGGTGCCCGATGTTGGAGCTGAGCACGTCGCACTGCCGGCCGTCCGGGTCCAGGGCCAGCGCGTAGAACTCCCCGTCGGCCACCCACCAGTCCCGGTTGAAGCGCTCCTTGAGCGCCGCCGCCTCCTGCTCCAGCCGGTCGGCGAACGCCGGGTCACCCCAGAACTCCCGGGCCATCCGGGCCGCCCGCAGCTTCGCGTCGTACGCGTACCCCTGCACCTCGCAGGTGGCCCGGGGGAACGGCGGCAGGCTGCCGTCGGCGTACGAGATGGAGTCCCAGGAGTCCTTCCAGCACTGGTTCTCCAGGCCGGTCTCGGTGTTGCGCCGCTCGTACCAGATGTAGCCGTTGCCGGCCAGGTCGGCGTAGTCGTCGATCCACTTCAGCGCGGCCCGGCACTCCCGTTCCAACTCCTTGACCAGGGCGACGTCACCGCTCCACCGCTCGTACTCGTCGAGCAGGACGACGAACAGCGGGGTGGCGTCCACCGACCCGTAGTACGGCGAGTGCGGCTGCTCCTCGAACGCGGCCGTCTCGCCGTAGCGCATCTCGTGCAGGATGCGGCCCGGGTCCTCGTCGCGGAAGTCGTCGAACCGGCTGCCCTGCAACGACGCCAGGATCCGCAGCGTGGTCTTGGACAGGTCGGGGGCGAACGGCAACACCTGCAGGCAGGTCAGGATGCTGTCCCGGCCGAACATGGTCATGAACCAGGGCAGGCCGGCGGCGGGCAGGGTCTGGCCACCGAGCGACAGCGGCGCGAACCGCAGCGCCGCCAGGTCGATCAGGCTGCGCCGGTAGGTGGCGGCCACCCGGTCGTGCTCGCTGTTGACCTTGGGGGCCTTGGCGATCCACTCCTGGAGGTCGTGCTGGAGGGCCAGCCGTTCGTGGCCGTGCGCGGTCACCCCGAGCCGCAGGTCACGCCCCCCGGGGCCGACCGCGAAGGTCTGCACGTCGATCTCGGCGTTCCACTGCTCGTTGGGCTCCAGGTGCACCGAGTACGCGAACCCGTTGCGGTCGTAGCGGGCCGGTCGGGACGATGAGATGACCGTCTCCCGCACGAAGTTGCCCCGCCGGTAGCCCAGCCGCAGCCGGTCGGACTCCGCCTCGGCGTACAACTCGCCCTTCTTGTTCAGGATCTCGTCCTTGACCTGGAAGAGGTCGGCGAAGTCGGCGCCGGCGTCCATCCGGATCTCCAGGTCCACCGCCTTCTCGTCGTGGTTGAGGATGGTCAGCTTCTCGCGGAAGCTGCCGCCGACCGCACGCTCCCGGATGATCGACAGCTTGGCGTCGACGTAGTGGGTGGCCATCCCGGGCACCAGGAAGAACCGCGCCTCGTAGTACTGGAGGTCGTCGTAGGACAGCGCGTTGAGCCGTTCCCCGTTGATGGTCAGCACCCAGCGGGACAGGAACCGCATGTCCAGGGAGAACAGCCCGGTCGGCTCGGTCGGGGTGGCCTCGATGTCACCGGTCTCCTCGGAGACGACGAACGTGTTGCCGTCCAGGATCCGGATCGTGTTGCTCTGTCCCATCACCGCACCTCCCGCTGGTGGAGCCGGCGCGGCCCCTGCGCGTCCGGGGAACCGGGGAAGATCCGTTCGATCTGCACCACCAGCCGGGCGTCACCGGTCACCGTCATGTCGCCGCGCAGCACCGCCGCCAGGCCGTTCTCCCGCCCCGCAGCCATCTCCTCGAACAGCGCCGGCGTGGTGCCTACGACCGTGTCGGCCTCCCGGTCCTCCTGGCTGACAGTGAGCTTCCCCCGGTCGACCCGCAGCAGCCAGTGGGTGGTCTGCGCCCCCTCGTGCAGATCGAAACGCAGTGTCCCGACCGCCTTGTCCAGCAGCGGCTCGTGATCCCGCCGGTTCAGGCTCTCGAAGAACCTCGTGGTCGCGTCCACCATCGGGCCCTCTCCCCCGTCGTCGCATCGACCTGCCGGTACCCGCACGGGGTCCCCGCCCGGCCCGGCGTCAACCTCGCCCGGATCGGGTGAGCCCGACCGGCGCGCACGACGACGCCGGCCCCCGGAGTGTCCGGGGGCCGGCGTCGGTGGGGCGGACGTCAGTTGTTGGGGTCGTCGGCGCTGATGTCGGCGAGCACCGACTGGGGTTCCCGTTCCACCGCGAGGTCACCCATCGACACCAGGCCCACCAGCCGACCGTCGTCGACCACCGGCAGCCGGCGTACGGCGTAGGTGCGCATCAGGTCGGCGGCGGCGACCGCGTCGTCGTACTGGCTGACCGTGATCACGTCCCGGCTGATGATCTCCTGGAGCCGGGTGCGGCTCGGGTCGCGGTCCTCGGCGACGCCCCGGACGGTGATGTCCCGGTCCGTCACGATTCCGACGACGTCGTCGCCGTTGGTCACCACCACGTCGCCGATCGCGCTGTCCCGCATCTCCTGCGCGGCGGCGGCGAGGGTGTCGTTGCCGTCCATCGTCACCAACCGGGTCGTCATGAACTCTCCGACCGTTGTCATGGTGCTCCCCTCTCGGTGTCGGCACGGCGGTCTACCCGCCGACCCCGAGCAGGTAACACCCCGCTCAGCGCAGTTCGGCCGCGACCAGCTCGGCGAGCTGCACCGCGTTCAGCGCGGCACCCTTACGCAGGTTGTCGTTGGCGCAGAACAGTGCGAGGCCGTGCTCGACGGTCTCGTCGGCGCGCAGCCGGCCGACGAACGTCGGGTCCTGGCCGGCCGCCTGCAACGGCGTCGGCACGTCCGACAGCGCCACCCCCGGCGCGCCGTCGAGCAGTTCCCGGGCCCGCTGCGGGGTGATCGGCCTGGCGAACCGGGCGTTGATCTGCAACGAGTGGCCGGTGAACACGGGCACCCGGACGCAGGTGCCGGAGACCTTCAGCTCGGGGATCTCCAGGATCTTGCGGCTCTCGTTGCGCAGCTTCTGCTCCTCGTCGGTCTCGAACGAGCCGTCGTCGACGATCGAACCGGCCAGCGGGAGCACGTTGAAGGCGATCGGCCGGGCGAACGAGCGCGGCGCGGGGAACTCGACGGCCGACCCGTCGTGGGTCAGCGCGGTGGCCCCCTCGACGACCTTGCGGACCTGCTCGTCAAGCTCGGCGACACCGGCCAGGCCGGCCCCGGAGACCGCCTGGTAGGTGGCGACGACCAGGCTGACTAGGCCGGCCTCGTCGTGCAGCGGGCGCAGCACCGGCATCGCGGCCATCGTGGTGCAGTTCGGGTTGGCGACGATGCCCTTCGGCCGGTCGGCCAGGGCGTGCGGGTTGACCTCGGCGACGACCAGCGGCACCTGCGGGTCGGTGCGGAACGCCGACGAGTTGTCGATCACCACCGCGCCGGTCGCGGCGACCCGGGGGGCCAGCTCCTTCGCGGTGCCCTTGCCGGCGGAGAACAGCACGATGTCCAGCCCGGAGTAGTCGGCCGTGGCCGCGTCCTCCACGGTGACCTCGCCGTCCCGCCAGGGCAGGGCACGCCCGGCCGACCGGGCCGAGGCGAACAACCGCACCTGCTCCGCCGGGAACTCGCGTTCCGCCAACACCTGCCGCATGACCCCACCGACCTGGCCGGTGGCTCCCACAATGCCGATCCTCATGCCCGCGAGGCTACCCAGCCGCAGGCCCACACCGGGAAGCCTTTCCCACCGCCCGGGTCGCCGCCCGCCCGTCCGGTCACCGCCCGTACCGGTCGCCGTACCGGAAACCACCCGACGGTACGCCCCGAAGCCCTGGAAGATCGGCCGTGACCGGGCCGTCCGGCCGCAGCATCCGCACCGCCGGTCCGACCCGGCACTCCCGGGGCGGCGCGACCGGAATCACACCGCCCCGGTCGCGCCGACGCCGGTCAGCCGACGTAGTCGGTCACCTCGCCGAGCCCGGAGGCGACCAGCTCGTCCCGGATCGCCGCCGCGTCGCCCTCGATGACCAGGGTCAACGACTCCGGGTGCAGGTGGGTGGCGGCAGCGGCCGACACCTGCTCGACGTCGGCGGCGAGCAGCGCCTCCCGCAGCCGGGCGTGGTAGTCGTCGGGCAGGTCGTGCACGACCAGGGTGGTCAACGCCGAGGCGATCGCCCGGGGGCTCTGCAACTCGACCGAGAGCTGCCCGGCCCGCCAG
The DNA here is from genome assembly GCF_016901255.1 of Micromonospora humida. NCBI lineage: Bacteria > Bacillati > Actinomycetota > Actinomycetes > Micromonosporales > Micromonosporaceae > Micromonospora > Micromonospora humida. The sequence continues at coordinate 70,012 of NZ_JAFEUC010000018.1, forward strand.
GACCGGGCCACCGCCAGCTCGTCCTCGGTGACCCCGCCGGCCCGGGTACGGCTGATCTCGCCGACCGCCTCGACCAGGGCCGGCGCGGTCACCGCCGTCTGCACCCCGGAGCTGACCGCGAACCGGCCGAACCGGCGGGACGAGGCGAAGTCGCCCCGGATGCCGTACGTGTAGCCGCGCACCTCACGGATCAGGTGGTTGAGCCGCGAGGTGAACGCCCCGCCCAGCACGGTGCCGGCGAGCGTCGTCGGCACGTGGTCGGGGTGGGCGCGGTGCGGTGCCGGGTGGCCCAGCCGCAGCGTGGACTGCACCGAGCCGGGCCGGTCCACCAGGATGATCCGCCGGCCGGCGGGCAGCGGCACCTCGATCGGGCCGCCCTGCTCGGCGGGGCCGCCGCCGGTGCCGGCGAACGCCGCCGCACCCAACGCGTCCAGGTCGAGGCGGTCCAGGTCACCGGCGACGATCAGGGTGCCGGGGCGCAGGAACCACTCGGAGTGGAAGACGGTGACGTCCTCCACGTCCAGCCCGGCCACCGAGCCGGGGTCGCCGTAGAGCGGGCGGCCCCACCGGTTGTCCGCGCCGAACAGGTCGGCGCGCAGCACCGCGTCGGCGCGCGGGCCGGGGTTGGCCCAGTCCATCCGCAGCGCGGTCGCCTCGTCGTCGCGGACCCGGCGCACGTCGTCGGGGTCGAGCCGGGGCGTGCGTACCGCCTCGGCGAGCAGTTCCACCGCCGCGCCGAGGCGGTCCACCGGCACCTGGACGCTGACCTGGAAGCTGTCCCAGTCCAGCCCGGTGGCCAGTTCGGTGCCGAGGCCCTCGACGGCCAGCGCGAACCCGGTGGCGTCCCGCTGCGCGGTGCCCTCCTCCAGCGCCTTGGCGAGCACCGCGCCGAGGCCCTCCTTGCCGACCGGTTCCCGGCCGGCGCCCGCGTCGAGCAGCAGCAGCGCGACGGCGAGGTTCTGGCCGGGCAGGTGCGCGGCGACCACCCGGCCACCGGCGACGTCCCGCCGGACCACGGTCGGGAACCGGTACGGGCGGGCGGTGCCCGGACCCGGCCGGGTGGTGATCAGGGTCATCGGGTCTCCTCCGGCAGGTAGGTCAGGGTCACCCGGTCGGCCGGGGTGAGCAGGTCGGCGGCCAGCTCGGCGATCTGCCCGGCGGTCACCGACAGCCAACCGGGCAGCCGGTCGGCGGTCCTCGCCGGGTCGCCGAACTGGGTGGCGTACCGGCCGAGCGCGTCGGCCCGGCCGTCCACCGTGGACATCTGCCGCCACCAGGCGGTGCTCAGCAGCGCCTTGGCCCGGTCGAGTTCGGCGGCGGTGACCGGCACGGTGGTGAGTTCGTCGACCACCTCGGCGACCCCGGCGGCGAGCTGTTCGGCGCTCACCCCGGGGCGGGCGGTGGCGGTGGCGATCACCGGTGCCGGGGCGTGCGCCAGATCCACCCCGTACGCCCCGACCAGGTCGGGTTGGGCGAGCCGTTCGCCGTCGGCGAGACGCTGGTAGAGCCGGCTGCCCCGGCCGCTGCCGAGCACCGTGACGGCCACCGTGGCCACGTCGTAGCCGGGACTGCCGAACGGGTGGGTGCGGTGCGCGACGTAGACCCGGGCGGCCGGCACGTCGCCGGTGACCGTCTCGACGACGGGTCGGCCGGTGCCGGCGACGGTGTGCCCGTCCGGTGCGGCGGGGATGTCACCGCGGGCCGGGATCGCCCCGAAGTACCGCTGCGCCAGCGTGAACACCTCGGCGGCGGTGGCGTCGCCGACGACGGTCAGCACGGCGTTGTCGGGCGCGTAGTACGTCTGGTGGAACGCCTGGAAGGTGGCCAGGTCGGCGGCGTTCAGGTCGGCCATCGACCCGATCGTCGCGTGGTGGTACGGATGCCCCGGCGGGTAGAGCAGCGGGAGCAGCCGCAGCCAGGCGTCGCCGTACGGGACGTTCTCGTAGCGTTGCCGCCGCTCGTTCTTGACCACGTCCCGCTGGTTGTCCAGGGTCTCCTGGGTGAGCGCGGGGACCAGCCCGCCCATCCGGTCGGCCTCCAGCCACAGGGCCAGTTCCAGGTGTTCGGCCGGGACGGTCTCGAAGTAGTTCGTCCGGTCCGGGTTGGTGGTGGCGTTCAGCGAGCCACCGGAGCCCTGGATCAGTTTCATGTGTTCGGTCTTGGCGACGTTGACCGAGCCCTCGAACATCAGGTGCTCGAAGAGGTGGGCGAAGCCGGTCTGTCCCGTCGGCTCGTGCCGGGAGCCCACGTCGTACCAGAGGTTGACCGCGACCGCCGGGGCGGTGCGGTCCTCGCTCACCACCACGCGCAGGCCGTTGTCCAGTCGGGTCGTCTCGATGGGCCAGGGGTAACCGCTGTCGGGCATGACCCGACGCTATCCGATCTCCACGCCCCGGTGGCGACGTGTCGCCACCGGGGCCTGCGGGTCAGCGGTCGGGACGGGTCAGTCGGGGGGTTCGATCGGGGGGACTGTCTGCTCGGAGGTGCGGTGCTCCAGCACCGTGTCGGGGGCGGCCCCCTGGTCGGCCTCGCGGAGGTCCGACTCGGCGAGGATCGCCTCGGCCTGGGCCTGCGGGTCGTCGCTGCCGACCGCTGCCTCCTCGGGCAGCAGGTGGGCCCGGGACTCCACCCGGTCCTGATCGCTCTGCTCGTGGGTCATGGGCATCCTGTTACCCAGCCGCCCCGCCCGTCACTCCGGCCCACCGCCGCCGACCCACCGGGTCAGCGGAACGGGCCGCGCACCTCGTAGGTGATGCCCCCGGCGGAGATCCCGGCCGTGCCGCGCTGGGAGGAGAAGTAGAGCCGGCTGCCGTCCGGGGAGAACGCCGGGCCGGTGATCTCCGACGAGGACTGCCCGGTGATCCGCAGGAACGGCGTCACCACCCCGGTCGGGGTGATCAGGTTGATCTCCATGTTGCCGCCGTCCTCGGCGACGTAGAGGTCACCGGAGCGGGTGCCGGTGATGTTGTCCACCCCGGTCAGCGGGGCGGTGCCGCCGGTCACCAGCGAGTCGTCGTACGCCAGGTCGATGCGCTGGCCGACCGCGTCGTACGCCCAGACCCGGTTGTCGCCCTTGGTGGTGAACCAGCAGGTGCCGTCGGCGTACCAGCAGCCCTCGCCGCCGGTGAACCGCTTCGCCCCGGCGACCTGGTTGCGGGTCGCCGTCGGTGAGCCGTCCGGGTCGGGCACCCGGGCCCAGCTCACCGCGCCGCTGGTGGCGGTGCCGGCGACCAGCACCTCCAGGGTGCCGGCGGAGAGGTCGCCCCAGACGGTGGGGCGGAACCGGTAGAAGCAGCCGTCGGTCTCGTCCTCGGTCAGGTAGACCACCTGGCGGACCGGGTCGGCCGCCGCCGCCTCGTGCTTGAACCGGCCCAGCGCCGGGCGCTGCACCGCGGCGGTGCCGCCCTGCGGGTAGGTCTCGTAGACGAAGCCCCGGCTGGTCTCCTCGCAGGACAGCCAGGTGCCCCACGGCATCGCGCCACCGGCGCAGTTCTGGTTGGTCCCGGACAGGATGCGGTACGCCGAGGTGACCGTGCCGTCGGCGGCGAACCGCAGCGCCGACGCGCCGCCGCTGGGGGTGACCTCCGAGTTGGAGACGTAGATCCAGCCGGTGCCGGCGGCGAAGCAGGCCCCGCCGTCGGGCGCGGGATGCCAGGTGTACGAGGTGCCCGGCACCGTCTGCCGGGAGCGGGCGACCACCCGGCTGGTGAAGCCGGCGGGAAGCTGGATGCCGTTGCCGTCGGCGCTGCCGAGCGGCCCGTAGGGACCGCTGCCGGGTTGGGCCGGTGCGGCCGACGCGACGCCGGACCAGAGGCTGCCGGCGAAGGCGGCGGCCCCACCGGCGACGGTGGCGCGCAGGACGGTACGACGGTCCATCGGATACCTCCGGGGGATGCGAGCGGTGCCGCCGAAGTTACCGACGGTGGCAGTGACGGAGGTGAACGTCAGGCGAGGGTTGGCCGACGGGCGGATGAGTCCTTGCCTCTGGTCGGGTACGCTTACCGGCGTGACGCGTACGTATCCATGGTTTAGGCAGCCGGCTGCGGAGCCGGTGACCTCACCATGAGCTGACGTCACCGCGTTTCGAGCCGGCCGGGCAGGAGCTTCGAGCTTCCTGCCCTTCTGTTTACGAGCAGCCGGCTCGACCCGGGCACCGGCCCCGGGCACGGTCGGCGGAAGGATTCCCACCGTGACGACCCCGGACAACGGGCCCACCCCGGACAACGGCGCGGTCATCGACCAACGGATCGACCGTGTCGTGCCGCTGACCACCCCCGCCCTGCTCCTGCACGAGCTGCCCCTGGACCCGCCGCTGGCCTCGGCCGTGCTGGCCGGTCGGCGCGACGTCGGCCGGGTGCTCGACCGCGCCGACGACCGTCTGCTGGTGGTGGTCGGCCCGTGCTCGGTGCACGACCCGGCGGCGGCACTGGAGTACGCGCACCTGCTGCGTGAGGCCGCCGACCGGCACGCCGACGACCTGCTGGTGGTGATGCGGGTCTACTTCGAGAAGCCGCGCTCCACGGTCGGCTGGAAGGGCCTGATCAACGACCCGGCGCTCGACGGTTCCGGCGACGTGAACACCGGCCTGCGCACCGCGCGGGCGCTGCTGCGCGACGTGGTCCGGCTGGGGCTCCCGGTGGGCTGCGAGTTCCTCGACCCGATCACCCCGCAGTACATCGCCGACACGGTGGCCTGGGGCGCGATCGGCGCCCGGACGGTGGAGAGCCAGGTGCACCGGCAGCTCGCCTCCGGCCTGTCCATGCCGATCGGCATGAAGAACCGCCCCGACGGCAGCATCGGCACCGCCGTGGACGCGATCCGGGCCGCCGGGGTGCCGCACGTCTTCCCCGGCATCGACGTCTCGGGCACCCCGGCGATCATGCACACCCGGGGTAACGCCGACGGGCACCTGGTGCTGCGCGGCGGCGGGGGCCGACCCAACTACGACGCCGCATCGGTGGCCGGGGCGTTGGACCTGCTGCGGGCGGCCGGGCTGCCGGAGCGGCTGGTGGTCGACGCCAGCCACGCCAACAGCGGCAAGGACCACCGCAACCAGCCGAAGGTGGCCGATGACGTGGCCGCCCAGCTCGCCGCCGGGCAGCGCGGCATCGTCGGCATCATGCTGGAGAGTTTCCTGCTGGAGGGCCGCCAGGATCTCGACCCGACCCGGGAGCTGACCTACGGCCGGTCGGTCACCGACGCCTGCATCGGCTGGGACACCACGGCCGAGGTGCTGGAGCGGCTCGCCGTCGCGGTGCGGGCCCGCCGGGCCACCCTGCCCACCCCGGCCTGACGGGTTTGACCGTTTCGGCCCCGGGTAGCAGGGCGGGGTGACCGACGACGCAGCCGCGCCCGACGACCTGCCCGGGACCGCCCAGCCGGACCTCCGGCAGCTCGACGAGCTGCTGGACGAGATCTACCACGGCCAGGAACGGCTCAGCCAGGCCGACATCTACCGCTCGGCGGTCAGCGCGGACCTGCCGGCGGAGCTGCTCACCCGGGTCGCCGCCCTCCCCGAGGGGGAGTACGCGGTGGACGAGGTGGCCGACCTGCTGGGCGGGTCGGCGGGCTGACCGGCGACACCGGCGAGAGGAGATCGAGATGTCCGACCAGACCGAACACCACGAGCGGGTGCCCGCCCTCGGCCAACCCCCCGAGGGGCTGGACACCCTGCCCGAACCGGACTTCGCCAACGAGCACGACAGGACGGCGGTCGACCGCGACGTGATCACCGGCGCGGACGCCGACGAGCGGGAGCCGGAGGCGTCGCGCGGCTGGGCCGGCGAGGACCACGGCACCACCCCCACCTGAGCGGGCGGCGACGGATGACGGAAAAGGGGCCGGCGGACACGATCCGCCGGCCCCTTCCGTGTGGTCACCGCTCGTCGTGCCGCCCGCCCTCGGCGGCCTGCTGCGCCACCGCGTACCCCATCTGGAGGAAGTCGGACGCGGCGACGGCGGTCAGCGCGGTCGCCACCAGCCGGGTCAGCCGGGGGGCCAGCACCAGGCCGCCGGTGAGCCCGGTGGCCACCCAGACGGCCAGGCAGAACGGGCAGCTCAGCAGCTCACCGATCGCGTGTCGGGTGGAGCTGCCCTGGTCGCGGACCTGCTCCATCACCTCGCCGCTGCCGATCGGGCGGTCGTAGCGGGTGAACGGGGCCCGCAGCGGGCTGGTCACCGCGTCCTTGGACAGCAGCCGGCTCAGCTTGTGGGTGGCGACGGCGAGCAGCACCACGTCACCCGGGGAGGGCCGTTCGGGCACCGGCCGGCCGGTGGCCTTCACCAGCGCCGCGATGGAGGCGGTCACCCCGGCGTACGTGCCCATCGCCGCCAGGTAGCCGCCCAGCGGCCGGTGCTCGTGCGGCGCGTACGCCTGGCGCAGCCGCGCCACCTTCTGCTTCAGACCACCGTCGGTCACCGGGTCTCCTCGTTCGTGGGCCGCACCGTCGGGTACGGCGCGTCGGGGTGGGGCGGGTGGGGTCAACCCGCGGTCAGGTTCTCGGCGACCTCACGTTCGAGGTTGGCAAGCGATTCGTCGGCCAGTCCGGCGTCCGCGCCCGCGGGCAGGTCCAGCCGGACCCGGGCCCCACCGGCGTCGGCCGGGGCGACCCGCAGCTCGGCCGTGCCGTCCGGGCCGTCCCAGCGGGCGTGCAGTTCGTCGTCGGAGCGGCTGCTCGGGGCCGGGCCGTCGGCCCGCAGCGCCCCGGGCAGCCAGGCGCCGACCCGTTCGGGGTCGGTGGCGGTGCTGAACACCACCTCCGGCGGCGCGGACATGCCGCGCTCGGCGCGGGTGCCCATCAGGCGTCCCGCAGCCGGTGCGGGTCCACCTCGCGGCCGGGGTGCCGGGCCAGGTACTCGGTCTCCAGCTCGGCGGTGCGGCGCAGGTGGTTGGCGAGCGCCGAGTCGGCGGCGTGCCGCAGCGTGTCGAGGCGGGTGCGGTGCAGGCTCTGCAACTCGCGGATCAGGTCGTCGTCGGCGAGGTCTGCCGGGTCCACCCCGAGCAGCTCGCCGTCGGTCTCGGTGACCACGGTGGCGGCCCGGTGGACGTGGTCACCGTCCCATTCCGGCATTCGCTGTTCGGTGCTGGAGTCGTCGGAGCGGTGTGCTGAGTCGGTCATGTCGTCCCCCTCGGGTTCGACCGGTCTGGCTGTCTAGACGGTTGCCCAGCCGGGCTGGCACCAAACCAGCGGCGCGGCGGCGGCGAACCGCCCGGCGGCGCGGCGACTACGACGTCGCGTCGGAGACGCCGGGTCCTCCCGGTACCCTCGACGGCATGAAGCGGCTCTGGACCCCGGCGTGGATCGTCCGCCACGTGGCCCTGGTCGTCCTGGTCACGGGCTTCCTGGCGCTGGGGTGGTGGCAGATCAGCCGGGCCGCTTCCGGTAACACGCTGAGCTGGGCGTACGCGGTGGAGTGGCCGATCTTCGCCGGTTTCGTGGTCTTCGTCTGGTGGCGGGAGGTCCGGCACGCGCTGCGCGCCCCCACCGCCGCACCCCCGCCGGCCGGGGCGGCACCGGCCGAGCCGGCCACCCCCGGGCCGGGCACCCCTGTGGTACGGCGTCCGGTGCGGGTCGCCCGGGTGCCGGCGACCCCGGTCGACGGCGCGGACGACGCCGACCTGACCGCGTACAACCGCTACCTGACCTGGTTGAACGACAATCCGGGCGCGAGGCCCGGCGACTATCCCGGCTGAGGCCGGTCGGAAGGACGGACGACGGTGGGCGGAGCCCTTACCCGGTACCGCGTGATCGCCTGGATCGTGGGCGTGGCGCTGGCCGTGCTGGTGCTGATCGGCATGCCACTGAAGTACGTGTTCGACGAGCCGATCGTGGTGGCAGTCGTCGGCACCGCGCACGGTTGGCTCTACCTGCTCTACCTGGCCGCCACCTTCGACCTGGGCCGGCGGGTGGACTGGCCGCTCAAGCGGATGCTGCTGGTGATGCTCGCCGGCACGGTGCCGTTCGTGTCGTTCGTCGCGGAGCGCAGGGTGACCCGCGAACTGGCCACCACCGCGCCGACCCGTACCCCGGAGCCGGTCGGTCGCTGACCCGGAACCGGCCGCCGCCGACCGGACCGCGCTGACGCAGGGGTGTCCGGCGGCGGCCCGGCCGCACCGAGGGCGGCGCGGACGGCCGGCCTCAGCGGGCCGGCCGCCAGTAGGTTGCCGTGGGTGACGGGTCGTCCGCGTCGGGGTAGCGGTGCTGCTCCCGGGCCTGGTGCAGGGCGTCGACCACCTGCTCGAACTGCTCCCGGTCGTCGCTGCTGAACAGCAGCATCTCGATGCCCTGGCAGTGGCCGTACAACTCGTGCGCCGGTGGCCGCCAGCGGTCGCCGAGCAGCACCAGCAGCACCGGCAGCAGGCACACCACGCCCAGCGCCAGGTAGGCCCCGGCGGTGAGTCGTTCCAGCCCGCCGGTGAAGCCGAGCAGGACGCCGACGGTGCCCGCCCCGACGGCGGCGCAGGTGACGACCCGGACGGCGAGCCGGTCGTGCGGCCCGCGGCCGGTACGCAGGTGGGTGAGGTCGGCGACGGCGTAGCTGCTACGGCCGGCGGTGAACCGTTCGGTGGTCACCACGATGCCGGGCCGGGCGTAGAGCAGGGTGGTCGGTCGGGACCAGTGTGGCGGTCGGGTGCTGGCGCGGTCTGCCTGCACGGCGTCCTCCCGGGGGCCGACGGAGCCGGTCGCCCACCATCACGCCACCTGCGTACGGCGGGATTCCCGGCCGGGGCTCCATTCTGTTGCCGACCCGCCCGGGCCGCTCTCCGATTTCCGACACATCCGGCGAGCGCGACGTCCCCGCGTCGCCGGCATCTGACCACCATTCCGGTTTTATCCGACTATTACCGCGCGATCCACACCGGTATCCGTCTGGAACGACGAATCAGACCTTCCTCGCCTACCTCGCAGAACCCGGTTACCGGCCGTCCGCCCCGCATCAGCGGTGTCACCTGCCACAACGACCCGCCGGAGCGCTCGGCCAACATTCGCCGCTGCTTTGTCTGCGCGTCACTCCCGCCACAGGTTAGGTTGATCGGGCCGGCTCGGTACACGGCCGTCCATCCGGACGGGCCCGGGCCGGTGTCGCCGGGGGCTCAGCATCCTCCGGTGACCGGTGGGAGAGGAGTCTTCCGCTCTTGTCGTCCTTACGGATGCTGCTGCGCACCCTGGTGGTCGCCGGCCTGTCGGCCGCGTTGATCGCCCCGTCGGCCCCGGTCCGGGCCGAGCCCTCGGTCGCCGACCTCACCGCCCGGATCGAGCGGTCCTCGGCCGAGCTGGAACGGATCGTCGAGTCGTACAACAAGCTCAACGAGGAGATAAAGACGAACCAGGCCACCGCGGCCGGACTGCACGCGCGGATCGGCCCGCTGGAGGTCCAGGCCGCCCAGAGCCGGGCGGCGGTGGGCGAGATCGCGGCCACCGCGTACAAGACCGGTGGGTTGCGGACGGCCGAGGCGATCCTCGACCCGGCCGGTGGCTCGCTGGTCGACCGGCTCGGCACCCTCGACCAGCTCACCCGGCACCGGCAACAGCAGATCGACGGGTACACCGCCGACCAGCGGGCGCTGCTCGACCAGAAGGCCAAGCTGGACGCGACGCTCGCCAGGCAGGCCGCCCAGTCGAAGGCGCTCACCAAGACGAAGAAGCGGATCGAGCAGGATCTGGCGAAGCTCTACGAGATGCGGCGGGCGGCGTACGGCCGGGCCACCGAGGCGCCGGCGAAGAAGCCGAAGAGCGCCGCGCCACCCGACACCTCCGACACGCCTTCGGTCTCCGGTGGCGCCGGGGCCGCCGTCCGGTACGCCTACGGGGCGATCGGCAAGCCGTACGTCTGGGGGGCCGAAGGACCCGGCGGGTACGACTGCTCCGGCCTGACGCTCGCCGCCTGGCGGTCCGCCGGCAAGCGGCTGCCGCACAACGCGGCGATGCAGTGGAACGCCACCTCCCGGGTCAGCCGTGGCGAGCTACGCCCCGGTGACCTGGTCTTCTATTCGGGGCTGGGGCACGTCGCGCTCTACGTGGGCGACGGTCAGGTGATCGACGCGCCGAGCGCCGGGCGCAACGTGCTCAAGCGGAAGATGAACATGATGAGCATCGCCGGCTACGGCCGGGTCCGCTGACCGGCACGACAACGGCGAACGGCCGGCGTCCCCCTATCGGACGCCGGCCGTTCGCCGTCATTACTACCAGCTCAGGCCGCCTGGAGGCCCTCCGCGCGGGCCAGCTCACGCAGCCGGCCGAGCGCCTGGATCTCCAACTGGCGGATACGCTCCCGGGAGAGCGAGAAGCGGGACGCCACCTCGGTGAGCGAGTGCTCCCGCCCGTCCTCCAGGCCGTACCGGGCCCGCATGATGCCGGCGGACCGGTCGTCGAGGTGGTTGAGCAGGCCCTCGATGCGCTGCCGCTCCAACCCGGTGAGGACGATGTCCTCCGGGGACGGGGCGTCGCTGTCGGCGACCAGGTCACCGAGGTTGGTGTCGCCGTCGTCGCCGACCGGGGTGTCCAGCGACACCGTGTCCTGCGACCAGCGGACCAGCTCGTTGACCCGCTCGACGGTGACGCCGAGGGCGGCCGCGATCTGCTCCGGCTCCGGGTCGCCACCCAGCTCACGGGTGAGCTGCCGGGCCACGTTGCGCATCCGGTTGACGTCCTCGACCAGGTGCACGGGCAGCCGGACGGTGCGCTCCTGCTGCGCGATGGCCCGGCTGATCGCCTGCCGGATCCACCAGGTGGCGTAGGTGGAGAACTTGTAGCCCCGCTCGTAGTCGAACTTCTCGACCGCGCGCACCAGACCGGTGTTGCCCTCCTGGATCAGGTCCAGCATGGGCATCCCGGAGCGCACGTACCGGCGGGCGATCGACACGACCAGCCGCAGGTTGGCCCGGATGAAGAGATCCTTCGCCCGCTCCCCCTCGACGACCAGCCGCTCCAGGTCGTCCCGGTCGGCCCCGGCGGGGACGCGGTCCTCGCCGAGCAGGTGCTCGGCGTAGAGACCCGCCTCGATCGCCTTGGAGAGGTCGACCTCCTTGGCGGCGTCCAGCAGTGGCGTCCGGGAGATCTCGTGAAGGTAGACGCCGACCAGGTCACGCTCCTCGGCGACCTCGTCGGTTCGCATGCCGATGTTCTTGTCCACGGTGTCCACGGTCCCCTCGCTCGCGCCGGTTGCCCGGTTCGTTGCCATCCCCACGTCCATCAGCCCTCCCCCGTGCAACGCCCCTGCTGCCCGCCGGTGCTGACACCTGCACAACAGTCGAGACGGGTCGGGGATTCCATGTCGTGAGTCGAAAGTGTCACGAATGCCTGAGTACCAGCTGAAAGCCCGGTCCACGTTTGCTGTCAGCGGCCCCGTGGGGCCGGCTGCCGGCTGCGCGATCGCCGCTGGTCGGCACGGGTGTCGGCGGCCGTACGCCGGGCCCCGCGTCATTGCGGCGCCCCGGTAAACCGCGACCCTCGTCACCGCCCGGCTGCGACCGGAGTCACTGCCAGATACGGGCCGGTGGACCGGTCGGTTCACCAGACGGTCCTGGATTACCCCACGCCCGGAACAACAATCCGTGGCGTGGCCGACGTCCCGGCGACACGGTGTTCTGTGTCACCCCCGCAGGGTGGCACCCCTGCGCACCCCCGGCAGGTCGGCTGGCGGGGCGGTCAGGAGGCGAGCAGGGCGATGGCACCCCGGACCTGGTGCGCGGTCCGGGCCAGCGCGGCGCGGGCCGCGTCGATCTCGGCCCCGGACAGCAGCGAGACCAGGGCCGTCTTCAGGTCGCCGTCGGCCTCGTGCAGGGCCCGCCGGGAGACCTCCTCGGAGCAGCCGGTCGCCTCGACCAGGATGGAGATCATCCGGCCCCGCAGCTTGGCGTTGGTGGCCACCATATCGATCATGAGGTTGGAGTAGACCCGACCCAGCCGCACCATCACCGCCGTGGAGAAGGTGTTCAGCACCAGCTTCTGCGCGGTGCCCGCCTTCATCCGGGTCGAGCCGGTCACCACCTCGGGGCCGGTGTCGACCCCGATGACCACGTCGACCCCGGCCGCCGCCCGGACCTCCGGATTGGCGCACAGCAGCACGGTCGCGGCCCCCCGCTGCCGGGCCGCGTCGAGTGCGCCCAGGACGTACGGGGTGCGTCCGCTCGCCGCCAGCCCCACCACCAGGTCCCCGGCGGTGACGCACCCGGCGGCCTCGCCGGCCCCGCCGGCCAGGTCGTCCTCGGCGTCCTCCACGGCCTGCCACATCGCGTCCGGCCCGCCGGCCAGGTGGGCGCAGAACCAGCCTCGCGGGGAGTTGAAGGTGGGCGCCAGTTCGGCGGCGTCGATCACCCCGAGGCGGCCGGAGGTGCCGGCCCCGAAGTAGTGCACCCGGTGCCCGCCGCGCAGTGCGGTCACCGCGAGGTCGACGGTCACCGCGATCTCGTCCAGGACGGCGGCCACCGCCGCCGGCACCCGCCGGTCGGCGTCGTTGATCACGGTGAGCACGTCCCGGGTCGACATCAGGTCGAGGTCGGTGCTGTGCGGGTTGCGCTGTTCGGTCGGAGCGCCGACGCGGACCACCGGCCGCAGGTCGACCACGCCCTCGCCGCCCCGCTGCCCCACCACGTCGTCCGGTCCGACCCGACCGGCGGTCACGAGCGCCTCCGACCGCCGCCGACCCGGCGTGTTCGCACCGCCTCGGCGGTGACCTCCAGCGCCCGCCGGGTCCGGGTCCGGTTGCGGGCGGCCACCCCGACGAAGAGGCAGTCCACCACGGTGAGCTGGGCGAGCCGGCTGGCCATCGCCCCGGACCGGTAGGTCGTCTCGCGGGCGGCGGTGGTGAGGACGAAGTCGGCCCGTTCGGTGATCGGCGAGCGGGGGAAGTTGGTCAGCGCGACGGTGACCGCACCCCGGGAGCGGGCCTGTTCGAGCACCTCGATCACGTCGGAGGTGGTGCCGCTGTGCGAGATGCCGATCGCCACGTCGCCCCTGCCGAGCAGGGCGGCGGAGGTCAGCGCGGTATGCACGTCGGGGAAGGAGAACGCGACCCGACCGATGCGGTGCAGCTTCTGCTGGAAGTCCGAGGCGACGAACCCGCTCGCGCCGGCACCGTAGACCTCGATCCGGCCGGCGCTGACGATCGCCTCGACGACCTGCTCGCAGACGGCCGGGTCGAGCTGCTCGGCGGTCTCCTCGACGGCCCGCGCGTCGTTGAAGGAGATGGTGGCGATGATCTGGGCCAGGTCGGCGCCGGGCGGGATGTCCCCACCGACCACCCGGGCGTCCGGCGGCTCGATCCGGCGCGCGGCCTCGGCGGCGAGCCGGATCCGCAACTGCGGGTAGCCGTCCATGCCGACGGACCGGCAGAACCGGATGACGGTGGCCTCGGAGGTCTCGGCGGCGGTGGCGAGGTCGGTGATGGTCCGTCGGGCGGCATCGGCCGGGTCGGCGACGACCAGTCGGGCGACCCGCTGCTCGGCGGGGGACAGCGACGGAAGCAGGCCACTGATGTGGACGATCAGTCCACCCGGCTCGTGACTCGCGGAAATCTTCGGACTTTTCGCCACGGATGAAACTTACTTTCATGAGCCGCGAGCGTCAACCACGACCGCGCGTATCCGACAGGAAGTATCCCCGGTCCGGGGGCGTGCCGGCCCAGACTCCCATTTGCGCAGCCTGGTGCACCTCCGCCGGTCCGGTGGAATCGGCTCGGTCTACGGGCGGGTCTGCGCGGCGACCGGCTCCCGGGGCCCGCCTTCGGCCTGCGGGGCGGACGGCCCGGTGCCGTCCGGCGGATCATCGACCACCGGCCCGGCCTCCTCCGGCGGCAACCAGCGCGCCAGGTGCGCGCGGATCCGCCTGGACACCTCGTCGGGCCCGCCGCCGGCATCGACCACCACGAAACCCGGGTACTCGGGCAGCGACCGGTAGGCCGCGTCGGCGGCGGTCAGCCACCCCATCGTCTCGTGGTCCTCGCCCCGCCGCTCGATCCGCCGGTACGCCTCGACCGGGTCGACGGTGAGCAGGAAGGTGACCTGCGGTGCGGGGAAGACCCGGTAGCCGGCCCGGGCCAGCCGTTCCCACCGCTGCCCACCGTGCGCCCGGATGCTGGCGTACTGGCAGGCCGAGTAGCGGTCCATCACGGCGGTCCGGCCGGTCACCAGGCAACTGAGCAGCGCGGCGGCGATCGCCAGCCAGCGCAGCACGGACTCCACCGCGAGCATCCCGTCCCGGCCCACCAGCAGCTGCGCGTCGGCCCGACCGAACCGGGCGGCGAGCCGGCCCAGCCAGCGCCGGCCGCCCGCGTTGCGGTGGTAGGTGGCGGGTCGCCCGGCCGAGGTGAGGGCGGCGGCGAGCCGGTACGCCTGGGTGGTCTTGCCGGAACCGTCGATGCCGATCAGCGCGACGCGCCGCAGTCGGGTCCCACCGTCGGTCGCGCGCCGCGATCTGGCCACCCTGCACAGGATATCCGACCGGCGCATCCCTCCCGTCCGGTCGATACCCGCACGGGCGCGGTGACCGGACCGGCACGCCCGGCAGGTGTGGGCGGGCGGACCGCCGGGTACGCAACGTCATTTCCCACCGACCGTTCACGACGGGAGAGACCAGATGGCCGAGCGCGGGGACGTCAGCCTCCTGCACACCCTCAAGCGGGTCGCCGCCGTGCTCAAGCAGAACGAGATCCCCTTCGCCCTCGGCGGCAGTTTCGCCGTCTACGCCCACGGCGGCCACTCCAGCGAGCACGACGTGGACTTCCTGCTCCCCGAGGAGTATGTCGAGCGGGCGTTGGAGGCGCTGACCGACGAGGGCTTCACCGCCGAGCGCCCGCCGGAGGACTGGCTGGTCAAGGTCTACGACGACGGGCGGATGGTGGACCTGATCCACCGGCCGGTGGAGACCCCGGTGACCCGCGAGACCCTCGCCGACACGGTGGTCCGCCCGGTGGACGCCATCCGCATGCCGGTGCTCTCGGCGACCCGGCTGATGGTGCACAAGCTGCTCAGCTTCTCCCAGCACTACTGCGACTTCGCCCGGGGGCTGCCGCTGGCCCGGTCGCTGCGCGAACAGATCGACTGGGAGCGGGTACGCAAGGAGACCCAGCACTCGCCGTACGCCGAAGCGTTCCTGATGCTGCTGGACCGGCTCGACGTCGTCCCGTACGGGGGCACGCCGGTGCCGTACGCCCGCATCCCCGAGGGAAGGGAGACCCCGTGACCGAGCACAGCGCCGGCCCGCCGGACGCCTACGTCGAGGCGGAGATCCAACGGCTGCTGACCGAGGACCCGGACGTCGCCGAGCAGGGCATCACCGTGGTCCGCCGGGAACCGGGACTGGTCCTCACCGGCGAGGTGGAGAGCCCGCAGCGCCGGGCGGAGATCCTGCGCCGGGTGGCCGAACGGTTCCCCGACGAGGCGATCACCAGCGACATCGGGGTGATCCGCACCCAGGCGCCGGTGCAGGTCGAGGAGCTGCCGTGAGGAGGACCCGATGATCCGGATCGCCGCGGTCGGCGACGTGCACCTGGACGCCGACGTGCTGGGCCGGTTCCGCCCGGCCCTGGAGGAGTTGCCCGACTGCGCCGACATGCTGCTGCTCGCCGGCGACCTGACCCGGCACGGCACCGAGGCCGAGGCACGCTGCGTCGCCGAGGAGTTCGGCGGGCTCGGGGTGCCGGTGGTCACCGTGCTGGGCAACCACGACCACCAGTGCGACCAGGTACCGCAGGTGGTCAAGGTGCTGGAGGATGCCGGGATCACCGTGCTGGAGGGGACCGGGACGGTGCTGGAGTGCCCCGGCGGCCGGCTCGGGGTGGCCGGCGTCAAGGGCTTCGGCGGCGGGTTCGCCGGGCGGTGCGCCAGCGACTTCGGCGAGCCGGAGATGAAGTCGTTCGTCCGGACCAGCAACGAGAGCGCGGCGGCGTTGGGCGAGGCGCTGCGCGGGCTGGACTGCGACCTGCTCGTCGCGCTGACCCACTACGCCCCGGTGCCGGACACCCTGGCCGGCGAGCCGCTGGAGATCTATCCGTTCCTCGGGTCGTACCAGCTCGGTCAGGCGATCGACTCGGCGCCGACCGCGCTCGCCCTGCACGGGCACGCGCACGCCGGCAGCGAGCGCGGCGTCACCCCGGGCGGGGTACGCGTACGCAACGTCGCCCATCCGGTGATCAAACAGGCGTACAGCGTCTTCCACCTGGGCGGTGACCAGATCGACTGAGAACCAGGTTTTCGGAATCGGGGCGCCGGGTATTCAGCAGCCATGGAGCTGATTCTCTGGATTCTCGCAGTCGTACTCGTGGTCGCCGGCATCCTCGCGCTGTTCCGCCGGCAGATCCTGTGGGGCATCGTCCTCATCGTGGTCGGCCTTCTGGTCGGCCCGGGTGGTGTCAGCATCTTCAATTGACGCCGGTACCCGCACCTGACCCGCCGGGGTCGTCGCCCCCGGAAGCTCCGTCCTCCCAGACAGGAGCGTCCGGCACCGACGACCCCGGCGCTGTGCTGTCCGGGGGGCGCACCGGGGTTTGGGAGGGCGTACCCGGGAAATATCTTGACCATGGAGATAACCCGGATCGACCGGCGAACCGGCACGGCGCGAACCTGGTGGGTGCTGCTCGGCTTCGGCGCGGCCGTCGCGGTCGCCGCCGCGATCGGCGGGTTGGGGGTGGCCGGCACCCGCGACGAGTACGCCTCGCTCCAGCAGCCGGCCTGGGCCCCGCCGGGTTGGCTGTTCGGCCCGGTCTGGACCGTGTTGTACGCGCTGATCGCGGTCGCCGGCTGGCTGGTCTGGCGGCGGGTCGGCTTCGGCCCGGCGCTGTGGGCGTGGACGGTCCAGCTGGTGCTCAACGCGATCTGGACCCCGCTGTTCTTCGGCGCGGGACGCTACGGCCTGGCCTTCGCCGAGATCGTGCTGATGTGGCTGGCGATCGCGGTGACGGTGGTCGCCTTCTGGCGGGTCTCCCGGCCGGCGGCGGCCCTGCTGCTGCCATACTGGGCCTGGGTCACCTTCGCCGCCGCGTTGAACTTCTCGATCTGGCAGCTCAACAGCTGACCGGGCACCGGGCCCGGCGGCCCGGTGCCCGGCGGGCTCAGCAGCGGGGCACGTTGGGGATGTAGCCGTCGTGGCCGGTGTAGACGTAGGCGTCGGCGATAAACCGGCCGGAGCCGATCCGGTCCCAGATCGCGCTGGTGCCGAAGGTGCCGGTGACCGTGGTGCCGCTGGTCTGGCAGCCGATGGTGACCTTGGCGCCGTCGGCGACCGTGCCGACCGACGCGTAGCCGGTGCCCGGCCCGGACCGCACGGTCAGCGGGGAGCCGGCGGTGTCGACCGTGCCCGACCCGGTGCCGCTGGAGCAGCCGTTCCCGCTGGTGTACGTCTTGGTGCCCCAGTACAACGCGAGCGTGCCGTTGAACTTGACCTTGATGTCGTCGCCGTTGAGGCGCTGCTCGTAGTGCAGGTGCGGGCCGGTGGAGCCGCCGGTGCTGCCGACCCAGCCGATCACCTTGCCGTAACCGACCTGCTGACCGACCGAGACGTTGAAGCCGTTGAGGTGGGCGTAGTAGGTCGTGTAGCCGCCGCCGTGGTCGATCCGGACGTACTTGCCGTAACTCGTGCCACCGAGGTCGGTGACCCGGTCGACGGTGCCCGGGGCGCTGGCGACCACCGGGTCGCCGAGGTCGTCGGTGCGGTTGAAGTCGATCGCGTTCGCCGGGCTGTGGTCCGACCGGGTCTGGCCCGACCAGGACTGGTTGCAGGGGAAGGGCACCTTGAACGTGGGCGCGGCCCAGGCCGGGCCGGCCGGGACCAGGGTCCCGGTGACCAACAGGGCCGCCGCCAGCAGGCTCCACCGTCTGCGCACCGCACACCTCCGATGTCGAGATCCTTCAATGTCTTGCGTCGAGGGTGGCAGATATCGCCATCGATGCCAACCCGCGCCGACCCCTGTCGACCCCTACTCGGTGAGCACGGGTGGGAGCGCATCCACCTGCGACGGGGGGTTTCGGGATTGTTACCGGGCCGTGTCCGCCAGGGGGTGGACCGATCGGGATGCAAGCGCTTACATGTGAGGACGACTCATCGGACCGGCGTCGGGTTCCCCCACCTGTGGGCGCGCCGGCAAGGAAGGAGAACGGCATGGCGTTTGCCAGATCACGCCAGGCTCTCGCGATCGCCGGCGTGCTGGGGCTGGCGCTCGGCGCCGCCGCCTGTGGCACCGGCAACGACAAGAAGAGCAGCAACGCGGGTTCGGCCGAATGCGCCGCATACGAGAAGTACGGTGACAACGACGGCAAGAAGGTCACGATCTACTCGTCGATCCGGGACATCGAGGCCGACCGGCTGGCCCAGTCCTGGAAGCAGTTCGAGGACTGCACCGGCATCGAGATCGACCACGAGGGCTCCGGCGAGTTCGAGGCCCAGCTCCCCGTCCGGGTGCAGGGCGGCAACGCGCCCGACCTGGCCTTCATCCCGCAGCCGGGCCTGGTCAAGCGGTTCGTCGACGGTGGCAACCTCAAGCCCGTCGCCGCCGCCACCAAGACCGAGGCCGAGGCGAACTTCTCCCCCGACTGGCTGAAGTACACCACCATCAACGGCCAGTTCTACGGCGCCCCCCTGGGCTCGAACGTCAAGTCGTTCGTCTGGTACTCGCCGAAGACCTTCAAGGAGAAGGGCTGGGCGGTCCCCACCACCTGGGACGAGCTGATCAAGCTCTCCGACACGATCGCGGCCAGCGGCACCAAGCCGTGGTGCGCCGGCATCGAGTCCGGTGACGCCACCGGCTGGCCGGCCACCGACTGGATCGAGGACGTGCTGCTGCGTACGGCCGGGCCCGAGGTCTACGACCAGTGGACCACCCACGGCATCCCGTTCAACAGCCCGCAGGTCGCCGACGCCCTCAACCGGGCCGGCACCATCCTCAAGAACGACAAGTACGTCAACGGCGGCTTCGGCGGCGTGAAGAGCATCGCCACCACCTCCTTCCAGGAGGCCGGCGTGCCGATCACCACCGGCAAGTGCGCCCTGCACCGGCAGGCGTCCTTCTACGCCAACCAGTGGCCCGAGGGCACCAAGGTGGCCGAGGACGGCGACGTCTTCGCGTTCTACTTCCCGTCGATCGACGCGGCCAAGGGCAAGCCGGTGCTGGGTGGCGGCGAGTTCGTCGCGGCCTTCACCGACCGTCCCGAGGTCCAGGCGGTGCAGACCTACCTCGCCTCCGGCGAGTACGCCAACAGCCGCGCCAAGATCGGTGACTGGGTGTCGGCGAACAAGAAGCTCGACCTGGCCAACGTCCCGAACCCGGTGGACAAGCTCTCCGTGGGCATCCTCCAGGACCCGAAGACCGTCTTCCGCTTCGACGGCTCCGACCTGATGCCGGCCGCGGTCGGCAACGGCACCTTCTGGAAGGGCATGGTCGACTGGATCAACGGCAAGGACACCACCACGGTGCTGAACGGCATCGAGAACAGCTGGAAGTGATCTGAGACGGGTGGCCCGGTCCGCACGGTGCGGACCGGGCCACCCGTCGGATACGAACCCTTGAGAGGGAGGGTCGATGGAGTTCGACTTCGCTGAGGAACAGCCGAAGTTCCTCATGCTGATGTACGGGCTGATCGCTTTCGTCGCGGTGGTGGGCGGTCTGCTCCTGCTCCTCGACGTGGTGCCGGCCTGGTTCGCCCGCCGTCGGGAGGCGCAGCTGGTCGCCGCCTCGACCGGTGGCGGCCCCCTGCCCCGCCGACGCAAGCCGAGGGAGGGCCTGTTCGCGCTCTTCTTCCTGCTGCCGACGCTGCTGCTGCTTTCCGTCGGGCTGGTGGTGCCGGCGCTGCGCACCGTGCTGCTCTCCTTCATGGACGCCGGCAGCGACAACTGGGTGGGGCTGCGCAACTACGGCTGGATGTTCTCCGAGGACTCGATCGTCCGGGTGCTGCTCAACACCCTGATCTGGGTGCTGCTGGTGCCGCTGGTGGCCACCACGTTCGGCCTGCTCTACGCCGTGATGGTGGACAAGGCCCGGTTCGAGTCCATCGCCAAGTCACTGATCTTCCTGCCGATGGCGATCTCGTTCGTCGGGGCCAGCATCATCTGGAAGTTCGTCTACGCCTACCGCAGCGAGGAGCAGGACCAGATCGGCCTGCTCAACCAGATCGTGGTCAGCCTCGGCGGCGAACCCCGGCAGTGGCTGCTCGACTCACCGCTGAACACCTTCCTGCTCATCGTGATCATGGTGTGGATCCAGGCCGGTTTCGCCATGGTCGTGCTCTCCGCCGCGATCAAGGCGATCCCGGCGGACATCGTCGAGGCGGCCCGCCTCGACGGGGTCAGCCCGTGGCAGATGTTCTGGCAGATCACCATGCCGAGCATCCGACCGGCGCTGATCGTGGTCGTGGTGACCCTGTCGATCGCCACCCTGAAGGTCTTCGACATCGTCCGGACCGCCACCAACGGCAACTACGACACCAGCGTGATCGCCAACGAGATGTACAACCAGGCGTTCCGGTACGGCGAGAACGGGCAGGGCTCCGCCCTGGCGGTCTTCCTCTTCATCCTGGTGATCCCGATCGTGATCTACCAGATCCGCAACCTGCGTCAACAGCGGGAGGGCTGAGATGACCACCGCCACGCCCACCGTCGGAGCCGGGGCCCAGGCCACCGGGAAGCCGACAAGCACCGCCGGCCGGGTCCGTAGCCGGCTCAACAGCCGTACGGCCACCCTGGTCTCGATCGTCATCGCGCTGCTCTGGACGATCCCGACGTTCGGCCTGTTCGTCTCCTCGTTCCGGCCCGAGGCCGAGATCAAGTCCACCGGGTGGTGGACCTTCTTCACCGACCCGCAGTTCACCCTGGAGAACTACCAGGACGTCCTGTTCGGCTCCTCCTCGTCGTCGGGTCAGCTGGCCAGCTACTTCATCAACTCGCTGGCCATCACCATCCCGTCGGTGCTCTTCCCGCTGGCGTTCGCCTCACTCGCCGCGTACGCGCTGGCCTGGATCAACTTCCGGGGACGGGACTGGCTCTACATCGCGATCTTCGCGATGCAGATCGTGCCGTTGCAGATGGCCCTGGTGCCGCTGCTGAAGTTCTTCTCCACCGGGGTCACCCTCGCCGGCGTCCAGCTGATGCCGGCCTGGAACCTGGTCGACGAGCAGAAGTTCGCCCAGGTGTGGTTCGCGCACACCTGCTTCGCCCTGCCCTTCGCGGTGTTCCTGCTGCACAACTTCATCTCCCAGCTCCCCCGGGACCTGATGGAGGCGGCCCGGGTCGACGGGGCCACCCACCCCAAGATCTTCCGCACCATCGTGCTGCCGCTGATCACCCCGGCGCTGGCGGCGTTCGGCATCTTCCAGTTCCTCTGGGTCTGGAACGACCTGCTGGTCGCGCTGATCTTCGCCGGTGGCGGCAACGAGACCGCCCCGCTCACCGTGCGCCTGGCCGAGATGGCCGGCACCCGGGGCAACGAGTGGCAGCGGCTCACCGCCGGCGCGTTCGTCTCGATCGTCGTACCGCTGGTGGTGTTCCTGTCGTTGCAGCGCTTCTTCGTGCGCGGCCTGCTCGCCGGGAGCGTCAAGGGTTGACGGCCGTCCGTCGCCGCCCGGTGCTGCCGGGCGGCGACGGGGGTCGGCCGGAGCGGGGGAACGACAGGGTGACGAGAATCGACGACGTGGCCCGGCTGGCCGGGGTCTCCACGGCCACGGTCTCCCGGGCGTTGCGCGGCCTGCCGACGGTGTCGGCCGCGACCCGCCGCCGGGTGCTCGCCGCCGCCGAACAGCTCCAGTACGCGGTCTCGCCGAGCGCCTCCCGGCTGGCCGGTGGCCGCACCGGCACGGTCGCCGTGGTGGTGCCCCGGATCACCAGGTGGTTCTTCGGCACCGTCGTCGAGGCGGTCGAGGAGTTCCTCCACCATTCCGGCTACGACCTGCTGCTCTACAACCTCGGCGGGCGCGAGCAGGTGCGGCAACGGGTGCTGCGCACCGCCAACCTGCACAAGCGGGTGGACGCGATCATGCTGGTCGCCACCCCGCTGCGCCCGGCCGACCTGACCGCCCTGGCCGAACTGGACCTGCCCGGCATCACGATCAGCTCCGGCAGCACCGTCCCCGGCTGGCCCTGCGTGCGGATCGACGACGTGGCCGCGGCGCGGACGGCCACCCGGCACCTGCTCGACCTGGGCCACCGGCGGATCGCCCACATCTCCGGCGACCCCGCCGACGAGCTGGCCTTCACCACCCACACCGACCGTCGCCGGGGCTACCAGGAGGCGCTGCGCCGCGCCGGGCTACGCCCCGACCCCCGCCTGGACATGGAGTCGCAGTTCACCATCGACGGCGGCAACCGGGCCACCGTCGAACTGCTGGCCCGGGGCGAACCACCGACGGCGATCTTCGCCGCCTGCGACGAGATCGCGATGGGCGCGATGACCGCGCTGCGCGACGCCGGGCTGCGCGTCCCGCAGGACGTCAGCGTGATCGGCGTGGACGACCACGACCTGTCCGCCGTGCTCGGGTTGACCACCATCGCCCAACCCGCCGCCGAGCAGGGCCGGCTCGCCGCCCGGATGCTGCTCGACCCGCTGGGCGTCGGCATCGTCGGGCCGGACGCCGACCGGGTGCCGGCCCCGCGCGGACCCGGCGGGTACAGCCCCGCGCCGGCCCCGCCGGTGATCCTGCCCACTCGCCTGGTGGTACGGGAATCGACCGGCCCGCCCCGGGCAAACTGAACGGATTCGACCGCACGGCTCGACCGGCTCGACACAGGGAGAAGGCTCTGAACACCGACGCGAGGCAGCAGGAACAGTCCGTGGGCGTGGCACCCGGATGGTGGACCGAGGCCGTCATCTACCAGATCTATCCGCGTTCCTTCGCCGACTCCGACAGTGACGGCATCGGTGACCTGCCCGGCATCACCGCCCGGCTCGGGCACCTGGCCGAGTTGGGTGTCGACGCCGTCTGGCTGTCGCCGTTCTACCCGTCGCCGCAGGCCGACGCGGGCTACGACGTCGCCGACTACCGCGACGTCGACCCGCTGTTCGGCAGCCTGGCCGACGCCGACAGGTTGATCGCCGAGGCCCGTGCGAAGGGTCTCAAGGTCATCGTCGACCTGGTCCCCAACCACACCTCGTCGGCGCACCGGTGGTTCCGGGCCGCTGTCGCCGCCGCCCCCGGCAGCCCCGAACGGGGCCGGTACATCTTCCGCGACGGGCTCGGCCCGGACGGTGCCGAGCCCCCCAACGACTGGCAGAGCGTCTTCGGCGGCCCCGCCTGGACCCGGCTCGTCGAGCCGGACGGCCGGCCCGGCCAGTGGTACCTGCACCTGTTCGACACCGCCCAGCCGGACCTCAACTGGGACAACCCGGAGATCCGCGCCGAGTTCCTCGACGTGCTCCGGTTCTGGCTGGACCGGGGCGTCGACGGTTTCCGGGTGGACGTGGCGCACGGCCTGATCAAGCAGGCCGACCTGGCCAACTGGGAGGAGCCGCAGGAGATCCTCTCCGGCAACGAGGCGGACAAGCCACGCCCGCCGATGTGGGACCAGGACGGCGTCCACGAGGTCTACCGCGAGTGGCGGCGGGTGCTGGACTCCTACGACGGCGACCGGATCCTCGTCGCCGAGGCGTGGGTGGAGCCGGCCGAGCGGATCGCCCGCTACGTCCGCCCCGACGAGATGCACCAGGCGTTCAACTTCGAGTACCTGCTCGCCGCCTGGACGGCTCCCACCCAGTACGCGGTGATCACCCGCTCGCTGGAGGCCACCGACGCGGTCGGGGCCCCCACCACCTGGGTGCTGTCCAACCACGACGTCATCCGGCACGCCTCCCGGCTGGGGCTGTCCGCCCAGGGCGGCCGGCCCAACGGCATCGGCATCGGCGACCCCCAGCCGGACGCCGCGCTGGGCCTGCGCCGGGGCCGGGCGGCCACCCTGCTGATGCTCGCCCTGCCCGGCTCGGCCTACCTCTACCAGGGCGAGGAGTTGGGGCTGCCGGAGCACACCACGCTGCCCGACGAGTCCCGGCAGGATCCGACCTGGGAGCGCAGCGGCCACACCCAGCGCGGTCGGGACGGCTGCCGGGTGCCGATCCCGTGGGAGGCCGACGCCCCGTCGTACGGCTTCGGCCCGACCGACGCCAGTTGGCTGCCGCAGCCGCCGCTGTGGGCCGAGTACGCCCTGGACCGGCAGCGGGGGGTGGCCGGCTCGACGTACGAGACGTACCGCACCGCGTTGCGGCTGCGCCGCGAGCACGCCCTGGGGCGGGGGACGCTGGAGTGGCTCTCCTCCGGCGACGAGGTGCTGAGCTTCCGCAACGGCGGGCTGACCGTGCTGACCAACTTCGGCACGGCCGCGGTGCCGCCACCGGCCGGGGAACTGCTGCACAGCAGCGCGCCACTGGACGCCGACGGTCGGGTCCCCACCGACGTCACGGTCTGGGTCCGGCACTCCTGACCTATTCCCGGCCCTGAACTCCGGCCCCGGCGCTCAGCCGGTCCGGGGCCGGAGTTCGGCCCCGGACCGGAGTGGGTTCGACTCCGGACCGGGCCGGGGGTGGCCTGGTGTCGGGGGTGGCCTGGTGCCCTGGTGGCAGGGGTGGCCTGGTGGCAGGGGTGGCCTGGTGGCAGGGGTGGCCTGGTGGCAGGGGTGGCCTGGTGGCAGGGGTGCCTGATGCTGATGCCGGGGGCGTGCCGGGGACCGGTGCGGACGGGGGCGGGGCCGTCACCACCAGGTCAGTGGCGGTCGGCGCGGTCGTGCAGCAGGTCACCCACGGCGGCGATGTCGCCGGGTGACGTGCGGGAGGCCAGCCAGTACATCAGCCCGGTGGGGATGAAGAAGAGCTGGAACGCGGCCAGCCCGACGGCGTAGTTGAGCGGCGGCGGGAAGGCCGCCCGCAGCGCGTGGAAGGCCGCGCCGACCAGCCCGTTGCCGGCGGCCCGGCCGACCCCGTTGACCAGGTTGCCCAGGCTGTAGACGGTGCCCCGGTGCTCCGGCGGGTTGACGTCGGCGATCAGGGCGAACCAGTTCGGCGAGTTCGCCGAGGTCAACGCCAGCGCGACGACGGCGGTGAGCAGGCTCAGCCCGACCGTCGGCTCGGTCACCACGCTGGCCAGCACGGCACCCACCACCGCGCCGGTGCCGCCGCCGTCCGGCACGTCGATCCGGATCGGCACGAAGAACAACACCAGGTAGAACGGCAGCGCCGCGAGCACGCCGACCGCCGCGACCAGCGCCCTGCCCCGGGGGGTACGCCGTTGCAGCGCGTCCCCGACCAGCCCGCCGACGATGGAGAACACCCCACCGAGCTGGAACAGGGTGGCGAAGACGCTGCCCACCACGACCGCCGTCGCCGTCGAGTAGCCCTGCTCCTGCGCCCGCTCGGCGAACAGCACCGGCAGCCACACCAGCGACCCGAACGCCGCCTGCGCGGTGAGGCCCTGCAGGATCAGCCACCGGTTGGTCCGTCGCCCCAGGATGCGCGGCAGGTCGGAGCGGGTGATCCGGTAGTCGTACTCGACGCCGGCCTCGATCGCCGCGGCCAGCTCCGGTTCGCTCTGCCCGCGCCGGATGTCGTAGGTCAGCAGGTAGGCCACCGTCGCGCCCAGGCCGACCACGGTGAGCAGCAGGAACGGGCGTCGCCAGTCGGTCGCGCCGAGCAGCCCGCCGGTGAGCGTCCCGGCCAGGGTGCCGACCCCCTGGGACAGCCCCCAGAAGCTCATCACCAGCCCCCGGCGGCGCGGGGAGATCAGGTCGGTGACCACGGAGAACCCGACCGAGCCGACCGCGCCCAACCCGACCGCGGCCACCAGTTGCGCGGCGAGGAACGTCGGGAAGCCGGTGGCGAGCGCGCTGCCACCGGTGCCGGCCGCCCAGACCAGCGTGCCGACCATCAGCAGCGGCTTGCGGTTGGTCCGGTCGCCGACGTACGCCCAGGCCACCGCCGCGACCGCACTGACCAGGAAGCTCACCGCCGTGACCAGGCCGAGCATCCGCTGCGGCACGTCCAGCGCCCCGGAGATCGGCCCGTACAGCGGGGGCACCAGGCCGATCGCCACGTTGTCCAGGGAGGCGAGCACCACGAACACCACGACGCTGTAGAGGCGGTGCGCCGCGTTCCCGCGCCGGGAGATCCTGCTGCCGGTCATATGCGGCAGCCAACCAGGTACGCCTCCCGGCCCGACGGGCACCCCCGCCGGGCCGGTCCACTCAGGGCCGGACCGGCCGACGGCCGGTGACCGGCCCCCCGTGCGCCGGTCACCGGCCGACGTCGTCGGTCGGGTGGGTGGTCACTCCCCCGGCACGGCCACCCGGTCGAGGGTGTGGTCGCGGGCCTCGGCGTACCGCTGGCGGATGGCGGGGACGGGCTCCGCCGCGTACTCCTCGGTGTCCTTCGGTGCCCAGTCCGGTGGCGTCGCGCCACCCAGGGCGACCCAGGCGGCCTGGCGGGCCGCGCCGTCGGCGACGTACTCCCCGGGCGGGGGCACCACCACGGGACGGCCGAAGACCTGCGGTGCGATCCGGCGGACCGCCGCCGAGCGGGCCCCGCCGCCGACCAGGATCACCCGCGCGACCGTCGCGCCCTGGGCCACCAGCGCGTCGAGGCCGTCGGCCAGCGCGCAGAGCATCCCCTCCACCGCCGCCCGGGCCAGGTGCGCAGGGGTGGCGGTGCGCAGGGTGAGGCCGTGCACCGAGCCGGTGGCGGTGGGGCGGTCCGGGGTCCGCTCCCCCTCCAGGTAGGGCACCATGACCAGGCCGTCGGCCCCGGGTGGGGCGCTCAACGCCAGCTCGGACAGGGTGTCGAGGTCGACGCCGAGCAGCGTCGCCGCCGAGTCGAGCACCCGGGCCGCGTTGAGCGTGCAGACCAGCGGCAGGAACCGGCCGGTCGCGTCGGCGAACCCGGCCACCGCGCCACCGGCGTCGGCGGCCGGCGTGTCCGCCACCGCGAAGACCGTGCCCGAGGTGCCGATCGAGACGACCACGTCACCCGGACCGGCACCGACCCCCAGCGCGGCTGCGGCATTGTCCCCGGTGCCGGGGCCGAGCAGGACGTCCCCGCCCGGCACCGCCCGGCCGTCGCCGAGCACGGCCGGGTCGAGCACGCCGGCCTGCGCGGCCGGACCGAGCACCGTGGGCACCTCGACGACCCGACCGAACGCCTTCTCCAGCAGGTCCGGGCGGTACTGCCCGGTCACCGGCGACCAGTAGCCGGTGCCGCTGGCGTCACCCCGGTCGGTGCGCAGCGCCGCCAGGCCGGGAGCACCCGCCAACCGCCAGGTCAGCCAGTCGTGCGGCAGGCAGACGGCGGCGACCCGGGCGGCCCGCTCCGGCTCGTGCCGGGCCAGCCAGCGCAGCTTGGTGGCGGTGAAGCTGGCCACCGGGACCAGCCCCACCGCGTCGGCCCAGAACCGGCGGCCGGTCTCCCCGCCGCCGGCCTCGGCGATCAGGTCCCGGGCCGCGTCGGCGGACCGGGTGTCGTTCCACAGCAGCGCCGGCCGGACGACCTCGCCCGCCTCGTCGAGGCAGACCATGCCGTGCTGCTGACCGGCGACCGACACGGCCGCCACGTCGGCCAGCCCGCCGGCCGCCTCGACGGCGGCCAGCAGGGCATCCCACCAGGCCCGTGGGTCGACCTCGGTGCCGTCCGGGTGCGGCGCGCGGCCCTCACGGACCAGCGCGCCGGTCTCCGCGTCCCGGATCACCACCTTGCAGGACTGGGTGGACGAGTCCACCCCGGCGACGAGCGGCATGCCGGGCCGCCTCAGCGCGCGCCGAGCAGGTGCTCGACGGCGAGCTGGTTGAGCCGGACGAACGCGAAGCCCTTCGCCGCCGTCGCGTCCACGTCGAACTCCTCGAACGCGGACCGGTCGGCGAGCAGCCCGGCGTAGCCCTCACCGTCGCCCAGCGTCGGGCTGGCCAGCTCGCCGACCTTGCTGGCGGTGAGCGCCTCGACCACCTCCGGGTCGGCCCGGAACGCCGCCGCCCGCTCCTTGAGCAGCAGGTAGGTCGCCATGTTGGCCTCGGCCGACGCCCACACCCCGGCGATGTCCTCGGTGCGGGAGGGCTTGTAGTCGAAGTGGCGCGGGCCGTCGTACGCCGGGCCACCGTTGGGGCCGCCGTTCTCCAGCAGGTCGACCAGGGCGAACGCGTTCATCAGGTCGCCGTGGCCGAAGACCAGGTCCTGGTCGTACTTGATGCCGCGCTGGCCGTTGAGGTCGAGGTGGAACAGCTTGCCCTGCCAGAGCGCCTGGGCGATGCCGTGGGCGTAGTTGAGGCCGGCCATCTGCTCGTGCCCGACCTCCGGGTTGAGGCCGACCATCTCGGGGCGGGCCAGCTCGGAGATGAACGCCAGCGCGTGCCCGACGGTGGGGAGCAGGATGTCGCCGCGCGGCTCGTTCGGCTTGGGCTCGATGGCGAACCGCAGGTCGTAGCCCTGGTCGACGACGTACTGGCAGAGCACGTCGACGGCCTCGCGGTAGCGGTCCAGCGCGGCCCGGATGTCCTTGGCGACGTCGTACTCGGAGCCTTCCCGGCCACCCCACATGACGAAGGTCTTGGCGCCCAGGTCGGCGGCGAGGTCGACGTTGCGCAGCACCTTGCGCAGCGCGTAGCGGCGGACGTCACGGTCGTTGCTGGTGAAGCCGCCGTCCTTGAACACCGGGTGGGTGAAGAGGTTGGTGGTGACCATCGGCACGACCAGGCCGGTCTCGTCGAGGGCCTTGCGGAACCGGGCGAGCTGCGCCTCCCGGGCGGCGTTGTCGGCGCCGAACGGGATCAGGTCGTCGTCGTGGAACGTGATGCCGTACGCGCCCAGCTCGGCGAGCCGGTGCACGGCCTCGACGGCGTCCAGCTCGGGGCGGGTGGCGTCGCCGAACGGGTCACGGGCCTGCCAGCCCACCGTCCAGAGCCCGAAGGAGAACTTGTCGGCGGGGGTGGGACGGGGTGCCATGGCAGACCTCCGGTGGGGATGATGGTGGCGGTGGGTGGGTGACCCGCAATTTGTTCAGTGGTTGAATTAAATGGCCGTGCTGTGGCACTGTCAAGGGGTGACCGAGACCCGGACCGTCGGCGCGGTCCGCCAGGGAAGCCTGCGCGAACTCAACCTCGCCGTGGTGCTGCGACGGATCGCCAGCACCGGCCGGCCGCCGTCGCGGGCCGAGATCGCCGCCGACACCGGCCTGACCCGGGCCACCGTGTCGGCCGTCGTCGACGACCTGATCGCCGGCCGGCTGGTCACCGAGGCCGACCCCGCGCCCCGCACCGGCGCCGGCCGCCCCGCCCGGGGACTGCTGCTCGGCGACACCGGGCCGGCCGGACTCGGCCTGGAGGTCAACGTCGACTACCTCGCCGCCTGCGTGGTCGACCTCACCGGCGCCGTCCGGCACCACGAGGTGCGCCGGGTCGACCTGCGCCCGCTCTCCCCCGCCGACGCGCTCACCGACCTGGTCTCCCTGGCCCGCCGGGCGCGTACCGCCGCCGACGCCGCCGGGCTCGGCCTGGCCGGGGCGGCCCTGGCCGTGCCGGGGCTGGTCGACGCGCGCGGCCTGGTCCGGCTCGCCCCCAACCTCGGCTGGCGCGACGTCGACGTGCCGGCCCTGCTCGCCGACCATCCCGCCCTCACCGACCCGGTCGACGGGGTGCCGCCGCTGGTGGTGGAGAACGAGGCGAACCTCGCCGCGCTGGGCGAGCTGCACGCCCGCCCCGGTGGCCCGCAGAGCTTCCTGCACGTCTCCGGCGAGATCGGCATCGGTGCCGGGATCGTGCTCGACGGGGCGCTGTTCCGGGGCTCCCGGGGGTGGAGCGGCGAACTGGGTCACGTACCTGTCGACCCGGGCGGCCCCACCTGCCGCTGCGGGGCACGCGGCTGCCTGGAGACGTACGCCGGGCAGGAGGCCGTGCTGGTCGCGGCCGGGC
This sequence comes from Micromonospora humida, assembly GCF_016901255.1. NCBI lineage: Bacteria > Bacillati > Actinomycetota > Actinomycetes > Micromonosporales > Micromonosporaceae > Micromonospora > Micromonospora humida. Next base: position 99,861 of record NZ_JAFEUC010000018.1, read on the forward strand.
TGGCCGGGGTGGACCTGCCGGCCGACACCGCCGCCCGCCGGCTGGCCGACCTCGCCTGCTCCGGTGACCCGGCCGCGCTCGACGCGCTGCACGCCGCCGGCACCGCGCTCGGGGTGGCCGTCTCCGGGGTGGTGAACCTGCTCGATCTGGACACCGTCGTGCTCGGCGGCGGATACGCGACCCTCGCGCAGTGGCTGTGCCCGCCGGTGCTGGCCGAACTCGACGCCCGGGTGCTCACCAGCGGGTGGTCCCCGGTGACGGTCCGGCCGGCGGCGCTCGGGGCCGAGTCCGCCGCCGTCGGCGGAGCCGGTGCGGTGGTACGCCGGATCATCGCCCGGCCGTCCGGCTGGCTCTCCCGCCCGGGATGACCCCCGGTTCCTCGCTGGCCGATCGTCGGCCCACCTCGGTACGCTTTACCTGAGGCAACGATTTCCTACCGAGGAGAGCACTCCCAGCATGCGCAGAGGTCGACAGACCGACGCGCCCGGCGACCGGCGGTGACGACGACCCACCGGGGCGGGCACGCCGGCCCGGTGAGCGGGGGCGGACAGGTGTCCCGCGCACCGGCCCACCCGTCGCCGGACGGCCCGCTGCCGGCCGACCCGCAGCTCGCCCGGGAACTGCTCGACGGGCTCGCCGAGGCGGTGGTCACCACCGACCGGGCCGGGCGGGTCACCCTGGTCAACGCGATGGCCGGGCAGCTCCTGCCCGAGCTGGTCCCCGGCACCGACCTGACGTCGGGCACCGTGCCGGCGCTGGCCCGCGCGGTCACCGGGGACGCCGCGACGTTCGACGCCGAGCACCGGGGACGCCGGCTGCGCGGGTTCTGCCGCCCGCTGGCCGGCGGGGGCTGCGCCTGGTACGTGCGGGACGTCACCGACGAACACGCCCGCACCGACGCGTTGCTCGCCGAACGGTCGCGCACCGCGTTCCTGGCCCGGGCCGGCAGCCGACTCGGGCTCTCGCTGCACCGCGAGCAGACCCTGCGCAGCGCCGTCACCCTGCCCGTGCCCTACCTGGCCGACGCGGCACTGGTCGTGCACCGGCCCCCGCAACCCGGCGAGGACGTCCCGCACTGGCTGCGGTACGCCGACGGCGACCCCGCCCCGGTCGGTGGGGTCGCCGGCCCGGAGCTGACCGGCGCGGTCCCCGGGCTCGTCGAGGCGCTCAGCGGCGCGACCACCGACCCCAGCCCCTGGCTCGACGCCGAACTGGCCGACCTGGGCGCCGTCCTGCCGCCGGACTTCGGCCGTCCCGGCACCGTGCTGATCAGCCCGATGCCCAGCGCCGGCGGGCCGGCCGGCGCGTTGATCCTGGTCCGGCGGGTCGGCCGACCCGGCTTCGACCAGCGCGACATCGAGCTGGCCCGGGAGTTCGCCGCCCGTGCCGGCTCCGCGGTCGCCGCCGCCGAACTGTACGGCGAGCAGGCCCACCTGGCCCGGGTGCTCCAGCACAGTCTGCTCCCCCCGGAACTGCCCCAGGTGCCCGGCGTCACCCTCGCCGGCGGCTACCGTTCCGCCGGGGACAGCCTGCGCATCGGCGGCGACTTCTACGAGGTCTTCCGCACCGCCACCGGCGCCCTGTTCGCCCTCGGCGACGTCTGCGGCAAGGGGGTCGGCGCGGCCGTGCTCACCGGCCGGGTACGCCAGTCGCTGCAGACCCTGCGGCTGGTCGAGCAGCGTCCCCGGGAACTCGTCACCCTGCTCAACCGGGCGTTGTTCGACTCCCCCGACGCCGCCCGGCGCAGCCAGTTCACCACCCTGCTGCTGGGCACCACCGAACCGGAGGCCGACGGCGGCCTGCGGGTCCGCATCGCCGGCGGCGGGCACCCGTCCCCACTGGTGGTACGCGCCGACGGCAGCATCGTCGAGGCCCGGGTGGGCGGGATGCCGATCGGTGCGTTCGCCTCGGCGACCTTCGTCGAGGTGGAGGTGCACCTCGCCCCGGGTGAGCTGCTGCTGGCGTACACCGACGGGGTGACCGAGGCACGCGGCGGCGCGGCGGCCGTCGAGATGTTCGGCGAGCAGCGGCTACGGCAGGCGCTCGCCGCGGTGGCCGGCCTGCCGCCCGCCGCCGTGATCGACTGGCTGCTCCAACTCGTCGACGAGTGGCTGGACGGGGAGAGCCACGACGACATCGCGCTGCTGGCCGTCCGCGCGGCGGACCCGGCGTGAGCCGACCGGCCGGGCCGGCCGCTACGGCTGCGGGCCCGCCGGCCGGGCCGGCCGTGGTGGGCCCGGAGGTCGTCGCGGCGTACCTCGACTGTCTGGACCGGGCCGACCTGCCCGCCGCCACCCGGATCGCGACCGGGTTGCTGGACGCCGGCTCGTCGGTGGCCGACGTCCTGGTGGACCTGGTCGCCGTGACCCAGCGCGAGGTGGGGCTGCGCTGGCTGACCGGCCGGTGGAGCGTCGCCCAGGAGCACGCCGCCACCCACGTCAGCGAGCAGGTGGTCGAGGCGGTCGCCGCCCGCAGCGGCCCCACGGGCGAGCGGGGGCACGTGGTGATGGCCTGCGTCGAGGGCGAGTGGCACGCGTTGGCCGCCCGGATCGTCGTCGAGGTGGTCCGCGCCGCCGGCTGGCGGGTCACCTTCCTCGGTGCCAGCGTGCCGGTCCGGCACCTGGTCTCCTACCTGCACCAGACCGGCCCGGACGCGGTGCTGCTGAGCTGCGTGCAGCCGAGCCGGCTGATCCGGGCCGGGCGGATGATCGAGGCGTGCCGGGCGGCCGGGGTGCCGGTGGTGGCAGGTGGCCCGGGTTTCGGCCCGGACGGCCGCTGGGCCGCCGCCGTCGGCGCCGCCGCCTGGGGGGCGACCGCCCGGGACGCGGCCCGGCTGCTGGCCGGCCCGCTGTGCCCGGCACCGCACGCCGGCTCCGGGCCGGCGACCGGCACCGACGAGTACGTCGCGGTGCTGCGCCACCGCCGCGACCTCGTGCAGCTCGTGCTCCGCGAGGTGACCCCCGCGCCCGACCGGGTCGAGGAGGTCGCGGGCGCGGTCGCGCAGCTGGTCGACGCGCTGGCCGCGGCGACCCGGGTCGGCGACCCGGGGCTGCTGGTCGAGTTCGTCCGCTGGCAGACGGAGCTGCCCGACGCCCGGGACGGCTCCCCACTGCTGGACACCACGCTCCGGGTGTGCGCCACCGCGCTGACCGAGCACCCCCGTGCCGGGGACTACCTGCGTCGGGCCCGGACCCTGTTGACCACCGCCCCGTGACCGCCGGGTCAGGCCGAACGGGCCGCCGGGGTGCCGTCGCCGGGCCGGCTCCGCGGCGCGGACGGCGCGGACGGCGCGGACGGCGCGGACGGCGCGGACGGCGCGGACGGTAACTCGACCACCGGCCCGCCGTCCCTCTCCCGGGCCCGCGCCACCCGGTCGAACTCCACCAGCCCGCGCAGCAACGCCCCCCGGCCCTCCCCGCTCATCCCGGCCAGCACGGCGGCGAGCCGCTGCCGGCGGTCCCGGCGCAGCTCGGCCAGGAGGCGGGTCGCCTCCGGGGTCAGGTGCAGGGCGATCTCCCGCCGGTCCGACCGGCCCGGCTCCCGCTCCAGCATGCCGGCGGCGACCAGCCGGTCGCAGAGCCGGCTCGCCGAGGAGAGCAGCATGTTGAGCAGGGTGGCGAGCCGGCGCAGGTTGATCCCGTCGTGCCGTTCGACCACCATGACGGCACGTAACTGCGCGCTGGACAGCCGGCTGGTGGTGCTCTCCCGGGCCGCCTCCCACACGGAGAGCAGGGCCCCTGTCGCGGCGTCCAGCTCGGCGGCCATACTCACGTCTGGTCCGCTAGGACCGCTTTCTTCGGCCATGGTGGGCCCGAGACTACCCCCCGTACCAGGGGATCTGCGCTGTCAGGAGGCGTACATGACAAGCGGAGCCGAGTGCCGGGTCCGACGGGTGCTGACCGAGTCACCCGCGGACCTGCTGCTGGCACGGCTCGCCGACGAGCTGGGGCGGACGTACCGGATCACCGACGTGGAGCTGTTCCAGGTCGACTACCGGCTGTCGGTGCTGCTGCCGCTGGGCGGCGGCGACCCGCTGACCGGGCCCGGTCACCCGGCCTGGCGCTGCTACGACCACCAGCAGCCGGTGCTCGCCGACGGGATCGGCTGGTTCCCCGTCGGCATGCGGGGTGAGCGGCGCGGGGTGCTGCGGTTGACCCCGGTGCCCGACGACCGGACGGCGGTCGAGGAGCTGACCCGCATCGCCACCGCCCTGGGGCACGAGTTGGCCGCGGTCACCGCCGGCACCGACGTCTACCGGGCCTCCCGCCGGGCCCGCCGGCTCACCCTCGCCGCCGAGATGCAGTGGGAACTGCTGCCGGGGCGCAGCCGGGACCGGCCGTCGTTCCGCCTCGCCGGCCAGCTCGAACCGGCCTACGCGGTGCGCGGGGACAGCTTCGACTGGTCCGACGACGGCACCCGGCTGTGGCTGTCGGCCATCAACGGCACCGGTGAGGGGGTGGCCGCCTCGATGCTCACCGCGCTTGCCACCCACGCGTTGCGCAACGCGCGCCGGGGCGGACTGGCCCTCGCCGACCAGGTCGCCCTCGCCGACCAGGCGGTCTACGCCCTGCACCGGGGCGAACAGCACCTGTCCGCCCTGGTGATGGAGCTGGATCTGGCCACCGGGGTGCTGACGGCGGTGGACGCCGGGTCGCCCCGGCTGGTGCTGCTGCGCGACGGGGAGGTCAGCGAGCAGGTGCTCGACAAGCAGTTCCCGCTGGGCATGTTCGAGGGCACCGACTACCGGCACCAGAGCTTCGAGCTGCGCCGTGGCGACCGGCTGTTCGTGCTCAGCGACGGCGTGATCGACGCGACCGGGCAGCACGTCCGGTACGGCGAGACGGCGCTGGACCGTTTCCTGCGGCGTACCGGACCGATGACGCCGCTGGACGCGGTCCGCTCGCTCATCGGCGACCTGCGCGCCTTCGTCGCCGGTGATCTGGTCGACGACGCGGTGGTGGTCTGCCTGGACTGGACCGGCCCGCAGGAGTGAGACCGGCGGGCCCGGCGCGTACGGCGCCGGGCCCGCCCGTCAGTACGCTCCGCGCCCGCGCAGCACCGCGCCGAAGGTCTTCCACAGGATGGTCAGGTCGGCGGCGAGCGACCAGTTCTCCACGTAGTAGAGGTCCAGCCGGATGCCGTCCTCCCAGCTCAGGTCGGACCGGCCGCTGACCTGCCAGAGGCCGGTCATGCCCGGCTTGACCAGCAGGCGGCGGGCCACGTCGCCGTCGTAGCGGGCCACCTCGGACGGCAGCGGCGGGCGCGGGCCGACCAGGCTCATCTGGCCGAGCAGCACGTTGACCAGTTGAGGCAGTTCGTCGAGCGACCACTTGCGCAGCAGCCGCCCGATCCGGGTGACCCGCGGGTCGTCGCGCATCTTGAACATCAGGCCGTTGGTCTCGTTACGGGCGACCAGCTCGGCCAGCATCGCGTCGGCGTTGACCACCATGGTGCGGAACTTCAGCACCCCGAACTCCCGGCCGCCCTGCCCGACCCGGGTCTGCCGGAACAGCACCGGCCCCCGGCTGTCCAGCCGGACGGCCAGTGCGATCAGCGCCACCAGGGGCAGCAGCAGCGCCAGCGCCACCGCTGCGGCGGACCGGTCGACGAACTCCTTGACCAGCTTGCGGGCCCCCCGGAACTCCGGTGCCTCGACGTGGATCAGCGGCAGGCCGGCCACCGGGCGGGTGTGGATGCGCGGACCGGCGACGTCGGTGAGGGCGGGGGCGACGACCAGGTCGATCCCGGTGCCCTCCAGCTGCCAACCCAGCCGGCGCAGCCGGGTCGCGGTCAGCTCGCCGGACGCGGTGACCGCGACGGTGTCCGCGCCGATCGCGGCGGCGGCCTCGGGGATGCCCCGCAGGGAACCCACCACCGGCACGTCGCTGAGCCGCTGCGGTACGGGTGCGAGCAGCGCGTCGGGGATGCACGCGCCGACCACGTGGTAGCCGGCGTACGGCTCCCGGCGCAGGGTGTGCACCAGCTCCAGCACGTGCGCGGTGTCCCCGACGACGAGGACCCGGCGGGACCAGCCGTCGCCCCGGCAGCGGGCCCGGTGCAGTGCCTTGCGGGCGGCGAACCGGGTGGCCACCAGCCCGACGGTGCCGACGGCGAAGGAGATGCCGAGGAAGCCCCGGGAGACCCCGGCGTCGAAGATGTAGCCGGCGATCGCGACCCCACCGGCCAGTCGCAGGCTCGCCCCGCTGACCCGCCGGTACTCGTCCGCGCCGTAGCCGAGCACCCGGTCGTCGTAGCAGCGCAATGCCTTGAGCGAGACCAGCCAGACCAGCACCAGGGCCGGCGCGACCAGCACGTACGGGATCTCCGAGCCGCGTGGCACGGCATCACCGAAGCGGGTGGCGTAGCCGGCGAGGACCGCCAGCGACAGCACAGCGGTGTCCAGCACCACGAGCGTCCGGACGTAGCCCCGCTGACTGGTCCGGGATCGAGTACCCGCCGATCGGCCACCGGGCGCCGACGGCGGGGTACGGACGGGCGTGGACAGCGTCGCCGAGGTCACCCAACCTCCCCCACATCACACTGGTCGGCTCCGAGCCCGGTGCTCACCTCTGGAGGGGGTGGCCGGCCGGAGCGCTCCCGACATCCTGCCCCACAATGATGCTCACCTATTGCTTCGGACGCATTACTGTCAGTTTTCTTTCGCCGCCGAGACGGAGGAATCCCACCACCGCAACCGATTCTCACCGAATGCAGTGGCCCCTGTGCACTGTGCGAGGGCTCAGCGCGGTGCGTTCGGGCGCAACGCGATGGCCTTCAGGAAGATGTCACCGATCTTGGACGGGTCCTCGGTGACGAAGGCGCCGCCACCGGTGACGTTGGTGATGGACTGGAGTTCGGCCTTGGAGACCTCGCTGCCGATGCCGATGATGACCACCTGCACCGGGCGCTCCGGATCGTTGAGCTGCTTGAGCCGGCTGATCAGCGAGCTCTGCGAAATACCGTTCTTGTCCTCGTTCTTACCGTCGGTGAACAGCACCACCGAGTTGACCCGGCCGGGCTCCCACCCGTCCTGGACGTTCTTGTACGCCGCCAGCATGGTGTCGTACAGGCCGGTGTCGCCGCTGGACGGGCGGATACCGGCGAGCCCCTGCTCCAGCTTGCCCCGGTTGCCGGACAGCGGGTTGATCGGCTCGATCTCCCGCCAGTCCCGCGAGCCGACCAGCTCGGTGGAGAAGGTCCACAGCCCGATCGACCAGGAGTCGTCGAACAGGTTCAGGCCCCGGCTGGCCGCCGCCACGGTCACCTGTTCCCGGCTGGCGTTGTTGGCCGACGGGACGGGGGTCTTCATCGAACCGGAGACGTCGATGACGCAGAGCATCCGCCCGGACTGGGTGGCGATCGACCAGCCGGAGACCGCACGGTCTATGGCCACCGGGTCCAGGCCACCGGCGGCGGTCCCGCCGGACGGGGGCACGGCGGTACCGCCGCCGGCCGGGCTCGGCGCGCCCTGCGGCGCCTTGAAGCCGTCGCCCCAGTTGCCGTCCGGGGCCCGCAGCGACTGCACGGCCAGCCGGTTCTTGAAGCTCTGCGTGGTGAGCAGTTCGAAGAGCACCTTCGCCGCCGACGCCTTGCTCTGGTCGATCCCCGGGAGCACCGCGTACGGGTAGTCCAGCGGCATCGGCGACGGCTCCAGGTAGAGCGCGGCCAGCGGGATCGGCGGCTTGGTGTTGTTGTAGGCGATGACGTCCTCCTCCGACAGCGCGGCGGCACCGAGCGCGCTGGCGATGGAGGTCGGGTCGTTGGAGCGCGGGAACCGGGCCAGCAGGTCCTGCCGCAGCGCCGAGCGGCCGGTGGCCAGCGCCCGCAGGGCGGCCGTGGTCGCCTGCTGGGCGTCGCCGCCCCCGCCGCTGGCCGCGGCGGTCAGGGAGAGCAGGCCGGAGAGCCCGGCGGCGTCCTGGGTCGGCTCGACGATGCCGGCCCGCAGCGGCTTGTCGCTGCGGACGGCACGCAGCATGTCGTTCCAGGTGAGCTTCTTCTCCGGCCAGCCGAACTTGGTGCTGGCCACCGGCTGCGGCATGGCCACCACGATGGGGCTGCGGGCGATCGAGGCGCCGTTGCCGGGGGCGAACGCGGTGGCGCCACCGCTCTTGAGGCGCAGCAGCCAGGTCGACGAGTCCGGAATCCACACGTCGGGCGTGACCGCGGTGCCGCTGGCCTGCCCCACCCCGGCGAGGCTGGCCCCGTGCTTGCTGGCCACCGCGGCGGCGACCTCCACCGGTTCGGAGGCGGTGACGTTCACCTTGATGCAGGTGCCACCGACCGCGGCCCCGTCCGTCGTCCACTGGGCCGCCGCCGCCTCGACGGCCGGCGCGACCTCGGGCGCGGCGGCCACGGCGAGCTGGATCTCCCCTGAGCAGGACGGTCCGGCCAACTGCTGGTAACCGACCCAGGAGCCGCCGACCACGACGACGAGTGCGGTCGCCGCCACGGCGGCGCCCGCTCCACGGATACTTGAACGCATGCGATGGCGGCCAGACACGCTGACCATCTTGCGTATCTCGTTCGCTTTCTGCCATGACCGTTCGGACGAAAGTTACGCAGGAGAAACAGTTGATCACTATTTCGACACCGTGAGTAACTAAATCGTCTCGTGACGTGGCACCCCTCCACCCCGGACGGACTTACGTCAGGGCAGTACGCAGGTCGGACTCCCGGTGGGCACCGGCTCGCCCACCGGCGACGGCACGCCCGACTCGGGGTCGACCCAAAACACCCGGACCATGTCGGCCCGCTCGTCGGCGACGTACAGGTGCCGGCCGGCGAACGCGAAGTGCCGGGGCCACTCCCCGCCGGTGTCGACCTCGTCGACCAGCCGGGGCAGCTCCCCGTCGAGGGCGAAGACCGCCACCGTGCCGACCCCCCGGTTGCCCAGGTAGAGGAACCGGCCGTCCGGGCCGACCGTGATCTCCGACGGCTGGACGTGACCGGACCGGCCGCTGGCGTCCACCCGGCCGAGCTGATGCAGCGCCCCGTCGACGGTCAGCTCGTAGGCGGTCACCGTCGCGTCCAGCTCACCGGAGAGCCAGCAGCGCCGCCCGTCGGGATGCCGGGCCAGGTGCCGGGGGCCGGTGCCCGCGACCGTGTGCACCCGGGGGGCGCGCGGGGTCAGCCGGCCGGTAGCGGCGTCCAGGTCGTACCGGTAGACCGAGTCGGTGCCCAGGTCGACGGCGAGCAGCGGGCCGGTGCCGGGATCGGGCGACACCATGTGGCAGTGCGCCTGCTCCTGCCGCTGCGGGTCCGGGCCGTGCCCCTGGTGGACCACCAGATCGGTACGGTCCCCGGGCACCCCCTGCCCGTCCAGCGGCAGGACGGCGACGCTGCCCCCGCCGTAGTTGGCGACGAAGAGGTGCCCGCCGTCCGGGGCGACCGCCAGGTGCGCCGGCTCGGCACCACCGGTCGACCGGACCCCCAGCGGGGTCAGCCCGCCGTCGGTACCGACCGCGAAGGCGCTCACCTGCCCCTCGGGCAGCTCGTTGACCGCGTAGAGCACCGGCAGGGACGGGTGCCGGACGAGGAAGGACGGCGCCGGGGTCACCGCGACCGTGCCGAGCGGGGTCAGCCTCCCCGACTCCGGGTCCCGCCGGGCGGCGACGATGCCCTCCCCGCGCCCGCCCGTGTCCGCCGTGTAACCGCCGATGTGGACGATCGTTCCCGTCACCGGACCACCCCTTCGCCGAAATCCCGCCGTCGCTGCCCAGGCTTCCCGCAATCACCCGCCGGCATCCCCGGTTTCCCGGGTTTCCCACCCCGGCGGGGCGCGGGGCCGGTCAGCCTACCGGGACCGGTTCGCCGCGCTGCCGGGCCACGTGCTCGACCAGCGAGATCAGCACCAGCTTGCCGGACTGCCGGTCCCGGGCGTCGCAGAGCATCACCGGCACCTCCGGTTCGATGTCCAACGCCTGTCGCACCGCGTCGACGCCGAACCGGCGGGTGTCCTCGAAACAGTTGACCCCCACCACGAACGGGATGCCGCGCTGCTCGAAGTAGTCGATCGACGGGAAACAGTCGGCCAGCCGGCGGGTGTCGGCCAGCACCACCGCGCCGAGCGCGCCGAAGGCCAGCTCGTCCCAGAGGAACCAGAACCGGTCCTGCCCGGGGGTGCCGAACAGATAGACCTGGAGATCGTCGGTGATGGTGATCCGGCCGAAGTCCATCGCCACGGTGGTGGTCGACTTGCCCTCCACCCCGGACAGGTCGTCGGTGCCGATACCGGCGTCGGTCAGCACCTCCTCGGTCTGCAACGGCCGGACCTCGCTGAGCGCGCTCACCAGCGTCGTCTTGCCGGCGCCGAAGCCACCGGCAATGAGGATCTTGAGAGCCAGCGGCAGCCGGCCCGCTGAGGAGTCGCGATCAGAGCGCACGTAGTCCACTGACCACCGCCTTGAGGATGTCGTCGTCGGGAAGGCCGGCGGCGGCCGGCGGTTCGTGCACGGTGACCAGCCCACGGGCGAGCAGGTCACCGAGGAGTACCTGGACCACCCCGAGGGCGAGATCCAGGTCGGCCGCGAGATCCACCACCGCCACCGGCTGCCGGGCGTACTCCACCAGCCGACGGTGCTCGGGTTGCAGCCCCGGCTGGCCGTACGGGTCGACACCCGCTGCGGCCAGCACGTACGCCACCAGGTCGAAGCCGCCGACGGCGGGCCGCACCCGGCCACCGGTGAGGGTGTACGGGCGCACCACCGGACCGGCCGCGCCGTCCAGCCACTCGTGCTGGTGACCCGGCTGCTCAGCCCGCATCGGCGATCCCCGCCGCCGCCCTGGCCGGCGCGGTCAGGTTCTCGCCGACCCGGACGACCAGCATCGCCATCTCGTAGGCCACCAGGCCGATGTCGGCGTCCGCCGCGCAGGCCACCGCCAGGCAGGCACCCTGCCCGGCGGCGGTGACGAAGAGGTACGCCTCCTCCATCTCCACCACCGTCTGCCGGACGCCACCGGCGGCCAACTGCCGGCTGGCCCCCTTGGCCAGGCTGGAGAAGCCCGAGGCCAGCGCGCAGAGGTGTTCGGCGTCGGACCGCTCCAGCCCGGCGGACGCACCGAGCAGCAGGCCGTCGGCGGAGAGGACCACCGCCTGCTGGGCCGCCGGCACCCGCTCCACCAGTTCGTCGAGCAACCAGCCGAGATCGGCGTTCTGCCGTGTCGTGTGCACCACTAGGCGTCCCTCTCAGTCGCGGTCGAATCGGGCGTCGCCACCGGGCCGGCCGGCGACGGGGATGCCCCGGCGTCGGACCGCCCCGGGTCGCCGCCCGCGGTCGGGGCGGGCCCGGCCGGCGCGACCGGGTGGACGCCGCTGCTGTCCAGCCGCCCCCGGGCGGTGCCGGCCTGCAGGGCCGACATCTGCCGCCGCACCTCCTCGGGAGAGCGGGTGGTGGTCGGGTCGGGGCCGGCCGTCGGGCGCGGGGGTCGGGCCACCGGACCCCGGCGACGGACCCGGCGGGGCAGACCGTCGCCGTCGGCGGCGGCCTCCACGGCCGAGGTACGGGCCGGCGCGAACGGCAGCACCGTCTGGTCCGGCCGTTCCCGGGTGGTCCGGGTGGTCCGCGGTCGGGGCAGGGTGGTCAGCCGGGTCACCGACGCCGCCGGGCGGTCCCGGGTCGGCGGGGCGATCGGCGGCTCCTCGGTGATCAGGTCGGCCGGGAGGCTCACCAGCGCGGTGAGCCCGACCGGCGTCCCGGCCCGCAGGGTGACCCGGACGCCGTGCCGGGCGGCCAGCCGGGAGACCACGAACAGGCCGAGCCGGGCGCTGTCGGCCGGGTCGAACTCGGGCGGGCTGGCCAGCCGCTTGTTGGCGTCCTCGACCGCCTGCGGCGTCATCCCGAGCCCGTGGTCGGTGATCTCGACGAGGTAGCCGTCGACGGCCGGTGCTCCGGCCACCTCGACCCGACGCTCGGGCGGGGAGAAGGCGGTCGCGTTCTCGATCAGCTCGGCGAGCAGGTGGATGACGTCGGCGACGGCCCGGCCGAGCAGCCCGGCCGGCTCGACCCGGCTGATGTCCACCCGGTCGTACGCCTCGACCTCGGAGATCGCGCCACGCAGCACGTCCAGCAGGGCGACCGGCTGCCGCCAACCCCGGCCCGGCGCCGCCCCGGCCAGGATGACCAGGTCCTCGGCGTGCCGACGCAGCCGGGTCGCCAGGTGGTCGACGCGGAACAGCTCGGCCAGCTCGTCCGGGTCCTCGGCGCGGCGCTCCATCCGGTCGAGCACGGCGAGCTGCCGGTGCACCAGGCCCTGGCTGCGCCGGGCGAGGTTGAGGAAGACCTCGTTCAACCCCCGACGCAGCGTCACCTCGTCGATCGCCGAGCGCACCGCCACCCGGGAGACCTCGGTGAACGCCCGGCCGACATCGCCGATCTCGTCGGCACCGTAGGACAGCGGCGGGGCCTCCCGGGCCACGTCGACCTGCTCGCCCCGGCGCAGCCGGGCCACCACGTCGGGCAGCCGGTGCCCGGCCAGTTCCAGCGCCGCGTTGCGCACGGCGGACAACCGGCGGGCCAGCGTCCGCCCGACCCGGAAGGCGACCAGCAGCGACACCCCGATCGCGACGAGGCCCAGCACCCCGGCGACGCCGAGGCGCAGCAGGATCGTGACGGCGACCGGCACGGACCGTTCGGCCAGCCCGTCGGCCTGGCTGAGTTCGAAGTCGCGCAGCTCCTGCTGGACGGCCTCCTGGCTGACCTGCCAGGTACGCGGGTCGATCGGCGGGAGGCCGGACGGCCCCGCGCTGAGCAGCTGCTCCTGCATGGTACGGAGCCGGACGAACACCTCCCCCTCCACCAGCCGCTGGTAGGCGGCCCGGTCGGCGGCCGGCAGGTCGGCCACCGCCGACTCGGCGAGGAACCGTTCGTTGGCGATGGTCTGCACCAGCCGCAGGTGCTCGCCCTCGGTGAACCGGCCGGCGACGAACGCCCCGGCGAGGATCGCGTCGGTCTGGCCGAGCAGTTCGCGGGAGCGGCCGACCGCGGTCAGGGCGAGCGCCTGCCGGTTCAACTCGGCGTCGGGCAGCGCCGCCGTCGCGGCGAACGCCTGGAAGGCCGAGGAGATCATGCCGCTGTACAGGCCGATGGCGCCGGCCCGGTCGACCTGCCGGCGGTCGATGAACCCCCGGCCGGCAGGCAACGCCTCCAGGGCGGCGCCGAGCGCGTCGAGCCGGGCGTCGAGCAGGTCACCGGCGGCGTCCCGCAGCGCGTCGCCGTCCATCCTCCGGCGCAGCTCGACGATCGCCTCGTCGGTGCGTCGCCGCTGGTCGGCGAGGGCGGGCAGGGTGCCGGTGCCGGCCAGTTGGATCACCGAGGCCCGCCGCTCCCGTTGCAGCTCGGCCACCACCCGTTCGCCGGGGCGGCCGAAGTCCGCGAGCAGGGTCCGGGCGGCGAGCAGGTCGAGCGCCGGCCCGAAGGTCAACGTCGTGGCGAAGATCCAGAGCGCCAGGAGGGCGGCCACCGGGGTGACGACCAGGGCGGTCAGCTTGGCGCGGATCGGCCAGTCGCGGGTGTCCATGAGTCCTCGCCCGGGCGGGAGTGTCGGCGGTGGCGCCGGCACCGACCGGGCGGTTCCGGCATCGATGCCGGGCACCGGCACGGCACCTTGGGCAGGATACGTAATCCTGACGCTCAGCACTACCGTGCGTCTTGCGGCGTCACCGCTGCGTCGCCGCCCCACCGCCCGCCGGGCCGTCCCTGGCCGACCGGGATCCGACCAGGCCGTAACCGGGTTGATCAGGCATCGGCTCCGGCCGGCGGGCACCCGCACCGACTCCCCGCCGGCCGGCGGGAACCGATGGAAAAATGTGATCGGATTTCCACCCGATCGGGCCCGGACGCACGCCGTGGCCGCTTCGTCCCGGTCAGGATCGGCATGTGCGGAGGAATTTCGCCGGATCGGGATTGGTGATCAGTGTGGGGAGGGAATACCGCAGGGCGAAGGAGGAGCCATGTCGCCCACGCAGATAGTCCTACTGGTTCTCGCCGTACTGGTGGTGGCGGCGCTGGTCGCCGTGGCCGTGGTGGCCACCCGCCGACGCGCCCTGCGGTCCCGGTTCGGCCCCGAGTACGACCGGGTGGTCGCGGAGCAGGACAGCCGCGGTGCCGCCGAACGGGAACTGCGCGAGCGGGAGCGCCGCCACGCGGAGTTGACGCTCACCCCGCTCAGCCCGACCGACCGGGCCCGGTACGCCGCCGCCTGGGAGGAACTCCAGGTCCGCTTCGTCGACTCGCCGGCCGAGGCCGTCGGTGACGCCGACGAGCTGGTCAGCCGCCTGATCGCCGACCGGGGCTACCCGACCGGGGAGTTCGCCGAGCAGGCCGCGCACCTGTCGGTGGAGCACGCCCGCACCCTGACCCACTACCGGGAGGCGCACGAGATCCGGCTGCGCAACGAGCGTGGCGAGGCCGGCACCGAGGATCTCCGGCAGGCCGTCGTCCACTACCGCACTCTCGTCGCCGACCTGCTCGGCGAGGAGCCGGTCGGGCACCGCCTCCCGGAGCAGCAGCACCCGGACAGCCCGCAGGACGCCACCACCCGCTGAGGAGAACACCGCCATGCGCCAGGACGAGCAGCAGTCGACCACCGACCACCCCGAGGTCGTCAGGTCCACCCCGGTGGCGGTGCCGCCGCCGGACGCGGTGGACGCCGACCCCGTCGGCCGGCACGCCACGGCCCGCGACCACCGGGACCGCGACGGCGTCGACGACCGGGACGCCGTCGACCACGACGACGACGGCACCGACGGTGACGGCTTCGACGACCGGGACGGCTTCGACAACCACGACGGCTACCACGGCCCGCGGAACGACGACGGGTTGCCCCTCACCCGCCCGCGCTCCGGTGAGGACGCCGACCTGGCGACCGACCGGGAGACGCCGGCCGGTAGCGACCCGGACGGGGACCGGCGGCCGGAGTTCCACGAGCCCGCGCCGCTGCCCACCGCCTTCGGGGCGACCAGTGTGGGCGACGCGGTGGCCGCGTCGGCGCTGGCCGGCGGACGACCGCAGGACGAGCGGGACGCCCGGGACGAGGACCTCGCCGTGCCCGGTGACGGGGCGCCGGGGCGGACCGGGCCCTTCGACGACGAGCGGGCCGACCCGACCGCGGCGGACCGCATCCACGACCGGGACCGCTGGTCGGCCGACCGCGCCGCCGACGACGACATCGACACCGGGGACGTCAACGCCACCGGTCCGGACCGGGACACCGACCGGCCGGCACCGGTGACCGACGCCGCCGGCTACGGCAGCGCCACCCCGGCGATGGTCGACCCGGACGCGACGCCCGACGGTGACGGGTCGACGGCGGCCGGCGTCGGCGCGGCCGGTGCCGCCGCTGCGGTGGCCGGTGCCGCCGACCGGTCGACGGGCGCGAACGTGCCCAGCGACGCCGCGACCCTGTTCGAGGCGGACGCCGCGCAGGGCTTCCGGGACCGGTGGCGCGACGTGCAGCTCCGGTTCGTCGACGACCCCCGGGGTGCGGCCGGCGAGGCGCAGTCGCTCGTCGAGGAGGCGATCGCGGCGCTCTCCGAGGCGCTCGCCGCGCAGAAGGAGAAGCTGGGCGGCTGGCAGGGTGCCGACGAGGCCGACACCGAACAGCTCCGGGTGGCCGTCCGGCGGTACCGCGACTTCCTGGACCGCGTGCTGGGCCGCTGAACCTTCACCGAACCGCCGGGCGGACGGCTCCGGCACCGCACCGGACGGCCCAGCGCCGGTGCTCCACCTCCATCGACGCCCCGGCCGGGACACTCCCGGCCGGGGCGTCGACCCTCCGCCCGCCGAATCGACCCGGACGTCCGGCATGAAAGCCCGCAGGAGGGGTAATAGCGCGCCCGGCGAGCGTGGACGGCGCATCGAAGGGTGGCGGACGATGGACGGTGCCGGGCTCAGACTGAACATGAACGTGCTGGACTACGGAATCCTCGCGCTCTACTTCGTCACCGTGCTCGGGGTCGGTTTCGCCGCCCGCCGGGCGATCCGCACCAGCGTCGACTTCTTCCTCTCCGGGCGTTCGCTGCCCGCCTGGGTGACCGGCCTGGCCTTCGTCTCGGCCAACCTGGGCGCCCTGGAGATCATCGGGATGGCCGCCAACGGCGCGCAGTACGGCATCATGACCGTCCACTACTACTGGATCGGCGCCGTCCCGGCGATGATCTTCCTGGGCATCGTGATGATGCCGTTCTACTACGGCTCCCGGGTGCGCAGCGTCCCGGAGTACCTGCGGCTGCGGTTCAACCGCCCGACCCACCTGCTGAACGCGATCAGCTTCGCGATCGCCCAGGTGCTGATCGCCGGGGTCAACCTGTACGCGCTGGCGCTGATCATGCAGGCGCTGCTCGGCTGGCCGCTCTGGCTGGCGATCGTCGTCGGCGCGGCGATCGTGCTGGCCTACATCACCGTCGGCGGGCTCTCCGGCGCGATCTACAACGAGGTGCTCCAGTTCTTCGTCATCATCGCCGGGCTGGTGCCGATCACCGTCATCGGCCTGGTCAAGGTGGGCGGCTGGTCCGGCCTGATGGACTCGGTGCGCGACACGAAGCTGGGCGAGGCCGGGCTGCACGCCTGGGAGGGCACCGGCAGCACCGCGAACCCGCTCGGCGCGCACTGGCTGGGCATCGTGTTCGGGCTCGGTTTCGTGCTCTCCTTCGGCTACTGGACCACCAACTTCGCCGAGGTGCAGCGGGCCCTGTCGGCCAAGAACATGAGCGCCGCCCGGCGTACGCCGATCATCGCCGCGTACCCGAAGCTGGTCATCCCGGTGGTGACCGTGATCCCGGGCCTGATCGCGCTGGTCACCGTCAAGGGGCTGGGGGCCGAGTCCGGTGACCTGGTCTACAACAACGCGATTCCGCTGCTGATGCGCGACCTGCTGCCCAACGGGGTGCTCGGGATCGCGGTCACCGGCCTGGTCGCCTCGTTCATGGCCGGCATGGCGGCCAACGTCAGCGGCTTCAACACCGTCTTCACCTACGACATCTGGCAGGCGTACGTCCGCAAGGAACGGTCCGACGAGTACTACATCCGGATCGGGCGGATCGCCACCGTGGGCGGGGTCGTGGTGGGCATCGGCACCGCGTTCATCGCCGCCGGGTTCAGCAACATCATGAACTACATCCAGGCGCTGTTCTCCCTATTCAACGCCCCGCTGTTCGCCACCTTCATCATCGGCATGTTCTGGAAGCGGATGAGCGCGCTCGCCGGTTTCTGGTCGCTGCTGGCGGGCACCCTGGCCGCGCTGGCGACCTACCTGCTCTACAAGGCCGGCGTGGTGCACTTCAACTCCGACCTGGAGGAGAGCTTCTGGGGCGCGGGCATCGCCTTCGTCACGGTCGCCGTGGTCGCGGCGGTGGTCACCCCGCTGACCCGCCCCAAGCGGGCCGAGGAGTTGCAGGGTCTGGTCTACGGGATGGGTGGGGTCGACCTGAAGGGCGACGTGCTCGCCGGGGACCAGGTCTGGTGGCGGTCGCCGGTGCTGCTCGGTGCGATCGCGCTGGTGCTGGCCGTGCTCTTCTACATCCCGGTCTTCTGAGCCCGGTCCGTCACGAGAGGGAGGCGCAGGCGTGGACCAGCACAGCGAACGCGCGAACGACCCGCAGGTCGCCGAGACCGAGAACGAACGCAAGCGGTCCGCCGCCGCCCGGCTGTTCGACATCCGCCGGGTCATCGGTGGTCTCTTCGTGGTGTACGGGGTGATCGTCGGCCTGGTCGGTCTCTTCGACTCGGCTGCCGAGATCGACAAGGCGCAGGGCGTCCGGATCAACCTCTGGGCCGGGCTGGCGATGCTGGCCTTCGGGCTGTTCATGCTGGCCTGGCAGTGGCTGCGCCCGGTGGTGCCGCCCAGCGCCGAGGAGGCCCGGGAGGTTTGATCCGCCCGGCATGGGGTCGCCCGGAGGGGGTACCCGGGACGCGGGAAGCGTCTGGGACAGGAGGGCGGCACCATGACCGACCGTGACCCGAACCGACCGCTGGAGGAGCGCCCGGAGGTGGCCGCCGCGGTGGACGACGACTCCACCGTGCCGCGGTTCTCCCGGGGCGGCGCCGGTCCCGCCGACCCGGCGTTCGTCGCGCCGGGTGACCAGCCCGGTGGTACGACCGAGGAGCTGATCGGTGACCCGTACGCCGCCGGGACCGGAGCCACCGGTACCGGCACCGGGGCCGGTGGGGACAACATCCGTACCGGGGCGGAGCAGCCCTGGGAACCGGAGGACCTGGTCATGGCGCGCGGGCAGGACCTGACCCCGGAGAACCTGGAGCGGGCCCGGCGTGACCTGGCCGAGATGGGTCGGGCCGCGGTGGAACGTACCGTCCCCTGAGCCCCGGCCGGGCGGACCCGGTCCGTCCGGCGGACACGGGTGGGCCCCCGGCCCGACCTCTCGGTCGGACCGGGGGCCCGGGTGCGCCCGCCGCGTCAGTGCCTCACTCCAGCCGCGGCGGGCTGGTTCGTCAGAGCGCCGGGTAGGCGTTCTTCATGAGCTCCTGGAACTGCGCGGAGAACCAGGCGCCGGAGATCGGAGCGTTGGGCAGCGCGCCGCTCATGCTGTTGCCGTTGCGGGCGTTACCGGTGTAGGTCGGGTCGCACATCCGGTCGAAGCCCTTGCCCTCGTTGTTCGGGATGAGGGAGCTGGAGCCGTCGGACTCACCCGGGGGCTTCACCCAGACGTAGGCGTCGATGCCCGGCTCGGGGTTGGCCTTCGGCCGCTCGCCGAGACCCGCACCGGCCTGGTTGCACCAGTTGCCGGCGTGGAGCCGACGGTCGACACGGCCACCGTTGACGTAGGTGTCGACGCTGGTCGTCGCGCCCGGGCCGGTGGGCCGGGCGGTGCCGCCCCAACCGTTACGGGAGGTGTCGATCAGCATGCCGATGTTGCTGTTGAAGCCGACCGAGACCAGCTTGTCGCGGAACGCCTGGGCGAACGACAGCTCGTCGACGTAGTAGTTCCAGTCGATCCACTTGGACTGGCGGACGGTCTGGCCGTTCACCGAGTCGGTGATCTTGATGTACGGCTCCTTCAGGGCGGAGTAGTTCGCCGTGTTGGTGATGAAGCCGTGCACGTAGTTCACGTTGCTGCCGGAGGCGACGGCGGCGGTCTTCAGGATGTCGGCGGTCGGGCCGAAGTTGGTGTCCCAGCCCAGCCAGCCGTGGTGACCGGCGTCGATGTAGTTGTAGACGTTGCCGATCGGGCCCAGCTTGGACAGGGCGTAGCCGACGCCGTTGACGTACGCGCCGTTGGCCTTCACCACGTCACACTGCACCGTGCCACCGGCGTTGCCGGAGGTGTTGGTGACCAGGTTCGGCAGCGAGTCGATCTCGATGATGTTGATGATCCGCAGGCTGGCGTACTTGGCGTCCCGCTGGATCGCGGCGATCGGGTCGATGTACTCCGCCTTGTACCGCGGCAGCTCGTCGGCGGCCAGCTCACCGTTGGAGGCGAGCGCGGAGCAGTCCCGGCCGGGCAGGTTGTAGATCACGAACTGGATGTAGCCGGCGCCCTGGGCGAGCGCGGCGTCCAGGTGGTCCTTGACGCCCATCGCGCCGTTGGAGCTGCTGTCGGTGGTGCCGTTGATCGCGGCGATCCGGTCCAGCCACACGGCGGTCGGGTTGTTGGAGACCCGGCTGCCACCGGCCTCGGCGTCCGCCTTGGCCTTCCACTCCGGGTTCACGTAGCCCTTGACCCCGGCGTAGGGGTTGTCCACCTTCTGCCCCGGCGGGGGCGTGGTGGGCGGAGGCGTGGTGGGCGGCGGGGTGGTGGGCGGAGGCGTGGTGGGCGGCGGGGTGGTCGGCGGAGGCGTGGTGGGCGGCGGGGTGGTGGGCGTGGTGCCACCGTTGCAGACCACACCGTTCAGGGTGAACGAGGTCGGCTTGGGGTTGCTGCCGCTCCACGAGCCGTTGAAGCCGAGGGTGGTGCTGCCGCCGCGACCCAGCGAGCCGTTGTAGGACTCGTTGGTGGCGGTCACGTTCTGGCCGCTCTGGGACCACTTGGCCGACCAGCCCTGGGTCACCCGCTGGCTGCTGTTGGGGAAGGTGAAGCCGAGGGTCCAGTTGCTGATCGGGTCACCCACGTTGCGGATGGTGACGTTCGCGGTGAAGCCACCGGACCAGTCGTTGGTGGTGTAGTCGATGCTGCACTGGGTGGCGGCCTGCGCCGCGGTGACCGGGAGGGTCACCAGCCCGCCCGCGACCAGCACGCTCGCCCCGGTGAGGGCGAACGCCCGGCGTCGGGCGGACAGACTTCTCCACAGATTCATGCCTTTTGCACTCCTTGGGCGAGACCGGCACCACGAGGGGACCGGCAAGTGGCGCGTGAGCGTCCTGGGGTACGGACGAGCCCGGCGCCAACGGGACATCTCGGGGGGTGCCCGACCCGGAGGACGGGCGTGGTGGTGGTGAGCTTCACCGGCCCGCACGGACCGGTCGGCGGCGATGTCGTCCGGTGCACCGGTTGCCCTCGACCTCTGCCGTGCGCGGTGTGGCTCCCCGAACCGCGTGCAGCGATTCTTGCATGGGAGCGCTTCCATGGCAATGGCTCGATACTTCGCGGCAACCTGGCCGCAACGCCCGGACCGGCATCCGGGCCGCTACGAGCCTATCTCCGCCCAGCCCGGCCGGCAGCGCCCCGACCGCGCAGCCGGGTGGTAACACCGACACAAGCGGCCCAGGGGGCGTAAGGCGCGCATCATCGGTAAAGCCGAAAACACGAATCTTTCCCCGAATAAGTCATGAAACCGTCTAACGTCGGTCATAGCTCGACTGTCGTCGGGCTCAGGACAACAGGGGATGGAGTGACGCAGGTCATGGCTAACAAGATGCTCGGGAAGGTTGTCGCGGGTGCCGCTCTCGGTGGCGCGTCCCTTCTGGTGTTCACGCCGGGGATCGCGTTCGCGGACGGTCACCACGACGGCGAGAGCCGGGACGGCAAGGTCATCGCCAAGCCGCATGTCGTCAAGCCCGGCGACAAGGTCAAGCTCATCGAGATCTGCCCGGAGGCGCAGGAACACGCCTTCGTCTGGTCCAAGGTCACCGGCAAGGTCAAACTCAAGCCCGCCGAGGGCCGCGGCGAGGAACACGGCGGCTGGAAGGACGACGAGGGCAGGGGCGAGGACCACGGCAAGGGCGAAGAGGGCAAGGGCGACGAGCACGGCAAGCCCGAGGAGGGCAAGGGCGAGGACCACGGCAAGGGTCCCGACGACAACGGCCCCAAGCCGCAGCCCCCGGCCGAGGGTGGACAGCCCCCGGCGGACGGCGGTCAGCCCCCGGCGGGCGGCCAGGGCGGTGGCTTCATGGCCGCCGACCAGGGCCCGGACCACGGCGGCAAGCCCGACGAGGGCAAGGGCGACGAGCACGGCAAGCCTGACGAGGGCAAGGGCGAGGAACACGGCAAGCCCGAGGAAGGCAAGGGCGAGGAACACGGCAAGCCCGAGGAAGGCAAGGGCGACGAGCACGGCAAGCCCGACGAAGGCAAGGGCGAGGAACACGGCAAGCCCGGCGAGGAGTCCGGCGAGCACGGCAAGCCCGGCTGGGACGAGGAGTCCGACGAGGGCGACTGGCAGGGCCACGAGGGCTACGGCCAGGACGACGAGTCCGGCTACGGCCACGACGAGGAGTCCGGTTACGGCAAGGACGAGGGCGGCTGGGAGCACAAGAAGGACTTCGTCTACTACGGCGAGGCCGAGGTGTCCCGGGACGCCCGTCCGGGCCGGTACGAGCTGAACGGCTCGTGCGGCGAGGGCGAACTGGTCGTCCTGCCGAAGGGCCACGTCGACGGCGGTGACGGTGGGATGACCACCACCGGTGCCGACCGGGGCATGGTCGCCGGCGGGGCCGGCATGATCGGCGCGGCCGCCCTCGGCGGCATCGTGCTGATGCGCCGGCGTCGGGCCGATGAGCTCGGCTGACCCGACGGCGACACGGGCCGGCGGCCGTCACGGGAGACCGTGGCGCGCCGCCGGCGCGGCCGTCGTCGTCCTCCTCGCCATGGCCGGCTCCGGCATGATCGGCGCCTCCATCCGGACCACGCCCCCGCCCCGTCCGCCGCAGCCGGCGGCCCAGGCCGCGCCGCAGACCGCCCCCACGGACACCCCGGCCGGGGACACCGGGCCGGTCGACGACCCGGACGCGCAGGTCCCCGCCGACGCGAGCGTGCCGCCGGGCCCCGACCCGCTGCCCCGCTCCGCCCCCACCTCGATCGTGATCCCCAGGATCGGGGTCAACGCGGGGATCATGCCGCTGGGCACCAACCCGGACGGCACGGTCCAGGTGCCCCCGCTGGACCAGGCCCAACAGGCCGGCTGGTACGAGCCGGGCGTCAGCCCCGGCGAGACCGGCAACGCGGTGATCGTCGGGCACGTCGACTCGGCGCAGCTCGGGCCGGCGGTCTTCTTCCAGCTCGGCTCGCTCCTGCCGGGCGACACCGTCGCGGTGGCGCGGGCCGACGGCAGCACCGCCACGTTCACCGTCGACGAGGTGCGATCCTACCCGAAGACGCAGTTCCCCACCGACCTGGTGTACGGCCCGAACGACCGTCCCGGACTGCGGGTGGTGACCTGCGGCGGCCAGTTCGACCAGGCCGCCGGCAGCTACCAGGACAACGTGATCGTCTTCGCCACGCTGACGTCCTGAGCCGGTCCGGTCACCGCACGACCGCGCCCGTGGCGGAAGTCCCGCCACGGGCGCGGTCGGCGTACGGTCAGGCGGCGGCGGACGTCCGCACCAGGGTACGGATCTGCCGCAGCAGCACCGAGAGCGAGGCGAGATCCGCCCGCGACTCGTCGAACTCCCCCATCGCCCGGTGCGCCCGGTGGATCGAGGTGGCGTTCGACTGCTCCCACTGCAGCACCCGCTCCTGCGGCGGCAGGTCGCCCGGGGTGGATTCGAGCACCTCCCCGGTCAGCGCGGCCAGCGCGGCGTACAGGTCGTAGCGCAGCGCCATCCGGGCCAGCGTCTGCCAGCGGTCCTCGCGCGGCAGCAGGGAGATCTTCGACAGCAGCGAGTCGACCCGGAACCGGTCGGAGAGCACGAAGTAGACCGAGGCCACCTCGCCGACGTCGCGGCCACTGGTCCGCGCCGTCTCCACCACGTCCAGCAGACCGAAGCTGTACATCAGCCGGGTCGCCCGCCCGGCCAGCTCGGCCGGCAGCCCCCGGGCGGTCATCGCGTCGATGTGCTCCTGCAACGACTCCCGCTCGCTGCCGTGGAACCGGTCCTGCAGGTCGGGCAGCAGCCGGGCCACCCCGTCGCGGAGCCGCTCGATCTCGGCCGGCACGTCGATCGGGGACCGCCGGTTGGTCACCAGCCACCGGACGGCCCGGTCGAGCAGCCGGCGGGTGTCCAGGTAGACGCTGGTCTGCAACTCCGGCGGGACCTGGTTGTCCAGCGCCTCGACCGCGTCCCACAGCTCGCGCAGCCCGAAGACCTCCCGGACCACCACGTACGCCCGGATCACGTCGGCCGCCGACGCGGCCGTCTCCTCGACGACCCGGAAGACGAACGAGATGCCGCCCCGGTTGATCGCCTCGTTGACCAGGACCGTGGTGACGATGTCCCGGCGCAGCCGGTGCCGGGCCATCCGGTCGGCGAACCGCTCGCGCATCGGCGTCGGGAAGTAGTTGACCAGGACGTCGGTCGTCCACTCCTCGTCCGCGAGGCCCTCGGCCAGGATCTCCCGCTCCAGCACGATCTTGACGTACGCGAGCAGCACCGCGAACTCCGGCGCGGTGAGCCCGGACTCGGTGCGTACCGCCAGCTCCTCGTCCGGGGGCAGCGCCTCCAGCGCCCGGTCGAGCTGGCCGGCCCGCTCCAGTTCGCTGATCATCCGACGGTGCACCGGCAGCAGCGAGGCGGCCTGGGCCTGCGAGTTGTTGATCGCCCGCGCCTGGTCGTAGTTGTCCCGCAGCACCAGCTCGGCGACCTCGTCGGTCATCTGGGCGAGCAGTTCGTCGCGGGCCGGCACGTCCAGCGCGCCGTCGGCGACCGCCGTGTTCAGCAGGATCTTGATGTTCACCTCGTGGTCGGAGCAGTCCACCCCGGCCGCGTTGTCGATGAAGTCGGTGTAGATCCGGCCGCCGGTAGACGCGTACTCGATCCGGCCGAGCTGGGTGCAGCCCAGGTTGCCGCCCTCGCCGACGACCCGGCAGCGCAGGTTCCTGCCGTCCACCCGGATCGCGTCGTTGGACTTGTCGCCCACCTCGGCGTTGGTCTGGCTGGACGCCTTCACGTAGGTGCCGATGCCGCCGTTCCAGAACAGGTCCACCGGCGCGGTGAGGATCGCCTTCATCAGCTCCGGCGGGCTGAGCTGGGTGACGTCGTCGGCCAGGCCGATGGCCGCCCGCACCTGCGGGGTGATCGGGATCGACTTGGCCCCGCGCGGGAAGATCCCGCCGCCTTCGGAGATCAGCTTCGGGTCGTAGTCCTCCCAGGACGACCGGGGCAGCCCGAACAGCCGCTGACGTTCCCGGAAGGAGGTGGCGGCGTCCGGGTCCGGGTCGAGGAAGATGTGCCGGTGGTCGAACGCGGCCACCAACCGGATGTGTTCGGAGAGCAGCATCCCGTTGCCGAACACGTCGCCAGACATGTCACCGACGCCGACCACGGTGAAGTCGGCCGTCTGGGTGTCGTGGCCCAGCTCGCGGAAGTGCCGCTTGACCGACTCCCAGGCGCCCCGGGCGGTGATGCCCATCTTCTTGTGGTCGTAGCCGGCGGACCCGCCGGAGGCGAACGCGTCGCCCAGCCAGAAGCCGTGCGCCGCCGAGATCTGGTTGGCGATGTCGGAGAACGTGGCGGTGCCCTTGTCCGCCGCCACCACCAGGTACGGGTCGTCGGGGTCGTGCCGCACCACGTCCACCGGCGGCACGATGTCACCGGAGACGATGTTGTCGGTGACGTCGAGCATCGCGCCCACGAACTCCTGGTAGCAGGCGACGGCCTCGTCCCGGTCCCCCGGCTTCTGCTTGAGCACGAAGCCGCCCTTGGCGCCGACCGGCACGATCACGGCGTTCTTCACCATCTGCGCCTTGACCAGGCCGAGCACCTCGGTGCGGAAGTCCTCCCGCCGGTCGGACCAGCGCAGTCCGCCCCGGGCCACCGGCCCGTAGCGCAGGTGCACGCCCTCGAACCGGGGCGAGTACACGAAGATCTCGAACTTGGGCCGGGGCGCCGGCAGGTCCGGGATGGCCTGCGGGTCCAGCTTGAACGCCACGTACGGCTTGGGCCGCCCGTCGGCGCGCTTCTGGTAGAAGCTGGTCCGCAGGGTGGCCTGGATCAGCGTCAGGTAGGCGCGCAGGATGCGGTCCTGGTCGAGGCTGGCCACGTCGTCCAGGGCGACACCGATCGCGTCGACCAGTTCGCCGCTGCGTTCCCGGCGCTGCTCCGCCTCGCGCCCGTCCGGGGCGAACCGCGCCTCGAACAGTTCCACCAGCAGCGCCGCGATCCGCGGGTACGCGATGAAGGTCTGCTCCATGTACTCCTGGGAGAAGACCGCCCCGGTCTGCCGCAGGTACTTCGCGTACGCCCGCAGCACCACCACCTGCCGCCAGGTGAGGCCGCCGCGCAGGACCAGCTCGTTGAAGCCGTCCACCTCGGCCTCGCCCCGCCAGGCGGCGGCGAACGCGTTCTCCACGTGCGGGCGCACCTCGGCCAGCTCCTGGTGGCCCTCCGGCAGGCGCAGCCCGAAGTCGTACAGGAAGACCCGTCCGTCGATCCGGTCCACCTCGTACGGGTGCTCGTCGACCACCCGGACGCCCAGCGAGTGCAGCACCGGCAGCACGGCGGAGAGCATCATCGGCTCGCCGTAGCGGTAGACCTTGAACCGGACGTCCATCGCCTCGTCGGCCGGCTGCCCGGCCCGGGGCGCCCACTGCTTGCGGAACAGGTGCATCTCCAGCTGGCCGGGTTCCTCCAGCAGCTCCAGCTTGGCGAGGTCCTTCATCGCCTCGTACGGCGTGTGGGTGTCCTTGTAGCCCTCCGGGAACGCGTCGGCGTACCTGGTGAACAGGCGCTTGGACTGTTCGTCGCCGAGCTTGCGTTCCAGCACCAGCCGGTAGTCGTCGTCCCAGAGCCGGGTGGCGTCGGCCAACTCCTCGGCGAGCAGGTCGGCGTCGATGTCACCGGGCGGGTTGTTCGGGTCGGTCCGGACGATGAAGTGCACCCGGGCCAGCATCGACTCGGTGACCCGGGTGGTGTAGTCCACCCCGACCCCGTTCAGCTCCCGCAGCAGGATGTCCTGCATGCGCAGCCGGTTCTGGGTGGTGAACCGGTCCCGGGGCAGGTAGATCAGGCACGAGATGAACCGCCCGTACGCGTCGCGGCGCAGGAACACCCGCAGCTGCCGCCGGCCGGCCATCCGCAGTACGCCGGTCACCGCGTGGTACAGGTCGTCGGTCTTGATCTGGAACAGCTCGTCGCGCGGATAGGTCTCCAGGATCTGGAGCAGGTCCTTGCCGGAGTGGCTGCGCTGGCTCAACCCGGAGCGGTCCAGCACCTCGGCCACCTTGCGGCGGACCACCGGCAGCTCCCGCACGCTGGTCCGGTACGCCGCGGTGGAGAACAGGCCGAGGAACCGCCGTTCGCCGACCACCGCACCGGTCGAGTCGAAGATCTTGAAGCCGATGTAGTCCAGGTAGGCCGAGCGGTGCACGGTGGCCCGCGAGTTCGCCTTGGTGATGATCAGCAGCCGCTTCTCCATCACCTTCTCGTGCGCCTCGGGCGTCATCGACGACAGCGCCCGCGCCTCAGGCGAATCCGACCGCAGGATGCCCAGCCCGGTGCCGAGCACCGCCTCCAACGCCGGGCCACCCTGGCCCCCGGAGTCGACCAGCCGGTACTCCCGGTAGCCGAGGAAGGTGAAGTGGTCGTGGGCGAGCCACCGCAGCAGCTCCACCGAGTCGGTGATGTCCTTCTCCGGCACCGGCGGGCGGTCGTCCGCCGTCCGGGCCGAGGCCAACTCGTCGGCGAGCGCCAGGGCCCGCTGGCGCATCTTCGGCCAGTCCTCGACGGCCTCCCGCACGTCGGTGAGCACCCGCTGCAACTCGCGGCGCAACTGGTCCCGCTGGTCGGCGTCGCGGACCGGATCGATCTCGATCCGCATCCAGCTCTCCACCAGGTCACCGGCGATCGCGTCGTCCGGCTCCACGTCGGCGGAGACCTCGGTCAGCCGGCCCAGCGGCTCCCGCCGGACCACCACCAGCGGGTGCACCAGCAGGTGTACGTCGAGGTGGTGGGCGTTGAGCAGCGCGGTCACCGAGTCGACCAGGAACGGCATGTCGTCGGTGACGATCTCGACGACGGTGTGGTGCTGGTCGGCGTCGGGGGGCAGGATGCGCAACTTCAGCTCGCCCGGCACCCGCTGCTGGGCCAGGTCCCGGTGCGCCCGCGCCGCGTCGAGCATCTCCTCGGCGGTGAACCCGATCAGCTCCTCGTCCGGCGCGAACCGCCAGAACCGGCCCACCAGGGTCGCCGCGTCGTGGTCGTCACCGGCCAGCGCCACCGCCTGCGCCACCAGGCGCTCCGCGTTGGGCACCGGCTCGTCGAGTTCGGCGTCCTCCACGTCCTCACCGAGCGCCTCCACCGGAAGGCCCAGGTCGTAGAGGGTGTCGATGCTCGAACCGGTCATCCCGGTCACGCCGCTGTCGAGTCGGCCGTAGCCGTCCCCGTCGATCGGCGGGCTGTCCCCGTCGGTCGCCGAATCGAAGCTGTCGTCCCGGCCGGTGTCGCTCTGCCGGAGGTCGGGTACCGGTTTGATCGCCGGACGCCGGTCCATCGGTGCCACTCCCCTCGACGACCCACCGCGTTGTGGGTCACTCTGCCGCCCCACCATAGGCCCTGCCGCTTCGTGCCTCGGCCGGTGGACCACCGGTGGGACGTCCGGTTCGGGACTCTGGCCTGGCATCCGTGGCAGATGCACGATCGGCCGGGTGTCGAGTACCCCGCCTCGGGATGTTCATCACACCTTCGGGTCCACCACTTCGGGCGGCCCGCCGGGCCCGACCGACCCCGGCCGGCGCCCGTCGCGGCGACCGGGCAACGCCGACGTACGGCCTGGCCGGACGGCCCCGGCGACCGCACGGGGCGGTACGGGCGGCGACGGCGTACTAGCGTGCAGGGCAGCCCGCCGTCCGGAAGGTGCAGCTCCATGCCCCTGTCGTACCCCTACCGCCGCCCCGGCACGCCCCTGCGACGGGGGCTCGCGGCCCTGACCGCCACCGTGCTGGCGGCCGGCGCCCTCGTCGGCTGCTCCGCCGACGACGGGCTGACGGGCAGCGCGGACGCGTTCCTCGCCGGCTGGCGTTCCGGCAAACTGGACACCGTGGGCTTCGTCGACCCGACCGGGGCGAGAGTGCCCGCCGGCACCGTCGTCGAGGAGATCAAGGCCCTTTCCGGCGACCTCGCCGCCACCCCACCCGCCCTGCGGCGCGTCGGGGAGGCCGAGGTCACCAAGAACCTCGCCACCACCACCGTCGACATCCGGTGGACGCTGCCGGGCGGGGCGGCCTGGGCCTACCAGCGGCCGCTGCGGTTGCGGCAGAACTCCGGCGACGACAAGTGGCAGGTGATCTGGGAACCGCAGGTGCTGCACGAGCAACTGACCAAGGGCGACCGGTTGACGCTGCGGCGGACCGCCGCACCCCGGGCCGGGCTGCTGGACGGTGCGGGACAGCCGATCGTGACGCCCCGGCCGGTGGTCCGGATCGGACTGCAACCCGGCGAGATCCCGGACGTCGCGGCGCTGGTGGGGCGGCTCGACGCGGCGTTCCGGGCGGTCCGGCCGCCGATCAGCCCCCCGGTCGACCTCGCCGACCTGCCGCAGCGGCTCCGCGACGCCGACCCGGACGCGTTCGTCGAGGTGGTGACGTTGCGGGACGAGGCGTACCGGCAGATCCGTTCCCGGATCTACGACCTGCCGGGGACGAAGTTCCGGTCCGAGAAGCTCGACCTGGCACCGACCCGGGAGTTCGCCCGTGCCCTGCTCGGCACGGTCGACCCGGCGCAGGCCGACGACCTCGCCGCCCACCCCGACCGGTACGCCAAGGGCGACCTGGTCGGCCACGGCGGCCTCCAGGGCCGCTACGACGAGCGGCTGCGCGGTGCTCCCGGCACCACCGTGGAGATCCGCCGGCCTGCGCCCGAGGGCGGCAGCACCGTCGTCACCGAGGCGTTCCGGCAGGAACCGGGCCCCGGCCAGCCGGTCCGCACCAGCCTCGACGTGGCCACCCAGAACGCCGCCGACGGCGCGTTGCGGGGCGAGAAGCGACGCTCCGCCCTGGTGGCGGTACGGGTCAGCGACGGCACGGTGCTCGCCGCCGCCAACGGCCCCGGGGCGGCCGGGGAGAACCTGGCGTTCACCGCCCAGGTGCCACCGGGCTCCACGTTCAAGACGGTCAGCGCCCTGGCCCTGCTGGACAAGGGCGCGGTGACCCCGCAGACCACCGTCGACTGCCCGAAGACCCGCGTGGTGGACGGCCGCCCGTTCAAGAACTCCGACGACTTCGTGCTGGGCAAGGTGCCGTTCCGTACCGACTTCGCCAAGTCCTGCAACACCGCGTTCGTGGCGCTGGCCCCGCAGCTCGGTCCGGACGGGCTGGCCGCCACCGGTCGTACCCTCGGCTTGGAGGGCTCGTGGGACCTCGGCGCCGACGTCTTCACCGGCAAGGTCTCCACCGGCGGCGGGCCGACCGAGCAGGCCGCCGCCGCGATCGGTCAGGGCACCACCGTGGTCAGCCCGCTGGCCATGGCGGGGGTGACCGCAGCCGTCGCCCGGGGGCGTTTCGAGCAGCCGAAACTGGTGCTCGACCCGGCCCCCGCCGCGCCCGCCGCGGCCGGCCCGCCGCTGCGGGCCGAGTCGGTTGCGGCGCTGAAGACGATGATGCGCGAGGTGGTCACCGCCGGCACCGCCAAGGCGCTGGCCGACGTGCCGGGTGGCCCGGTGTACGGCAAGACCGGCACTGCCGAGTACGACGACGACCCGGCGCACACCCACGCCTGGTTCGTCGGGTGGCGGGGCGACGTCGCGTTCGCCGTCTTCGTCGAGCAGGGCGGATCGAGTACGGCCAGCGCCGTCCCGATCGCCGAACGCTTCCTCCGCGCCCTCCGCTGACACCTCCCCGCCCCACGCCCCGGTCCAGGTGCTCAGTTGGGCCGATGTTGCGGTATCCCGGCGAGCGGATAGCGCAACACCGACCCAACTGAGTTGATCATGTGCGGGGACACCGCAATATCGACCCCGTTGAGGGGGTCGTGCTCAGGAGACCGGCTCCTCGGCGCGGCCGGGTGCGTCAGCCGGCCCGGAAGCGCGGGTCCCATAACCGGACGGCCCAGACGCGGTCCCGGAGACGGACGACCCGGAGTCTGACGATCCAGGGACGGACCGCCGGGAAGCAGGCGGCCCGGGGACGGACCGCCCGAACGTGGACGATCCGGAGTCGGTGGATTGCGGCGGGGATGGCAGCAGTCGGGGCGCGACGGCGTCCGGGGCGACGACCGGGGCCAGCCCGGCGACGACCGTGTTGACGATCTCGGCGGCGTACGCGCCGTCCGGGTCGTAGTCGGGGTCGAAGACGGTCAGCTCGACGCCGAGGCAGTGCGGGGTGTCCACCAGCCCGGCGAGCAGGATCTCCAGCTCGGCGAAGGCGATCCCGCCCGGGTCGGGGGCGTCCACGGCCGGCATCACCGCCGGGTCGAGCACGTCCACGTCGATGTGCACCCAGTAGCCGGCGCAGTCGGCGAGCTGCTCGTGCGCCCACTGTGCGCTGCGGGCGGCCCCCTCGGCGCGCAGGGCCGGCACCGGCCGGGTGATGATCCCGGCGGCCTGGAGGTCGAGCCGGTACTCGTCCTGCGCCCGGATGCCGAGCACCACCACGTCGATGTCCCGGAAGTACGGTCGACGTCCCTCGATGGCGGCCAGGTCGGCCTGCCCGCGCCCGGTCACCAGGGCGAGGTCCTCGCCGGCCGCCGCACCGACGTAGGAGGCGTTGCCGGGGTGCCGGAAGTCGGAGTGGCCGTCGACGAAGACGAGCCCGATCCGCCCGCCGACCGCCTCGCCGAGCCGGTGCATGGCCAGCGCCGAGCCGAGCAGCACCGAGCAGTCCCCGCCGAGGACCAGCGGGAACTCGCCCCGGTCGATGATCGCGCCGATCCGGTCGGCCAGCGCCGTCGAGTACCCGGAAATCTCCCGGGCGTGGCAGACCCCGTCGCCGGGCCGCCAGTCGCCCGGGTCGTACCGGGGGGCGGTGAGGCAGCCGGCGTCGCGGGCCCCGAGCCGGGCGAGCAGATCGTGGTCCCGTAGCGCCCCGGGGGCCTTGCCGCAGCCGGGGACGGAGGTGGAGGTGGGTGGGCGCAGGCCCAGGTTGGTCGGCGCGTCGAGGACGGCGATTCGGCGCATCACGGGCTCCCGTCCTCGATGGTCGGCGGGCCGGCCGGGTGGCCGGCCCGCGCGGGGTGTCAGGGGATCAGAACAGGGCGCTGGCCAGGGCGCGACGGGCGGAGGCCACGGCGGGGTCGTCCGGGCCGGCGATGCTGAACAGCGAGACGAGGTGTTGGCGGGCCCGGTCCCGGTCGTCACCGGCGGTCCGCCGGACCAGCCCGACCAGTCGTTCGTACGCCTGCTCGGCCATCCCGCTGAGCACCTCGATGTCGGCGGCGAGGAGCTGGGCCTCGACGTCGTCGGGGTTGGCCTGCGCGGCGGCGAGAGCGGCCTGCGGGTCGGCGCCGGCGACCCGCCGGGCCACCCCGACCTGGGCCAGGCCGGCCTCGGCGGCGGCGTCCGCCGGGGATTCGGCGAGGATCTTGCGGTACGCCTGCTCGGCGGCGTCGAGGTCGCCGCTCATCAACGCGTCGTCGGCCTCGTCGAGGCGCGGGTCCTCCGGTTCGGCGACGGCGACGCCACCGGCCTTGAGCACGGCGGCGAGCCACTGCCGCAGCTGCGGCTCGGGGATCACCCCGGGGAAGGCGTCGATCGGCCGCCCGCCGACCACCGCATAGACGGTGGGGATCGCCTGGATCTGGAACATCTGCGCGATCCGCGGGTTCTCCTGGACGTCGACCCGGGCCAGGACCCACTGGCCGGCCCCCTCGGCCGCCAGCCGCTCCAGCACCGGGGCGAACTGGTCGCTGTCCGGATAGCCGGCCGCGCCGAAGAAGACCACCACGGGGGTGGTCATCGACCGTTCGAGCACCCCGGACTGGATGTTCGCCTCGGTCACGTCGAGCACGGCGGCGCCGCCTGCTGTGGCGGGACCGCCCGGTGCGCCGGTGGGTGCGCCGGTCTGGCTCGGTGTGGCGGGACGGGAACTGGCCGGGGCGGTGCCGCGCAGCGCGCTGAGGTCGACCGCGCCGCGGGTGAAGATCGACGAGGTGATCCGTGGGTCGCTCATGGTTACCTAGTCTCGCACGATCCCCACCGTTGTCGGCTCAGCCGCAACGCCCACAGTTGCCACTCTCACCTCCCCTTCTCCGCCCGGTCGGCGGGTGCGGATCAGAAGCGGGCGGGTTCGCGGTAGGTGCCCCATTCGGCGCGCAGGGCGTCGCAGATCTCGCCGAGGGTGGCTTCGGCGCGGACGGCGTCGAGCATGGGCGGGATCATGTTGCCGCCGGTGCGGCTGACCTCGACCATGCGGGTCACCGCCGCCGTCACCGCGGCGTCGTCGCGGGCGGCCTTGCGCTCGGCGAGGACCCGGCGCTGCTCCAGCTCCACCTCGTGCGAGATGCGCAGGATCTCCAGCTCCTTGGCGGTCGTGCCGGTGTGGCAGTTGACTCCGACGATCTTCTTGTCGCCCTTTTCGAGGGCCTGCTGGTAGGTGAAGGCCGACTCGGCGATGTGGCCGGTGAACCAGCCGTCCTCGATGCCGCGCAGGATGCCGGAGGTCATCGGGCCGATCCGGTGCGGGCCGTCGCCGCCGAGCTGCCGGATCCGGGCGAAGATCGCCTCCGCCTCGGCCTCGATGGCGTCGGTGAGCGCCTCGACGTACCAGGAGCCGCCGAGCGGGTCGGCCACGTTGGTCACCCCGATCTCCTCCATCAGCACCTGCTGGGTGCGCAGGGCGATCTCGGCGGATTCGTCGGTGGGCAGGGCGAGGGTCTCGTCCAGGGCGTTGGTGTGCAGCGAGTTGGTGCCGCCCAGCACCGCCGCCAGGGCCTCCACGGCGGTGCGTACCACGTTGTTGACAGGCTGCTGCGCGGTCAGCGACACCCCGGCGGTCTGGGTGTGGAACCGCAGCCAGAGGGCCTTCTCACTGGTCGCGCCGTAGACGTCGCGCAGCCAGCGGGCCCAGATCCGGCGGGCGGCCCGGAACTTGGCGATCTCCTCGAAGAAGTCCAGGTGCGCGTCGAAGAAGAAGCTCAGCCCGGGGGCGAAGACGTTGACGTCCAGCCCGCGCGAGAGCCCCAGCTCGACGTAGCCGAACCCGTCGGCCAGGGTGTACGCCAGCTCCTGCGCGGCGGTGGAGCCGGCCTCGCGGATGTGGTAGCCGGAGACCGACAGCGGCTTGTAGCGCGGGATCTCGGCGGCGCAGTACTCCATCAGGTCGCCGATCAGGCGCAGGTGCGGCTCGGGGTCGAACAGCCACTCCTTCTGCGCGATGTACTCCTTGAAGATGTCGGTCTGCAACGTGCCGTCGAGCCGGGACAGGTCGATGCCCTGCCGCTCGGCGGCGACCAGGTACATGCAGAACACCGGCACCGCCGGGCCGGAGATCGTCATCGAGGTGGTGACGCCGGCCAGGTCGATGCCGTCGAAGAGCACCTCCATGTCGGCGGCGGAGTCCACCGCGACCCCGCAGTGCCCGACCTCGCCCAGCGCCTGCGGGTCGTCGGAGTCGCGCCCCATCAGGGTCGGCATGTCGAAGGCGACGGAGAGCCCACCGCCGCCCGCGCCGAGGATCATCTTGTACCGCTCGTTGGTCTGCTGGGCGTTGCCGAACCCGGCGAACTGCCGGATCGTCCAGGCCCGACCCCGGTAGCCGGTCGGGTGCAACCCCCGGGTGTACGGGAACTCGCCCGGCCAGCCGATCCGTTCGAACCCGGGGTAGGCGGTGCCCTCGGGCGGCCCGTACACCGGTTGCACGGTGGTGCCGGACAGGGTGGTGAAGTCCGCGTCCCGCTTGCGCGCGGCGTCGTACCGGGCCTGCCAGCGTGCCCGTCCGGCGGCGATCTCGTCGGCGTTCATCCGCGGGGCTCCTCCTCGAGTCCTCGACCGAACCCCGAGTGTAGAACGAAGCCTGAACGATCGCTAAGGAAGCTCACCCACCCCGCCCGACCCGCCCCGCTCCGCCCCGGTGATCAAGAGGTTTGCGTCACGATCCGCGGGGCAGGCTGACGCGAATCTCTTGATCACCGGAGCGAGGAGGCGGTCTTCCGTGGGCCCTCGCCGAGCACGGCGCGCCCGAGCCGGCCGGCACCGCCGAACTCATCCGGGCGATCGTCCACACCGCCTCCCACATGATCGAGAACAGTGTCGGGGAGGCCAGAGCGCGCGGACTGCTGGAGCGGCCAGCGGAACGGTCGTTCCCATTCCGCGACGGCGCGGTCCGGATCAGGTGTAGAGGACCAGGTGCCAGTGCGGGTTGTGGCTGGCGGAATAGTTGCAGGCATAGTCGCGGTACCGCGAATTCGGCAGCTCGACCGCATTGCTGCCGGCCTGGTAACAGGCGGTGCTGTTGGTGAACCAACCGCCGCTCACCGAGCCGGCGCTCGCGGCGGCCGCCGTCGTCGCCAACGTCAGCGACACGGCGCCGACGACGAGCGCGCCGGAGACGCCGAGCCGGGTGGCCATTGTTCCGATCCTGGTCACGGTGTTCCTTCCCTTCCTCGGTTCGGAGACCGCGCCCCGGGCGTACAGAATGCGCCCGGGCCCGAGATCAGTTTCACCGTTCCTGTATACACGCGTACATCACGGCATTCAAGAGCAGCAATACGTCCCCCGAAAAGGGGCGGGTGGTGTCCGGCCCGCAGGCCCGGTCAGGAGCTGATCTGGGCGAGGAGTTCGTCCGCCGCCGCGTACGGGTCCAGCGCACCTTCGGCCACCTTTGCGGCGAGCGTGCTCAGCTCCGTACCGTCGCGCAGGGAACCGATGCGGGCGCGCAGGATGCCCAGCGCGATCGCCTCGATCTCGGCGGCGGCCCGCTTCTCCCGGCGGCGGCGCAGCTCGTCGTGCTGCTCCAGCCAGGCCCGGTGCTTGTCGATCGCGGCGGCGATGTCGTCGATCCCCTCGCCGCGCGCGGCGACCGACCGGACCACCTGCGGACGCCACTGCCCCGGCCCGCGCTCGCCCAGCGCGATCATGCCCTGGATGTCGCGGACGGTGTTGTCCGCGCCGTCCCGATCGGCCTTGTTGACCACGAAGACATCGGCGATCTCCAGGATGCCGGCCTTGACCGCCTGGATCGCGTCGCCCATGCCCGGGGCGAGCAGCACCAGCGTGGTGTCGGCGAGCGACGCCACCTCCACCTCGGCTTGGCCCACCCCGACCGTCTCCACCAGCACCACGTCGCAGCCGGCACCCTCCAGCACCCGGACCGCCTGCGGGGTGGCCGCGGACAGCCCGCCGAGGTGACCCCGGCTGGACATCGACCTGATGTAGACGCCCGGGTCGGTGGCGTGATCCTGCATCCGCACCCGGTCGCCGAGGATCGCCCCGCCGGTGAACGGGCTGGACGGGTCGATGGCCAGCACCCCGACCCGGTGCCCGCCCGCCCGCAACGCCCGCACCAGCTCGTTGGTGGTGGTCGACTTGCCCACCCCCGGGGAACCGGTCAACCCGACCACCTGGGCCTGCCCGGCGTACGGCGCGAGCGCCGCCGCCACCTGCGGCAGCACCTCGTCACCGGACTCCACCAGGGTGATCAGCCGGGCCACCGCCCGGGGGTCACCCTCGCGCGCCCGGGCCACCAGCATCGGTACGTCCCGACTGCGACGAACCGGGACAGCGGCCGGGGCGGGGGCGTTCTCGACAGTCACTGGGCCACCTTCGCTCACGACTGCGGGGCTCGCAAACCCCGCTCACTCCTCGCGCTCACCACCGAGCCACCTTCGCCCCACGACTACGTGGCTCGCAAACCCCGCTCACTCCTCGCGCTCACCACCGAGCCACCTTCGCCCCACGACTACGGGGCTCGCAAACCCCGCTCACTCCTCGCGCTCACCACCGAGCCACCCTCACTCACGACAGCGCGGCTCGCCAACCCCTGTCGCTCCCCACGCTCGCAGACCCGGGGCGCGGGTCAGCCCTGGGCGTCGGCCGGCACGTGGATGATCAGGGCGTCGCCCTGGCCGCCACCGCCGCAGAGTGCCGCCGCGCCGGTACCGCCGCCGCGCCGCTTCAGCTCCAGCGCGAGGGTGAGCACCAGCCGGGCGCCGGACATGCCGATCGGGTGCCCCAGCGCGATGGCGCCGCCGTTGACGTTGATCTTGTCGGCGCCGACCCCGAGGTCCCGCGCGGACTGGATGCCGACCTGGGCGAACGCCTCGTTGATCTCGATGAGGTCGAGATCGTCGATGCTCAGGCCACCCTTCTTCAGGGCGTGCTGAATGGCGTTGGACGGCTGCGAGTGCAGGGAATTGTCCGGGCCCGCCACGTTGCCGTGCGCACCGACCTCGGCCAGCCAGGCCAGGCCCAGCTCGTTCGCCTTGGCCTTGCTCATCACGACCACTGCCGCCGCGCCGTCCGAGATCGGCGACGAGGTGCCGGCGGTGATCGTGCCGTCCTTGGCGAACGCCGGGCGCAGCTTGGCCAGCGACTCGGCGGTGGTGTCCGGCCGGATGCCCTCGTCCTCGCTGATCACCAGCGGGTCGCCCTTGCGCTGCGGGATGACCACCGGGGTGATCTCGTCGGCGAAGTGGCCGTTCTTCTGCGCGGCGGCGGCCCGCTGGTGGCTGGCCGCCGCGAACGCGTCCTGCTCCTCGCGGGTGATGCCGTGCCGTACGCCGAGCCGCTCGGTGGACTCGCCCATCGAGCAGCAGTCCCAGGCGTCACTGAGCCCGTCGTGGGCCATGTGGTCCTTGATCGTCACGTCGCCGTACTTGTAACCGGCGCGCTGGCCGAGCAGCAGGTGCGGGGCGTTGGTCATCGACTCCATGCCACCGGCCACCACGATGTCGAACTCGCCGGCCCGGATGAGCTGGTCGGCCAGGGCGATCGCGTCCAGGCCGGAGAGGCACACCTTGTTGATGGTCAGCGCCGGCACCGACATCGGGACGCCCGCCTCCACCGCCGCCTGCCGGGCGGGGATCTGCCCGGCACCGGCCTGGAGCACCTGGCCCATGATCACGTACTGCACCTGGTCCGGGGCGACCCCGGCGCGCTCCAGCGCCGCCTTGATCGCGATGCCGCCGAGTTTCGTCGCCGGCAGGTCCTTCAGGTTGCCCAGCAGCCGGCCCATCGGGGTCCGCGCGCCGCTGACGATGACCGATGCCACTGTCTGCCTCCGAGGGGGGGGGTACCGAGCTGTACGCCTTAACGGCTGTTCGGCCAGACTAGCGTCATGGCTGAGAACTCCCCCGTCGAGCCCGCTGCCGACTACGTCACAGACATCGGGCTGCGCCGTATCGACCACGTCGGGGTCGCGGTCGCCGACCTGGACGCCGCGATCGACTTCTATCAGCGCACCTTCGGGATGCGCTGCATACACGAGGAGACCAACACCGAGCAGGGCGTACGCGAGGCGATGATGGCCGTCGGCCCGACCGCCGAGGGCGGCTGCGTGCAGCTGCTCGCCCCGTTGTCGCCGGAGTCGACCATCGCCAAGTTCCTCGACCGCAACGGCCCGGGGGTGCAGCAGGTGGCGTACACGGTCGCCGACATCGACGCGGCCTGCGCGATCCTGCGCGAGCGCGGCGTACGGCTGCTCTACGACACCCCGAAACGCGGCACCGCCAACTCCCGGGTCAACTTCGTCCACCCCAAGGCCGCCGGCGGCGTCCTCATCGAACTCGTCCAACCCGCCGACACCCCCCACTGACACTGTCCTCTCCCCGCGTCCCCACCCCCGCCCCTTCCGTGTTGATCAAGAGGTTTGCGTCATCTCGATCTCCAGACCTGACGCAAACCTCTTGATCACCGGGGCGGGGCGGGGGTGGGAGCGGGGCGGGGCGAGGGAGGGCGGGGGGCGGATTGGCGTTTTCGGGGGGTGGTGGGGGCATTGTGTGGGGGTGGCATTTCGGGGGCGGCGGGGAAAGGGTCGGGCACTGCCGGGATAGCGGGCGGTAGCGGCGGTGGGGCCGCCCGGACCTGCCAAGATCGCCGTTTGGTGCCGGCCGCCGGTACGACCCGGTGGACCATGTAAAGAGGACACGAAAGCTCGGCACCGCTCTTGCGAACGACCCCGGGGGGTCTGCAAGTATGTCCCAATGCCCCAGCAGCAGTCCTCCCCTCTCGCGTTCTTCGATAACGCGAACTCGCAGCCCGACTTCACGGTGGGCCTGCGTGGATACAACACCCACCAGGTCGACGA
Source organism: Micromonospora humida (assembly GCF_016901255.1). NCBI lineage: Bacteria > Bacillati > Actinomycetota > Actinomycetes > Micromonosporales > Micromonosporaceae > Micromonospora > Micromonospora humida. The sequence goes on from NZ_JAFEUC010000018.1 coordinate 138,293, forward strand.
CTTCCTCGGTCGGATGACGGCCGCGCTGACCCAGTCGGAGCAGGCCCGCGCCGAGGCCGAGCAGCGGATGAACGACGCCCAGCGTCGGCTCCGCCAGGCCGAGCAGCGGCAGGCCGCGCTCGAGCAGAAGCTCACCGACACCAACAAGCAGCTCGAGGAGAACAGCCGGCCGACCCTCTCGGGTCTCGGCACCCGGGTCGAGCAGATCCTGCGGCTGGCCGAGGAGCAGGCCAACGACCACCGCAACGAGGCCAAGCGCGAGTCGGAAGGGATCCTCTCCGCTGCCCGGCTGGAGGCGCGGGAGATCACCGACAAGGCGCGCGCCGAGGCCGCCGCGATGAAGGCCACCGCCGAGCGGGAGGCCGGCACCGTCCGCACCGCCGCCGAGCGGGAGGCCGCCGAGGCCCGGGTGCAGGCCCGTCGGGAGGCCGACACGCTGCGCGCCGACGCCGACCGGGAGACCAAGCAGCTGCGTACGGTCACCGCGCACGAGGTGGCGGAGCTGAAGTCCACCGTCGAGCGGGAGGTCGCCACCCTGCGCGCCACCGCCGAGCGGGAGATCACCCAGCAGCGGGCGAAGGCCGCGCGGGAGGCCGAGGAGAAGCGCGCCGAGGCCACCAAGCTGCTCACCGACGCCCGCGACAAGCGGGACAAGGACCTCCAGGCGCTGGAGCTCCAGCTCGCCGAGCGGCGGGAGAAGGCCGAGCGCGAGGAGTCGGAGCGGCACGCCGCCCAGGTGGCGCAGACCCAGAAGCTGGTCGGCGAGGCCGAGCAGCGGGCGCGGGCCGCCCAGGAGCGGGCCAAGGAGATCGAGCAGCGCGCCGAGGCCCGCCGGGTCGAGTCGGAGCGCACCGCCAACGACACCGTCGACAAGGCCAAGGCGTTGGCCGAGAAGACCCTCAACGAGGCCAAGGCCGAGGCGAAGCGGCTGCTCACCGAGGCACGCACCGAGGCGGACCTGACCACCCAGGCGGCCCGCCGCGAGGTGGAGGACCTCACCCGCCAGAAGGACGCGGTCACCTCGCAGCTCGGCCAGATGCTCTCCGGCCTGGCCGGGATCGTGCCGGGCGTTCCGGCCCAGCAGCAGGCCGCCGCGCCGGCCAAGGCGGAGCCGGCCAAGGCCGACGCCGAGTCCCGGGCGACCGCGGAGACCGCCAGCTGACCGAACGCATCGACGGGGCATGAGTCGCGGCGCGGAGGGACACCGGATACCGGTGCACCCCCGCGCCGCGCCCGTTCCCGCCCTGTGACACCCTGTCGCGGGACAGCACTGAAACAGCTCCCCACAGCGGCGTCCGTATCGCCCCCGGAGGGCCGGATGCGTGTGAGGATGGGGGCATGTCGCACGGCGAGGAACTGTTCGCTCTCGGCGGGGATGTGACGACGGAGCCCAGCTTCGAGTCCGCTCTGCGGGGATACGACAAACGACAGGTCGACCGGTACGTCGCTCGTGCGGAGCACGAGATCGCCACGCTGACGGGTGAGCGGGAACAGGCGTACACCCAGATCCACAAGTTGGCCGGTCAGGTCGAGCACCTGCAGCGGGATCTCGCCCAGGTGCGCAAGCAGGTCGGGGTGGTGGACCGGGCCTCCTTCAAGCATCTCGGCCCCCGGGTCGAGCAGATCCTCGCCCTCGCCGAGGAGCAGGCGGACGCCATCCTGGTCGCCGCCAACGAGGAGATCGAGGCCCGTCGGGCCGCCGCCGAGCACATCATCGACGAGGCCCGTGAGCAGGCCGCCCGGGCCCTCAAGGACTTCGAGATCGCGCTCGCCGCCCGGCGTGCCGAGGAGGAACGGCACACCACGGCCCGCAAGGCCGAGGCGGACGCCGCCGTGCGTACCGCCAAGCAGGAGGCCGCTCGGCTGCGCAGCACCGCCAAGGACGAGGCGACCCTGCTGCGCGCCACCGCCGAGGACGAGTCCAACCGGTTGCGGACCGCCGCCCAGGAGGCCCTGAACCGGGCCCAGCAGGAGGCCACCCAGCTCCGCGACACCGCCAAGGAGATCCACACCCGGGCCCAGCAGGAGGCCACCAAGCTCCGCGAGACGGCGAAGGCGGCGCTGGCCAAGGCCCAGAAGGAGGCCACCGACCTGCGCGAGGCCGCCAAGGAGGTGCACCTCAAGGCGCAGCAGGAGGCCCGGCGGCTCGTCGATTCGGCGACGGAGACCAGCCGCGCCACCCACGCCAAGGCGCTCCAGCAGGCCAAGCAGGTCACCGACGACGCCGACGGCGCGGCCAAGGCGACCCGGGAACGCGCCCGGCAGGAGGCGCAGCGGCTGACCACCGAGGCGACCGAGACGGCCCAACGCAGCCGGGCCGAGGCCGAGGCGTACGTGCAGCGGATGCGCACCGAGACCGAGGCGTACGTGCAGCAGTCCCGCGCCCAGACGCAGCAGGAGCTGGGGGCCTGGCGCGCGGGGGTGGAGCAGGAGGTCAACGGCCGGCGGGAGGCTGCCGACCGGGAGCTGGCCCAGCGCCGGGCCGCCGCCGAGCAGGAGTTCGCCAAGCGCCGCGACGAACTGGACCGCAAGCACCGGGCCCGGCACGACGAGCTGGAACAGCAGCACGGCACGCGGCAGGCCGAGCTGGAGCGGGAGTGGGCCGCCCGGCGGGACGAGATCGAGCAGGGTGCGGCCGAGATCCGCCGGGCCGCCGAGGCGGACGCGGCGACGCTGCGCCGCACGGCCGAGCAGGAGACCACCGAGCTGCGTCGGCGGGTGGAGCAGGAGACCACCGAGCTGCTCGACCGGGTCGAGCGGGAGACCGCCGAGAAGCGTCGCCAGGCCGACGAGCACGTCGCCGCCTCCCGCCGGCAGTTCGACGAGTACGCGGCCACGACCCAGCAGCACCTGGCGACCACCCAGCAGCACCTCGCCGCCACCCAGCAGGAGGCGGCGGCCGGCCGGCAGCAGCTCGCCCGGGTGATGCTGGAGATCGCCCAGGCCCAGCAGCAGCTCGCCGACCTGCGTCAGGAGACCTGGCAGGCGCGGCAGGAGCACGACGACCTGCAACGGGAGGCCACCGCCCTGCGGGCGAGCGCCGCGACGCCGGTGGGCGTCGACGCGGTGGTGCCGTCCCCGGACGGCGACCGGCCGGGGACGGGTCCGCTCGGCAACGGCAGGAAGCCGAAGCCGACGCGCACCGCCGACGCCCCGGCACCGCAGCCGGCGGGCTCCGGTGCGGTCGACAGCGCGAAGCCCTCCGCCGACGGCGACGCCGGAAAGAAGCCGGTCGTCGCCGGTGCGGACTCGGTCGTGGCCGTCACCAGGCCAGCCGGCGGTCCGGGCGCCAACGGCACGAAGCCGACCGGCGGTACGGACGGTGCCGCGAAGCCGAAGGCCGAGCCGGTGACCACGGTGGACGGCGGGACGGCGAGCGCCGGAGTGGACGGCGAACCGACGGTCGCCGCGGTTCCGGGTGCCGCCGGCCGGGGCGCCACCCCGACGAAGATCACCAGTACCGGGGAGAACGGCAAGCGGCCCAGCAAGCCGACCACCGACGAGCGCAGTGCCAAGCCGAGCACGGTGACCGTCGAGTCCGAGTGACCACGGTGGGGTGCCCCGGGGTGGCCGGCGCAGCACCCGTCCCACTACCCTGCGGGCAGGAGCCCGTACGGTAGGTGCCCGCCGGGTGGGTCGGCTGATCCGCTCCGGTGTGCCGCGTCGGGGCGGAACTGGGGAGGTCCGGTGGCACAGCACGGCCCGGCACGCGACGACGCGACCCGGGACAGCACCCCTGAAGTCGTACCGACGGACGCCGACGCCCCCACCCCCCGCCCCACGGCACAGGACGAACCGGCACGGGACGAGCCGGCGCGGGGCACACCAGCGCGGGACGAGCTGGCGCGGGGCACACCAGCGCGGGACGCCCCCGGGGACGACGACGCCGGGTCGGTCGCCACCGGGTCGGGGCGGTTCGGTCGACCCGGTCGGCCACTGCGCCGCAGCAGTTTCCTGGTCGGCTTCACCGGGGCGCTCGGCGTGCTGCTGGCGTACACCGTGTTCCTGGGCATCCGCAATGCCGGCGGCATCCTGGTCCTGGTGGTGATCGCGCTCTTCCTGGCGGTGGGGCTCAACCCGGCGGTGGTCCGGCTGCGCCGCTGGGGGTTGCCGCACGGGCTGGCGGTGACGGTGGTGGCGCTGACCCTGGTGCTGCTGATCGTCGCCGGGCTGGTGGCGCTGGTGCCGCCGGTGGTGACCCAGACCGGGCAGTTCATCGAGCAGCTTCCCAGCTATGTCGAGGAGCTGCGCCGCAACCGCACGGTCAACGACCTGGTGGTCCGGTACGACGTGATGCGGCGGGTGCAGGAGCTGGCGAACGCGGACACCGTGGGCCGGGCGCTCGGCGGGGTCCTCGGCGGCGCCCAGTTGATCTTCGGCACGATCTTCCGGGTGCTCACCGTGCTGGTGCTGACGATCTACTTCCTGGCCTACTTCGACCGGCTGCGCGATCTCGGGTACGCGTTGGTGCCGAGGTCACGCCGGCAGCGGGTCAGCCTGATCGGCGACGAGATCCTCACCAAGGTCGGCGCGTACATGGTGGGGGCGCTGAGCATCGCGGTGCTGGCCGGCGCGACCAGCTTCGTCTTCGCCCTGGTCGTGGGGCTGCCCTATCCGTTCGCGCTGGCCGTGGTGGTGGCGGTGACCGATCTGATCCCGCAGATCGGGGCCACCCTCGGCGCGGTGGTCGTCAGTCTGGTCGGCTTCGCCACCGCGCTGCCGATCGGCATCGCCTGTGTGGTCTTCTTCGTGCTCTACCAGCAGGTGGAGAACTACCTCATCTACCCGAAGATCATGCGGCGGTCGGTGGAGGTCAACGAGGTGGCCGCGCTGCTCGCCGCCCTGCTCGGGGTGGCTCTGATGGGGGTGGTCGGCGCGCTGATCGCCATCCCGGTGGTGGCCGCCCTGCAGCTCATCCTGCGCGAGGTGGTGCTCCCCCGCCAGGACCGCCGCTGAGCCGACCGGAAGGGCTCAGTCGGCGGCGGGCCCCGGCACGGGGGTGTCGGCGAAGGCGGCCACCGTCCGGTCGGCGTACGCGCTGACGTCGCCGGTCTCCATCGGGCCGTCCCAGCTCGTCGGCAGCGGCAGCGGCACCGCCGGGTTCACCCGCCTGACGATCTCGTCGAGCACCCGCTCGGCGTCGCCCACCCAGAGGTGCTTGGCCCCGGGCACCCCGACGACCTCGGCCTGCGGCACCGCCGCGAAGCGCTGCCGGGCCTCCTCGGGGCGCAGGTAGTCGTCGAACTCGGGCACCAGCGCGGTCAGCGGCCGACCCGACTCCGCCCAGACGGCCAGGTCGCCGGGCTGCGAGAAACGCAACGGCGGGGAGAGCAGGATCGCCCCGGCCACCGCCGGGTCGCAGCCGTACTTCAGGGTCAGGTCGGTGCCGAACGACCAGCCCACCAGCCAGATGTTCGGCAGCTCGTGGAACTCGGCGTACTCGATGGCGGCGGCGACGTCGAACCGTTCGCCCACCGCGTTGTCGAAGGCGCCCTCGCTGGTGCCCCGCACGCTGCCGGTGCCCCGGGTGTTGAACCGGAGCACCGCCAGGTCGGCCAGGGCGGGCAGCCGCCAGGCCGCCTTGCGGAAGACGTGGCTGTCCATCATCCCGCCGTGGGTGGGCAGCGGGTGCAGGCAGACCAGGGTGCCCGCCGGCGTCCGGTCGACCGGGCGGGCCAGCTCCCCGACGAGCCGCAGGCCGTCGGCGGTGTGCAGCTCGATGTCCTCCCGGTGGCCGGGCAGGATCGACGACGCGCGGATCGGTGTGCTCACCGCCCCAGTCTGACCCGAACCCGCCGCCGTCGCTCGCCCGGGGCGCAACCGGGGTGATCCAGATCGCCCACCCGGCCGGAAACCGGGTCATCCGTAGCGGGGAGCGCCCCGGCCGCGTAGCAGGTTCGGTCCCCGCCGGTCCCGGGCCCGCCAGCAGCCGTTGTGCCAGTGCCGCCGGTCGGTGAGGTCACCCGCGCCGTCGGCCGGCCAGGCCACCAGGTGCGCCACCCCGGGTCGGATCTCCTGGTCACATCCGGGGCAGCGGTACGTCTTGACGGACGCCCCGCCGCTGATCCCGCGTACCTGCCACTCGCCGTCGCGCCACTGCTGCACCGACTCCACGCCGTGCCGGGCCCGTTCGGCGTCCAACTGGCCGGTGTCCTCGCGGCGGGGACGGTTGCGACGGGGGCTCACCGTGCCAAGGTTACGGTCAGTCCCAGGTCGCCGGACGGGTGAGGTCGTCCGCCAGCACCGCCCCGCCGAGGACCGTCGCCGCGTCCGCTTCGGTGAAACCCCGACGGGGCGGGCCGAAGCGGACCGCGAGCCTGGCCCCGGTCAGTCCGAGCAGTTCCAGTTCGTCGCCCCTCGGATGCAGGTAGCCGGCCCTGTCACCGATCGTCCGGTTCCCTTCGGTACGGCGGCCGACGAACTCCGCGTGGTACTCCAGGCGGACGTCGAGCCGCTGGTCCTCGCCACGCAGCACGGTGAGCAGGACGTCCACCGAGTCGGGCAGGTCGACGAGGTTCACCGCGCAGCGGGCGAGCCGGGCATCCGGCGGCAGCGCGGTGAGCCGCAGCGGCGTGGCACACCGGTACGCCTCGTCCAGCCGCAACGCCTGCGCCACCGTCCGCAGGTCACGGTCGTTCGGACCGACGGTGGTCACCCGGGCGTAGAGGCCCGCCACGGGCTGCCAGCGCAGGATCCACCCGGGCTCGCCGCCGGGACCGGCCGGGGCGACCGTCCGGACGGTGCCGTCGAAGTCCGCCGCGGTCACCAGTTCGGACTCCGCGTCCGGCACCGTGCCGTAGCTCATTCCCTCGTGCAGCGCCTGTTCCACGTCCGCCGGCGTACGACCGAGGTCGAGGACGACCTGCCGGCCCCCGCTGACGGCCAACCGGACGCTCTCCACCCCCTGCCCGGCCTCCCAGCCGAGATAGCCGGCCCGCGCCGGGTCGATGCCGAAGTGCAGCAGGGTCGGGTCCGTACCCACCAGGTCCGGCCGGAGGGCGGCCGTCGCCGCCGTCGGTGCCCGAGGCGGCACGACAGTCGCCGGCGACGGCTCGGCGGACGTCCAGGGCAGTCTCCCCGAGTGGTCCGCCACGGTGGGTACGCCGAGGCCGAGCACCACCACCAGGCCCAGCGCGACACCCACCCCGACCCGCCGACGACGACGCCGGGCGCGGCCCCCGACCACCGCCCGGACGGTCAGCCGGTCGATGTCCACCAGCCCCTCGGCCCGCTCCCGCAGGGTTTCGCTGATCCGCTGGTCCAGCTCGGTCACGACCGGCTCCCGTTCGTCGTGGGGACACCGAGGCGTGCCCGCAGGTGGGTGAGCGCCCGCAGCGCGTGGGTCCGGACGGTGCCCGGCGAGCAGTCCAGGATCTGGGCGATCGTCGCGTCGTCGAGGTCCTCGTAGTAGCGCAGCACCAGCACGGCCCGCTGACGGTCGGGCAGTCGGCGGATCAGTCGCCACAACTCGTCCCGGTCGGCCGCCTCGCCACCGACGTCCGCCCGCCCGGCCCGCTCGACGAAGCCGTCGACCACCAGCTCACGGTTGGACCGCCGCCGCCACCAGGACCGGTTGGCGTTGACCAGCATCCGGCGTACGTACACGTCGGGACGGTCGGTGCGGACGATCCGCCGCCAGTGCACGTACGCCCGGGCCAGCACGTCCTGGGTGAGGTCCTCGGCCCGGTGCGGGTCGCCGGTCAGCAGCCGGGCCAGCCGGACGAGCGCCGGCCCCCGGCTGCTGACGTACTCCTCGAAGGTCACACCCGTCAGACGCCGTCACCGGCGTCCACCGTTGACCCGGATCAGCGCCCGGTGTGCTCGCGGAAGCCCCGGCCGGCGGCGCGACCCAGGTGACCTGCGGTGACCAGGTGGTGCAGCAGCGGCGCGGGGGCCAGGCCCGGTTCGCGCGATTCCCGGTACAGGGCCCGCTGCACGGCCAGCGCCACGTCCAGGCCGATCGCGTCGAGCAGCGCGAAGGGGCCCGTCGGGTAGCCGCAGCCGAGCGTCATCGCGTGGTCGATGTCGTCGACGCCGGCATAACCGGCCGCCAGCATCTGCACCGCGTCGTTGAGGTACGGGAAGAGCAGCGCGTCGACCACGAAGCCGGCCCGGTCGTCGCAGACCAGCGTGGTCCGGCCGAGGGCGGCGCAGACCGCGCGGGCGGTGGCGGTGGCCTCCGGCGACGTCCGGACGGTGGTCACCACCTCGACCAGCGTGCGTGCCCGCACCGGGGTGCAGAAGTGCAGGCCGAGGACGTCGGCGGGACGGCGGGTGGCCATCGCCAGCTCGATCACCGGCAGTGTGGAGGTGGTGGTGGCGAGCACCACGCCCGGCTTGCAGACCTCGTCGAGGCGGGCGAACAGCGTCCGGGTGGTGTCCGGCTCCCCCGCCGTCGCCTCGAGCACCAGGTCGACGTCGGCGAGTTGCTCCAGCGCATCCGCCCAGGTGATCCGGGCCAGGGCGGCGTCCCGGCCGGACGGGTCGGGATCGTCCCGGGTGACGCCCTCGTCGAGCGCGGTCCGGACCGCCCCGGCGGTCCCGGCGGGCCCGTCCGCGCCGACGGCGACCACCTGGTGGCCGGCGGCGGCGAACACCGCGGCGAGATCGGCCGCCGTCGTCCCCGAGCCGACGACACCGACCCTGGTCACGGCCGTGGTGCCCGGCGCGTCGTCGACGGCGGTCGGGGTCGCCGGATCGGGTACGACCTGCGCCGAGCCCGGCTTGTCGTAGGTGTAGAAGCCGCGTCCGGTCTTGCGGCCGAGCAGTCCCGCCGTGACCATCTGCCGGATCAGCGGCGCCGGGGCGTGCCGGCGGTTGCGCCCGCCGTGCCGGTACATGGTGTTCAGGATCTCGTAGGCGGTGTCCAGGCCGATCAGGTCCAGCAGGGCGAGCGGACCCATCGGCAGGCCGCAGCCCAGGGTCATCGCCGCGTCGAGGTCCTCGCGGGTGACGTGGCGCGCCTCGAACAGGCTCACCGCCTGGTTGAGGTAGCCGAACAGCAGGGCGTTGGCGATGAATCCGGCCCGGTCGTCGATCGTCACGCCGACTTTGCCGAGCCGGGTGCAGAGCGCCTCGACGTCGTCGACCACGTCGGCGGCGGTGACCACGGTGCGGACGACCTCGACCAGTTTCATCACCGGTGCCGGGTTGAAGAAGTGCAGGCCGACGACCTGCTGGGGGCGACCGGTGGCGACGGCGATGTCGGTGACGCCCAGCGAGGAGGTGTTGGTGGCGAGGATGGTGTCGGGCCGGCAGATCCGGTCCAGTTCGGCGAAGATCCGCCGCTTGAGGTCGAGGCGCTCGGGGACCGCCTCGACCACCAGGTCCACCGCGTGCAGCGCGTCCAGCCCGACCTGGAAGTCGACCCGGGCGTGCAGGGCGTCCCGGTCGGCCACGGCCAGCCTGCCGCGCGCCACCGCCCGGTCGGTCGACCGGGTGAGGGTGGCCCGGCCCCGGGCCAGGGCGTCCGGGGAGATCTCCACCGCGACGACGTCGACACCGTTGCGGGCGAACACCTCGACGATGCCGGCACCCATGGTGCCCAGACCCACCACGCCCACCCTGGTGAACTCCCGCGCCACGACCGGCCTCCCTGGTTGATTCCGCCGTTGCCGACTTGAACGAACGCTAAGGCTATCCGTCGGGGCCGGGGCGGGGGAGGTCGGTCCCCGTCCGCCTCAGGCGTCGACGGCGCTGGGCGCGGGGGCCGGGGCGGCCGGCAGGGCGTCGGTGGAGCCGGGAGGGCGCGGCGGCAGCGGCAGCGTGGGCCGGTGGTCCCGGCGGCCGAGGGACCCCCCGGCGAAGCGCAGGCCGACCGGATCGGTGGTGGCCAGTCCGGGGTCGAAGTAGCGCAGTTCGGTACGGCCGAGCCGGATCACGTCGCCGTCGGTGAGCGGTTCGGCGTCGGTGATCCGCCGGTCGTTGAGCCAGGTGCCGTTGGTCGATCCCAGGTCGACGAGGACCACCCCGTCGTCGGTCAGCCGTACCTCGGCGTGCCGCCGGCTCAGGTGCGCGTCGGCGACCGCGATGTCGGCGGTCGGTGCCCGGCCGATCACCTGCGGCTGGGGCCGGACGCGGAAGCTCGCCCCGCGCATCGGGCCAGCGGCCACCGTCAGCAGTGGCCTCAGTTCCGGATGATCCTGCATGGACAGTCAGCTCCCCACCCACCGTCGCCCCGCGGTCAGCCTGCCAGCTTCGCGTGACCAGCTCACCACCCGCCCGGTCATCTCCACGACCCCTGGCGGACATCCGGTGTCCACCGAACAGGCGGCGACGGAGCGATAGCTGAGCGGCATTCACAACTACCGGCGGGTAGCTTCCGGGGCTAGACTGCCGCCATGACGGCTGTGCAGGTCCCGGGTACCCCGGTCATCTCCGACGGGCGGCTGGTCTCGACGAGCCCGGCCACCGGCGACGAGGCCGGCAGCGTGCCGGTCGCCACCGCCGGGGAGGTCGGCCGCGCGGTCGCCCGCGCCCGCACGGCCGGGCAGTGGTGGGCCGGGCTCGGCTTCACCGGCCGCCGCACCCGGCTGCTGCGCTGGCGGGCCCTGCTCGCCCAGCGGGTCGAGGAGCTGGCCGAGCTGATCCACGTCGAGGGCGGCAAGCCGGTCGGGGACGCCGTCGTCGAGGTGCTCACCGCCATCGAACACATCGACTGGGCGGCCCGCAACGCCCGCCGGGTGCTGGGACCGCGCCGGGTCCGCTCCCGGCTGATCCTCGCCGAGTTCGCAGGTCACCTCGAATACCAGCCGCACGGCGTGGTCGGGGTGATCGGCCCGTGGAACTACCCGGTGTTCACCCCGGTCGGTTCCGCCGCCTACGCGCTGGCCGCCGGCAACGCGGTCGTCCTCAAGCCCAGCGAGTACACCCCGGTCGTCGGGCAGTGGCTGGTCGACACGTTCGCCGAGGTGGTGCCGGAGCAGCCGGTGTTCACGGCGGTGCACGGCCTGGGCGACGTCGGCGCGGCGCTGTGCCGCTCGGGCGTCGACAAGGTGGCCTTCACCGGGTCCACGGCGACCGCCCGCGCGGTGATGGCCGCCTGCGCCGAGTCGCTGACCCCGGTGCTGCTGGAGGCCGGCGGCAAGGACGCGATGATCGTCGACGCCGACGCCGACCTGGACGCCGCCGCCGAGGCGTGCGTCTGGGGCGCGCTCACCAACGCCGGGCAGACCTGCATCGGCATCGAACGGGTCTACGCGGTGGCACCGGTCTACGACGAGTTCGTCGGCAAGGTGGTCGCCCGCGCCGAGCGGCTGACCGTCGGCGCGGACTCCGCCGACCTCGGTCCGATCACCATGCCGAGCCAGCTCGACGTGATCCGCCGGCACATCGACGAGGCCATCGCCGCCGGGGGGCGGGCGGTGGTGGGCGGTCCCGCCGCCGTACAGCCGCCGTACGTGCACCCGACGGTGCTGGTGGACGTCCCGGAATCCGCGTCGGCGATCCGCGAGGAGACCTTCGGCCCCACCGTGACCATCACCCGGGTCGCCGACGCCGACGAGGCCGTACGCCGGGCCAACGCCCTGCCGTACGGCCTGGGGGGTTCGGTGTTCGGGCGACGCGACGCGGTGGCGATCGCCCGCCGGCTGCGCTCGGGGATGGCGTCGGTCAACTCGGCGCTCACCTTCGCCGGGATGTCCACGCTGCCGTTCGGCGGGGTGGGCGACTCCGGCTTCGGCCGCATCCACGGTGAGGACGGGCTGCGCGAGTTCGGCCGGGCCAAGTCGGTCACCCGCCGGCGGGCCCGGTCGCTGCTGCCCGCGATGACCTTCGAGCGGACCCCGACCGACGTGGCCCGGATCGTCAAGATCACCAAGGCCCTGTACGGCCGCCGCTGACCCGCCCGGCGGGTGGTTCCCCGCCCGGCCGGCCGGCGGTCAGAACAGGGTCAGCTCGTCGCGCACGATGCCGCGCAGCCGGTCGTAGTCGACCACGACGCAGCGGATGCCCCGGTCGGTGGCGAGGACCCGGGCCTGCGGCTTGATCTCCTGGGCGGCGAACACGCCGGTCACCGGGGCGAGCAGCGGGTCCCGGTTCATCAGTTCGAGGTAGCGGGTGAGCTGCTCGACGCCGTCGATCTCGCCGCGCCGCTTCACCTCGACGGCGACCGCGCCGGCGTTGGCGTCCCGGCAGAGCAGGTCGACCGGGCCGATCGCCGTCATGTACTCCCGCCGGACCAGGGTGAAGCCCTCCCCCAGCGTCTCCGGGTTGGCGGCCAGCAGCTCCTGCAGGTGCGCCTCGACGCCGTCCTTGCGCAGGCCCGGGTCGACGCCCAGCTCGTACGAGGTGTCCTGGAAGACCTCCTCCAGGGTGATCCGCAGCTCCTCGCCGGCCTTGTTGACCACCCGCCACACGCCGGGGGCCTCCTCCAGCCGGCAGGGCGGGCTCATCCAGTTCAACGGCTTGTACGCACGGTCGTCGGCGTGGATCGACACCGACCCGTCCGCCTTCACCATGAGCAGGCGGGTGGCCAGCGGCAGGTGCGCCGAGAGCCGTCCGACGTAGTCCACCGAGCACTTCGCAATCACCAGACGCACCCGACGAGGGTAGCCGAGGACCGACCCGTCGCCGTCGCGCGGCACTGGCGCGCCGGTGCGATGCTGAGATGGTGTTCGAAGTCCTCACCGGTACCGGGCTCGCCGCCTCGGCGGGTCTGAACGCCTACATCCCCCTGCTCACCATGGGTCTGCTCGCCCGCTACACCAGCCTGATCGACCTGCCCAGCGGCTGGCAGTGGCTGGGCAACGGCTGGGTGCTGGCGATCCTCGCGGCGTTGCTCGCGGTCGAGGTCGTCGCCGACAAGGTGCCCGTGGTCGACCACGTCAACGACGTCGTGCAGACGGTGGTCCGCCCCACCGCCGGTGGCCTCGCGTTCGGCGCGGGGTCGGGCTCGGAGACGGTCACGGTGAGCGACCCGGGCGGGTTCTTCTCGTCCCACCAGTGGGTGCCGGTGGCCGCCGGTGTCGCCATCGCGCTCGGGGTGCACCTGTTCAAGGCGGCGGCCCGACCGGTGGTCAACGCGACCACCGCCGGTTTCGGCGCACCGGTGGCCAGCACCGCCGAGGACGCGACGAGCGTGCTGATGTCCCTGGTGGCGATCATCCTGCCGGTGCTGGTGCTGGCGTTCCTGCTGGGCATGGTGGCGTTCGTGGTCTGGTTCCTGCGCCGACGCCGGGAACGCCGCCGGGACCGCGAGGCGGCCCGCGCCGCCGGCTACCGGGTCTGACCCGCCGCCACACACGCCGATGGCCGGCACCCCGGATGGGGTGCCGGCCATCCTCGTGTTTTGACCATCGTGGGGATTTGTGGTGGTCGAGGTCTAGCGGAACAGGGAGAACCCTGTCCATGATCTGAGTTCTCACACAAAGATCATCAATGGGCAGGGTTCTCGATGAGGAGCG
>NZ_JAFEUC010000019.1:0-142615 GCF_016901255.1 Micromonospora humida
ATTCGGCAACGTCGAAATATCATTACCCAACTGCGCCGTCTCCGAGGTGAACCTGTCCCCCGTCAACTGCATCCCGTCACCCGAGTCACCAGCAAACCGGATCACCACCCGGTCCAACTGACGCACCTCGGTCCTGCCGGGCGTCCCGCCGTCCGCCGCCGGCGCATCGTCGTACCGGGTGGTGGAGGTCATGGGCGATCACGTCCCTCTCTGCTGCGCGACCCGCACCACGACGGTGCGTTGCCGGCGAACGGCGGGCCGACACCCGGCCCCGGCGGTACCAGCGCAGCCATCGGCCGGCGCGGTACGGCGGCGCAGGTCCGTACCGCCGGGGTCGGCGACCCCGGCGTCAACCTGCGGGGTCGCCGACCGCATCAAGCGCCGGCGAGCGCGTGCGACCACACGCTAGGTTCCGGCCCCGGCCGTGCCAACCCTTAGCGATCCCCTACCCCCACCCGGCTGTGAGCGGCCCGGTGACGGGCTCTGCGGGGCGTCCACGGGGGACGGCGCAGGGGGCGCGTGCCTCGACCCGACATGGGACACTTGTCTACATGGGCGAGCTGACCAGCGGCGCAGTGGCCGAGCCGGGGTCACCGCTGCGGCCGGGCGATCCGGAGCACGTCGGGCCCTACCGGCTGCGTCGCCTGCTCGGCTCGGGCGGCATGGGGGTGGTCTTCCTGGCCGAGGCCCCGGGCGGGGGCCGGGTGGCGGTCAAGGTCGTCCACGACGAGCTGCGCTCCCGGCCGGAGTTCCGGCGACGGTTCGCCCGCGAGGTCGCCGCCGCCGGCCGGGTGGCCGACTTCTGCACCGCCCGGGTGCTCGACGCCGACCCGCAGGGGCCGGTCCCCTACCTCGTCACCGAGTACGTGACCGGCTCGTCCCTGCACGAGCACGTGACCCGGCACGGCTCGCTCTCCGGCCCGCAGGCCGAGGCGCTCGCCGTCGGCGTCGCCGCCGGGCTCACCGCGATCCACGCCGCCGGGCTGGCCCACGGCGACCTGACCCCCCGCAACGTCCTGCTGTCCCCGTTCGGCCCGAAGGTCATCGACTTCGGGTTGGCGAGCCTGATCGAGGCGCTCGACCCGACCACCGGCCCCTCGTACGGCACCCCGGGCTGGTTGGCCCCGGAACGTCTCGCCGGTTTCCCGCCGGCCCAGCCCGCCGACGTCTACGCCTGGGGCATCCTCGTCGGCTGGGCCGCCACCGGCCGCCTGCCGGTGGACCCCCGGGTGCACCCGGCCGGCCCGCCCGACCTGAGCGGGCTGCCCGCCGGCCTGGCGGCGGTGGTCGCGCGGGCGCTGCGCACCGAGCCCGGCCAGCGCCCCACCGCGCGGGAGGCGATGCTGATCCTGGTCGGCAGCGCCGACACGGCCAGCATCCGCTCGGCGGTGGAACCGGTGGCGGCCACCACCGAACAGCTCGACGGCACCCGGTGGTACCCGGCGGCCGGCCAGCCGGCCACCCTGGTCGCCCCGACACCACCGCCGCGTCGCCCGCCGCCGTCCTGGCCGGCGGTGCTGACCGGGGTGGTGGCGGTGGTGGCCCTCGTCGTGCTGGGCGTGGTCGCGCTGCGGCAGGCCGACCAGCGGGGCGCGCCGTCGGGCGGGGCGGGCCCGTCCGCGCCGCCCGGCGTCGTCACCCCGAGCCCCACCCCGAGCCCGTCACCCACCCCGAGCCCCACCCCCGCCACCGCGACCGGGCAGGACGGGTCGTTGGAGTTCACCGTGACGGGGGTGCACTGCGGGTCGCGCGAGATCGGGTTCTGGCCGTTGACCCAGAAGGCGGACGGCGTGTTCTGCATGGTCGACGTCGACGTGGTCAACAAGGGGTCCAAGGGCACCATCGTCTGGCCGCTGAGCCAACGGCTGGTCGACGCCGACGGGCGCGGGTACACCCCCGACACCCGTTCCCTGCTCTACTATCCGGACACGCAACGGTTGACGAAGAAGATCGAGCCCGGCGCGGCGGTCAGCGGATCACTGGTCTACGACACGCCGGTCGGCACCGAGCTGCGCCAACTGGTCGTCCACGACACGCCACTGAGTGCGGGCACCACCATCGATCTGCCGTGACCGGGGAGCCGGAGGACATGGACGTCGCCAACGCCGCGGAACTAACCGGGCGGGCCCTGTCGCGGGCGCTGTACGCCACCGGGCGCGGTGTGCTGCTCATCGCCAGCGCCGCCCTCAGCCTGGCCCTGCTCGTCGCCACCGTGCTCGCCACGGCGTTCATCTCGCTCGGCGTCGGGGTGCTGCTGCTGCCCCTGGTCACCCCACTGGTCCGCCGGGTCACCGGGCTGTGCCGGGACCTCGCCGGCCGCGCCGGCGTGCCGATCGCCACGCCCTACCTCCCGGCGCCGCCCACCGAGCGGGGCGTGGTCGGCTGGGTGCAACGCTGCCGGTCCATCCTCACCGACCCGGCGACCTGGCGGGACCTGCTGTTCCTCCTGCTCAACGTGCTGGTCGGCTTCGTGCTCGGCCTGCTGCCGGTCACCCTGCTGGTCTACTCGGTGGAGGGGCTGGTGCTCTCCGCCGGGTTCTGGATGCTGATGCGGGAGTCCGGGGTGGACTTCTGGTACGGCTTCACCCCGATGGACACCTGGCCGCACGCGGTGCTCGGCGCACTGGTCAGCCTGGTGGTGTTCGCGATCTGGGTGGCCGCCGCCCCCGGGCTGGTGGCCGGGCACGCCTACTTCGCCCGGACGCTGCTGGGCCCGAGCGAACGGGCGGAGATCGCCTCCCGGATGCGGCACCTCTCCGAGACCCGCTCGGACGTGATCAACATCCAGGCCACCGAGCTGCGCCGGATCGAACGGGACCTGCACGACGGCGCGCAGGCCCGGCTCGTCGCGATCGGCATGAAGCTCGGCGCGGCCACCCGCCAGCTACGCACCAATCCGGACGTCGCGGAGACCCTGCTGGTCGACGCCCGCAACGCGACCGCCAGCGCGCTGGAGGAGCTGCGCTGCCTGATCCGGGGCATCCATCCGCCGGTGCTGGCCGAGCGGGGGCTGGAGGACGCCATCCGGGCGATCGCGTTGGAGAGCCCGATCGAGGTCGACGTCACCGCCGACGTCCCCGGCCGGCTGGCCGCCCCGGCGGAGTCCGCCGTCTACTTCGCCCTGTCCGAACTGTTGAACAACGTGGTCAAGCACTCCAACGCCGACCGGGCCAGCATCGACCTGCGGCACGAGGACGGTTCACTGCGGGCCGTCGTGATCGACAACGGTCAGGGCGGGGCCGACGCCAGCCTCGGCACCGGACTCCGGGGCATCGAGCGGCGCTGTGCTACGTTCGACGGGACGCTCGACCTCAGCAGTCCCGAAGGTGGGCCGACCGTCGCGATCCTGGAGCTGCCGTGCGCGTTGTACTCGCCGAGGACCTCTTCCTTCTGAGGCAGGGAATGGTCCAGCTCCTCGAGTCCTACGACTTCGAGATCGTCGCGGCGGTCGACAACGGACCGGCTCTGCTCGACGCCCTGGTGACCCTCCGCCCGGAGGTCGCGGTGGTCGACGTGCGACTGCCGCCCACGTTCACCGACGAGGGCCTGCAGGCTGCCCTGGAGGCGCGTCGCCGCTGCCCCGGCCTGCCGATCCTGGTGCTCTCCCAGCACGTCGAGCAGCTGTACGCCAAGGAACTGCTCGCCGACGCCAGCGGGGGGATCGGCTACCTGTTGAAGGACCGGGTGCTCAACAGCGACCAGTTCGTCGACGCGATCCGCCGGGTCGCCGACGGGGGCACCGCGATGGACCCGCAGGTGATCTCCCAACTGCTGGCCGGCAGGTCCCGTCGGGAGCCGCTGTCGACCCTCACCCCCCGCGAGCGGGAGGTGCTGAAGCTGATGGCCGAGGGATGTTCAAATACGGCCATCGCCCAGCGCCTCATCGTCAGCCAGGGTGCCGTCGCCAAGTACACCACCAGCATCTTCACCAAGCTCGACCTCACCCCGGCGGACGACAGCAACCGGCGGGTGCTGGCCGTGCTGGCGTACCTCAACGGCACCCGGGCCGACGTCGGCTGACCCGGACGCCACACACGACGGTGCCCCCGGTCGGTCGACCGGGGGCACCGTCGTGTGTGCGGGTTGCCGTCACTCGACGGCGACGGCGGCCTCCGCCGGCCGGGAGAGCATCACCCGGCGGCCCGGCAGCACGGTGGCGGCGAAGGCGAGCACGGTCGCGCCCGCCACCACGGCCAGGTAGATCCAGATCGGTCCGGAGGGCACCGGTCGGCCCAGCACCACGATGCTGAACGGCATCAGCGTGGCGATGGAGGCGATGGTGCCGAGCACCACCCCGATGACCGCGACCATGCCCGCCTCCACGCTGAGCATCTGGAGGGCCTGCTTGCGGGTGGCGCCGATGAGCCGCTGCATGCCCAACTCCCGGCGTCGGCCGGCGGTCGCCACGATCAGGGTGTTCGCCACCGAGATCATCGTGTAGCCGGCGACCAGGGCGACGAGCAGGTAGTTGACCCAGGCCTGCGTCTTGGTCCGTTCGGCGAACGTGGTGATCGCGTCCCGTCCCTCGATCATGGTGCCCGGCTGGTTGGCGACCTTCTCCCGCAGGCTGGCCGTCAGCGCGTCCCGGCTGGTGCCGGGCTCGGCGGTGACCAGGATCTGCCGGGACAGGCCGGTCGTGCTGTGCGCGGCGAGCAGGTCGGCGGGGAGCAGGATCGTCTCGAACCCCTTCTTCGCCGGGTAGAGCGCCACCACCCGCAGGTCCACCGCCGAGCGGTCACCGAGCCGCAGGGTGATCTGGTCACCGACGCCGACGTTGAGGTTCTTGCCGGCCACCTCGGGCAGCGCCACCGTGTCGCCCCGCAGGTCCCCCAGGTTGCCGTCGCTGGTGCGCACCCCGGTGATGCCGGCGGCGCTGGCCCCGCTGACCCCCTGCAACGGCCAGGGCGACTCGACGTGCGACCCGTCGTACGGCTTGTTGATCCAGCCGGCGCTGGTCACGTACGCCGACGCCTCCTCGACGCCCGGCGCGGACCGGATCGCCTCCACCGTGTCGGCGGGGAAGCCGCCGGTGGTGGAGCTGAGCACCAGGTCGGCCCGGAGGTTGTCCGAGTAGTAGCGTTCGGCGGCCTCGTTCTGGGTGGTCTGGAGGTAGAAGTTGGCCACCGCCAGCGCCACGGCCAGCATGATCGGGGTGACCGCGGAGGCCACCCGGACGGCGCGGGTGCGGACGTTGACCGTGCCGAGGTAGCCGGCGAGGCCGAAGAACGCCCGCACCGGCAGGCTGAGCACACCGGCCAGCAGCCGGGTCAACCCCGGGCTGATCAACGCGATCGAGATCGCCCAGCACATCACCGCCGGCCCGGCGGTCGCGGACGCCACCGCACCCTGCATCACGATCGCCGTCACCAGGATCAGCGCGAACCCGGCGGCGAAGAACAGGATGGAGAACACCACCCGGGGCCAGCTCACCCACTTGCGCTGCAGAGCGGCCTCGGCGATGCCGGCGGTGGGCTTGGTCTTGGAGGGGCGACGACCGGCGACGTAGGCGGCCACCATGGCGGCGAAGATGCCGATCGCGGGCGCGGCCAGGTAGGGGATGAAACCCTGGTGGAACTGCACCACCGGCGAGATGACCCCGGCGTCGGAGACGATGTCGTAGAGCAGCGGCCCGAGGAACACCCCGGGCGCGCAGCCGAGGATCGCCGCACCGACCGCGACGACGAGCGCCTCACGGCGCACCATCGCACGGATCTGCCGGGGCGTCGCGCCGATCGAGCGCAGCAGCGCGATCTCCTTCTGCCGCTGCTGCACCGACAGGCCCAGCGTGCTGGCGACCACGAAGATCGCCACGAAGACCGTCATGCCGGCGAACACCCCGGAGAGCGGGATGAGCTGCGCCTGGCCGCCGACCGCCTCGGGGAACTCCGCCGCGCCCCGGTCGTCGCCGGTGAGCACGACGAGCTTGCGGTCGGCGAGGGTCCGCTCGATCCGGTCGCGCAGCGCGTCCAGATCGGTGCCGGGCTTGGCCAGCACACCGATCGCGTCCGCGGTGCCGGTGTGCGGGTTGAGCCGCCGCTCGTCGTCGTCGGAGAAGAACAGCGCCGACTGGCTCAGCTCACCGGGCGGCGCGGCGATGCCGGTCACCTGGAAGGACGACTGGACCCCGCTGACCACGACGTCGACCCGGTCGCCGACCTTGATCCGGGCCAGCTTGGCCACCGTCCGGTCCAGCACCACCTGGCCGGCCTGGGCCGGCGGCTGCCCGTCGAGCCGGTACGGCCCGAGCTGCGCCGACTCCCAGCGGTGGCCCAGCGACTGCGTCCCGACGATCACGGGTGCGCCGTTGCGGACGACGGTGGCGGCGAACGACGCCTCGGCGACCGCCCGTTCGACCCCGGGCACGCCCTGGATCTTGCCGACCAGCCCCGGGTCGATCCAGTACCGCTCGGCCAGCGGCACCGACTTGATGTTCTTGGTGTCCTGCGGGTCCTTCTTGGGCACACCGTAGGTCTGCTTGCCGCTCACCACCACGTCGGCCGCCGCCAGCCGCTGCGGCGGGACGGCCATCCGGATGCCGGTCTCCATCAGCCCGCCACAGGCGACGATCAGCGCCACGCCGAAGAAGACCGCGATGAACGTCGCGATGAAGGCGAGCTTGCGGTAGCGCAGGGTGCGCCACGCGAGGTACGTCATCAGAAGCCACCCCTGCCGGTGGCCTGCGGCGCGCGGTTCTGCTGCCATGCGGTCAGGTGGGTCATCCGCTCGGCCACCACGTCGGCGGTCGGCGCCTCCAGCTCACCGATGAACTGCCCGTCGGCGAGGAACAGCACCCGGTGCGCGGCGGCGGCGGCGACCGGGTCGTGGGTCACCATGATGATGGTCTGGCCACCGCTGGAGACCGTCTCGCGGAGCAGTTGCAGCACCTCGATGGTGGTCTGGGTGTCCAGCGCGCCGGTCGGCTCGTCGGCGAAGATGACCGCCGGTCGCATGATCAGCGCCCGCGCGATCGCGACCCGCTGCTGCTGACCGCCGGACAGCTCGCTCGGCAGGTGCTTGCGCCGCTCGGCCAGGCCCACCCGGCCCAGCACCTCCACCACGGAGTGCCGGTCGGGCCGGCGGCCGGACAGCCGGAACGGCAGGCCCACGTTCTGCTCGACGTTGAGCGCCGGCATCAGGTTGAACGCCTGGAAGATGAAGCCGACCCGCTCCCGGCGCAACCGGGTCAGCTGGTTCTCGTTCATGCCGCTGAGTTCCTTGCCGTCCAGCACCACCGAGCCGGACGAGGGCACGTCGAGCCCCGCCGCGCAGTGCAGGAAGGTGCTCTTGCCGGAGCCGGACGGCCCCATCACGGCAGTGAAGCTGCCCCGGGGGAAGCTCATTGTGACGCCCCGTAGCGCGTCGACGCGGTTGTCGCCGCGTCCGTACGTCTTGCGCACGTCGTCGAGCCGCACCGCGTCGGCGCCACTGGCCGGCGTCCGCCGGTCCTTGTTTCTGTCCACCTCAAGCTCCCCGCAAAAGAACGTCGCCGAACGGCGGTGGGTACATGTTTCACGGTATGGATCGGGCCGTTTGCGCTCAATGGAGCTAATGACCCGAAGGGGTGGGCCTAGGCCCACCCCGGAATCGCCACCTCTGACGAGCTCAGCTCGCCTGGACCGCCGACTCCCACTGCGGCCAGGAGCGCTCGGCGCCGCCCGGCGCCACGGCGAGCAGCCCGGCCCCGGCGGCGTCCATCGGCAGGCCCAGCGACAGCTCGGTACGCCGCCGGACGTTCAGTTTCCGGTAGACCCGGGTCAGGTGCTGCTCGACCGTGCTCACCGTGATGTAGAGCTTCTTGCCGATCTCCCGGTTGGTGTGGCCGAGCGCGGCGAGCGTCGCCACCCGCTGCTCGGCGTCACTGAGCCGGGACATCTCCTCGTGCTCCGGCGGGGTGTCCGGGTCGTCGGCACCGGCCGCGTCGCCCCCGGGCAGCAGCCGGCGGCACAGCGCCTGCGCCTGGATGTCCTTGGCGAGCTGCATCGCGCTGCGGGCCACCACCCGCGAGGTGTTGAACTCGCCCCGCCCGTAGTGCGCGCTGCTGAGCGCGGCCAGGGCCAGGAAGAGCTGGTAGCGGTCGCCGGACTCCTGGAGCAGGTTGGCCGCCTGCCGCAGGGTGTTGACCCGCTGCTTCACGTCCAGCGCGGAACCGAGCAGCCGCAGCGAGATGCCCCGGGTACGGGCGTTGTCGGCACCGGGCCGCGAGAGCTGCTCGGTCACCATGCCCCGGGCCCGGTCGGGCCGGCCGGAACGCAGGTAGACCTGGGCCAGGTCGCCGCGCCAGGGCAGCAGGGTCGGCAGGTCCATGCCCCACTGGGTGGCCAACTGCCCGCAGGTCTCGAAGTCGGCCAGTGCCGCGTGCACCCGCCCGCCGGCCAGGTGCAGGTGACCCCGGGCCCGCAGGTACATCGGCCAGAACCAGGTGTCGCGCATCGCGTCCGGGATGACGTGCTTGAGCTGCGCCTCGGCCTCGTCGAGCTTGTCCATGCCGATCTTGGCGAGCAGCATGTTGGACAGCGGTGAGCCGATCGCCACGCCCCAGTTGTGCGGGGACATCGCGTCCAGCGCCTCCCGGGCGAACCGCTCGCTGAGCGGCAGGTCGCCCTGGCGCAGCGCGATGTGCGAACGGACGTCGGACAGGATGGCGTGCCAGGTGGTGGCGCCCCGGGCGCCGGCCTCGGTGCCGAGCACGTCGCACCAGTGCACGGCGCGGTCCATCCGGTCGGCGTAGACCAGCGTCTGGAGGGCGCACAGCGCCGACTCCAGCCCGACGTCGACCAGCAGGTGGCTGCCGAGCACCTGCTCGGCGCGGGCGATCACCTCGTCGGTCACCCCGTCGGTGAGCACGGCGGTCAGCGACGGGGTGGCCGAGCCGAGGGAGCCGTCGGAGCGGACCGGGGCGCCGGCCGGCGCGGCCGTCGGGCCGACGTCGGTGCTGGCGTCCAGCTCGGCGAAGGCGACCGGGAAGTGCAGCCGTAGCCACTCCGCGCACCCCTCCAGCTCGGCGGCGGTGGTGGCGTCGAGCTGCTGCCGGGTGTCGCGCAGGTGCCGCAGGGTCTCCTGGGCGTCCGCCCGGTGGCCGTGCCAGAGTTGGTAGCGCAGCAGGGCGGCGGCGTGCCGTTCGGAGAGGTGACCGGCCCGCAGCGCCTCGCGCTGCGACTGGAGGTGCTGGCTCACCGCCGCCGGGTTGACCCGCCACTGGCAGGCGGCCAGCATCGCGGTCAGCGCCGCCCGGCGCGGCTCGTCGTCGCACATCTCGTGCGCCAGTTTGAGCGACTCCACCGCGTCGTCGACGCGGTCCTCGGCCAGCGCGTGGGTGGCCGAGTCCTGGAGCACCGTGATCGCCCACGGTTCGGCCAGGCCACCCGCGGCGAGCAGGTGCCCACCGATCGCCGGCGCCGGGGCGCCCTCGGCGTGCAGCAGTTCCGCCGCCCGGGCGTGCATGTCGGACAGCGCGTCCGGGGCCAGGTCGTGCAGGACGGCCGCCCGCGCCGCCGGGTGCCGGAACCGGCCGCCGTGCAGCAGACCGGACATGGTCAGCGCGTTGAGCACCCACTGGACCCGGGCCGGCTTGGTGTCCAGCAGCCGCGCCAGCAACGCCGGGGTGGCGAAGTCACCGAGCAGGGCCAACCCGTGGGCGGTCTCCAGGATGGTCGGGTCCCAGCGGCGCAGGCAGGACAGGACGGCCTGGCGGAACTGGTCGCCGACGGCCACCCCGGTGGGCTCCGTCGACCCGGCGACCCGCCGGTCCTGGCCGAGCGCGTGCAGCAGCAACGGGTTGCCGCCGCTGACCTCGTGGTACGCCGGAGCGAGCGCCGTGGCCGTCTCGTCGTCGGTCCAGCCGCGCAGCAGATCGGCGACCCCCGCCTCGGACAGCGGTGACAGCTGGATGTTGCAGAAGCTCGCCTGCCGGCTGATCTCGGCCCGGAACTCCGGGTGGAACGGCTGCGGTTGCGGCGACTCGGTGAGCACCACCAGGATCTGCGCGGCGGTGAGCCGGCGCTGGAGGTAGAGCAGGGTGTGCAGGGTCTGCTCGTCGGCGAACTCGACGTCGTCGACGAGCAGCACGAGCGGCCGGTTGCGGGCGATGTCGAGCAGTTCGACACACATCGCGTGCACGGCCCTGATGTCGGCGTCGCCCTCCGTGGCGACGCCCTCGATGTCGACGAACGCGCCGATGCGCCGCATCACCTCGGCCGGCAGCGTCACACTGTGGAACAGCTGCCCCATCACGGCCGCGGGCAGCAGGCGTTCGGCCCGGGAGCAGGCGGCGCGCAGCACCAGCCCGCCCGCCGCGCCGACGTGGTCGGCGAAGGCCCGCAACAGCTCGGTCTTGCCCGTGGCACCGGGGCCGCTGATCAGTGCGACCCGCCCCCTGCCCGTGGCACTGTCGGAGTAAAGGCCCCGCAAGATGTCAAGCTCGCGGCTTCTCTCCACAAAATCCACCCGTCTCCCCCCAGGTCAGCGATGAGGCATCGAACGGGCGCTGCCGACTCCGGGCCAGGCCCCCCGACGAAACCGTTCGGCTCGATGCCACGCGGCCACCGGGACCCACCCGGTCACCGGCCACGTCGGCCGGCAAACCGGGCCTTGCAATGATGACTGCCAATTGATTGATGACTTTCACCGCGTCCCGACGGCGAGCACAGCATACATAGACACCCGTACAAGAGGGTAGTGGGGTGGTGATACTTCGTCACCGATATTACGAGCAGGGATGGCGTTTTGTCGGTTTGTTGTCCCTGGTCGAGAAATTACCACTCGGTAGCAATTACATGATCGAAGAGTCATCGCGACCCCTCCCACCTGCAGGGATGGCCGCAGATTCACCCCTCGGCACAGGGCCCTGACCTGGGAAATGACTCCGACAGAGGTCTCCTACCGGAATTTTTCGGGCCAACTCCCCCGGCCCGCACGGTTACCCCCGACGTCGGCACACCACCACCCACCGGACGAGAGGCAGCGAATCGGGCAATCTACTCTTGAGCAAAAATTGAGTTTCGGGGAGAAGACGACCCTATTACAGAAGCAATTCATAAGCCACGGTCAATGCTGTCACCCATGCGACAAGCCGAGGGCCGCACAAATGCGACTCACCGGGCCACAAAGTAACCGCAGGTTGGCCGGCCGTTGAAATCCGGTCGCCGGCCGGGAGTTAGGGGTCGCTTCCGGGTATGCGCCGGCCGGCGCTGCCGCCACGCTGGAGGCATCCGAGGGCAGTGACGCGAAACACGGTTTCCCAGCGTCGCCGCCCCCAGCCGAGGAGGAAAGCGTGGACGATCTCACACGGGTGAGCAGCGCGCGGCGGTTCAGCGGCGTTCGCGGCGACGACCACTTCGACGTCGTGCTCGAGGGTGGCCCGGTCGGGCTGACCGCCATCGAGCGGGCCCACAGCGCGCCGGCCGGCACCGGCCGGATCAAGGTGCCCTACCTGGGCGGCTACGAGCACTTCGAGCGTTCCAGCGACCACGACGGCCTCAACGACGACGCCTCGCGGGTGGTGGTCTTCCACTGGACCATGCGGACGAAGATCGCCGAATGACGGATACGACGGGCGGGGCGCCGGTGATCGGCGCCCCGCCCGTCGTGGTGTCCGTACCCGGTACGACCGGCGACCCGCCCGACGCCTGCGGCGGCGTCGGACGGCTACCCACCGGTCCCCGTCAGAGGAGTGCCCCGTCCCGGGAGGGCCGACATCCCGGCCGGGGCACGGATCCGGTCAGGCCGCCGGGTCGCCGGGGACCGCGCGGCGCAGCTCCGCCCCGATCAGCTTGATCACGTCGGCGGCGTGGTCGTTGAGGTAGAAGTGTCCGCCCGGGTAGACCCGGACGTCACACTCCGCGGTGGTGTGCCGGGCCCAGTCGTGCGCCTCGTCCACCGTGGTCATCGGGTCCGCGTCCCCGGTCAGCACGGTGATCGGGGCGTCCAGACGCTGGTCCGGGTCGGTCCGGTAGGTCTCCACCGCCTTGTAGTCGCCGCGCACCGCGGGCAGGATCATCGGCAGCAGCTCCGGGTCACCCAGCACCCTCGGGTCCGAGCCGCTGAGCCGGGCCAACTCCCGCAGCACCCCGGCGTCGTCGCGGGTGTGCACGTAACGCTCGTCGCGGACCCTCGACGGCGCCCGGCGACCGGAGGCGAACAGGCGCACCGGCGGCTGACCCGTCCGCGTCTGCAACCGCAGCCCCACCTCGTAGGCGAGCACGGCACCCATGCTGTGCCCGAAGAGCGCCACCGGCCGGTCCAGCCACGGCCGCAGCGCCTCGAACACCCCGTCGGCCAGGTCGGCGACGGAATCCAACACCGGCTCGTGCCGGCGGTCCTGCCGACCCGGGTACTGGATCGCCAGCACCTCCACGGTGGGCGAGAGGGCCCGGGAGACCGGGAACAGGTAGCTGGCCGAGCCGCCGGCGTGTGGCAGCGCCACCAGCCGGATCACGCTGGTCGGCGACGGATGGAACCGCCGTACCCAGAGGTCGTTCTCGAGCGTTGCCGTCATCACTGGTCCCCTACCGGATCGGCGCTGCGGGTGCGCCCCACAGCAGGACGTTCTCCAGCGGGCCACCCCCGTGCCGACGCCCCGGTCGGCCCGCCGGATGCGGTGTCGCGCCGGTGCCCTCGGGTGGCTCCGGTGCCCGCAGTCGATGCGAGCGTAGGAACGCTCGAAACGCCGGAACAACCCCTAAGCAGCGCTCGTCCCCCCTAGGCCCGGCACCGCCACGGACGACGGTGGCGTCCCCGCCCACCGCGGGAACGCCACCGTCAGGACCGTACGGTCAGGCCACCGGATGTGCCGGCCTGGCCGGCGGGGTGGTCGACTCCGGCCCGATCCGGACCACCGGCGAACCGGTGTCGAGGTGTCCGCCCGACGCGGCCTGTGCCGCGTGGGTCGCCGGGTCGCCGCCCGTGCCCGCCCCGTCCGGGGCGGCGGCGTCCGGGTCGACCGGCGGGGTGTCGTCGGCACCGGCGGGGCCACCTGACGGATCCTGGCCGGGCACCGAGGCCCCGACGTTACGCAGCAGCACGGCGGCCAGGACCGCCGTCACCACCAGGATGCCGGCCGCGGCGAGCGCGGCGACCCGCAGCTCGTCGGCGAAGGCGGCCCGGGCCAGCGTGACCAGCGTGTCCGCTGCGGTGGCGGAGAGCGTACGGCTCTCCTCGACCGCGCCACCCAGGGTCTCCCGGGCGGTCGCCCACGAGTCGGCCGGGACGCCCTCGGGGGCCCCACCGGAGAGCTGCTGCCGGTAGACGTACGTGCCGATGCTGCCGAGGATCGCCACACCGAGCGCCGCGCCGAACTGACTGCCGGTCTCGGAGAGCCCGGCCGCCGCGCCGGCCCGCTCCGGCGGCGCGGTGGAGACGATCAGCTCGGCGCTGAGCGTCAGCACCATCGCGATGCCGCCCGTCATCAGCGCCTGGCCCACCACCACCATGGCCAGCCCCGAGTCGTCGCCGACCTGGGCGAGCACCAGGCAGCCGGCGGCACCCACCAGCAGGCCCCCGGCGGCGACGTAGGCCCGCCGGAAGCGCTGCGCCAGCATCGGCGCGAGCACCGCCGCGCCGATGCCCGCCGCGCCGGCGGCCGGCAGCGACCACAGGCCGGCGGTGAACGGCCGCAGCCCGAGCACCAACTGGAGGTACTGGCTGATGAAGAACATGAACCCGACCAGCGCGAAGTTGGCGAGCACGTTCATCACCACGGCCGCGCTGAACGCGGGGGCGCGGAACAGCCGGACGTCGATCACCGGATCGGCGAGCCGGCGCTGACGCAGGACGAACACGGTCAGGAAGAGCAACCCGGCGAGCACACCGGCCACCGGCGGCCAGGTCATGCCGTCCTCGGCGAACTGCTTGATGCCCCAGATCATCGGTAGCACGGCGACGAACGCCAGCACCGTGCTGAGCAGGTCGAGCCGGCCGGCGGCGGGGTTGCGGAACTCGGGCAGCAGCAACGGGGCCAGGATCAGCAGGAGCAGCATGATCGGCACGTTGATCTCGAAGACGGTGCCCCAGGAGAAGTACTGCAACAGCGCCCCGCCGGCCACCAGGCCGATGACGCCACCGGCGGAGAAGCCGGCCGCCCACATGCCGATCGCGGCCCGGCGTTCGTTCTCATCGTGGAACATGTTGCGGATCAACGACATGGTCGACGGCATGAGCGTCGCACCGGCGGCACCCATCACCGCCCGGGTCCCGATCAGCATGCCGGGACTGGTGGAGAGGGCCGTGGCCACGGATGCGGCACCGAACACCGCCGCGCCGATCATCAGCAGCCGGCGGCGCCCGATCCGGTCCCCCAGGGTCCCCATCGGAATCAGCAGGCCGGCCAGCACGAAGGCGTAGACGTCCGTGATCCAGAGGAGCTGACTGCTGGTCGGCTCAAGGTCCGCCGTGATGAACGGCAGAGCGTACGACAGCACGGTCATGTCCATGCTGATGATCAGTGTCACCATGACGAGTACCGCGAGGCCGATCCACTCGCGACGGCCGGCCTTTGCCTGCGCTGTAGCCATGGCCGAAAGCTACCACCGGATTTATACGCTCGTATACATCCGGTGGATGAATTAGGGGGTGGTTCCGAGTAGGGTGACGCCGTGGGTCATCGGGAACGCCTGCTGGCAGGGGCCAGGGTCTGCCTCTACGAGCGCGGCTACACACGCACCACCGCCCGTGACATCGTCGCCGCGTCGGACACGAATCTGGCGTCGATCGGGTACCACTTCGGCTCCAAGGAGGCGCTGCTGACCGCCGCCCTGGTGCAGGCGTTCGAGGAGTGGGGTGTCGAGATCGACCGGGTGCTGCGCGACGGCACCCAACCCGACCTGATGGACCGGCTGGAGACCATGTGGACCGGCCTGGTGGAGTCGTTCGGCACGCACCGGCCGCTCTGGGTCGCCGGGATCGAGGCGTTCGCGCTGGCCGAGCACCTGCCGGTGCTGCGGGAGCAGCTCGCCGAGACGTACACCCGGGCCCGCCCGGCGCTGGCCACCTTCGTGATCCGCAACGGTGGTGAGCACGTCCCCGAGGAGACCCGCAAGGCCGTCGGCTCGTTCCTGCTGGCGCTGATGACCGGCCTGACGGTGCAGCGGCTGCTCGACCCCGAGGCCGCCCCCTCCGGCAGGGACCTCGCCGAGGCGCTGCGGGTGATCGTCGGCGCGGTAAACGAATCCGGTGACCCCGGACGCCCGTCCACCGACGCCTGACCGCCGCCCGCCGGGCCGCGTCCCGGCCGACCCGACAGGGGTACGACCCGACGCGGCCCGCGTACAGGGGGTCGGGATAGGGGTCGGGGCGACACCGCCGCCGGCCGGACCCACCGGGCCGGTCACTCCACCCGGACCAGACCGGCACGGAGCATGTCCTCCAGCCAGACGTCGAAGTCGCGCCGGGTGACCGCCGGATCGGCCGACCACTGCCGGGCCAGCACACCGGCCGCCCGCTCCAACGAGCCGCCCTGCTGCTGCAACGCGATCCACATCGCGGCGGCGGTCGCCCCGAACCGGTATCGCAGCCCGCTCCGTTCGGAGATCAGCTCAAGCTGCCCGTTCCGGGTGACCTTGGCGACGATGCCCTGTTCGAGTCGCACCCGCATCCTCCCTGCCTCTCCCCGTGTCCACCCTGGTGGCACCCTGCGGCGAACCGTGACGTCCACCAGGCCCGGTCACTACCGTATGAGGTCGGACGGTGACACGGTACGGCCATGGACCCACGTCGAAGGTGGACAAAAGCCCACCCGTACGCGGGAGGAAGCCCGAGGTCCGCCGGTCACCCGTGAGGGTCGACGGACCTCGGGCCTCCTCGGAAGAGGGTCAGTCCGACGCCTCCAACTCGTCGTCGAGGATGTCGAACAACTCGTCCGCGGTGACCGACGTCAGGTCCCGGGCGTCGGACGTCACCTCGGCCGCCCCGTACGCCGCGTTCCACCGGGACATCAGCGCCTGGAGCCGGACGGTGATCCGACCCCGCTCCGCCTCGTCCGGCACGGTGCCGTCCAGCAGCGTCTCCCACCGGGCCAGCTCCGCCTCCAGCGACGGTGCGCCCGGCAGGTCACCGGCCAGCTCGGACCGGACGAACCGGGCCACCGCCGCCGGGCTGGGGTGGTCGTAGATGAGCGTCGCCGGCAACCGCAGCCCGGTCGCCGCACCGAGGCTGTTGCGGAACTCCACGGCCGCGAGGGAGTCGAAGCCCAACTCCAGGAAGCCCTTGTCCACGTCCAGCAGGTGCGGGCGGTCGTGCCCCAGCACCTCGGCCGCGCGGGCCCGGACCAGCTCGGTCACCGTCCGGTCGGCGTCGTCCGGCGACAGCCCCGCCAGCCGGTCGGCCAGCGGCTTCTCCCCCGCCACCGGGCCGGCTGCCCCGGCCGCCGCCCGCCGGGCCGGCGCCCGGACCAGGCCGCGCCACAGCGGCGGCACCCCGTCGGCCCGGGACCGGATCGCGGCCAGGTCCAGCCGGACCGGCAGGGCCACCGCCGGCACCGGCCCGAGGGTCGCGTCGAACAGCGCCAACGCGTCAGGCGTGGACAGCGCGCCCACCCCGGAACGGGCCATCCGGCGCAGGTCCGCCGCACCGAGGTGACCGGTCATCCCGCTGCCCGTCTCGGCCCACAGGCCCCACGCCAGCGCGGTGCCGGCGAGACCGTGCGCCCGCCGGTGCTGGGCGAGGGCGTCCAGGTAGGCGTTCGCCGCGGTGTAGCTGGCCTGGCCGGCACCACCCAGGGTGGCCGCCGCCGAGGAGAACAGCACGAACCAGCGCAGTGGCCGGTGCAGGGTGAGTTCGTGCAGGTGACGGGCGGCCTCCGCCTTGGGGCCGAGCACCGCCGCCGCCCGCTGCGAGGTCAACGTCGGCAGCAACCCGTCGTCGACCACCCCGGCCGCGTGGACCACCCCGGTCAGCGGGTGCTCGGCGGGCACCCCGTCGAGCAGGGCCGCCACCGCCGCCCGGTCGGCCAGGTCGCAGGAGGCCACCGTCACCTCCGCGCCGGCCGCCGTCAGGCGGGCGGTCAGCTCGTCCACCCCCGGGGCCGCCGGGCCGCGCCGGCTGGCCAGCAGCAGCCGCCGCACGCCGTGCCGGGTCACCAGGTGTTCGGCGAGCAGCCGGCCCAGGCCGCCGGTGCCGCCGGTGACCAGTACCGTGCCCGTCGGGTCGATGCCGGCGGGCAGCTCACCGTCGGGCACCGGCAGTGCCGCCAGCCGGGGCGCGAGCAGGCCACCGCGACGGACCGCCAGTTGCGGTTCGCCGTCGACGGCCAGCGCCGCCCGCACCCCCGCCGGGTCCGGCCCGTCGACGTCGATCAGGACCAGCCGGCCCGGGTTCTCCTCCTGCGCGGCCCGGACCAGCCCCCAGACGGTGGCGTCCACCGGCCGGGGCACGTCCTCGCCGTCGGCGGTGGCGACCGCCCGGGTCGTCACCAGCGCCAGCCGGGCACCGGCGAACCGGTCGTCGGCGAGCCACTCCTGCACCAGGGACAGCGCCCCGGTGGCCACCGCCGAGGGTGAATCCGACGGGGAACGCCAGGCCACCACGACGGTGTCCGGCGTGCCGTCCCGCGCCGCGAGCGCGGCCAGGCCGGCGTGCCGGGGCACCCCGAGGCCGAGGTCGTCGTCGCCGAGGACCACGGTCGTGCCGTCGCCGGTGCCCTGCGGCGTCTCCACCGTGGTCCAGGTGACCTGGTACAGCGACGAGCGGTGCCCGGCCCGCGCCCCGCCCAGCTGGTCGGCGGCGAGCGGTCGGACCACCAGCGAGGCCACCGAGGCGACCGGTGCGCCGGTGGTGTCGGCCAGGTCGAACGCCACCTCCTGCGGGCCGGTCGGGCGCAGCCGCACCCGCAGCGCCGTCGCGCCGGTGGCGTGCAGGGTGACCCCACGCCAGGCGAACGGCAGCCGGAGCTGGTCGTCGTCCGGCTCGTCCCCGGTCAGGTCGAGGGTGTGCAGCACCGCGTCGAACAGCGCCGGGTGCAGGCCGAACCGGCCGGCCGTGGACGTCGCCTCGTCGGGGAGCGCCACCTCGGCGTACACCTCGTCGCCGTTGCGCCAGGCGGCCCGCAGGCCCTGGAACAGCGGGCCGTAGTGGTAGCCGGCGTCGGCCAGCCGGTCGTAGCGGCCGGCCAGGTCGACCGGGGTGGACCCGGCGGGCGGCCAGGCGTCGCCGGCCGGACCGGCCGGCGCGGCCGACGCCGCCGGGGCCAGCACGCCGGTGGCGTGCCGGGTCCATCCGTCGACGCCGTCCTCCGGCCGGGAGTGCACGGTGACCGGGCAGCGTCCCGTCCCGTCGGACGCCCCCACCACCACCTGCAGGTCGACGCCGCCCCGGGGCGGGACGACCAGCGGGGCCTCCAGCGTCAACTCCTCCACCTGGGCGCAGCCGACCTGGTCACCGGCGCGGAAGGCCAGCTCGACGAAGGCCGTCCCGGGCAGCAGCACCGTGCCGGCGAGGTCGTGTTCGGCCAGCCACGGGTGGGTCCGCAGCGACAACCGGCCGGTCAGCACGGTGCCGTCGGCACCGGCCAGCCCGACGACCGCGCCGAGCAGCGGGTGGGCGGCCGGACGCTGACCCAGACCCGGCACGTCACCGCTGCCCGCCGGGGCGTCCAGCCAGAGCCGACGCCGCTGGAACGGGTACGTCGGCAGGTCGGTGACCCGGGCGCCGGTGGGCGCGAACCAGGCCCGCCAGTCGACCGGGACACCCCGGGTGTGCAGGGTGGCGAGGGCGGTCAGCAGGGTCGCCGCCTCGTCCCGGCCGCCGCGCAGCACCGGCACCAGGGTGACGCCCCCGGTGTCGGTGACGCACTCCCGGCCCATCGCGGTGAGCACCGCGTCCGGGCCGACCTCCAGGAACGTGGTGACGCCGGCCGCCTCCAGGGTGGCGATCCCGTCGTGGAACCGGACCGCCTCCCGGACGTGCCGCACCCAGTAGCCGGGGGTGGTGATCTCGTCGGGGTCGGCGAGTCGACCGGTCAGGTTGGACACCACCGGCACCCGTGGCGGCGCGAAGGTCAACCCGGCGGCGACCTGGTGGAACTCGGCCAGCATCGGCTCCATGTGCGGGGAGTGGAACGCGTGGCTGACCCGCAGCCGCTTGATCCGGCGTCCCCGGGCCCGCCAGTCGTCGGCGAGCGCGCCGACGGCGTCGTGGTCACCGGAGATCACCACCGCGCGCGGCCCGTTGACCGCCGCGATGCCCAGCTCGGTTTCCCGGCCGGCCAGTTCCCGGCGTACCTCCTCCTCGGACGCCTCGACGGCGACCATCGCGCCGTCCTCCCGCATCGCCTGCATCAGCCGGCCACGCGCGGTGACCAGGGTCGCGGCGTCGGGCAGCGACAGCACCCCGGCGACGTGCGCGGCGCTGATCTCGCCGATGGAGTGCCCGGCGACCAGGTCGGGCCGGACGCCCCACGATTCGAGCAGCCGGTACAGCGCCACCTCGATGGCGAACAGCGCGCTCTGGCTGTAGACCGTCTGGTCGAGCAGCGCGGCGTCGGCGACGTCGGGTTCGGTGTAGAGCACCTCCCGCAGCGGCCGGTCGAGCTGCGCGTCCAGGTGGGCGCACACCTCGGCGAACGCCGCCGCGAAGGCCGGGTACGCCGCGGCCAGCTCACGGCCCATGCCGAGGCGTTGCGCGCCCTGGCCGGTGAAGAGCATGGCGAGCTTGCCGGCCGACGGCGTCCCCTGCACCCACTCGGCGGGGTCGGTGCCCCCGGCGGCGGCGCGCAGGGCGCGGACCGCGTCGTCCCCGGCCGGGGCGACCACCACGGCCCGACGTTCCAGCACCGCCCGGGTGGTGGCCAGCGAGTACGCCACGTCCAGGGTGGCCCCGGTGTCGGCGACCAGCCCGGCCTGGGCGCGCAGCGCCTCCGCCGAGCGGGCGGAGAGCAGCCAGGGCAGCACCGGCGGGGTGGCCGGGGCGTCCCCGTCGGCCGGCGTCGCCTCGACCGCCGGCGCCTGCTCGATGATGACGTGCGCGTTGGTGCCGCTGATGCCGAACGAGGAGACACCGGCGCGGCGGGGCCGCTCCAGTGCCGGCCACTGCTGCGCCTCGGTGAGCAGCCGGACCGCCCCGGCCGACCAGTCCACCTGCGGCGACGGCTGGTCGGCGTGCAGGGTGCGGGGCAGCAGACCGTTGCGCATCGCCAGCACCATCTTGATCACGCCCGCGACGCCGGCCGCGCCCTGGGTGTGGCCGATGTTCGACTTGATCGAGCCGAGCCACAGCGGCCGGTCCTGCGGACGGTCCTGACCGTAGGTGGCGAGGACCGCCTGCGCCTCGATCGGGTCGCCGAGGGTGGTGCCGGTGCCGTGCGCCTCGACCAGGTCGACCTCGTCGGGGCGGACGTCGGCGGCGGCCAGCGCCTGCCGGATGACCCGCTGCTGAGCGGGGCCGTTGGGGGCGGTCAGGCCGTTGGAAGCGCCGTCCTGGTTGATCGCCGAACCGCGCACCACCGCCAGGACGTGGTGGCCGTGGCGCTCGGCGTCGGAGAGCCGCTCCAGCAGCAGCATGCCGGCGCCCTCGGACATGCCGGTGCCGTCGGCGTCGGCGGAGAAGGACTTGCACCGGCCGTCGGAGGCCAGCCCCCGCTGGAGGCTGAAGTCCAGGAAGGTGTCCGGCTTGGACATCACCGTGACCCCGCCGGCCAGCGCGAGGGAGCATTCGCCGGAGCGCAGCGCCTGCACGGCCAGGTGGATCGCCACCAGCGACGACGAGCACGCGGTGTCGATCGACACCGCCGGCCCCTCCAGGCCCAGGGTGTACGAGATCCGCCCGGACGCGACGCTCGCCATGCTGCCGTTGCCCAGGTAGCCCGCCAACTCCTCGGGCACCTCGGACAGCCGGCTGCCGTAGTCGTGGTACATCACGCCGGTGAACACCCCGGTCGGGCTGCCCTTGAGCGAGGTCGGGTCGATCCCGGCCCGCTCCAGCACCTCCCACGACGTCTCCAGCAGCAACCGCTGCTGCGGGTCCATCGCGACCGCCTCACGCGGGCCGATGCCGAAGAAGTCGGGGTCGAAGTCGGCCGCGTCGTAGAGGAAGCCACCCTCCAGCGAGGACGTCTTGCCGGGCTTGCCGGGCTCCGGGTCGTAGAGGTGGTCGAGGTCCCAGCCCCGGTCGGTGGGGAACGACGAGATGGCGTCCGCGCCGTCGACCAGGAGTTGCCACAGCTCCTCGGGGGTGCGGACCCCGCCGGGGAAGCGGCAGCTCATCGCCACGATGGCGACGGGTTCGTCGACCACCGGCCGGACCACCGTGGTCGGCTGCGCCGACGCCGGTCCGCCGAGGATCGTGCCGTGCAGGTACCCGGCCAGCGCGGTCGGGTTCGGGTAGTCGAAGACCAGGGTCGCCGGCAGCCGCAGCCCGGTGGCGGTGTTGAGCCGGTTGCGCAGCTCGACGGCGGCCAGCGAGTCGAAACCGAGTTCCTTGAACGCCCGGGACGGCTCGACGGCGGTGCCGCTGTCGTGGCCGAGGACGGCCGCGACGTTGGCCCGGACCAGGTCGAGCAGCACCCGGTGCTGCTCGTCCGTGTCGAGGGTGACGAGCTGCCGGTGCAGGCCGGAGCCGGTGACCGGGGTGGCCGGACCACCCGCCGCCCGCCGGGCCGGGAGCCGGACCAGGCCCCGGAACAGGGCCGGGAGCTGCTGGCCCTGCGCGCGCAGCGCGGCGGTGTCCAAGCGGACCGGCACCAGCAACGCCTCGTCGCCGGCGACCGCCGCGTCCAGCAGGGCCAGACCCCGCTCGGAGTCCAGCGGCAGGACGCCGGAGCGGGCCATCCGGGCCACGTCGGCCTCACCGAGGTGCGCGGTCATCCCGCTGCGCTGCTCCCAGAAACCCCAGGCCAGCGACGTCGCCGGCAGGCCGAGCGCCCGCCGGTGCGCGGCCAGGGCGTCGACGAAGACGTTCGCGGCGGCGTAGTTGGCCTGCCCCGCCCCGTCGAGGACCCCGGCGGCGGAGGAGAACAGCACAAACGCCGACAGGTCACGGTCGCGGGTCAGCTCGTGCAGGTGCCAGGCCGGGTCGGCCTTGGCCCGCCACACGGTGTCGAGCTGTTCCCGGGTCAGGGCGGTCAGCAGGCCGTCGTCGAGGACCCCGGTGGTGTGCACGACGGCGGTCAACGCCGGGATGCCGTCGAGCACCCCCGCGACGGAGTCCCGGTCGGCCAGGTCGGCCGCCACCACCTCGACGGTGGCCCCGAGGCCGGTCAGTTCGTCGCGCAGCTCCGCCGCGCCCGGCGCGGTCAGCCCGCGCCGCGAGGTCAGGACCAGGTCCCGCACCCCGTGCACCGTCACCAGGTGCCGGGCGACGAGCGCGCCCAGCACACCGGTGCCGCCGGTGACCAGGACGGTGCCGTCGGCCCGCCACGCTGCACCGGTGGTGGTCGCGCGGGCCAGGCGCGGCACCCGCACCTGACCGTCGCGCACCGACAACTCCGGCTCACCGGTGCCCACCGCCGCCAGGATCTCCTCCACCGGAGTCTCCGGATCGGCATCCACCAGCACGAACTGGCCGGGGTTCTCCGCCTGCGCGGCCCGGACCAGGCCCCAGATCGGGGCGTGGGCCAGGTCGGTGCCGCCGTCGACGGCACCGTTGGTGATCACGACCAGCCGGGCGGCGGCCTGGGTCGGGTCGGCCAGCCATGACTGGAGCAGGGCGAGGGTCTCCCTCACCGCCGTCCGGGCGGCGGTGGCCGGGGCGAGGTCGGCGGCGGGCGGGGTGAGCGGGGCGAGCACGACGTCGGGTACACCGAGGCCGAGACCCTCCAGGTAGCCCCACGACTCGGCCGCGGTGCCGGTGGGCACGGTCACCCAGTCGACGCGGTAGAGGTCCCCGTCGGTCGGGGCGGCGGCGGTGAGCTGGACCGGGCGGGACACCAGCGCGCCGACCACGGCGACCGGTTCGCCGTCCGGGTCGGCCAGGTGCAGGGTGGCGGACTCCGGCCCGCTGGCGGTGACCTTCACCCGCAGGGCGGTCGCGCCCGTCGCGTGCAGGGTCACATCCGTCCAGGCGAACGGCAGATACGGCGGACGACCCACCGGCACCGCCTCACCGATCCCCACCACCTGCAACGCCGCATCCAACAACGCCGGATGCACCCCGAACCGCGACGCCTCCCCATGCGCCTCCTCCGGAAGCGCAACCTCAGCAAACACCACCTCACCAACCCGCCAGGCAGCCTGCACCCCCTGGAACACCGGACCATACTCGTACCCCTGCACCACCAACTCGTCATACAACCCCGCCGTCGGCACCGGCACCGCACCCGACGGCGGCCAGACCCGCAGGTCGAAGCCGGGGTCGGTGACGTCGGCGGAGAGCACGCCGGTGGCGTGCCGGACCCAACTGCCGGTGTGTTCCGGCCGGGAGTGCACGGTGACCGTCCGGCGGCCGGTGTCGTCGGCGGCGGCGAGCAGCAACTGCACCTGTACGGCACCCTGCTCGGGCAGGATCAGCGGGGCGTGCAGGGTCAGCTCGTCGAGGTGACCGAGGCCGACGTCGTCCCCGGCGTGCAGGACGAGTTCGACGAAACCGGTGCCGGGCAGCAGGACGGTGCCGTTGACGGCGTGGTCGGCCAGCCACGGGTGGGTGTCCAGCGAGATCCGGCCGGTGAACAGCACCTCACCGGATTCGGCCATGGTGACGGCGGCCCCCCACAGCGGGTGCCCGGCGGAGCCGAGACCGGCGGAGGTGAGGTCGGCGCTGCCACCGGTGGCGTTCAGCCAGTAGCGGCGGCGCTGGAACGGGTACGTCGGCAGCGGCACCTCGCCCCGGGGCCGGGCCGGCAGCACCGGCGACCAGTCGACGGTGACGCCCCGGGCGAACGCCTCACCGAGCGAGGTGAGCCAACGACGCAGCCCGCCCTCGCCCCGGCGCAGCGACCCGACGGCGGCCACCTCGACCCCCGCGTCGGCGGCGGTCTCCTCGACACCCATGGTCAGCACCGGGTGCGCGCTGCACTCCAGGAACACCCGCATCCCGGCGTCGAGCAGGGCGCGGGTGGTCTCCTCGAAGCGGACGGTCTGCCGCAGGTTGGTGTACCAGTAGCCGGCGTCCAGGCCGGTGGTGTCGAGCACCCGGCCGGTGACGGTCGAGTAGAACGGGACGGTGGAGGCGCGCGGGCTGACCTCGGCGAGGTCGGCCCGCAGCCGCTGCTCGATCAGCTCCACCTGGGCCGAGTGCGACGCGTAGTCCACGTTCACCCGCTTGGCCCGCAGCCCCTCGGCGGTCAGCGTCGCGACCAGGTCGTCGACGGCGTCCGGGTCACCGGAGACGACGACGGAGGAGGTGCCGTTGACGGTGGCGATCGAGATGCGGTCGGCGTAGCCGGTCAGCCGTTCGGCCGCCGCCCGCTCGGGCAGGCCGATGGAGGCCATCGCGCCCCGACCCGCCAACACCTCCGCAATCGCCAAACTCCGCAACGCCACCACCAACGCCCCATCCCGCAACGACAAACCACCCGCCACCACCGCCGCCGCAATCTCACCCTGCGAATGCCCAATCACCGCATCCGGCACCACCCCGAACGACCGCCACAACCCCGCCAACGACACCATCACCGCCCACAACACCGGCTGCACCACATCAACCCGCTCCAACGACGGAGCACCCTCCACACCCCGCAAAACCTCAACCAACCGCCAATCCACAAACTCCGACAACGCCACGCCACACTCACCGACCCGCTCCGCAAACACCGGAGACGAATCCAACAACTCCACCGCCATCCCCACCCACTGCGAACCCTGCCCCGGGAACACGAAGACCGTGCCGCCCTGGAGCACACCGGGGGCGGTGCCGTTCCCGGCGAACGCCCGCGCCCCGGCGACGAAGTCGCTCCGGTCGCCGACGATCACCGTGCGCCGGTCGAGCAGCGCCCGACCGGTCGCCAGGGCGTACGCGAGGTCACCGGCCCTGACGGACCCGTCGCCCGCGACGTCGGCCACCCGGGCGGCCTGCTCCCGCAGGGCCTGGTCGGTGCGGGCCGACAGCACCCAGGGCAGCAGCTCCGGCTCGGGGACGTCGACCGGCGGTTCCTCGGCCGGGGGCGCCTGTTCGAGGATGACGTGCGCGTTGGTGCCGCTGATGCCGAACGAGGAGACACCGGCGCGGCGGGGCCGTTCCAGTGCCGGCCACGGCTGCGTCTCGGTGAGCAGCCGCACCGCCCCGGCCGACCAGTCCACCTGCGGGGTGGGTTCGTCCACGTGCAGGGTGCGGGGCAGCACCCCGTTGCGCATCGCCAGCACCATCTTGATCACACCCGCGACACCGGCCGCACCCTGGGTGTGCCCGATGTTCGACTTGATCGAGCCGAGCCAGAGCGGCCGGTCCCCGGGCCGTTCCTGCCCGTAGGTGGCCAGCAGTGCCTGCGCCTCGATCGGGTCGCCGAGGGTGGTGCCGGTGCCGTGCGCCTCGACGGCGTCCACCTCGGTGGCCGGGATGCCACCGGCCGCTGCCAGGGCCTGCCGGATCACCCGCTGCTGCGAGGGACCGTTCGGGGCGGTCAACCCGTTGGACGCGCCGTCCTGGTTGATCGCCGAACCCCGTACCACCGCCAGGACGTGGTGGCCGTGGCGTTCGGCGTCGGAGAGCCGCTCCAGCAGCAGCATGCCGACGCCCTCGGACATCGCCGTGCCGTCCGCGCCGGCCGCGAAGGACTTGCACCGGTGGTCGGCGGCCAGGCCCCGCTGGAGGCTGAACTCGATGAACGTGTCCGGGGTGGACATCACGGTGACGCCACCGGCCAGGGCGAGCGAGCACTCGCCGGAGCGCAGCGCCTGCACGGCCAGGTGGATCGCGACCAGCGACGACGAGCAGGCGGTGTCGATCGACACGGCCGGCCCCTCCAGGCCGAGGGTGTAGGCGATCCGCCCGGACGCGACGCTGGCCATGCTGCCGTTGCCCAGATAGCCCGCCAACTCCTCGGGCACCTCGGGCAGCCGGCTGGCGTAGTCGTGGTACATGACCCCGGCGAAGACACCGGTGAGGCTGCCGCGCAGCGAGTTCGGGTCGATGCCGGCCCGCTCCAGGGCCTCCCACGAGGTTTCCAGCAGCAGCCGCTGCTGCGGGTCCATCGCGACCGCCTCACGCGGGCTGATCCCGAAGAAGTCGGGGTCGAAGTCGGCCGCGTCGTAGAGGAAACCACCCTCCATGGCGTACGTCTTGCCGGTCCGGCCGGGCTCCGGGTCGTACATGCCGGCGAGGTCCCAGCCCCGGTCGGTGGGGAACGGGGTGATCGCGTCGGTGCCGTCGGCGAGCAGTCGCCACAGGTCCTCGGGGGTGCGGACCCCGCCGGGGAAGCGGCAGCTCATCGCTACGATGGCGACGGGTTCGTCGTCGGCGACGGGGGTGGCCACGGTCGGGGCCTGCGGGGCGGCCGCACCGAGGATCCTGGTGTGCAGGTAGTCGGCGAGCGCGGTCGGGTTGGGGTAGTCGAAGACCAGGGTCGCCGGCAGCCGCAGCCCGGTGGCGGTGTTGAGCTTGTTGCGCAGCTCGACGGCGGCCAGCGAGTCGAAGCCGAGTTCCCGGAACGCCCGGGACGGCTCGACGGTGGCCGGGCTCTCGTGGCCGAGCACCCCGGCGACGTTGCCCCGGACCAGGTCGAGCAGCAGTCGCCGCTGGTCGGCGTCGGCGAGGCCGAGCAGTTGCCGGTGCAGTGCCGACCCGCCGACCGGGGTCGCGGTCGCACCGGCGGCCCGCCGGGCCGGGAGCCGGACCAGGCCCCGGAACAGGGCCGGGAGTTGCTGGCCCTGGGCGCGCAGCGCGGCGGTGTCCAGCCGGACCGGGACCAGCAGCGGCTCGTCGGTGGCCACGGCCGCGTCGAGCAGGGCGAGGCCCTGGTCGGTCCCGATACCGAGCACGCCGGAGCGGGCCATCCGGGCCACGTCGGCCTCGCCGAGGTGCGCGGTCATCCCACTGCGCTGCTCCCAGAAACCCCACGCCAGCGACGTGGCCGGCAGGCCCAGGGCCCGCCGGTGCGCGGCCAGGGCGTCGACGAAGACGTTCGCGGCGGCGTAGTTGCCCTGCCCGGAGCCGTCGACCACGCCGGCGGCCGAGGAGAACAGCACGAACGCGGACAGCTCACGGTCGCGGGTGAGGTCGTGCAGGTGCCAGGCCGGGGTGGCCTTGGCCCGCCACACGGTGTCGAGCTGCGCGTCGGTGAACGCGGCGACGGTGCCGTCATCCAACGCGCCGGTGGTGTGCACGACGGCGGTCAACGCCGGGATGCCGTCGAGCACCCCGGCGACCGCGTCCCGGTCGGCCAGGTCGGCCGCCACCACCTCCACGGAGGCACCCAACGCCGTCAACTCGTCCCGCAACTCCACCGCACCCGGCGCAGTCAACCCGCGCCGCGAGGTCAGGACCAGATCCCGCACCCCGTGCACCTCCACCAGGTGCCGGGCCACCAACCCGCCCAGCACACCGGTGCCGCCGGTCACCAGCACCGCACCGTCGGCCCGCCACACCGGCTCCCCGGCGGCGGCGCGGGCCAGACGCGGCACCCGCACCTGACCGTCGCGCACCGACAACTCCGGCTCACCGGTGCCCACCGCCGCCAGGATCTCCTCCACCGGAGTCTCCGGATCGGCATCCACCAGCACGAACTGACCCGGGTTCTCGACCTGGGCGGCCCGGACCAGGCCCCACACCGGGGCGTGCACCAGGTCGGTCACCTGGTCGGCCGCGCCGCTGGTGAGCACCACCAGCCGGGACTCGGCCAACCGGGGGTCGGCCAGCCAGCGCTGGAGCAGCGCGAGCGCCGCACCCACCGCGGCCCGCGCGGCCACCTCGACGTCGGCGACCGGTTCGTCGCCCGTGAGACGGGCGAGGACCAGCTCCGGCACGTCGTCGGCGAGATCCGCCAGGTGGGCCCAGGAGGGCGTCGTCGGGGTGGCGGGCACCGCGACGGTGGTCCAGTCGACCCGGTAGAGGTTGCCCTCGGTGGTGGCGGTGGCGAGCTGCACCGGCCGGGACACCAGGGAACCGATCTCGGCGACCGGCGCACCGGTCGGGTCGGCCAGGTGCAGGGTGACAGCCTCCGGGCCGGTCGGGGTGACCTTCACCCGCAGGGCGGTCGCGCCCGTCGCGTGCAGGGTCACATCCGTCCACGCGAACGGCAGATACGGCGGACGACCCACCGGCACCGCCTCACCGATCCCCACCACCTGCAACGCCGCATCCAACAACGCCGGATGCACCCCGAACCGCGACGCCTCCCCATGCGCCTCCTCCGGAAGCGCAACCTCAGCAAACACCACCTCACCAACCCGCCAGGCAGCCTGCACCCCCTGGAACACCGGACCATACTCGTACCCCTGCACCACCAGGTCGTCATACAACCCCGCCGTCGCCACCGGCACCGCACCCGACGGCGGCCATGCCGACAGGTCGAAGCCGGCGGCGGCCGGGGTGTCGGTGAGCACGGCGGTGGCGTGCCGGGTCCACGGCTGTTCCGCCTCGGCGTGCTCGGCCCGGGAGTGGACGCTGACGGTCCGCCGGGTCGACTCGTCGGCGGCGGTCATCAGCAGCTGCACCTGCACGGCCGCGCGCTCGGCGAGCAGCAGCGGGGCGTGCAGGGTCAGCTCCTCCAGGTGGCCGAGGCCGACATGGTCACCGGCGTGCAGGACCATCTCGACGAAGGCCGCACCGGGCAGCAGGACGGTGCCGTTGACGGCGTGGTCGGCCAGCCACGGGTGGGTGTCCAGCGAGATCCGGGCGGTGAACAGCACCTCGCCCGACTCGGCCATCGCCACCGACGCCCCCCACAGTGGGTGGCCGGCCGCGCCGAGGCCCACCGACGCCACGTCGGTCGTGCCGCTGGTCGCGTCGATCCAGTAGCGGCGGCGCTGGAACGGGTACGTCGGCAGCGGCACCTCCCCGCGCGGACGCGCCGGCAACGCCGACGACCAGTCCACCGGCACCCCACGGACGAACGCCTCACCGAGCGAGGTGAGCCAACGACGCAGCCCGCCCTCGCCCCGGCGCAGCGACCCGACGGCGGCCACCTCGACGCCCGCGTCGGCGGCGGTCTCCTCGACACCCATGGTCAGCACCGGGTGCGCGCTGCACTCCAGGAACACCCGCATCCCCGCCCGGAGCAGCACCCGGGTGGTCTCCTCGAACCGGACGGTCTGCCGCAGGTTGGTGTACCAGTAGCCGGCGTCCAGGCCGGTGGTGTCCAGCACCCCGGCGGTCACCGTGGAGTAGAACGGCACGGTCGACGACCGGGGCGACACCTCGGCGAGGTCGTCGCGCAGCCGCTGCTCGATCAGTTCCACCTGGGCCGAGTGCGACGCGTAGTCCACGTTCACCCGCTTGGCCCGCACCTCCTCGGCGCTGAGGGCGGCGACGAGGTCGTCGACGGCGTCCGGGTCACCGGAGACCACCACCGACGACACCCCGTTGACCGTGGCGATGGACACCCGGCCGTCGTAGGCGTCGAGGCGCTCGCGGACCCGCTCGGCGGGCAGGCCGATGGAGGCCATCGCGCCCCGACCCGCCAACACCTCCGCAATCGCCAAACTCCGCAACGCCACCACCAACGCCCCATCCCGCAACGACAAACCACCCG
Organism: Micromonospora humida; assembly: GCF_016901255.1. Lineage (NCBI taxonomy): Bacteria > Bacillati > Actinomycetota > Actinomycetes > Micromonosporales > Micromonosporaceae > Micromonospora > Micromonospora humida. Next base: position 29,546 of record NZ_JAFEUC010000019.1, read on the forward strand.
CCACCACCGCCGCCGCAATCTCACCCTGCGAATGCCCAATCACCGCATCCGGCACCACCCCGAACGACCGCCACAACCCCGCCAACGACACCATCACCGCCCACAACACCGGCTGCACCACATCAACCCGCTCCAACGACGGAGCACCCTCCACACCCCGCAAAACCTCAACCAACCGCCAATCCACAAACTCCGACAACGCCACGCCACACTCACCGACCCGCTCCGCAAACACCGGAGACGAATCCAACAACTCCACCGCCATCCCCACCCACTGCGAACCCTGCCCCGGGAACACGAACACCACCCCGGAGCCGCCCTGCAACGGCGTCGGCACCGCGGCCCCGGCGACCAGGGCGTCCGCGCCGGTCAGGAAGTCGCTGACGTCGCCGACGACGACGGCCCGCCGGTCCAGCGCCGCCCGCCCCTTGGCCAGCGCGTACGCGAGGTCACCCGGGTCGGTGGTGGCGGCGGCGACGGCGGCCCGCAGCTGGGCGGCCTGGGCGCGCAGCGCCTCCTCGGTCTTGGCCGACAGCACCCACGGCAGCACGGCCGGCGGCGGGACGATCTCGCCCTCCAGCTCGACCGGCGGGGCCTCCTCGACGATGACGTGGGCGTTGGTGCCGCTGATGCCGAACGACGACACGCCCGCCCGGCGCGGCCGGTCCAGCGCCGGCCACGGCTGCGCCTCGGTGAGCAGCCGCACCTCGCCGGCCGACCAGTCGATCTGCGGGGACGGCTCGTCGGCGTGCAGGGTGCGGGGCAGCAGCCCGTTGCGCATCGCCAGCACCATCTTGATCACGCCCGCGACACCTGCCGCACCCTGGGTGTGCCCGATGTTCGACTTGATCGAGCCGAGCCACAGCGGACGCTCACCCGGCCGGCCCTGCCCGTACGTGGCCAGCAGCGCCTGCGCCTCGATCGGGTCGCCGAGGGCGGTGCCGGTGCCGTGCGCCTCCACCGCGTCCACCTCGGTCGCCGGGATGCCACCGGCCGAGGCCAGCGCCTGCCGGATCACCCGCTGCTGCGACGGGCCGTTCGGCGCGGTCAGGCCGTTGGACGCGCCATCCTGGTTGGTGGCCGAGCCCCGGATCACCGCGAGCACCTGGTGGCCGTTGGCCCGCGCGTCGGAGAGCCGCTCCAGCAGCAGCATGCCGGCGCCCTCACCCCAGCCGGTGCCGTCGGCCCCGGCGGCGAACGACTTGGACCGGCCGTCCTTGGCCAGGCCCCGCTGGCGGCTGAAGTCGATGAACGTGTCCGGGGTGGACATCACGGTGACACCACCGGCCAACGCGAGCGAGCACTCCCCGGCCCGCAGCGCCTGCACGGCCAGGTGGATCGCCACCAGCGACGACGAGCACGCGGTGTCGATCGACACGGCCGGCCCCTCCAGGCCGAGGGTGTAGGCGACCCGGCCGGAGACGATGCTGGCCAGGCTGCCGTTGCCCAGGTAGCCGGCCAGCTCGTCGGGCACCTGGTGCAGGCGCAGCGCGTAGTCGTGGTACATGACGCCGGCGAAGACACCGGTCGGGCTGCCCTTGAGCGAGGTCGGGTCGATCCCGGCCCGCTCCAGCACCTCCCACGACGTCTCCAGCAGCAACCGCTGCTGCGGGTCCATCGCGACCGCCTCACGCGGGCTGATCCCGAAGAAGTCCGCGTCGAAGTCGGCCGCGTCGTAGAGGAAACCACCCTCCATCGAGTACGTCTTGCCGGGCTTGCCGGGCTCCGGGTCGTACATGCCGACCAGGTCCCAGCCCCGGTCGGTGGGGAACGGGGAGACCGCGTCGACGCCACCCTCCAGCAGCTCCCACAGCTGCTCCGGGGTGGCCACCCCGCCGGGGAAGCGGCAGCTCATCGACACGATCGCGATCGGCTCCTGGGTGAACGAGGCCGGTGCCAGCTCCGGCACCACCGGGTCCACGTCGGTGCCGAGCACGGTGGAGACCACGAACTCGGCGAGCGCCACCGGCGTCGGGTAGTCGAAGACCAGGGTCGCCGGCAGCCGCAGCCCGGTGGCGGCGTTGAGCCGGTTACGCAGCTCCACTGCGGCCAGCGAGTCGAAACCCAGCTCGTTGAAGGCGCGGCGGGGCTCGATCGCCTCCGCGCCGTCGTGGCCGAGCACGGCGGCGACGTGCGCGCGGACCAGGTCGAGGGTGACCCGGTCCCGTTCGGCCGGGGTGAGGCCGGCGAACTGCCGGGCCAGCCCCTGCGCGGCGTCCGCCGGGCCGGCGGCCTGCGCGGCCCGCCGGGCCGGCAGCGGCACCAGGCCGCGCAGCAGCGCCGGCACCCCGTCGGGCCGGTTGCGCAGCGCGGTCAAGTCGACCCGGATCGGGGCGAGCACCGGCTCGTCGACGCCGAGCGCCGCGTCGAGCAGGGCCAGGTTCTCGGCCGGGCTGAGGCCGGGCATGCCGGAACGCTCGATGCGCTGCAACGCGGCGGCGTCCAACTGGCCGCCCATGCCACTGTCACCGGTCCACAGACCCCAGGTGAGGGCGACGGCGGGCCGGCCCTGCGCCCGGCGGGTGGTGGCCAGCGCGTTCAGGGTGGCGTTCGCGGCGGCGTAGTTGCCCTGCCCGGCGCAGTCGAGCAGGCTCGCCAGAGAGGAGAAGAGCACGAACGCGGTGAGGTCGGCGTCGCGGGTCAGCCGGTCGAGGTTGACCGCGCCGTCCAGCTTGGCCTGCAGCACCGTGTCGAGCCGCTGCGGGGTGAGCGAGCCGATCGTGCCGTCGTCGACGATGCCGGCGGCGTGCACCACCGCCCGCAACGGCCGGTCGGCCGGGACGGCGGCGAGCAGCGCGGCCAGGGCGTCGGCGTCGGCCGCGTCGCAGGCGGCCACCTCGACGCTCGCGCCCGCCGCTTCCAGTTCCGCGCGCAGTTCCGCCACACCGGCCGCCGCCGGGCCACGACGACTGGTCAACAGCAGGTGGCGTACGCCGTGCCGGCCGGCCAGGTGCCGGGCGACGTGCGCGCCGAGCCCACCGGTGCCGCCGGTGACCAGCACCGTGCCGTCGGTCGGCCAACCGGCGTCGGCGCTGCCGTCGGGGGTGGTGGCGACCCGGGCCAGCCGGGGCACACTGATCTCCCCGTCACGTACCCGCAGCTCCGGTTCGCCGGTGGCCAGGGCGGCGGCCAGCAGCGACGTGGGGGCGTCGGCGAGCCGGACGGTGACGAACCGGTCCGGGTTCTCCGTCTGCGCGGCGCGCAGCAGACCCCAGACCGCCTCGGTGGCGAGGTCGTCGACCCGGCTGACGAAGACCAGCCGGGTGCCGGCCAGCCGCGCGTCGACCAGCCACTGCTGCAGCAGCGTCAACGCGTCGGCGGTGGCGGCCCGGACGTCACCGGCGCCGACGCCGACGAACGCGAACTCGGGGGCGGTCGCGCCGGCGTCGATCGCGGCGCCCAGTGCGGCCGGGTCGGCGTGCCGGGTGGCGGTGCCGATCCGCTCGTCGCCGAGCACCACCCAGCGGGGGGTGCCCGCCGGGGCGGGCCGGTGGCCCAGCTTCGTCCACTCCAGCCGGAACAGCCGCTCGTGGTAGCCGCCCCGGGCGGCGGTGAGCTGGGCGGTGGACACCGGCCGGGAGACGAACGAGCGCACCGACGCCACCGGTGCGCCGGTGGCGTCGGCGAGGGTCACCGACACGCTGTCCCCGGCGGCCGGGGCGATCCGCACCCGCACCTCGGCCGCACCGGCGGCGTGCAGGGTGACGTCGTTCCAGGCGAACGGGATGCGCACCGCGTCGTCGGTGGGCTCGCCCCGGCGGGCCGCGTCGATGGCGTGCAGCGCGGCGTCCAGCACCGCCGGGTGCAGGCCGAAGCGGGCCGCCTCGGCCCGGCTGTCGGCGGGGAGCGCGACCTCGGCGTACACCTCCTGGCCGCGTCGCCAGACGGCCTTGAGGCCCTGGAAGACCGGGCCGTAGCCGTAGCCCTGGTCGGCCAGCTCGGCGTAGATGCCGGCCAGGTCGACCGGCCGGGCGTCGCGCGGCGGCCACTGGGTGAGCGGCTGACCGGCGTCGGCGGCCTCCGGGGTGAGGAAGCCGCTGACGTGCCGGGTCCAGAGCTGGTCGTCCGGGTCGGACCCGTCGGGCCGCGAGTAGACGGCCACCGGGCAGCGGCCGGCCGGGTCGGCGGCGCCGACGACCACCTGGAGGGCGACGCCGCGCTCGTCGAGCGCCAGCGGGGCCTCCAGCGTCAGCTCCTCGACGGTGGGGCAGCCGACCTGGTCGCCGGCCCGCACGGCCAGCTCGACGAAGGCGGTGCCGGGCAGCAGCGCCACCCCGGAGATGGTGTGGTCGGCCAGCCACGGGTGGCTGCGCAGCGACACCCGACCGGTGAGCACCACGCCATCGCCGCCGGCCAGGCCGACGACCGCACCGACCAGCGGGTGCCCGGCGGCGAGCTGGCCGAAGCCGGTCGCGTCGGCGCTGCCGCCGCCGGATTCCATCCAGAACCGGCGACGCTGGAACGGGTACGTGGGCAGCGCGATCCGGCGGGCCCCACGGGCGGCGAAGAACGCCGTCCAGTCCACCGGCACCCCCCGCACGTGGGCGCGGGCGACGGCGGCGACGACGTCGGACTCCTCGTCGTGGTCGGCGCGCAGCAGCGGGGCGAAGACCGCTTCGGCGTCGTCGTCGAGGCAGGCCGGACCCATCGCGGAGAGCACACCGGCCGGACCGAGTTCGAGGAAGGTGGTGACCCCCTCGTCGGCCATGGCCCGGACGGCGTCGGCGAACCGGACGCTGTCGCGCACGTGCCGCACCCAGTATTCGGGGTCGCACAGTTCACCGGAGAGCACCGGCCGGCCGGTGACCGTGGAGACGACCGGGATGGTCGGCGGGCGGTAGGTGAGCACGTGCGCCAGCCGGCCGAACTCGGCGAGCATCGGCGTCATCAGCGGCGAGTGGAAGGCGTGGCTGACCTTCAGCCGCTTCGTCTTGTGCCCGGCGGCGGCGAGGGCGGCGACCACCTCCAGCACGGCGTCCTCGTCGCCGGAGACCACCACCGAGGCGGGGCCGTTCACCGCGGCCAGGCCCACCTGCGCCTCGCGGCCGGCCAGCAGCGGACGGACCTGCTCCTCGGTGGCCTGCACCGAGATCATCGCGCCCTCGGCGGGAAGCTGCTGCATGAGCCGGCCCCGGGCGGCGACCAGCAGGGCGGCGTCCTCCAGGGAGAGCACCCCGGCGACGTGGGCGGCGGCCAGCTCACCGATCGAGTGCCCGGCGAGCAGGTCCGGCCGGATCCCCCACGACTCCAGCAGCCGGAACTGGGCGACCTCCACCGCGAACAGCGCGCACTGGGTGTAGGCGGTCTGGTCGAGCAGGGCCGCCTCGGCGGTGCCGGGCCCGGCGAACAGCACGTCGGCCAGCGGCACGTCCAGTTGCAGGTCGAGCCAGCCGCAGGCGTCGTCGAACGCGGCGGCGTAGACCGGGTAGCTGCGGTGCAGCTGCCGGCCGGCGTCCAGCCGTTGGCTGCCCTGCCCGGTGAACAGGAAACCGAGCCCACCACCGGTGGCCTGGCCCAGGTGCACGCCGGGCACGTCCCCACCGGCGGCGAGGGCGGCCAGGTCCTGGACCGTCGCGGCCCGGTCCCGGGCCACCAGCACCGCCCGGTGCTCCAGCGCGGTCCGGGTGGTGGCCAGCGAGTACGCGACGTCGAGCAGTTCCGGGGCGTCCCCGTCGGTGTCCACGACGGCGAGCAACGCGGCGGCCTGGTCGCGCAGCGCCGCCTCGCTACGGGCGGAGAGCACCACCGGCAGCACCTCGCTGGGCAGCTGCGGCACGGCGGGCACGGCCTCGTCGTCGACGGCCGGCGGCTCCTCGACGATGACGTGCGCGTTGGTGCCGCTGACCCCGAACGAGGAGACCCCGGCCCGGCGCGGCCGGCCCTCAGCGTCCCACTCGCGGGCCTCGGTGAGCAGCGCGACGGTGCCGGCGGACCAGTCCACGTTGGGGGTGGGCGCGTCGACGTGCAGGGTCTGCGGCAGCACCCGGTGCCGCATCGCCATCAACACCTTGATCACACCGGCGACGCCGGCGGCGGCCTGCGAGTGACCGATGTTGGACTTGAGCGAACCGAGCCACAACGGCCGGTCGGCGGGGCGTTCCCGGCCGTAGGTGGCGATGATCGCCTGCGCCTCGATGGGGTCGCCGAGGCGGGTGCCGGTGCCGTGCGCCTCGACCAGGTCGACGTCGGCGGGGGCCAGGCCGGCCGAGGCCAGCGCGGACATGATCACCCGCTGCTGGGACGGCCCGTTCGGGGCGGTCAACCCGTTGGACGCGCCGTCCTGGTTGATCGCCGAGCCCCGGATCACCCCGAGCACCCGGTGGCCGTTGCGGCGGGCGTCGGAGAGCCGCTCCAGCACCAGGATGCCGACCCCCTCGGCCCAGCCGGTGCCGTCGGCCGCCGCCGCGAACGGCTTGCACAGCCCGTCCGGGGCGAGGCCGCGCTGCCGGCTGAACGCGGTGAACGCGCCCGGGTGCACCATCACCGCGACGCCACCGGCCAACGCGGTGGTGCACTCGCCACGCTGCACCGCCTGGCAGGCCAGGTGCAGGGCGACCAGCGAACCCGAGCAGGCGGTGTCCACGGTCAGCGTCGGGCCCTCGAAGCCGAAGGTGTAGGCGAGCCGGCCGGACACCACGCTCGGCGCGTTGCCGGTGAGCAGGTAGCCGTCCAGGCCCTCCGGGGCCTCGTGCAGGCGGGGGCCGTACTCCTGCGGTTCGGCGCCGATGAAGACACCGGTCTGGCTGCCGCGCAGCGACGCCGAGTCGATGCCGGCGTCCTCCAGCGCCTCCCAGGCGGTCTCCAGCACCAGCCGCTGCTGCGGGTCCATCGTCATCGCCTCGCGCGGGCTGATGCCGAAGAAGTCCGCGTCGAACTCGGCCGCGCCCTCCAGGAAACCGCCCTGGCGCACGTAGGTCTTGCCCGGCTTGCCCGGGTCGGGGTCGTAGAGCCCGTCGGTGTCCCAGCCCCGGTCGGTCGGGAAGTCGCTGATCACGTGCCGGCCCTCGAAGACCAGCCGCCACAGGTCGTCGGCGGAGGTGCTGTGCCCCGGGTAGCGGCAGCCGATGCCGACCACGGCGATCGGCTCGTCGTCGGCGGCGGGCCGGCGCAGCGGCGCGGCGACCGGCGCGGGTGCGGCGTCCCCACCGAGCAGGGTCCGCAGCAGCCGCCCGACCGCCTGCGGCGTCGGGTGGTCGAAGACCAGGGTGACCGGCAGGTCCAGGCCGGTCACGGCGGTGAGCCGGCGGTGCAGCTCGACCGCGGCGAGCGAGTCGAAGCCCAGGTCGCGGAAGGGCCGGCCGGGCTCGACGGCGTCCGGGCCGTCCGGCAGTACGGTCCGCAGCACGTCGCGGGCCTGCTCCCGGACCAGCGCGGTGAGCGCCCGGTCCTGCTCGTCGGCCGTGCGGCCCTCCAGCCGCCGCCGCAGTGCCGACAGGGCGTCGGGCTCGGCACCGGTGGGGTTCACGGACTCGCTCATGGCACGCTCCACTAGGTCTCCGGGTTCGACGCCCGGCTCGGTGTGTCGGCTTTCGGCGCCCGATCACGGCAAGGCCGCCGCGACCGGTAGGGGGGACCGGTCGCGGCGGCCTCGCGGCGACCGGTGGGTTCACCGGTCGGGGCGGTGTTACTCCTCGGGCGCGAGCAGCGCGCCGGAGGCGGCGTCGCGGACCGTGATCGCGGACATCGGGCACATGTCGGCGGCGTCGATGACCGCCTCGTCGGGTGCGGTCTCCGGGGCCAGGGCGGACGCCTTGCCGGCCCGGATCTCGATCTGGCGGGGGGCTGCGCCGGCACAGACCCCGGTACCGATGCAGGCGTCCCGGTCGACGGTGACCGTCCACCGGGTGTCCACAGCGGTCACCAGGCCACCAGCAGCTTGTTCGGGCCCCGGACCAGCAGGCCGGACTTCCACGACACGCCCGCGTCGCCGTCGGCCAGGCTCAGCTCGGGGAACCGGTCCAGGATGGTGTGCAGGGCCACCTGCAACTCCATCCGGGCGAGCTGCGCGCCGAGGCAGTGGTGCGGGCCGTGGCCGAACGCGACGTGCGGGTTCTGCTCGCGGGTGAAGTCGAAGGTCTCCGGGTTGTCGAAGATCTCCGGGTCCCGGTTGGCCCCGGGCAGCGAGACCAGCACCGGCTCGCCGGCGCGCACGGTGATGCCGCTCAGCTCCACGTCCTCCACCGCGTACCGGGGGAACATGGCGGCCGGGTTCAGCGGGATCATCCGCAGCAGTTCCTCCACGGCCGCCGGCACCAGGCTCCGGTCGGCGCGCAGCTGCGCCATCAGCTCCGGGTGGGTGAGCAGCGCGTAGACGAAGTTGGGGATGTGCGTGGAGACCGTCTCGACGCCGGTGAGCAGCAGCCCGACCCCGGCGATGGAGAGCAGCTCCTGCTCGGTCAGCCGGTCGCCCTCGTCGCGGGCCTTGACCAGCGCGCCGAGCAGGTCGTCGGTGGGCTGCTCGCGGCGCTGGGCGACCAGCTTGCCCATGTAGCCGAAGAGCTGCTCGGCGTAGACCATCAGCTGCTCGCTGGTGCTGGTCAGCCCCTCGGTCCAGATCCGGAACTGGGCCCGGTCCTCGAACGGCACCCCGAGCAGCTCGCAGATGACGGTGATCGGGTACGGCAGGGCGAACAGCTCGACCAGGTCACCCGGGGAGCCCTTGGCGATCATCTCGTCGACGTACTCGTTGGCGATGCGCTGGGCGCCCTCGCGCATCTCGTTGACCCGGCGGGCGGTCAGCGCCTTGCCGGCGAGCTTGCGCAGCCGGGTGTGGTCCGGCGGGTCGAGGCCGATGATGCCCTCGTAGGTCATCTCCTCGCGGGTGCGGGGCTGGTCCTTGCCCTGCGCCGCGGCCCGGCTGAACCGCGGGTCGGTCAGCACGGTCTTGACGTCCTCGTACCGGGTGGCGAGCCAGGACACCTCGCCGTACGGCAGTTGCACCCGGGCCAGCGGCTCGGTGCTGCGCAGCAGCCCGTAGACGGGGTCGATGTCGATCCCGGGCGCCTCGCTGAACGGATATTTACGGATCTCCTGATCGATCGTCACGGAGCACTCCCTCGGGTCGCACCGGGCGCACGTGATCCGGCGCTGGCATCGGTGTCTGCACGGCCGCTCGGTGCGGTACGGCGTATCCGGGCGACACGCCGGGCGCCGGCCGGACCAGGCGAGGGATACGTAATCAGGAAAGGAAATCCACCTACACCCCCGCGACGCCCCTAGCCTCCCCCTACCGGCTGCGCTAAGGGGCGGCTCTGGGGTTCCGCTAGGGGTCCGGGCGGACGGGCCGCCACTAGCGTGTGGGCGAGGCAACGCGCTGTTGACCGTCGAGCGATTCTCGCGGGCGCGCACCGGTGATTGAGTCACGCCACGTCGGTGGGCGCAACCCCCCATGGAGGATGGTTGATGTCCCTGCTCGTTTCCACGACCGCCGATCCGGGGCGGTTCCACTCCTTCGGGCCGCACCACATCGAAGAGCTGGGCGGCCGGTACGGATTGTCGGCCGACAATCTGCACGCGATCCGCACCATTTCCCAGGTGCTGCCCTTCCGGGTCAACGAGTACGTCCTGTCGCACCTGATCGACTGGGACCGCATCCCGGACGACCCGATCTTCCGGCTGGTGTTCCCGCAGCGCGGCATGCTCGCCGCCGACGACGAGCGGATCGTCGGCGACCTGCTGCGCGCCGGTGACCGTAAGGGGCTGCGCGGGGAGGTGGCCCGGATCAGGGCGGGGCTCAACCCGCACCCGTCCGGGCAGCAGCAGCACAACGTGCCCAGCCTGGACGGTCAGGAACTGCCGGGGATGCAGCACAAGTACCGGGAGACGGTGCTGTACTTCCCGCAGCAGGGGCAGACCTGCCACGCGTACTGCACCTACTGCTTCCGGTGGGCACAGTTCGTCGGGGACGCCGACCTGCGGTTCGCCGCGCCCGGCCCGGAGCAGTTGGTGAACTACCTGCACCGGCACCCGGCGGTGACCGACGTGCTGGTCACCGGCGGCGACCCGATGATCATGTCGACGGAGCGGCTGCGCAGCCACGTGGAGCCGCTGCTGACGGTGGACACGGTGCGCACCATCCGGTTCGGCACCAAGGCGGTCGCCTACTGGCCGTACCGGTTCGTCTCCGACAGCGACGCCGACGACCTGCTGCGGCTGTTCGAGCAGGTGGTCGCGTCGGGGCGCAGTGTCGCGGTGATGGCGCACTTCAGCCACCCCCGGGAGCTGGCCACCGAGGTCGCCACCCGGGCCATCGCCCGGATCAGGTCGACCGGGGCGGTGGTCTACTGCCAGGCCCCGCTGATCCGCTACGTCAACGACGACGCCCGCGCCTGGAGCGAGATGTGGCGGGCGGAGCTGGCCGTCGGCGCGGTGCCCTACTACATGTTCGTCGAGCGGGACACCGGTCCCCGGGACTACTTCCAGGTGCCGCTGACCCGGGCCGCCGACATCTTCCGTACCGCGTACCAGGATCTGCCCGGGCTGGCCCGGACGGTGCGCGGACCGGTCATGTCGGCCACCCCCGGCAAGGTCCTCGTCGACGGCGTCGAGCGGACCCCGGACGGCGACTTCTTCCAGCTCCGGCTGATCCAGGCCCGCGACCGGCGGCTGGTCGGCCGGCCGTTCCGGGCCCGCTGGTCGGCCGACGCGGCCTGGCTGAGCGACCTGGAACTGGACCCGACGGCCCCGGCGGACATCCTCGCCGCGGTCAGCCCCAGCGCGGCCCGCCCCGGCGCGGCCGTCACCGCCTGAACCACCCACCGACCCGAAGGGAGCTGGCGATGGCCGGCCGGAAGATTTCGCCCAACCTCGCGCTCGACCAGCTGGTCGCGCAGCGCATCGCCGCGGGCGAGTCCATCGTGCACCTGGGCTTCGGCGAGTCCCGCCTGCCGGTGTTCCCGCCGCTGCTGCGGGCGCTGACCGAGGGCGGCGACCGTAACGCCTACGGGCCGGTGGTCGGCGACCCCGCCACCCTGGACTCGGTGGCCGGGTACTTCTCCCGTCGCCGGCTGCCCACCGAGGCCGACCAGGTGATCGTCGCGCCGGGCAGCAAGCCGCTGCTGATGGCCCTGCAACTGGTCGTCGGCGGGGACACCCTGCTCGCCGCGCCGAGCTGGGTCACCTACGCCCCGCAGGCCCGGCTCGCCGGCCGGACGGCGCTGGGCGTGCCGGTCCCTGAGTCGTGCGGCGGGGTGCCCGACCCGGCGGCGCTGCGGGAGACGGTCCGCGCCGCCCGGGTGCTCGGTCACGACCCGCGCATCCTGGTGCTCACCTCGCCGGACAACCCGACCGGCACGCACGCCCCGGACGACCTGGTCCGTGAGCTGTGCGCGATCGCCGAGGAGGAGGACCTGCTGATCGTCTCGGACGAGATCTACCGGGACATCCTGCACACCCCGGGCACGGACCTGCTGTCCCCCGCCGAGGTCGCACCCCGGCGGACCGTGGTGCTCACCGGGCTCAGCAAGAACCTGGCGCTCGGCGGCTGGCGGATCGGCGCGGCCCGGTTCCCGGCCGGCGGGTGGGGCGAGCGCCTCCGCGCCGACGTCGCATCGGTGGCCAGCGAGATCTGGTCCACCCTGGCCGGGCCGATGCAGTCGGTCGCCCGGTACGCCTTCGCGGAGCCGCCGGAGATCCGTGAGCGGCTCACCGAGGACGCCGCGCTGCACGGCGCGGTGGCCGGCGCGGTGCACCGGATCATGGTGGAGGCGGGTGCCACCTGCCGGCCGCCGACCGGCGCGTTCTACGTCTACCCGGACTTCGCGCCGCTGCGCGAGCCGCTGGCCGAGCAGGGCATCACCGACGGGGCCACCCTGCAGCACTACCTGCTGGAGGAGCTGGGCGTGGCGGTGCTGTCCGGCCACCACTTCGGCGACCGGCCGGAGGCGCTGCGGTTCCGGGCCGCCACCAGCATGCTCTACGGCGACACCCCGGAGCAGCAGCGGCAGACCCAGACCGCCGCCGACCCGCTGACGGTGCCGCACGTCGCCGACGCGTTGGTCCGCATCGAGCAGGCCCTGGCCAAGCTCCCCCGGTGACCCGCCCCGACTCCCCCGCCGACCGCGCCGGTGCCGGTCTGCCCCGACGACAAGGACGCCCCAGATGACCAGCGCGATCGTCTTTCCCGGGATGGGTCCGTGCGACTTCGCCGACGTCGCGAAGTTCATGCTCATCGACCGGGACGCCCGCGAGCTGCTCGCCACCGCCAGCGAGGCCCTCGACTACGACCTGTTCGCCCGCTACCGCGACAGCGACAGCGACTATTCCGAGTACGCCCAGGTGGCCTTCCTGGTCAACTGCGTGGCGTTGGCCCGGTGGGCGGAACGGACCATGGACCTGCGGCCGGACCTGATCGCCGGACCCAGCTTCGGTGGCAAGGCCGCCGCCGTGTTCAGCGGTGCGCTGGACTTCGCCGAGGCGGTCCGGATGACGGCGCGGCTGTCCCGGATCGAGACGGAGTACTTCACCGCCGAGCAGCGGGGCGTGGTGACGATGTCGTTCGTCCGGACCCCGGCCGAGCGGCTGCGGGAGATCCTGGCCGAGCTGGACGAGGCAGGCGAGTGGTACGAGATCTCCTGCTACGTGGACACCGACTTCTGGATGGTGACCCTGCACGAGGGGCGCACCGACTGGTTGGCGCAGCGGCTGCGGGCCGGCGGCGGGCTGCCGCTGTACGTGATGGATCCGCCGCTGCACGCCGCCGCGTTCGGGCCGCTGCGCGACCGGGTGGAGGCGGAGCTGTTCGGGTCGCTGCGCTTCACCGATCCGCAGATCCCGGTCGTCGCCGACCAGGACGGCACGGTACGCACCACCGCCGACGGTGTCCGGACGATGCTGCTCGACGGGATCGTCACCCCGGTGCGCTGGCCGGAGGTGGTCGCCACGTTCCAGCGGTCCGGGGTGCAGACGGTGCACGTCTGCGGGCCGGACCGGTTGTGGGGCCGGGTCGGCGCCACCGTCCGCAACTTCCGGACCACCATCGTGGACCCGCGACGGGCGATGCGGCCGATCCGTCGCGCCGTGGCCGCCTGAGCGCCGGTAGAGCACGGAGGACGAGATGACCCAGCACACCGACTACGCCCTGCACGGCCGGTTCCTCCAGGGGCTGGCCGCGGCACCCCGGGCCACCGCCCTGCACCTGCCGTCCGGGCCGGTCAGCTACGAGGAGCTGCACGCCACCGCGCTGCGCTGGGCGGGGGCGCTGGCCGCCGGGCCGGACGGTCCGCCCCGGGTGGTCGGCATCCTTGCCGGCAAGACCCTGGAGTCGTACGCGGGGCTGCTGGCCACCCTGTACGTCGGCGCGACCGCCGTACCGCTGCACCCGGAGTTCCCGGCTACCCGGACGGCGGGGATGCTCACCGCGTGCGGGGTCTCCACCCTGCTGCTCGACGAGGCCGGGTTGGCGGTCCGGGCGGAGATGGGCGACGCGGTCGCCGGGGTGCCGGTGTTCGCGCCGGTGGTGGACCCGCGCGGCAGCGGCACCGGCCCACGGCTGCCGGTGGTCGGGGCGACGCCGCTGGCCGCACCCCGCCCCGCCGGCCCGGACGACGTGGCCTACGTGTTGTTCACCTCCGGGTCGACGGGGCGGCCCAAGGGGGTGCCGATCACCCACGGGAACCTGCGGCACTACTTCTCGGTGCTGGACGACCGGTACGACTTCGGCCCGGACGACCGGTTCTCCCAGTCGTTCGACCTGAACTTCGACTGCGCGATGTTCGACCTGTTCTGCGCCTGGGGTGCCGGGGCGAGCGTGCACCCGGTGCCGCCGGCGGCGTACCGGGACGTGCCGGCGTTCGTGGCCGAGCGGGGCCTGACCGTGTGGTTCTCCACCCCGAGCGCGATCACCCTGGTCCGGCGGACCGGCCGGCTGGCTGCGGCGGCGATGCCGTCGCTGCGGTGGAGCTTCTTCGCCGGGGAGGCGCTGCACGCGGCCGACGCGGTGGACTGGCAGGCTTCGGCCCCCGCATCGACGCTGGAGAACATCTACGGCCCGACCGAGCTGACCGTGACCATCACCGGGCACCGCTGGTCGCCGCAGACCTCGCCGGGGTTGTGCGTCAACGGGCTGGTCCCGATCGGGACGCTGCACGACGGGCACGACGGGGTGCTGCTCGACGCCGACGGCGCGGCCAGCGAGGTGGAGGGGGAACTCTGCATCACCGGCCCGCAGCTCACCCCCGGCTACCTCGACCCGGCCGACGACGAGGGCCGGTTCCTGCTGCGTGACGGCCGGCGCTGGTACCGCACCGGGGACCGGGTCCGGCGGTTGGACAACAAGGAACTGATCTACCTGGGCCGGCTCGACTCGCAGGTGCAGGTGCACGGCTGGCGGGTGGAGCTGGCCGAGATCGAGCACGCCCTGCGGGGCTGCCCCGGTATCGAGGACGCGGTGACCGTGGCCCGCTCCGGGGCCGGCGGCACCGAACTGGTGGTCTTCTACACGGGTGCGCCGACGGCCCCGGCGGAACTGTCCCGGCAGTTGCGGCAGATCCTGCCCAAGGGGATGCTGCCGCGCTCGTACCGGCACGTGCCGGAGTTCCCGTTGAACTCCAACCGCAAGGTGGACCGGGCCCGGTTGGCCCGCGAGGCCGCCGAGGGCTGACCCGGACGATCGACGCTGTCACGCCGACATGGCGGCATCCGAGGACTCGGATGCCGCCATCTCGCTGTGCTGGCGGTGACGCAGAGAAAAACCCCTGGCCGGTCCCCCTCCTGAAGGGACCGGCCAGGGGCCGTCAGGGTGCGGGGCAGCGCTGCGCGGGCTGTCCGGCGCGCTCGGCGAGGGCCCGCCTGTCGATCTTGCCGTTGGCGTTGACCGGCAGCTCGTCGATCACCCGGACCTGCTGCGGCACCATGTAGTCGGGCAGCGCCTCCAGGCAGAACGCGCCCAGCTCCATCTCCTCGACGCCGGTGACGCCCTCGTCGAGCACCACGAACGCGGCCAGCACCGGGTCCCTGCCCTCCTGGGGCAGCATCAGCGCGGCGGCCCCGGCGATGCCCGGGAACTCCCGGACCCGGCGCTCCACCTCGCCCAGCTCGACCCGGTTGCCGCGCACCTTGACCAGGGAGTCGGCCCGGCCGGTGAAGTACAGCTCCCCACCCTCGCCCCGGTAGGCCAGGTCGCCGGTGCGGAACACGACCTGCCCGGTGGCCGGGTTGAGCGGGTCGGGAACCAGCGCGGCGGCGGTGGCCTCCGGGTCGTTCCAGTAGCCGTGGAACAGGGCGGCGCTGCGCAGGTGGATCTGCCCGACGACACCCGGGGAGTCGACCGGCCGGCCGTCCTCGTCGATCAGCAGCATCTCCGCGCCCGGGTGGGCGTGGCCGATGGAGATCCGGTCGACGTCGTCGGGCAGCGGGTTGGGCACGTCGGTGAAGGACGCGGCGATGGACTCGCTGCTGCCGAAGCAGTTGACCACCCGGGCGTGCGGCAGGGCGCGTTGCAGCTCGCGCATCTCGGGCAGGGGGAAGTTCTCGCCGGAGTAGAGCACCCCGCGGATCTGCTCGCCGAGCGCGGCCAGCCCGGCGAACTCGTGCCGCAGCACCCCCCGCCAGATCGACGGCACGCCGTTGACCTGGGTGGCGCCGCTGTCGGCGAGGAACTGCACGAAGCGGCGCGGCCAGCGCAGCAGCGACCGGGGCACCGGCACCACCGCCGCGCCGCTGCCCAGCGCCAGGCCGATGTCGAGCAGCGAGAAGTCGAACTGCAACGGCGAGGTGGTGGCGACCCGGTCCTCGGCGGAGACGATGCCGTGCCGCAGCATCCCCCGGAAGAAGGCGAGCACGCCCCGGTGGCTCATCACCACGCCCTTGGGTCGTCCGGTGGTGCCCGACGTGAAGATCATGTAGGCCGGGTCGGTGGGTACCAGTTCCCGGCGGTGCCGGGTGCGCGGCGCGGGCGCCCGCTCGACCTGGATGCCGTCCGGGCCGAACCGGGCGGTGCCCAGCGGCGCGGGCACGCCCTCGCGGCGGCCGTCGACGGGTTGCAGGTGCAGCGCGGCGGCGGTGCTCTCGGCGATCAGCGCGAGCCGCTGGGCCGGGGTCTCCGGGCTGACCGGGATGAAGGTCAGGCCCAGCGACGAGCAGGCCAGGAAGACCGCGATGGCGGTCGGGGAGGTGTCCGACTCCAGGATCACCCGGTCGCCGATGTCGAGGCCGAGTTCGTCGAGGGCGGCGGCGTAGCCGTCGACCCGCTGGGCGAGCTGACGGTACGAGATGGAGCCGACCTCGCCGCCGACGGCCTGGATGACGGCCGGCTTGTCGGGCGTCAGCCGGGCGCCCGCCAACAGGAACTCGTGCAGCGTCTCCACGGAGGCGTGCGTGCGCGCGAAGTTCTCTCGACTCATGGCCGGAGCGTATCGGCGGCCCCGCCGGCCCCCACCCGCATCGACCCCCCTAACGACCCCTTACCCGGGCGGGCCGGCGGCCGGGAGATTGTCGGGTCGTCAGCCCCCGTGGGGCGTTGTTAGCGTCTTCTCACCCTGCACCGGAAGGAATCGCGGACATGTGGGATCAACGGTTCGAGGCCATCCTGCGCCAGCACCTGCCCTTCCTCGACCCCGAGGAGACGCTGCTGGCCGGCACCAGCCTGCGCGACTCCGGCCTGGACTCCCTCGCCATGGTCGAACTGCTGGCCACCCTGGAGAGCGAGTACGACGTGCGCTTCGTCGACGAGGCGATGTCGATGGAGACGTTCGCCACCCCGCAGACGTTGTGGAGCGTGCTGACCGACATGCGTGGCGTGCCCGCTCCCGTGTGAGCGGCACCCGTTCCGAAAAGTGCCCGTGACCGCATCTGGTCACGGGCACTTTTCGCGGTCCTGCCCTCAGCGTCCGATCGCGTCCAGCGCGGCGAGGTCGTCGGCGGTGAGCGTCAGCCCCGCCCCGGCGACGTTCTCCCGCAGGTGCGCCACCGACGAGGTGCCGGGGATGAGCAGGATGTTGGGTGAGCGCCGCAGCAGCCAGGCCAGGGCGACGGCCATCGGCGTCGCGTCCCGGCGGGCGGCCACGGCCGACAGCGCCGCGGACTGCAGCGGGCTGAACCCGCCCAGCGGGAAGTACGGCACGTAGGCCACCCCCTGCCCGGCGAGCCTGTCGATCAGCGCGTCGTCCTGCCGGTACGCCAGGTTGTAGAGGTTCTGCACGCACACGACCGGGGCGATCGACTGCGCCTCGGTGACCTGCTCGGGCGTCACGTTGCTCAACCCGAGGTGCCGGATCAGGCCCTTGCGCTGGAGTGCGACGAGCGCCTCGAACGGCTCGGCGAGGGAGCCGGCCCGGGGCCCCGTGGCGTCACCGAGCCGGAGGTTGACCAGGTCCAGGGCCTCGACGCCGAGGTTCTCCAGGTTCTCCTCGACGGCCCGGCGCAGTTGATCCGGCTCCCGCGCGGTGGGCCAGCCGCCCTGCGCGTCCCGGGTGGCACCGACCTTGGTCACCAGGTGCAGCCCCTCGGGGTACGGGTGCAGGGCCTGACGGATCAGCCGGTTGGTCACGTGCGGCCCGTAGGCGTCACTGGTGTCGATGTGTGTGATGCCGAGGGCGACGACCTCCCGCAGGACGGCCAGCGCCGCGTCCGGGTCGGCGGGCGGTCCCATCACCCCGGGGCCGGCGAGTTGCATGGCACCGTAGCCGAACCGGGTGACGGTCAGGTCGCCCAGCGTCCAGGTGCCGCCGGGCAGAGAGCGGGTGAGCATGTGGTTACCTCGGCCTTTCGTGGTGGACGGAGTGGTACCCGACCACTATCGGTGCGGTAGCTTTCTGCCGGGAAGTAGGCACCTGGAAGTGCGTAGCGCACCGATTGCGGGAGGAACGGCGATGACCACGAGGACGGCGGCCGAGCGCCGGGCGGAGGCGGCGGTGGCGTACGACGCGTTCGTGGCGCAGTGTCCCAGTCGCGAACTGCTCGCCCGGATCTCCGACAAGTGGGTCGCGCTGGTGCTGGCCGCGCTGCGCACCGACGGCTCGCACCGGTTCGGCGCGGACTGCGCCGGCACCCCCCGGCCGATGCGCTACTCGGAGCTGTCCCGCCTGCTCGCCGGGGTCAGCCAGAAGATGCTCACCCAGACGCTGCGCACCCTGGAACGCGACGGCCTGGTCAGCCGGACCGCGACGGCGACCGTGCCGGTCACCGTCACCTACGAGCTGACCGACCTCGGCTTCTCCCTGCACGAGACGATGCGTGCCCTCAAGACCTGGGCCGAAACGCACCTGGACGACGTGCACGCCCACCGGGCGGCCTACGACGCCCGCCACCCCGCCCCGGCGGCCCGCCCCGCCTGAGCGGGCCAGCCGGACGGTCGGGGTTCAGAGCTTGTCGAGGAACTGGGTGAGGATCTCGGTGAACCGCTCCGGGGTCTCCAGGTGGGGCAGGTGGCTGGCCCCCTCGATGATCTCCCAGCGGGCACCGGGGACGAGATCGTGGAAGGGGCGCACGGCGGCGGGGGTGACCTCGTCGTACTCGCCGCTGATCACCAGGGTCGGCGTGTCGATCTGCGGCAGCCGGTCGAGCAGCGAGTAGTCGCGCAGCGTACCGGTGATGTGGAACTCGCTCGGCCCGTTCATCGCGTGGTAGACGGTCGGGTCGCCGTTGATCTCCATGAAGGTGGCCATCAGCTCCGGCGGCAACGGCTTACGCCGGCACACGTGCCGCTGGTAGAAGACCATCATCGCGGCCGTGTACGCCGGGCTGCCGGTGGTGCCGGCGGCCTCGTGCCGGCGCAGCGTCGCATCCACGCCGGGCGGCAGCGCGGCCCGCAGCACGTCCAGCTCCGGCAGCCACAGCGGGTACGACGCGGGCGCGTTGGCGATCACCAGGCCGCGCAGCCCGGCCGGCCGGTCGGCCGCGTGGGCCGCCGCCAGCACCCCGCCCCAGGACTGCCCGAACAGCACGTACTCCTCGGCGATGCCGAGGCGGCGCAGCAGGTTGTCGAGTTCGGCGAGGAACAGCTCGACGGTCCAGAAGTCGGCGCCCCGGCCCCGCAGGTGGGTGGAGCCGCCGTTGCCGAGCTGGTCGTAGTGCACCACCGGCCAGCCGGACCGGCTCAACCCGGCCATGTTGAGCAGGTAGTCGTGGGTGCTGCCGGGCCCGCCGTGCAGCACCACCAGCGGGGGCTTGCCGTCGTGCAGCTCGCCCGTCACCCGGTACCAGGTCCGGTGGTCACCGAACTCGACGGTGCCCTTCGCGGTCGGTGCCAGTGTCATGTCGTCCACTCCCGGTGTCGTCACTGCGCGATCCAGTCCCGTACCACCCCGGCGGTCGTGGCGACCTGGCCCTCCATCATGGTGAAGTGGTCGCCGGGCACCTCCCGGAGCGTGTGCGGGGTCTCCCAGGTGGCCCGCCACCCGTCGTCGTCCCCGCCGGCCACGATGGACTCCTGCGGCCGGACGAAGAGCACCGGCGTGTCGATCTCCTCCACCGGGCAGCTCTGCAACAGCCGGACGTAGCGGCCCATCGCCGACAGCCGGGCGCTGCTGAACTCGCCGAAGGTGGCCTCCCGGTCCAGCAGCGAGTCGAGCATGTGGGTGAAGAACGTCGCCGTGGTGCTGCCGGTGGTGAGGTAGGTGTCCAGCAGCACGACCCCGGCCGGGCCGTGCCCCTGCCGCTCCAGCTCACCGGCGGTGGCGTGGGCGAACAGCCCGCCGGAGGAGTAGCCGACGATGACGTACGGCCCCTGCTCGGCGATCGGGCGGACCATCTCGGCGAAGACCCGTACCGCCGCGTCGGCGGAGGCGGGCAGGCTCTCGTCCCGGCCGAAACCGGGCACCGGCAGGGTCCACACGTCCCGGGTGCCCCCGAACTCGGCGGTGAACCGGGCGTACTGCTGGTCGCCGCCGAGTGCCATCGGCGACGGGAAGCAGATGATCGCCGGCCCCTGGTCGCCCCGGGCGAGCCGGCGCGGGGCGGGGACCTGCGGCAGGTCGGCGGGCCCGTCGAAGGTGGGCCGGATGTCGGCCACCGCGTACAGCAGGGACAGGCCCTGCTGCACCCGGCCGCTCTTGACGGCGGTGCGGAACAGCGCGCTCATCGTGTCGGCGGCGGCGTCGGGCGTGCCGGCCCGCTCCTCGGCCGGTGGCGCGGCCAGCTCGGTGCGCAGCAGCGCGGCGAGTTCGTCGACGCTGCCGTGGTCGAAGACCACCCCGGTGGCCAGTCGCAGCCCGGTCGCCTCGTTGAGCGCGGTGCGCAGCTCCATCGCGGTGAGCGAGTCGAAGCCCAGCTCGACGAAGCGCAGCGCCGGGTCGAGGTCGTCGGCGCCGCCGTGGCCGAGCACGGCCGCGGCGCGCGAGCGGACCAGGTCGGCCAGCAGCGCCTGCTGGCCGTCGGCGTCGAGCCCGCCGAGGGTACGCCGCAGCGCCGCCGGGTCGGGCCGGTTCGTTGCCGACGCGGCCCGCCGGGTCGGGGTGACCAGGGCCCGCAGGATCGCCGGCACCTCGCCGCCCGCCGGGGTGCCCAGGTCGGCCTTGACCGGGACGAGCACCGCCTCGGTACGGGCCAGCGCCGCGTCCAGCAGGGCCAGCCCCTCCGCGGTGGACATCGGCAGCACACCGCCCCGCGACATCCGGGCCCGGTCGGTGCCGCCGAGGTCGTCGGCCATCCCGCCGCCGGCCCACGGCCCCCAGGCCAGGGACTGGGCGGGCAGCCCGGCGGCCTGCCGCGCGCCCGCCAGCGCGTCGAGGAAGGCGTTCGCCGCCGCGTAGTTGCCCTGCCCCGGGCCACCGAGCACGCCGGCCGCCGAGGAGAACAGCACGAACGCGGTGAGGTTCGCGTCGCGGGTCAACTCGTGCAGGTGGGTGGCGGCGTCGACCTTGGGGCGCAGGACCGCGTCGAGGCGGTCCCGGGTCAGCGACGGGATGATCCCGTCGTCGAGCACCCCGGCGGCGTGCACCACCCCGGTCAGCGGGTGCCCGGCGGGCACCCCGGCGAGCAGCGCGGCGACCGCCTCCCGGTCGGCCAGGTCGCAGGCGGCTACGGTGACCTCCGCTCCCCGGGCGGTGAGGTCGTCGCGCAGCGCGGCCATTCCGTGGGCGTCCGGCCCGCGCCGGCTGGCCAGCAGCAGGTGCCGCACCCCGTACGTGTCGACCAGGTGCCGGGCGACGAGCCCGCCGAGGGTGCCGGCGGCCCCGGTGAGCAGGACGGTCCCACCCTCGGTGAAGGCGCTGCCGGGGGTACCGTCGGGCGCGGTGGCGGGCACCAGCCGGGCGGCGTGGGCGACGCCCTCGCGGACGACGAGCTGCGGTTCGCCGCCGGCCAGCACCGCCGGGAGCGCCTGGGCCGACCCGTCGTGGTCGTCGAGGTCGACCAGGACGATCCGGCCCGGGTTCTCCGACTGGGCGGACCGGACCAGACCCCAGACCGCCGCGGCGGCCGGTTCGGTGACCCGGGTGCCCTGCGCACCGTGGGTGAGCACCAGCAGCCGGGACGACGCCAGCCGCTCGTCGGCGAGCCAGCCCTGCAGCAGGGTGAGCAGCTGACCGGTGGTGTGCCGGGCACCGGCGGCGAGGTCCCGGGAGTCGGGTTGCACGCTGGCGACCAGCACCACGTCCGGTGCGACCCCGCCCGCGTCCAGGGCGGCGGTGAGGGCGGTCAGGTCGGGGTGGGTCTCGGCGAGCAGGCCGACGGTGTCGAGCGCGGCGGCCACCTTGAACTCGTCGACGCCGACCAGTGCCCACCGGCCGGTGGCCGGGGTGGCGGGCAGCGGCACCGGGGTCCAGTCGACCCGGTAGAGGTGGTCCTGCCGGCTGGCGCGGGCGGCGGTGAGCTGGCCCGTGTCGATCTCCCGCAGCACCAGCGAGTCGACCCGGGCGACGGGTGCGCCGCTGCGGTCGGTGAGGGTAAGGGCGACCTCGTCGGGGCCGGCGGGGGTGACGGTGACCCGCAGCGCGTCCGCCCCGGTGGCGTGGACGGTGACCCCGGTCCAGGAGAACGGGACGCCGGGCCGGCCCTCGCCCCGGCTCAGCCCGACGGCGTGCAGGGCAGCGTCGAACAGGGCCGGGTGCAGGTGGAACCGGTCGGCGTCGAGCACGTCGGCGGGGAGCGCCACCTCGGCGTACACCTCGTCGCCGTGCCGCCAGGCGGTCCGCAGGCCCTGGAAGACCGGGCCGTAGACCAGTCCGGCGTCGGCCATCCGCTCGTAGATCCCGTCGACGTCGACGGGGGTGGCGGCGGCCGGCGGCCAGGCGGTCGCCGGGTCGGCCGGTGGAGCGGTCGGGGGCGGGGTGAGCAGGCCGGTCGCGTGCCGGGTCCACGGCGCGTCCCGGTGCCGGGAGTAGACGGTGACCGGCCGGCCGCCGTCCTCGCCGGGTGCGCCGACGGCCACCTGCACCTGGACGCCGTCGTCGTCGGGGACGACCAGTGGCGCCTGGAGGGTGAGTTCGGCCAGCCGGCCGCAGCCGACCTGGTCCCCGGCCCGGACGGCGAGTTCGACGAGTCCGGTGCCGGGCAGCACGATCGTGTCGCCCAGCGTGTGCTCGGCCAGCCACGGGTGGGTACGCCGGGACAGCAGGCCGGTGGCGATCAGCCCGTCGGTGTCGGGCAGGGTGGTGACGGCCGACAGCAGCGGGTGCCCGGCGTCGAGCAGGCCGGCGGCGGTGACGTCCCGGTCCGCGCCGGTGTCCTGCATCCAGTAGTGCTGGTGCTGGAAGGCGTAGGTGGGCAGGTCGACGGTCCGGCCACCAGGGTTGACGGCCGTCCAGTCGAGGTCGACACCGCTGATCCACGCCTGCGCCATCCCGGTGGCGTACGCGGCAACCTGCTCCCGGTCACGACGCTGCACCGCGATCGCCACCGCGTCGTCGACGCAGTCGGCGACCATCGCGGTGAGCACACTGTCCGGCCCGATCTCGACGAACCGGGTCACCCCCCGGGCGGCGAGAGCGGCCACCGCGTCGGCGAACCGCACGGTCCCCCGCACCTGACCCTGCCAGTATTCGACCGAACCGAGTTCGTCGTCGCCGGCCAGGTCACCGGTCGCGGTCGACACCAGCGGGATACCCGCCGGGCTGGCGGTGACGCCGTCGAGGACCAGCCCGTAGCCGGCCAGCATCGGGTCCATCAGGTGCGAGTGGAACGCGTGCGACACCCGCAGGCGACGCGTCTTCACCTCCAGGGACGCTTCCAGGGCGGCGATCTGCTCCTCGGTGCCGGACACCACCACCGCGCGGGGGCCGTTCACCGCCGCCACGTCGATGTCACCGAGGTCCAGCTCGGCAAGCGGCGCGGCGATGGCCAGCATCGCCCCACCCTCCGGGAGGGCCTGCATCAGACCACCCCGGGCCGCGACGACCCGGCAGGCGTCCTCCAGGGACCACACACCCGCGACGTGTGCGGCGGCCAGCTCACCGATCGAGTGACCGGCGACGAAATCGGGCTTGAGGCCCCAGGACTCGGCGAGACGGAACAGGGCCACCTCGACCGCGAACAGGGCCGGCTGCGTCCACCCCGTCTGGTCCAGGACACCGTCCGGGTCGGTGAACATCACCTCCCGAAGGTCACCGTCGAGCAACGGCCCGAACGCCGCACACACCTCGTCCAATGCCTGCGCGAACACCGGGAACGCTTCCGCCAGCTCACGACCCATCCCGACCCGCTGCGCGCCCTGACCGGTGAACAACACCGCCGTACGGCCCGTGGTGATCCGGCCCGACAGGCCACCACTCGAGGTCAGGGCCTCCAGGGAAGCGGCCAGGTCGGCGGCCGTACCACCGACGGCGACCGCCCGGTGGTCCAGGGCCGCCCGACCGACAGCCAACGAGTGCCCGACGTCGACCGGCCGTTCGTCGGTCAGGAAGTCACGCAGGCGGCCGGCCTGGGCGGTGAGGCCGGTGGTGGAGCGGCTGGCGAGCGGCCAGAGCACCACGGCCGGTGCCGGCGTCGGTTCGGGTGCCGCGACGGGCTGCGGGTACTCCTCGACGATGACGTGGGCGTTGGTGCCGCTGATGCCGAACGACGACACCGCCGCCCGACGGGGGTGGCCGTTGGCGGGCCAGTCGACGGCCTCGGTGGCGAGCCGTACGTCGCCGGAAGACCAGTCCACGTGCGGGCTCGGCGCGTCCACGTGCAACGTACGCGGCACCACCCCGTGCCGCATCGCCAACACCATCTTCATCACACCCGCCACACCGGCCGCCGCCTGCGTGTGACCCAGGTTCGACTTCACCGAACCCAACCAGAGCGGCTGCTCCCGATCCCGACCGTACGTCGCCAGAATCGCCTGCGCCTCGATCGGATCACCCAACGTCGTGCCCGTGCCGTGCGCCTCCACCACGTCCACCTCGGCCGCCGACACCCGGGCGTTGGCGAGGGCCTGCCGGATCACCCGCTGCTGCGCCGGCCCGTTGGGGGCGGTGAGGCCGTTCGACGCGCCGTCCTGGTTGACCGCCGAGCCCCGGACGAGACCGAGGATCGTGTGTCCGTGCCGACGGGCGTCGGAGAGGCGTTCGAGCACCAGCACGCCGACGCCCTCGGACCAACCCGTCCCGTCGGCCGCCGCCGCGAACGGCTTGCACCGACCATCAGGCGCCAACCCCCGCTGCCGCGAGAACTCCACGAACGTCTCCGGCGTCGCCATCACCGTCACCCCACCGGCCAACGCCAGATCACACTCACCCGACCGCAACGCCTGACCCGCCAGATGCATCGCCACCAACGACGACGAACACGCCGTGTCCACGGTGACGGCGGGGCCTTCGAGGCCGAGGGTGTAGGCGATCCGTCCGGAGACGACGCTGCCGGCGCTGTGCCCGGTCACGTAGTCGTGGTACATGAGGCCGGCGAAGACGCCGGTGGCGGAGCCGCGTACCGAGGAGGGGTCGATACCGGCCCGCTCGAACGCCTCCCAGGAGACCTCCAGCAGTTGCCGCTGCTGCGGGTCCATCAGCACGGCCTCGCGGGGCGAGATGCCGAAGAAGGCCGGGTCGAAGCCGGCCGCGCCGGGCAGGAAGCCGCCCTGGTCGGCGTAGCTGGTGTCGGGGCGGGTGCCGGTCGGGTCGTACAGCCGAGCCAGGTCCCAGCCCCGGTCGGTGGGGAAACCGTCGATGGCATCGACGCCGTCGGCGACGAGCCGCCACAGGTCCTCCGGGGAGGACACCCCGCCGGGGTAGCGGCAGGCCATCCCGACGATCGCCACCGGCTCGTCGCCGAACACCGTGGTGGCGCTCTGTCGCTCCTGCGGCACGTCGAGCGCGCCGCTCAGCTCGCCGTACAGGAACCCGGCGAGGGCCACCGGCGTCGGGTAGTCGAAGATCAGGGTGGCCGGGAGCCGCAGGCCGGCCGCCGTGGAGAGCGCGTTGCGCAGCTCGACGGCGGTGAGCGAGTCGAAGCCGAGGCTCTGGAAGGTGCGGTCCGCCTCGACCGCGTCCGGGCCGGCGAGGCCGAGCACGGCGGCGACGTGGGTGTGCACCAGGTGCCGGACGGCACCGGCCCGCTCCTGCTCCGGCAGGCCGGCCAGCCAGTCGCTGCCCGCCCGGTCGACGGCGCTGGCGGCGGTGGCCGTGCGCCGGGTCGGCCCGGTCAGGGCCCGGAACACCGGGGGCAGCCGGTCGCCGAGCGTACGCAGCGTCGGCACGTCGAGCCGGGCCGGGACGAGGGTGGCCGGTCCACCGGCGACGGCGGTGTCGAGCAGCGCCAGCCCGTCGGCGGTGGTCAGCGGCAGCACCCCGCCCCGGGACATCCGCTCCCGGTCGGCATCGGCGAGCCGGTCGGTCATCGCCGAGCCCCCGCCCCACAGGCCCCACGCCAACGACACCGCCGGCAACCCGGCGGCCCGACGGGTGGCGGCGAGCGCGTCGAGGAACGCGTTCGCCGCCGCGTAGTTGCCCTGCCCCGGCGCACCCAGCACCCCGGACAGCGACGAGAACAGCACGAACGCCGACAGCTCCCGGTCCCGGGTCAGCTCGTCGAGCAGCCACGCCGCGTCCACCTTGGGCCGCAGCACCGCCGAGACCCGCTCCGGGGTCAGCGACGACACCACGCCGTCGTCGAGCACGCCTGCGGTGTGCACCACGGCCGACAGGTCCGGCACGCCGGCCAGGACGGCGGTCAGCTGGTCCCGGTCGGCCACGTCGCAGGCGACCAGGTCGACCCGCGCGCCGGCGGCGCTCAGCTCGGCGACGAGGTCGTCGGCACCGGCGGCGGCCGTGCCGCTGCGCGACAGGAGCAGCAGCCTCGGCACGGCGTGCGCCGTCACCAGGTGCCGGGCCACGGCCGCGCCGAGGGCACCGGTCGCGCCGGTGACCAGCACCGTGCCGCTGCCGTAGAGCGGGGCGTCCGACGGGGTGGCCGGGAGGGTCCGGCGGACGATCCGGGGCACCCGGACGACGCCGTCGCGGATCGACACCTGCGGGTCGCCGGCGGCCAGGGCCGCCGGCAGGACGTCGTCGGGCCGGTCGGTGTCGGCGTCGACGAGCAGGATGCGGTCGGGGTTCTCCGCCTGGGCGGAGCGCAGCAGCCCCCAGACCGCCGCGCCGGCCAGGTCGGTCACGTCGTCGCCGACGGCGTGGCGGGTGAGGACGACAAGCGGCGCGGGGTCGTCCCCGGCCAGCCAGCGCTGGGTGACAGCGAGCACCCGGTGCACCTCGGCGTGCACGTCGGCGGTGCCGCCGGCCCGCAGCACCACCGCGTCGGCGGAGCCGCCGTCGGTCAGGCCAGTCGGGGTGGCACCGACGGTGTCGGGGTGCCAGGTCCAGGTGGTGGCGGTCGGGGTGACGGTGACCGGTTGCCAGTCCAGGCCGAAGAGCGCGTCGGCGACGCCGGCGCCGGCGGTGACCTGCACCGGGCGGAGCACCAGCGACCGTACGGTGGCCACGGGCGCGCCGACCGCGTCGGCGACGGCGATCCGGACCCCGCTGCCGGCCGGGGTGAGCCGGACCCGCAGGCTGGTCGCGCCGGTGGCGTGCAGCGTCACCCCCGACCAGGCGAACGGCAGGCCCCGGGGGGTGTCACCGTCGGCGCGGGTGAGGACGTGCAGGCCGGCGTCGAACAGGGCCGGGTGCAGGCCGTAGCCGTCGCTCTCCGTACCGTCGGGGAGGTCGACCTCGGCGAAGAGTTCGTCACCGGCCCGCCAGGCACGGCGTAGGCCCTGGAAGACGGGGCCGTAGTCGAGGCCGCCGGTGGCGAGGTCGTCGTAGAGACCGGCCAACGGCAGCGGCTCGGCGTCGGCGGGGGGCCACGCGGTGAGCGCGACGCCGGGGGTGTCCCCGGCGGTGAGGACGCCGGTGGCGTGCCGGGTCCACGGGACGTCGTCGCGTTCCCGGGAGTGCACCAGGACGGCCCGGCGGCCGGTCGGGTCGGGCGTCTCCACGGCGACCTGCACCTCGACGCTGCCGGCGGCGGGGACGACGAGCGGCGCGTGCAGGGTCAACTCGTCGAGCAGGCCCACGCCGACCTGGTCACCGGCGTGGATGGCGAGTTCGACCAGGCCGGTGCCGGGGAACACGACGGTTCCGCCGACGGCGTGGTCGGCGAGCCACGGGTGGGTGTGCAGCGACCACCGGCCGGTGAAGACGACGCCGTCGGTGTTGGCCAGCGGCACGGTGGCGTCGAGCAGCGGGTGGGTGGCGGCGAGCAGGCCGGCGCCGACGAGGGCCGGGTCGTACAGCCAGTAGTGCTGGCGTTGGAAGGCGTAGGTGGGCAGGTCGACCTGCCGGGCGGCGGGGTGGATGGCCGTCCAGTCGAGGTCGACGCCGGTGGTCCACGCCTGCGCCATCCCGGTGGCGTACGCGGCCACCTGCTCCCGGTCGCGACGCTGCAACGCAATCGCCACCGCGTCCTGCACGCAGTCGGCGACCATCGCGGTGAGCACACTGTCCGGCCCGATCTCCACGAACCGGGTCACACCCCGGGCCGCCAGAGCGGCCACCGCGTCAGCGAACCGCACCGTGCCCCGCACCTGACCCTGCCAGTACCCGACGCTACCCAACTCGGCATCGCTGGCCAGGTCACCGGTCGCGGTCGACACCAGAGGGATGCCCGCCGGGTTCGCGGTCACGCCGCCGACGACCTGCCCGTACTCGGCCAGCATCGGGTCCATCAGGTGCGAGTGGAAGGCATGCGACACCCGCAACCGACGCGTCTTCACCTCCAAGGAGGCTTCCAGGGCGGCGATCTGCTCCTCCGTGCCGGACACCACCACCGCACGGGGACCGTTCACCGCCGCCACGTCGATGTCACCGAGGTCCAACTCGGCAAGCGGCGCGGCGATCGCCAACATCGCCCCACCCGCCGGAAGAGCCTGCATCAGACCACCCCGCGCCGCCACCACCCGACACGCATCCTCCAGCGACCACACCCCAGCCACATGCGCGGCAGCCAACTCACCGATCGAATGACCCGCCACGAAGTCCGGCTTCAGACCCCACGACTCCGCGAGACGGAACAGGGCCACCTCGACCGCGAACAACGCCGGCTGCGTCCACCCCGTCTGATCCAGCACACCATCCGGGTCGGCGAACATCACCTCCCGCAGATCACCACCCAACAACGGCCCGAACGCCGCACACACCTCATCGAGGGCCTGCGCGAACACCGGGAACGCTTCCGCCAGCTCACGACCCATCCCGACCCGCTGCGCACCCTGACCGGTGAACAACACCGCCGTACGACCGGTGGTCAGGTGGCCGTGCACACCCTGGCCGGCGGCGAGGGCGCGGAGACCGGCGACGCCGTCACCGACGGCCACCCCCCGGTGCTCCAGGGCCGCCCGGCCGGTGCCGAGGGTCAGCGCCACGTCGGCGGGGTTCAGGTCGGCGTCGGCGAGGAAGTCGGCGAGGCGGGCGGCCTGGGCGGCGAGGCCGCTGGCCGACCGGCCGGACACCGGCCACAGCGGCACCGGCGTCGGGGCCGGCGGGGCGGGCGGCGCGGTTTCGGGGGCCTGTTCCAGGATCAGGTGGGCGTTGGTGCCGCTGATGCCGAACGACGACACCGCCGCCCGACGGGGCCGGTCCAGCGCCGGCCAGCCCACCTCGTCGGTGGCGAGCCGCACCTCGCCGGAAGACCAGTCCACGTGCGGGCTCGGCGCGTCCACGTGCAACGTACGCGGCACCACCCCGTGCCGCATCGCCAACACCATCTTCATCACACCCGCCACACCGGCCGCCGCCTGCGTGTGACCCAGGTTCGACTTCACCGAACCCAACCACAACGGCTGCTCCCGATCCCGACCGTACGTCGCCAGAATCGCCTGCGCCTCGATCGGATCACCCAACGTGGTGCCCGTGCCGTGCGCCTCCACCACATCCACCTCGGCCGCCGACACCCCGGCGTTCGCCAGGGCCTGCCGGATCACCCGCTGCTGGGAGGGACCGTTCGGGGCGGTCAGCCCGTTCGACGCGCCGTCCTGGTTCACCGCCGAACCGCGAACCACGCCCAGCACCCGGTGCCCGTTGCGCACCGCGTCGGACAACCGCTCCAACACCAGCACGCCGACACCCTCGGACCAACCCGTCCCGTCGGCCGCCGCCGCGAACGGCTTGCACCGACCATCAGGCGCCAACCCCCGCTGCCGCGAGAACTCCACAAACGTCTCAGGCGTCGCCATCACCGTCACCCCACCGGCCAACGCCAGATCACACTCACCCGACCGCAACGCCTGACCCGCCAGATGCATCGCCACCAACGACGACGAACACGCCGTGTCGACCGACACCGCCGGCCCCTCCAGCCCGAGCGTGTACGCCACCCGGCCGGTGACGACACTGCCGGCGCTGTGCCCGGAGACGTAGTCGTGGTACATCACCCCGGCGAACACGCCGGTGGACGAGCCGCGCAGGGTGCCCGGGTCGATGCCGGCCCGCTCGAACGCCTCCCACGACACCTCCAGCAGCAGCCGCTGCTGCGGGTCCATGATCACCGCTTCGCGGGGGGAGATGCCGAAGAAGACCGGGTCGAACTCGGCGGCGTCGGTGAGGAACCCACCCCTGTCCACGTACGTGGTGTCGGGGCGGGTGCTGGTCGGGTCGTACAGCCGGGCCAGGTCCCAGCCCCGGTCGGTGGGGAAACCGTCGATGGCGTCCGCGCCGTCGGCGATCAGCCGCCACAGGTCCTCCGGCGAGGTGACGCCGCCGGGGTAGCGGCAGGCCATCCCGACGATCGCCAGCGGCTCGTCGTCGGCGACGGTCGTGGCGACCTTCCGGACGGCGTCGACGCCGTCCGGGCCGGCGATCTCGCTGAGCAGGTGCCGGGCCAGGTCACGCGGCGACGGGTAGTCGAAGATCAGGGTGGCGGGCAGCCGCAGGCCGGTGGCGGCGGAGAGCCCGTTGCGCAGTTCGACGGCGGTGAGCGAGTCGAAACCCAGCTCCTGGAACGCCCGACCGGCGTCGATCCGTTCGGCGGAGGCGTGCCCGAGCACCGCCGCCACCTGGCTGAGGACCAGGGCGGTCGCGGCGCGCTCGCGTTCCTCGGTGGACAGTGCGGCGAGGTCCGCCGCCCACCCGGTGGTGACGCCGGCGGCGGCACGGGCGGCCGTACGCCGGGCCGGGCGGACCAGGCCGTGGAACGGCAACGGCAGGTCCTCGCCGAGGGTACGCAGGGCGGCCAGGTCGAGCCGGGCCGGCACCACGGTCGGGTGCGGGTTGGCCACGGCGGCGTCGAGCAGGGCCAACCCGTCGGCGGTGGCCAGCGGCAGCACCCCGCCCCGGGACATCCGCTCCCGGTCGGCATCGCCGAGCCGGTCGGTCATCGCCGAACCCTCGCCCCACAGGCCCCACGCCAACGACACCGCCGGCAACCCGGCGGCCCGACGCGACACCGCCAACGCGTCGAGGAACGCGTTCGCCGCCGCGTAGTTGCCCTGCCCCGGCGCACCCAGCACCCCGGACAGCGACGAGAACAGCACGAACGCCGACAGCTCCCGATCGCGGGTGGCCTCGTCGAGCAGCCACGCGGCGTCCACCTTGGGCCGCAGCACCGCCGACAGCCGGGCGGCGGACAGCGACGACACCACGCCGTCGTCGAGCACGCCTGCGGTGTGCACCACCGCCGACAGGTCGGGGCGGGCGTCGAGGAGGGCCGTCACCTGTGCCCGGTCGGCCACGTCGGCGGCGACCAGGTCGACCCGCGCGCCGGCTGCGGTCAGCTCGGCGACCAGGTCGTCGGCCCCCTGCGCGGCGGGGCCCCGGCGGGACACCAGCAGCAGCCGGGTGACCTCGTGCGTGGTCACCAGGTGCCGGGCCACCGCTGTGCCGAGGGCACCGGTCGCGCCGGTGACCAGCACCGTGCCGGTACCGAACAGCGGGGTGTCCGGGTTGGCCGGTTCGACGAGCTGACGGGTGAGCCGGGGCACCGAGACCACGCCGTCGCGGACCCGTACCTGCGGCTCGCCGGTGGCCAGGGCCAGCGCGAGCGTCCCGGCCACGTCGGCGGCCGGGTCGGTGTCGACCAGCAGCAGCCGGTCGGGGTTCTCGGCCTGCGCCGAGCGGAGCAGACCCCAGACGGCCGCCCCGGTCAGGTCGGTCCCGTCGTCGCCGACGGCAAGCCGGGTGAGCACCACGAGCCGGTGGGTGTCGGGGCCGGCCAGCCACTCCTGCACCAGGCCGAGGACCCGGTTCACCTCGTCGTGCACGGCTTGCGGGCCGGTGACGTCCCCGGCGCTGCCGGCGGTCAGCACCAGCAGGTCCACGTCGGGGGTGGCCGGCGCGGTGCCGGTGGCCGGGTGGTGGGCCCAGGCGGGGACGACCGTGCTGGTGGGGGTGCCGATCTCCTGCCAGGTCAGGTCGAACAGCGCGTCGGCGACCCCACCGGGGCGGGTCACCTGGACGGGCCGCAGCACCAGCGAGTCGACGGTGGCGACGGGTGCGCCGACCGCGTCGGCGACCGCCACCCGTACCCCGGAGCCGACCGGGGTGAGCCGGACCCGGACCCCGGCCGCGCCGGTGGCGTGCAGGGTGAGGCCGGTCCAGGCGAACGGCAGACCCCGGAAGGTGTCCCCGTCGGCGAGGCCGAGGGCGTGCAGGCCGGCGTCGAGCACGGCGGGGTGCAGGCCGAACCCGTCGGCGTCCACCCCCTCCGGCAGGGTGACCTCGGCGAAGAACTCGTCGCCGCGCCGCCAGACCCGGCGCAGGCCCCGGAACACCGGGCCGTAGACCAGGCCGCCGGTCGCCAGGTGCTGGTAGAGGTCGTCGGTGGGCACCGGCTCGGCGTCGGCCGGCGGCCACTGGGTGAGTGCGGTCCCGGTGGTACGGGGGCCGGGGGCGAGCACCCCGCTGGCGTGCCGGGTCCACGGGGCGTCGGCGTCGGCGCTGCGGGCGTACACCTGGAGGGTGCGGGTGCGGTCGGTGCCGGCGGGGCCGACGACGACCTGGAGCTGGACGCCCCCGTGTTCGGGCAGGACCAGCGGGGCTTCGATGGTCAACTCGTCGACGGTCTCGACGCCGACCTGCGCCCCGGCGTGCAGGGCGAGGTCGACGTAGCCGGTGCCGGGGAAGACCACCGCGCCGTCGACGGCGTGGTCGGCGAGCCACGGGTGCCGGTCGAGGGAGAGCCGGCCGGTGAGGACGGCCCCGTCGGCGTTGGCGAGGGTGACGGCCGCGCCGAGCAGCGGGTGGTCGGCGGAGTCCAGGCCCATGGCGGTGGCGTCACCGGGGTCGGCCGTGGCGTCCAGCCAGAACCGCTGGTGTTGGAAGGCGTAGGTGGGCAGGTCGACGGTCCGGCCGCCGGGGTTGACGGCCGTCCAGTCGAGGTCGACGCCGCTGATCCACGCCTGCGCCATCCCGGTGGCGTACGCCTCGACCTGCTCGCGCTTGCGGCGCTGCAACGCAATCGCCACCGTGTCCTGCACGCAGTCGGCGACCATCGCGGTGAGCACACTGTCCGGCCCGATCTCCACGAACCGGGTCACACCCCGGGCCGCCAGAGCGGCCACCGCGTCGGCGAACCGCACCGTGCCCCGCACCTGACCCTGCCAGTACCCGACGCTACCCAACTCGGCATCGGTGGCGAGATCACCGGTCGCGGTCGACACCAACGCAACACCCGCCGGGTTCGCAGTCGCGCTCTCCACGACCTGCCCGTACTCGGCCAGCATCGGATCCATCAGGTGCGAATGGAACGCGTGCGACACCCGCAACCGACGCGTCTTCACCTCAAGACGGGACTCCAGGGCGGCGATCTGCTCCTCGGTGCCGGACACGACCACCGCGCGGGGGCCGTTCACGGCCGCCACGTCGATGTCACCGAGGTCCAACTCATCCAGCGGCGCGGCGATCGCCAGCATCGCCCCACCCGCCGGGAGGGCCTGCATCAGACCACCCCGGGCCGCCACGACCCGACACGCGTCGTCGAGGGACCACACACCCGCGACGTGTGCGGCGGCCAGCTCACCGATCGAGTGACCCGCCACGAAGTCCGGCTTCAGACCCCACGACTCCGCGAGACGGAACAGGGCCACCTCGACCGCGAACAACGCCGGCTGCGTCCACCCCGTCTGATCCAGAACACCATCCGGATCGGCGAACATCACTTCCCGCAGATCACCATCCAGCAACGGCCCGAACGCCGCACACACCTCGTCCAGGGCCGCCGCGAACACCGGGAAGGCTTCCGCCAGGTCACGACCCATGCCGACCCGCTGCGCACCCTGACCGGTGAACAACACCGCCGTACGGCCGGCGACGGTCCGACCCGACAGGCCACCGCCGGCGGCCAGGGTCTCCAGGCCGGCCATGTCGTCACCGAGCACGACACCCCGGTACGCGCCGGCGGCCCGGGTGGTGCCCAGCGAGAACCCGACGTCGACCGGACGCTCGTCGGTGAGGAACTCCCGCAGCCGGGCGGCCTGCCCGGCGAGCGCCGCCGCCGACCTGCCGGACAGCGGCCAGAGCACCACCGGCGGCTCGGCGGTCTCGTCCGGCGCGACGGTCTCCACCGGGGGTGCCTGCTCCAGGATCACGTGCCCGTTGGTGCCGCTCACCCCGAACGACGACACCCCGCCCCGGCGCGGCTGGCCGTGGTCGGGCCACTGCCGCGCCTCGGTCAGCAGTTGCACGGTGCCGGCGGACCAGTCGACGTGGGTGGACGGCTCCCCCACGTGCAGGCTCTTGGGCAGGACGCCGTTGTGCAGCGCCATCACCATCTTGATCACGCCGCTGACGGCGGCGGCGGCCTGGGCGTGGCCGATGTTCGACTTGACCGAGCCGAGCCAGAGCGGCCGGTCCGCCGGCCGGTCGCGCCCGTACGTGGCGATCAGCGCCTCCGCCTCGATGGGGTCACCGAGGGTGGTGCCGGTGCCGTGCGCCTCGATCAGGTCGACGTCGCTGGAGGTGAGCCCGGCGTTGGCGAGCGCCTGGAGGATGACCCGCTGCTGGGCCACCCCGTTGGGGGCGGTGAGCCCGTTGGACGCGCCGTCCTGGTTGATCGCGGAGCCCCGGATGACGGCGAGCACCCGGTGGCCGTTGCGCTGGGCGTCGGAGAGGCGTTCCAGCAGCAGCATGCCGACGCCCTCGCCCCAGCCGGTGCCGTCGGCGTCGTCGGAGAACGGCTTGCAGCGGCCGTCGGAGGCGAGCCCCCGCTGCCGGCTGAACGCGACGAACGCGCCGGGCGTCGACATGACGGTGACGCCACCGGCCAGGGCCAGCCCGCACTCCCGCTGCCGCAGCGCGTGCGCGGCCAGGTGCAGCGCGACGAGCGACGACGAGCAGGCGGTGTTGACGGTGACGGCCGGTCCCTCCAACCCGAGGCTGTACGCGACCCGGCCGGAGATGACCGCCCCGGAGCTGCCGGTGCTCATGTACGCCTCGACCGGCTCGGGCAGCACGGTGAGCCGGTCCCAGTAGTCCTGGCCGCCGCAGCCGACGAAGACACCGACCGGGCCGCCGCGCAACGTGTCGGGGTTGATGCCGGCCCGCTCGCACGCCTCCCAGCTGGCCTCCAGCACCAGCCGCTGCTGCGGGTCCATCGCCAGCGCCTCGCGGGGCGAGATGCCGAAGAACTCGGCGTCGAACTCGTCGGCGTCGTGGACGAACCCGCCCTGTTGGACGTAGCTGCTGCCGGCGGCGTCCGGGTCGGCGTCGTAGAGGGCGGCGGTGTCCCAGCCCCGGTCGGTGGGGAACTCGCCGATGGCGTCGACGCCGTCGGCGACCAGCCGCCACAGGTCCTCGGGTGAGTTGACCCCACCCGGGTAGCGGCAGGCCATGCCGACGATCGCGATCGGGTCCTGCTCCTGCGACTCGACCTCGCGCAGCCGCTCCCGGGTGCGGTGCAGATCGGCGGTGACCCGCTTCAGGTACTCGAGGAGCTTCTCTTCGTTCGCCATCCGAACCTCACCAAACTCGTTGCCAGCGGGACACGTTGCTCCGGGAGCGCGGTGGCGGCTCAGGTCATGCCGAGTTCCTTGTCGATCAGGTCGAACACGTCGTCGGCGGAGGCCGTTTCGAGCCGGTCGACGAGGGTGGCGCCGGTGGTGGTGCTGAGCGTCTCGTTGAGCTTCGCCAGCAGCGACTGGAGCCGGGCGGTGACCCGGTTGCGTTCGATCTCCTCCGGCGTCAGGCCGGCCACGGTGACCTCCAACCGGTCCAGCTCGGCGAGCAGTCCGCCGGCGGTGTCGCCGGTGTAGCCGAGTTCGGCCCGGAGCTGGTCGGCCAGGGCGGTCGGGTTGGGGTGGTCGAACACCAGGGTGGCGGAGAGCCGTACGCCGGTGGCGGCGCTGAGCCGGTTGCGCAGCTCGACGGCGGTCACCGAGTCCATGCCGAGTTCCTTGAATGCGCGCTGCGGCTCGACCAGGTCGGCGTCGCCGTAGCCGAGGACGGCGGCCACGTTGGTGCGGACGGTCTCCAGCAGCATGGCGCGCTGCTCGGCCTCGGACAGCGTGCCGAGCCGGTCGGCGAGCGCCGACGACGACCCCGCCTCGGTGGCCCCGGTGGCCTCCGGGGCGGCGTCGGGCAGTTCGGCCAGCAGCGGCCGGGGCCGGGCCAGGGTGTAGATGGGGCCGAACCGGGCCCAGTCGATGTCGGCGACGACGAGGTGACTCTCGTCGTGGTCGAGGGCCTGTCCGAGCGCGTCGACGGCGAGCCGCGGGTCCATCACGCCGACGCCGAGCCGGTCGAGGTGCGCCCCGACCTCGCCGCCGGCCATGCCACCGCCGCCGCCCCAGCTGCCCCAGGCGACCGAGGTGGCGACCGCACCCCGGTTGCGCCGCCGGTGCGCCAACGCGTCCAGGTACGCGTTCGCCGTGGCGTAACCCGCCTGACCGGCGCTGCCCCACACCGCCGCACCGGAGGAGAACACCACGAACGCGTCCAACGGCCGGTCGGCGGTCAACTCGTCAAGGTGCACCGCGCCGAGCACCTTCGCCCGGCACACGTCGGCGAAGTCGTCGAGGGCGGTCTGGCCCAACGGCACCTCGGGGTGCAGCACCCCGGCGGCGTGGAACACGGCGGTCAGCTCGTCACCGAGGTCGGCCAGGAGCGCGGCGACCGACTCCCGGTCGGCCACGTCGAGAGCGACGACCTCGACCTCCGGGTGCCGGGCCATCAGGTCGGCCGCGCCGGGGGCGTCCGGGCCGCGTCGGCTCGCCAGCACCACGCGCTGCGCGCCGTTGCCGACCAGCCATTCGGTGACGTGCCCGCCGACTCCGCCGGTGCCGCCGGTGACCAGGACGGTGCCGGCGGGTCGCCAGCGCCGTTCGGGTGCCCCGGTCACCGGACGGCGGACCATCCGGCGGGCCAGCGTGCCGGCCGCCCGCAGCGCCACCTGGTCCTCGCCGCCGCCGGTCAGCACGTCGGCCAGCCGGTCGACGGTCTGCGGCGTCCACTCGGCGGGCAGGTCGACCAGGCCGCCCCACCAGCCGGGGTAGTCGAGGGAGAGCACCGTGCCCAGGCCCCACAGGGCACCCTGGGCCGGGTCGGTGACCGACTCGAACCGGTCCACCCCGACCCCGCCGGCGGTGACGCACCAGAGCCGGCCGCTGAAGTCGGACGCGGCCAGCGCGTGCACCAGGGACACGGTTGCGGTGATCCCGGCGGACAGGCCGACGCCCAGCGGGTCGGGGCCGTCGTCCAGGGCGAGCAGGGAGAGAACCCCGGCGGGGGCCTCCCGGCCGGCGTGGTCGGTGCCGGTGACGGTGACCACCTCGGCGCCCCGGGCGGCCAACCCGTCGGCGAGCGTACGCAGCCGCTCGTCGCCGGCCAGCGCCGCCGGGGCGACCACCCACCACACGCCGCTGAGCTGCCCGCCGGTGGGCACCTCGGTCGGCCGCCACACCACCCGGTACCGCCAGCCGTCCACGGTGGCGACGTCGCGCTGCCGGGACCGCCACGACGTCAGGCCGGGCAGCACCTCCCCGACCAGTGCGGTGTCCACGCCGAGGCCGTCGGCGAGCAGGTCGACGTCGGCGCGTTCCACGGCGTCCCAGAATCCGGCGTCGGTGCCGCCTGCGGCCGGGGCGGTGACGGTCGGCGCGATCCAGTAACGCTCGTGCTGGAAGGCGTAGGTGGGCAGGTCCGCCCGGCGGGTGCCGGGCAGGGCGACGGTCCAGTCCACGTCGACGCCCCGCACGTGCAGCTCGGCCAGGGAGGTGAGCAGCCGGTCCAGGCCGCCGTCGTCGCGGCGCAGGGTGCCGGTGACCACCGTCGGGCGGTCCGCCGACTCCAGCGTCTCCTGCATCCCCATGCCGAGCACCGGGTGCGGGCTGACCTCCACGAACCCGGTCCAGCCCTGCCCGGCGAGAGAGCGGATCGCCGGGTCGAACCGGACCGTGTTGCGGAGGTTGTCGTACCAGTAGCGGGCGTCCAGGGTGGCGGTGTCCACCCAGTCGCCGGTGACCGTGGAGAGCATCCGGATCGTCCCGGTCTTCGGGTTGATCGGGGCCAGGTCCTCCAGCAGCCGGTGTTCCAGCAGCTCCACCTGCGCGGAGTGCGAGGCGTAGTCGACGGCGACCTGCTTGGCCCGGATCCCCTCCCCGGTGAGCTCGGCGACGAGTTCCCGCAGCGCCTCCGGGGTGCCGGAGACCACCACCGAACCCGCGCCGTTGACCACGGCGAGGGAGATGTCGCCCGCCCACCGGGCGATCCGCTCCTGCGCCCGGTCGGCGGGCAGCCCGACCGAGACCATGCCGCCCCGGCCGGCCAGCTTCTCGCTGATGGCCCGGCTGCGTAGGGTCACCACCCGTGCCCCGTCGGCCAGGGAGAGTCCGCCGGCCACGCAGGCGGCGGCGATCTCACCCTGCGAGTGGCCGACCACCGCGTCGGGTTCGACACCGTAGCTGCGCCAGGTGGCGGCGAGGGAGACCATCATCGCCCACAGGGCGGGCTGGACGACGTCCACCCACTCCAGGGAGGGTGCGCCGGGCACCCCCCGGACCACGTCCAGCAGGTCCCAGTCGACGTACGCGCGCAGCTCGGCGGCGCAGCGGCCCATCTGCTCGGCGAAGACCGGCGAGGAGTCCAGCAGCGCGGCGGCCATGCCGACCCACTGGGCGCCCTGGCCGGGGAAGACGAAGACGACCCGACCGGCGGCGTCGGCGGTGCCGGTGACCGCGGTGGGGGCGGGCAGCCCGTCGGCGACCGCGTCGAGCGCCGTCCGCAGCTGCGGCAGGTCACCGCCGAGCACCACGGCCCGGTGGTCGAGCCGGGCCCGACCGGCCAGCGTCCGCCCCACGGCGGCCGGGTCGGCCGGTACGGCGTCCAGGTGCGACAGCAGCCGCCGCGCCTGGGCCCGCAGTGCCCGGTCGGTGTGCCCGGAGAGCACCCACGGCAGCACCGCCGGGGTGGCCGGCTGCTCGTCCTCCTCGGCCGGGGCCACCTCTTCGAGCACGACGTGGGCGTTGGTGCCGCTGATGCCGAAGGAGGAGACCGCGCAGCGGCGGGCCCGGCCGGTCTGCGGCCAGTCCACCGGCTCGGTGAGCAGTTTGACGGTGCCGGGCGACCAGTCGATCTCGCCGCTGGGCTCGTCGACGTGCAGGGTGCGGGGCAGCACCCCGTGCCGCATCGCCTGCACCATCTTGATCACCCCGCCGACACCGGCGGCGGCCTGCGAGTGGCCGATGTTGGACTTGAGCGAGCCGAGCCACAGCGGCCGGTCGGCGGGCCGGTCCCGGCCGTACGTGGCGAACAGCGCCTGCGCCTCGATCGGGTCGCCGAGCCGGGTGCCGGTGCCGTGCGCCTCGACCGCGTCGATCTCCTGGCCGGCGAGCCGGGCGTTGGCCAGCGCGGCCCGGATGACCCGACGCTGGGAGGGGCCGTTGGGGGCGGTGAGGCCGTTGGACGCGCCGTCCTGGTTGATCGCGGAGCCCCGGATGACGGCGAGCACCGGGTGCCCGTTGCGGCGGGCGTCGGAGAGCCGTTCCAGCACCAGCGACCCGGCGCCCTCGGCCCAGCCGGTGCCGTCGGCGGCGGCGGCGAACGACTTGCACCGGCCGTCGAAGGACAGCGCCCGCTGCCGGGAGAACTCGACGAACGCGTCGGGGGTGCCGATCACGGTGACCCCGCCGGCGACGGCGAGCGACGACTCCCCGGAGCGCAGCGACTGGCAGGCCCAGTGCAGGGCGACCAGCGACGACGAGCAGCCGGTGTCGACGGTGACCGCCGGCCCCTCCATCCCGAGGGTGTACGACAGCCGGCCGGACACGATGCTGCCGGCGCCCCAGCTGTTCGGGTAGTCGTGGTAGACGACGCCGGTGAACACGGCGGTGGGGCTGCCCTTGAGCGACAACGGGTCGATGCCGGCCCGCTCCAACGCCTCCCAGGACGTCTCCAGGAACAGCCGCTGCTGCGGGTCCATCTCGGCGGCCTCGCGGGGCGAGATGCCGAAGAAGGTCGGGTCGAAGGCGGCGGCGTCGTAGAGGAAGCCGCCGTCGCGGGTGTAGCTGGTGCCGGGGTGCTCCGGGTCCGGGTCGTAGAGCCGGTCGAGGTCCCAGCCCCGGTCGGTGGGCATGCCGGAGATCGCGTCGGTGCCGGCCGCGACGAGGTCCCACAGGGCCTCGGGCGAGTCGACACCGCCGGGGTAGCGGCAGCCCATGCCGACGATGGCGATCGGTTCGGCGGCGCGCTCCTCGATGTCGCGGAGCCGCTCGCTGGTCTCGTGCAGGTCGGCCGTGACCCGCCGCAGGTAGTCACGAAGCTTCTGTTCGTTGGACATCAGGAACCCATTCCCGGACGGCGCCGACGGAGCGGACGGATCATGAGGTGCCGAACTTGCTGTCGATGAAGTCGAAGAGGTCGTCGTCGGAGGCGGTGTCGAGATCCTCGGTGACGCTGGCGACCTCGGCCGGGCGTTGACCGGCGGTCCACGCGGCGAGCATGGTGCGCAGCCGCTCCCCCACCCCGGCCCGGGTGCTCTCGTCGAGCGCGGCGACCGCGCCGGCGTCCAGGGTGGACAGCGCCGCCTGGAGCCGGTCGAGGTCGTCGAGCAGGGTGACGCCCCCGGCGTCGGCGGGCACCAGCTCGGTGAGCAGTTGCTGGGCCAGCTCGGTCGGGGTCGGGTAGTCGAAGACCAGCGTGGCGGGCAGCCGCAGCGCGGTCTCGGTGGTGAGCCGGTTGCGCAGCTCGACGGCGGTCAGCGAGTCGAAGCCGGCCTCCTTGAACGCCCGCTCCGGGTCGACGTCCGCGCCGGAGGCGTACCCGAGGACGGCGGCGACCTGGTCACGGACCAGCGCCAGGACGGCGTCCAGGCGGTCCGGTGACGGCATCGCGGCGAGCCGGCCGGCGAGGTCGGCGGTCACCGCGACCGGGGCGGCCGGTTCGGCCTCGGGTTGGGCGTCGGGCAGCGCGGCCAGCAGCGGCCGGGGCCGGGCCAGGGTGTAGATGGGGGTGAACCGGGTCCAGTCGATGTCGGCGACGACGAGGTGGCTCTCGTCGTGGTCGAGGGCCTCCCGCAGCGCCCGGACGGCGAGCCGGGGTTCCATCGGCGGGGTGCCCTGCCGGCGCAGGTGCGCGGTGGCCTCCCCGTCGGCCATCCCGCCACCCGCCCAGCTACCCCAGGCGACCGAGGTGGCGACCGCACCCCGGCCACGCCGCCGGTGCGCCAACGCGTCCAGGTACGCGTTCGCCGTCGCGTAACCCGCCTGACCGGCGCTGCCCCACACCGCCGCACCGGAGGAGAACACCACGAACGCGTCCAACGGCCGGTCGGCCAGCAACGCGTCCAGGTGCACCGCGCCGAGCACCTTCGCCCGGCACACCTCGGCGAACTCGGCCACGCTGGTCTCCGGGAGCGACTTCTCCTGGTGCAGCACCCCGGCGGCGTGGAACACGGCGGTCAACTCGTCACCGAGGTCGGCCAGCAGCGCGGCCACCGACTCCCGGTCCGCCACGTCACACGCCACCACCTCGACACCCGGATGCCGGGCCATCAGCTCCGCCGCACCCGGGGCCGCCGCGCCCCGTCGGCTCGCCAGCACCACCCGCCGCGCGCCCTGACCGACAAGCCATTCGGTCAGGTGCCCGCCGATGCCGCCGGTGCCGCCGGTGACGAGCACCGTGCCGGTGGGGGTGTAGCGCCGCTCGGGGTTGCCGGCGGCCGGCCAGCGGACCAGCCGCCGGGCCAGCACCCCGGCGGTACGGACGGCCACCTGGTCCTCCGCACCGGCGGCGAGGACGTCGGCGAGCCGCGCGACGTGCTCGTCGGTCCAGTCGGTGGGCAGGTCGGCCAGGCCACCCCAGGAGTGCGGGTACTCCAGGGACAGCACGGTGCCGAGCCCCCACAGCGCGCCCTGCGCGGGGTGCGGCAGCTCCTCGAACCGGTCGACGGCGACACCACCCGCGGTGAGGCACCACACCCGGCCGGCGAATTCGGTGGCGGTGAGGGCCTGGATCAGCGCGACGGTGTCGGTGACGCCGACGGACAGGCCGGCGTCGGTGACGTCCGGGGTGTCGTCGAGTGCGAGCAGGGACACCACCCCGGCGGGGGTGTCCCCGGCGGGCAGCTCGGTGCCGGTGACGGTGACGACGTCGGCACCTCGGGCGGCCAGTCCGGCGGCGAGGGTGGACACCCGGGTGTCGCCCGTCGACGCGGCCGGTACGACGAGCCACCAGGTGCCGGTGAGTTCGCCGCCGTCGGGCAGTTCGGTGGAGCGCCACACCACCCGGTACCGCCAGTCGTCCACGGTGGCCGCGTCCCGCTGCCGGGCCCGCCAGGCGGCGAGGCCGGGCAGCACCTCGGTGACGACGCCCGGGGCGACGCCGAGACCATCGGCGAGCACGTCGGTGTCGCCCCGGTCGACGGCGTCCCAGAACCCGCCGTCGGCCTCGTCGGTGCCGGTGCCGGTGGTGGTCTCGGGCTCGATCCAGTACCGCTGGTGCTGGAAGGCGTAGGTGGGCAGTTCCACCTGCCGTGCCCCCGGGTGCACGGCCGTCCAGTCGAGGTCGACGCCGGTGGTCCACGCCTGCGCCATCCCGGTGGCGTACGCGGCCACCTGCTCCCGGTCGCGACGCTGCAACGCAATCGCCACCGCGTCCTGCACGCAGTCGGCGACCATCGCGGTGAGCACACTGTCCGGCCCGATCTCCACGAACCGGGTCACCCCCCGGGCCGCCAGAGCGGCGACCGCGTCGGCGAACCGCACGGTGCCCCGCACCTGCCCCTGCCAGTACCCGACGCTGCCCAACTCGGCATCGGTGGCGAGATCGCCGGTCGCGGTCGACACCAACGGGATACCCGCCGGGTTCGCAGTCGCGCTCTCCACGACCTGCCCGTACTCGGTGAGCATCGGGTCCATCAGGTGCGAGTGGAACGCGTGCGACACCCGCAACCGACGCGTCTTCACCTCCAAGGAGGCTTCCAGCGACGCGATCTGCTCCTCCGTGCCGGACACCACCACCGCACGGGGACCGTTCACCGCCGCCACGTCCACGTCGCCCAGGTCCAACTCATCCAGCGGCGCGGCGATCGCCAACATCGCCCCACCCTCCGGGAGGGCCTGCATCAGACCACCCCGCGCCGCCACGACCCGACACGCATCCTCCAGGGACCACACACCCGCCACGTGTGCGGCGGCCAACTCACCGATCGAGTGACCCGCAACGAAATCGGGCTTCAGACCCCAGGACTCGGCGAGACGGAACAGGGCCACCTCGACCGCGAACAGGGCCGGCTGCGTCCACCCCGTCTGATCCAGGACACCGTCCGGGTCGGCGAACATCACCTCCCGCAGATCACCGTCCAACAACGGACCGAACGCCGCACACACCTCATCGAGGGCCTGCGCGAACACCGGGAACGCTGCCGCCAGGTCACGACCCATCCCGACCCGCTGTGCGCCCTGACCGGTGAACAACACCGCCGTACGACCGCTGGTGATCCGACCCGACAGGCCACCACCCGAGGCCAGGGCCTCCAGGGAAGCGGCCAGGTCGGCGGCCGTACCGCCGACGGCGACGGCCCGGTGGTCCAGGGCCGCCCGACCGACAGCCAGCGAGTGCCCGACGTCGACCGGCCGTTCGTCGGTCAGGAAGTCACGCAGGCGGCCGGCCTGGGCGGTCAGCGCACCGGCCGACCGGGCGGACAGCGGCCAGAGCGCCACCGGCGGCTCGGTGGCCGCGTCCTGCCCGGCGGGCTCGACCGGCGGGGCCTCCTCAACGATCACGTGGGCGTTGGTGCCGCTGATCCCGAAGGACGACACCCCCGCCCGGCGCGGGCGGTCCCCGGCCGGCCAGTCGACCGGTTCGGTGAGCAGCCGCACGTCGCCGGCATCCCAGTCGACCTGCCGCGACGGCGTCCCGGCGTGCAGGGTGCGCGGCAGCGTGTCGTGCCGCATCGCCATCACCATCTTGATCACCCCGGCCATGCCGGCGGCGGCCTGGGCGTGACCCATGTTGGACTTGATCGAGCCGAGCCACAGGGGGCGGTCCCGGTCCCGGCCGTAGGTGGCGAGCAGCGCCTGTGCCTCGATCGGGTCACCGAGGGTGGTGCCGGTGCCGTGTGCCTCGACGGCGTCGACCGCGTCGGGGGTGATCCGGGCGTTGGCCAGCGCCGCCCGGATCACCCGCTGCTGGGCCGGCCCGTTCGGCGCGGTCAGCCCGTTCGACGCGCCGTCCTGGTTGACGGCGGAACCCCGGATCAGCCCGTAGACGCGGTGCCCGTTGCGCTGCGCGTCGGAGAGCCGCTCCAGCACCAGCACCCCGACGCCCTCGGACCAGCCGGTGCCGTCGGCGTCGTCGGAGAACGACTTGCACCGGCCGTCCGGGGCGAGCCCCCGCTGCCGGCTGAACGCCACGAACGGGGTCG
Organism: Micromonospora humida; assembly: GCF_016901255.1. NCBI lineage: Bacteria > Bacillati > Actinomycetota > Actinomycetes > Micromonosporales > Micromonosporaceae > Micromonospora > Micromonospora humida. Next base: position 73,682 of record NZ_JAFEUC010000019.1, read on the forward strand.
GGTTCGACATCACCAGCACCCCACCGGCGATGGCGGTGGTGCACTCCCCGGCCCGCAGCGCCTGACCGGCGAGGTGCAGTGCGACAAGCGACGAGGAACACGCCGTGTCGACGGTCATCGACGGCCCCTCGAACCCGAACGCGTACGACACCCGGCCGGAGATCACCGACGCGGAGCTGCCGGTGCTCAGGTACGCCTCCGACTCGGCGGGGGCGAGGCCGAGCAGGTCGCCGTAGTCCTGGGCGCCGGAGCCCACGAACACCCCGACGGGGCTGCCGCGCAGCGCCTCCGGGTCCATCCCGGCCCGCTCGCACGCCTCCCAGGTGACCTCCAGCATCAGCCGCTGCTGCGGGTCCATGGCGATCGCCTCACGGGGCGAGATGCCGAAGAACTCGGCGTCGAACGCGCCCGCCTCGTAGACGAAGCCACCGGAGCGGACGTAGCTGGTGCCCGGCTGGTCCGGGTCGGCGTCGAAGAGCGCGTCGGAGTCCCAGCCCCGGTCGACCGGGAACGCGCTGATCGCGTCGGTGCCGTTGTCGACGAGCCGCCACAGGTCCTCCGGGGACCGGACGCCGCCGGGGTAGCGGCAGCTCATCCCGATGATGGCGATCGGCTCGTCGGGGTCGGACCCGCCGACGCCGGACGCGACGGTGGTCGGGGCGGCGGTGCCGACGAGTTCGTCGTACAGGTGGCGGGCCAGCACGGCCGGGGTCGGGTGGTCGTAGACCATGGTGGCCGGCAGGCGCAGCCCGACGGCCGCCCCGAGGGCGTTGCGCAACTCCACGGCGGTCAGCGAGTCGAACCCGAGTTCCCGGAACGGCCGCTGGACGTCCACGGTGGTCGCCGCGTCGTACCCGAGGACGGTGGCGACCTGGGCGCGGACGGTGTCCAGCAGGTACGGCAGCCGCTCGGCGTCGGGCAGCCCGGCCAGCACGGAGGTGTCGGTGGGCGTGGCCGGGGCGGCGGCGGCCGGGGTCTGCTGGGCCTCGGGGAGCGCGGCGAGCAGCGGCCGGGGCCGGGCCAGGGTGTAGATCGGAGTGAACCGGGCCCAGTCGATGTCGGTGACCACGAGGTGGCTCTCGTCGTGGTCGAGGACCTGCTGCAACGCGCCGAGGGCGAGTCGCGGCTCCATCGGCGGGGTGCCCTGCCGCAGGAGCTGCTCGGTGGCCTGCTCGTCGACCATGCCGCCACCGCCCCAGGTGCCCCAGGCCACCGAGGTGGCGGTCAGGCCCCGGCGACGGCGCTGGTGGGCCAGCGCGTCGAGCCAGGCGTTGCCGGTGCCGTAGGCGGCCTGCCCGGCGCTGCCCCAGACGGCCGCGCCGGAGGCGAACAGCACGAACGCGTCGAGCGACCGGTCGCCGAGCAGCGCGTCGAGGTGGGTCGCGCCGAGCACCTTGGCCCGGCACACGGCAGCGAAGTCGTCGAGGTCGGTCTCGCCCAGCGGGGCCGGGTCGTAGAGCACCCCGGCGGCGTGGAAGACGGCGGTCAGGTCGTCGCCGATCCCGTCGAGCAGCGCGGCGACCGCGTTCCGGTCGGCCACGTCGCAGGCGACGACCTGAACGCCGGGCAGGCGGGCGGCCAGGTCGGCAGCCCCGGGTGCGGCGGGGCCGCGCCGGCTGGCCAGCACCACCCGCTCGGCACCCCGGTCGAGGAGCCATTCGGTGAGGTGTGCGCCGATGCCGCCGGTGCCGCCGGTGACGAGCACGGTGCCGGTGGGGGTGTAGCGCCGGTCGGGGCTGCCGGCGACGGGCCAGCGCACCATCCGCCGGGCCAGCGCCCCGGCGGTACGCAGGGCCACCTGGTCCTCGCCGCCGTCGGCGAGCACGTCGACGAGCCGGTCGAGGGTGTCGGGCGTCCAGTCGGCGGGCAGGTCGACCAGGCCACCCCACCAGCCGGGGTAGTCGAGGGAGAGCACCGTGCCGAGGCCCCAGAGGCCGGCCTGTGCGGCGTGCGGCAGGTCCTCGTACCGGTCGACGGCGACGCCGCCGGTGGTGAGGCACCAGAGCCGGCCGGTGACGTCGGCGGCGGCGAGGGCCCGCACGAGTCGTACGGTGCCGGTGACCCCGGCGGACAGCCCGGCGTCGTACGGGTCCGGGGTGTCGTCGAGGCCGAGCAGGGAGAGGACACCGGTGGGGGTGCCCCGGCCGGCGAGCGGGTCGGTGCCGGTTAGCCGGGTGACGGTGGCCCCCCGGGCGGCGAGCGCGTCGGCCACGGCGGTGACCCGGGGGTCGTCGGTGAGGGTGTCCGGGGTGACGAGCCACCAGTCGCCTGTGAGTTCCGCGCCGGTGGGCAGGTCGGCGGCCCGCCACACGACCCGGTAGCGCCAGTCGTCGGTGACGGTGGCCGGTGCGGCGGTGGGGGCGGCCAGCCAGTACCGCTGGCGGGCGAAGGCGTAGCCGGGCAGCTCCACCTGCCGTGCCCCCGGGTGCACGGCCGTCCAGTCGAGGTCGACGCCGGTGGTCCACGCCTGCGCCATCCCGGTGGCGTACGCGGCCACCTGCTCCCGGTCACGACGCTGCAACGGAATCGCCACCGCATCCTCGACGCAGTCGGCGACCATCGCGGTGAGCACACTGTCCGGCCCGATCTCGACGAACCGGGTCACACCCCGGGCGGCGAGGGCGGCGACGGCGTCGGCGAACCGGACGGTCCCCCGCACCTGACCCTGCCAGTAGCTGGCGCTACCCAACTCGGTATCGGTGGCGAGATCGCCGGTCGCGGTCGACACCAGCGGGATGCCCGCCGGGTTCGCGGTGACCCCGTCGACGACCTGCCCGTACTCGGTGAGCATCGGGTCCATCAGGTGCGAGTGGAACGCGTGCGACACCCGCAGGCGACGCGTCTTCACCTCCAGGGACGCTTCCAGGGCGGCGATCTGCTCCTCCGTGCCGGACACGACCACCGCACGGGGACCGTTCACCGCCGCCACGTCGACGTCACCGAGATCCAGCTCATCCAGCGGCGCGGCGATCGCCAACATCGCGCCACCGGCAGGAAGGGCCTGCATCAGACCACCACGGGCCGCGACGACCCGGCACGCATCGTCCAAGGACCAGACACCCGCGACGTGCGCGGCGGCAAGCTCACCGATCGAGTGCCCGGCGACGAAGTCCGGCTTCAACCCCCACGACTCGGCCAACCGGAACAACGCCACCTCGACCGCGAACAACGCCGGCTGCGTCCACCCCGTCTGGTCCAGGACACCATCCGGATCGGTGAACATCACCTCCCGCAGATCACCATCCAGCAACGGCCCGAACGCGCCACACACCTCGTCCAACGCCTGCGCGAACACCGGGAACGCTTCCGCCAGCTCACGACCCATCCCGACCCGCTGCGCACCCTGACCGGTGAACAACACCGCCGTACGACCGGTGGTGATCCGACCCGACACACCGGTGCCGGCGGTCAGGGCGTCGAGGCCGGCGGACAGTTCGGCGGCGTCGCGGCCCACCGCCACCCCCCGGAACTCCAACCCGGCCCGACCCGCGCCCAGCGAGAACCCGACGTCCACCGGACGCTCGTCGGAGTCGGCGGCGAACCCGGCGATCCGGGCGGCCTGGCGGGCCATCCCCTCGGGGGAACGCCCCGACACCGGCCAGAGGACGACCGGCGGGGTCGGCCCCGGCGTGCCGGCCTCGACGGGCGGGGCCTGCTCGACGATGAGGTGCACGTTGGTGCCGCTGATGCCGAACGACGACACGCCCGCCCGGCGGGGCCGGTCCACCGTCGGCCAGTCGACCGGCTCGGTGAGCAGCCGCACGTCCCCGGCATCCCAGTCGACCTGCCGCGACGGCGTCTCGGCGTGCAGCGTGCGCGGCAGGGTGCCGTGCCGCATCGCCATCACCATCTTGATCACACCGGCGACACCGGCGGCGGCCTGGGCGTGCCCGATGTTGGACTTGATCGAGCCGAGGAAGAGCGGCGTCTCCCGGTCCCGGCCATAGGTGGCGAGGACGGCCTGCGCCTCGATCGGGTCACCGAGGGTGGTGCCGGTGCCGTGCGCCTCGACCACGTCCACGTCGGCGACGGAGAGCCGGGCGTTGGCCAGCGCCGCCCGGATCACCCGCTGCTGGGCCGGCCCGTTCGGCGCGGTCAGCCCGTTCGACGCACCGTCCTGGTTGACGGCGGAACCCCGGATCAGCCCGTAGACGCGGTGCCCGTTGCGCTGCGCGTCGGAGAGCCGCTCCAGCACCAGCACCCCGACGCCCTCGGACCAGGCCGCGCCGTCCGCGCCGTCCCCGAAGGACCGGCACCGGCCGTCCGGGGACAGCGCGCGCTGCTTGCTGAACTCGACGAAGAGCTGCGGGGTGGCCATCACGGCGACCCCGCCGGCCAGGGCCAGCCCGCACTCCTCCTTGCGCAGCGACTGGCAGGCCAGGTGCATCGCCACCGACGACGACGAGCAGGCGGTGTCGACGGTGATCGCCGGCCCCTCCAGGCCGAGGTTGTAGGCGACCCGGCCGGAGACGAGGCTGCCGGAGGTGGTGCTGTCGACGTAGTCGTGGTGCATCACGCCGACGAACACGCCGGTGGCGGTGCCCTTGAGGGCGACCGGGTCGATGCCGCCGTGCTCGAACGCCTCCCAGGACGCCTCCAGCAGCAGCCGCTGCTGCGGGTCCGTCTCCACCGCCTCGCGGGGGCTCATCCCGAAGAACCCCGGGTCGAAGTCGGCGGCGTCGTAGAGGAAACCACCGTGCCGGGTGTAGCTCTTGCCGGGCTTGCCGGGTTCCGGGTCGTAGACGCCGTCGACGTCCCAGCCCCGGTCGGTGGGGAAACCGGAGATGGCGTCGGTGCCGTCGGCGACGAGCCGCCACAGGTCCTCCGGCGACCGGACCCCGCCGGGGTAGCGGCAGCCCATGCCGACGATCGCGATCGGCTCCTGGTCCCGGCCCTCCACCTCACGCAGCCGCCGGTTGGCCTGTTGCAGTTCGGCGGTGGCGCGCTTGAGGAAGGTCCGGAGCTTGTCGTCGTTCGCCATCGTTCACACCAATCTTTCCCGCGCCGGAAGGTTCGTCGGAGGCTGCCGTCAGGAGAGGCCGAGCTCGTTCTCCAGCACGTCGAACAGTTCCTCGTCGGTGGCGGACTCGTAGTCGTGCGGGGTGTCGTCGTCGGGGCGGCCGGTGCGGTCCTGCCAGCCGCGCAGGACCGCCTCCAGCCGGGCGGTCAGCCGGGCGTGTTCCGCACCCGGCACCTCGGTCAGGGCCTTCTCCAGCCGGTCGAGGTCGGCGAGCACCGCACCGGCCGGGTCGGCGTCGGGCACCACCAGGTCGGCCTTGAGGGCGCGGGCCAGGGCGGTGGGTTCGGGGTGGTCGAAGACGAGCGTCGCGGGCAGCCGCAGCCCGGTGACGGTGCTGAGCACGTTGCGGAACTCGACGGCGGCGAGGGAGTCGAAGCCGAGGTCCTTGAACGCGCGGCCGGGTTCCACCGACGCCGGGCCGGGGAACCCCAGCACGGCGGCGGCGTGCGTGCGGACCAGGTCGAGCAGCAGGGTGTCCCGGTCGGCGTCGGAGAGGCCGGCGAGGCGCTGGGCCAGCGGTGGGCCGTCGGCCGCCGCACCCGCACCGGCCGCGGTCGGCCGGGCGGCGGTACGGACCAGGCCGCGCAGCACGGCGGGCAGCGCGTCGGTGCGTCGCCGCAACGCGTCCAGGTCGAGCCGCACCGGCACGGTGGTGGGCCGCCCGGCGGCGACGGCCGCGTCGAACAACGCCAGCCCCTCGTCGGTGCTCATCGCGGGCATCCCGAGCCGGCGCATCCGGTGCAGGTCGGCGTCGTCGAGGTGACCGCCCATGCCGGTGCCGGTGGCCCACAGGCCGTAGGCCAGCGAGGTGGCGGGCAGCCCGTCGGCGCGGCGGCGTTGGGCGAGGGCGTCGAGGAAGAGGTTCGCGGCCGCGTAGTTGCCCTGCCCGGCCCCGGCCACCCAGCCCGCCGACGAGGAGAACAGCACGAAGGCGGTCAGGTCGTGGTCGCGGGTGAGGTCGTGCAGGTGCCAGGCGGCGTCCACCTTGGGCCGCAGCACCCGGTGCAGTTGCTCGGGGGTGAGGGCGTCGACCAGCGCGTTCTCGGCGGTGCCGGCGACGTGCACCACCGCGCCGACCGGGTGTTCGGCGAGCAGGGCGGCGACCGCGTCCCGGTCGGCGACGTCGCAGGCGGCGACCGTCACGTCCGCACCGGCGGCGGTGAGGTCCGCGACCAGGTCCGCCGCGCCGGGCGTGGCCGCGCCGCTGCGCCCGGTCAGCAACAGCCGGCGTACGCCGTGCCGGGTGACCAGGTGCCGGGCGACGAGGCTGCCCAGCCCGCCGAGCCCACCGGTGATCAGGACGGTGCGGTCGGTGGCCCAGCCACCGTCGGCGGGCGCGTCGACGCCCACCCGGGTCAGCCGGGGCACCAGCAGCCCGCCGTCGCGGACGGCCACCTCGGGTTCACCGGTGGCCAGGGCCGCCGCCAGATGGTCGGTGCCGCTGTCGTCGGTGTCGACCAGGACGAACCGGCCCGGGTGTTCGGCCTCGGCCGCCCGGACCAGCCCCCACAGGGCCGCTGCGGCAGGGTCGACCGGGGTGTCGCCGGCACCGACGGCGTCCCGGGTGAGCAGGGCGAGCGTGCTGTGGGCGTACGCCGGATGGGTGAGCCAGCGGCGCAGCAGCCCCAGCAGGCGTTCGGTGGCCCCGTGCACGGCGGCCGGCGGGGTGCCGGACGGGTCGAGGGTGACCACGACGGTGTCGGGAGCGGTTTCGGGCAGCTCCGCGTCGACGTCGAGCGCGGTCCAGGTGCCGGTGGCGGCGGCCGGGGTGGGGACGGGCTGCCAGCTCACCTCGTACAGGTGGCGGTGCCGGTTGCCGGCGGCGCCGAGCGCGTCGGCGGCGACCGGCCGGGCCACCACCTGGTCGATCGTGGCGACCGGGTGGCCGTGCCCGTCGGCGACGGTGACGGCCAGCTTGTCGCCGGTGGCCGGGGAGATCCGGATGCGCAGGGTGGCAGCGTGCGCGGCGTGCAGGGTGACGCCGCGCCAGGAGAACGGCAGCGGGGTGTCGCCCGCGCCCTCGTCGACCAGGTTGGCGTGCAGGGCGGCGTCGAGCAGCGCCGGGTGCAGCAGGAACCGGGTCGCGTCGGCGGCGGCCACCTCGGGCAGCGCCGCCTCGGCCCACACCTCGGCGGCGTCGCCGTCGCCGCGCCGCCACACCGCGCGCAGCCCCTGGAAGGCCGGCCCGTAGCCGTAGCCGTGGTCGCGCAGCCGGTCGTAGAGGCCGTCGAGGTCGACGGGTTCGGCGCCGGGGGGCGGCCACTCGGTGAGGTCGGCGGCGGCCGGGTCGGCTCCGGCCTGCCGGACCAGGACCCCTTCGGCGTGCCGGGTCCAGTCGGTGTCGTCGGCCGCGTCGTCGGCCCGGGTCCAGATCCCGAGGGTACGCGCGCCGCTGTCGTCGGCGGCGTCGACGGTGACCCGCAGGGCCAGGCCCCCGTCGGTGGGCAGCACCAGCGGCGCGTTGATGGTCAGCTCGTCGAGGACCGGGCAGCCGACCTGGTCACCGGCGCGCAGGGCGAGTTCGACCAGCCCGGTGCCGGGGACGAGGACGGTGTCGAACACGGCGTGGTCGGCGAGCCACGGCTGGGTGCTGCGGGAGAGCCGGCCGGTGAGCACCACGCCGCCGGTGTCGGGCAGGTCGACGACCGCGCCGAGCATCGGGTGGTCGGCGGGGAGCTGGCCGAGGCCGGTGGTGTCGCCGCTGCCGGGCGGCACGTCGAGCCAGTACCGCTGGTGCTGGAAGGCGTAGGTTGGCAGGTCGACCTGCCGGCCGCCCGGGTTCACCGCCGCCCAGTCCAGGGCGGCCCCGCTGGCCCACGCCTGGGCCATGCCGACCGCGTACGCCTGCACCTGGCCGTCGTCGGGCGTGCTCTCGTCCTGCTCGCGCCTGCGGCGCTGGAGCGCGATGGCGGTGGCGTCCTGCACGCAGTCGGCGACCATCGCGGTGAGCACACTGTCCGGTCCGATCTCCACGAACCGGGTCACACCCCGGGCCGCCAGAGCGGCCACCGCGTCGGCGAACCGCACGGTCCCTCGCACCTGACCCTGCCAGTACCCGATGCTGCCCAACTCGGCATCGGTGGCGAGATCACCGGTCGCGGTCGACACCAACGCAACGCCCGCCGGGTTCGCGGTCACCCCGTGGACGACCTGCCCGTACTGGTCGAGCATCGGGTCCATCAGGTGCGAATGGAACGCATGCGACACCCGCAACCGACGCGTCTTCACCTCAAGACGGGACTCCAGCGCCGCGATCTGCTCCTCCGTCCCCGACACCACCACCGCACGGGGACCGTTCACCGCCGCCACGTCGATGTCACCCAGGTCCAGCTCATCGAGCGGCGCGGCGATCGCCAGCATCGCCCCACCCGCCGGGAGGGCCTGCATCAGACCACCCCGGGCCGCCACCACCCGGCAGGCGTCCTCCAACGACCAGACACCGGCCACGTGCGCGGCAGCAAGCTCGCCGATCGAATGCCCGGCAACGAAGTCCGGCTTCAACCCCCACGACTCCGCCAGCCGGAACAGGGCCACCTCGACCGCGAACAGGGCCGGCTGCGTCCACCCCGTCTGGTCCAGGACACCGTCCGGGTCGGTGAACATCACCTCCCGCAGGTCACCACCCAGCAGCGGCCCGAACGCCGCACACACCTCATCGAGGGCCCGCGCGAACACCGGGAACGCTTCCGCCAGCTCACGACCCATCCCGACCCGCTGCGCACCCTGACCGGTGAACAACACCGCCGTACGACCACCGGTCACCCGACCCGACACACCGGTGCCGGCGGACAGGGCATCGAGACCGGCGGACAGCTCGGCGGCCCCACGGCCCACCGCCACCCCCCGGAACTCCAACCCGGCCCGACCCGCACCCAGCGAGAACCCGACGTCCACCGGACGCTCGTCGGTGAGGAAACCGCGCAGCCGGGCGGCCTGCCCGGCCAGGGCCGCCGCCGACCGGCCGGACAGCGGCCAGAGCAGCACCGGCGGCTCGGCGGCCGGCGTCGGTGCGGCGGTGTCGTCCGGGTCGGCGGCCTCGGCCGTCGGGGCCTGTTCCAGCACCACGTGGGCGTTGGTGCCGCTGAGCCCGAACGACGACACGGCAGCCCGCCGGGGCCGCCCGGTGGCCGGCCAGTCGACGGTGTCGGTGAGCAGCCGGACGTCGCCCGCCGTCCAGTCGACGTGCGGGGTGGGCCGGTCGACGTGCAGGGTGCGGGGCAGCACACCGTGCCGCATCGCCAACACCATCTTGATCACCCCGGCGACACCGGCGGCGGCCTGGGTGTGCCCCAGGTTCGACTTCACCGAGCCGAGCCAGAGCGGCTGTTCCCGGTCCCGCCCGTACGTGGCGAGCAGTGCCTGCGCCTCGATCGGGTCGCCGAGCCGGGTGCCGGTGCCGTGCGCCTCGACGGCGTCGACCTGGTCGGCGGTGAGCCGGGCGTTGGCGAGGGCGTCGGCGATGACCCGCCGCTGCGAGGGGCCGTTGGGGGCGGTGAGGCCGCTGCTCGCGCCGTCCTGGTTGACCGCGGTGCCCCGGACGACGGCCAGCACCCGGTGCCCGTGCCGCTGGGCGTCGGAGAGCCGCTCGACCAGCAGCATCCCGACACCCTCGGCCCAGCCGGTGCCGTCGGCGGCGGCGGCGAACGGCTTGCACCGGCCGTCGGCGGCCAGCCCCCGCTGGCGGCTGAAGTCGACGAACGTCTCCGGGGTGGCCATCACGGTCACCCCACCGGCCAGCGCCAGGGTGCACTCCTCGCGGCGCAGCGACTGGATGGCCAGGTGCAGCGCGACCAGCGACGACGAGCAGGCGGTGTCGACGGTGAGGGCCGGGCCCTCCAGGCCCAGCACGTAGGCGACCCGGCCGGAGAGGATGCTGCCGGTGTTGCCGTTGCCGATGAAGCCCTCCAGCTCGGCGGGCACCTGCGGCAGCCGGCTGGAGTAGTCGTGGTACATCAGCCCGGCGAACACCCCGGTGCGGCTGCCACGTACCGAGGTCGGGTCGATGCCGGCCGATTCGAACGCCTCCCAGGACGCCTCCAGCAGCAGCCGCTGCTGCGGGTCCATGGCGATCGCCTCACGCGGGGAAATGCCGAAGAATTCGGGGTCGAATAGCGCGGCGTCGGAAAGGAAACCGCCGCTCCTCGCGTACGTCTTACCGGGCTTGGAATCGTCGGGGTCGTAGATGTCCTCGACGTTCCAGCCCCGGTCGTCGGGAAAGTCGCCGACCGCGTCGGTCCCGTCGGCCAGCAGTTGCCACAGCGCGGCCGGACTGTCCACACCGCCCGGGAAGCGGCAGCTCATACCCACGATCGCGATCGGGTCGTACTCGCGGCGCTCGGCCTGACGCAACTGCCGACGGGCCTCACGCAGATCGGTGGTGGCCCGCTTCAGGTACCCGAGAAGCTTCTCCTCGTTCTCCATCTACGTCTCCCGCCACTAGCCCCAGCCGGGCAGACCCGGGCCAATATCGGCACACGGGTCGGCGCGGCGGCAATTGTCGAAACAGAGAGCTTCTTCAGGCATTCTTGGTTGTTCGCGATGACCCTACGGCCGCCCGGCGCAGCACTAACCCCCTACCGCCCCCAGAGCGCCCCCTAGCCCTCGACGCCGCTACCTCGACCGTGGCAGCCACTCTCCGGGTCACCCCGGCGGCGGCTGGGGTGTCCCGAAACCGTTCCGACCGCCCGCCAGCACGCCGGGCACGGGGGCGAGGGCTCGACCTCGTGCTCTTGCCCAGGACAGGAAGCGCTCGGTCATCCGGGTCGGCGGATGATCCGGATGGAGTCGGGTGAGCTGGTTCGTTGCCTCGATCATCAGAGCGCCGAGGTACACGAGCAGGCCCGTGCGGTTGTCCCGGTACTCGAGCAGCAGCGAGAGCTTGGCCGGCTGGCAGGGCCAAGCGCTGCCGCAACTACGGCACCGCCACGCCGGGCGCATGGCAACGTGCGGAACAGGGGGCCGAGGGATCGTGGAGGAACCGACCGCCGGTCTGATCCGGGCCCAGCTGCGCCGGATGCGCCTCGCCGCCGGACTCAACCAGGAGGAGTTCGGCAAGCAGGTGCACTATTCGGCGTCGATGGTGTCCAGCGTGGAAACGGGCACCCGCCCATTCGACAGGCAGTTCCTCTCCCGGGCTGACGAGGTGCTCCACTCCGGCGGCCTCTTGGTCTCCCTGCTTCGGATAGTGGAGAAGGAGGGCCAGCCCAGCTGGTTCCGGCCGTGGCTCGAAGCCGAACGCGCCGCCCGGCAGCTTCGTTGCTTCCACCCTGGTCTCGTTCCCGCGTTGCTCCAGACGGAGAACTACGCCCGCGCGGTGATCCGCTGCGATGACCTGCTCACCGACGACGAGGTGGAGAGGAAGGTGGCAGCCCGGATGGACCGCCAGGCAGTTCTCCACCAGCCGGACCCACCCCAGCTCATCGCTGTCATCGACGAGGCCATACTGCACCGCACCGACGAGGTCCTGACCTTCGACCCGCAGAACTGGAAGTCTTTCGTGGAGCACGCCGCACGGCACTGACCCGGGACGCGGCGGATGGCCCCCAGCGTGCGCTGGGGGCCATCCGTCATCTCAGGCCGTGCCCGCTATCGCGGTAGACGACTTCACGCGGCACAGGTACCCGCCGCAGTGGGCCGTCCGCGATAGCCGCCAGTCAGAAGCGGGACCACTTCTGACTGGCGACGCCGAGGCAGTCCCACAGGTGCAGTTTGCCGCCGTTGTTGGGGTTCTGGTCGCGCACGTCGACGCACCTGTTGGCACTGAGGTTGACCAGGTCCCCGGCGCCGTTGAGGGTGAACCGTTGGGCCGGGTTGCCGTTGCAGGTGACCAGGTTGACCTCGGTGCCGTTGGCGGTGCCGGCCCAGGCCGGGTCCATGCACTTGCCCATCGCGCGGACGGTGCCGTCGGCGGCGAAGGTCCAGGCCTGCGCGGCGGTGGTGTTGCAGTCCCAGATCTGAAGTTTCGCGCCGTCGACCGGGTTGGCGCTCGGGATGTCGATGCACCTGCCGCTCTGCGAGCCGCGCAGCCGGGTGGTGCCGGGCTGCGGGTTGCCGCCGCCGGGGACGTAGCTGGAGACCCGGACGTAGTCCACGAGCATCTGCTGGGGGAACTGGGTGGAGCCGTCGGGGTAGCCGGGCCAGTTCCCGCCCACCGCCACGTTGAGGATCATGAAGAAGGGGTGGTCGTAGACCCAGCGGTTGCCGCCGAGCCGGGACGGGTCGACGCGGTGGTACTCGACGCCGTCGAGGTACCAGACGATCAGGTTCGGCTCCCAGTCCACCCGGTAGGTGTGGAAGGTGTCGGCGAGGGGCTGGCCGATGGTGCGGCTGCCGGTGATGCCACCCCCGCCGGAGTAGCCGGGGCCGTGCACGGTGCCGTAGACGGTGTTCGGTTCCCGGCCGATGTTCTCCATGATGTCGATCTCACCGGCGGCGGGCCAGCCGGCGCTGCCCATGTCGTTGCCGAGCATCCAGAACGCCGGCCAGATGCCCTGACCCCGGGGGATCTTGATCCGGGCCTCGAACCGGCCGTACGCCTGGGTGAAGGTGGCGGCGGTGAGCAGCCGCGCCGAGGTGTATTCGCACCGGCCGTAGTGGCACTGGTAGTTGGCCGGGTTCTCCCGGCGGGCGGTGATGACCAGGTTGCCCTGTCCGTCGTGGACGGCGTTGCTGGTGCTGTTGGTGTAGTACTGCCGTTCGTTGTTGCCCCAGCCGCCACCGCCGATGTCGAAGCGCCACCGGTTCTGGTCGACGGGGGTGCCGGCGGCGGCGTTGAACTCGTCCTGCCAGGTGATGCCGCCGATGGCGGCCGAGGCGGGCTCGGCCTGGGCGGGCAGGACGAGGGCGGCGGCGAGGGTGACGAGGGCGACCGCCGCGCGGGCGAGGGATCGGGGCCGGGGGACGGCTCGGGCTCCTGGCACGGGAGGCTCCTTGGGGCGACATCGGGGGTGGGGAGCACGCCGGGGAGAGCGCTCTCCTCGAAGGATGTCGATACCAGGTCCTTCTGTCAAGAAGGTTGCCAGTTAGCTCGCCCTGTTCAGGGTCCCGCCGACCGGGCAGTGAGAGGAAAGTTACGCTGTGTGATCAGGGCCATTGCGCGCCAGCCAGCTCGGAGGTCTCCTGCGGGGCGCCCGACCGGAACCGGCCGGAGGCGGGGCGGGCGGGACGCGGTGCGGACCGCCCGCCTGCGCCCGGACCGATCAGCGGTGCAGCCCGCGCCAGGAAGGATTGCTGCCGCGCCAGGCGTCGGCCAGGATGACCGCTGCCGCCCGGCTCGGGCACTGCTGCACGCGGGAGCGACCCGACGCCCCGCCGATCTGCGCCTGGACCTCCCAGGCTTCCCCGTCGGTACGGATGTAGACGTCCCGCCGCCCGCGTGGGCTCGGGTCACCGTTCCACCAGTGCTCCTCGACCATCATTCACCGACCGTATAGCAACTCGGCCGTGGAACGTGAGTCACGAATTCGTCGAGGCCCACCGCCGACCCCGCCCGGTCACCCCTGCCGGGGCGTGAGCAGGTAGTCGTCGGCCTCCGCACTCCAGGCCAAGGTGACCTCACCGGCAGTGGCGGCGGCCTTACCGAACTGGAGGAAACTGCGGTAGCCGAGCTTCTTCTCGCTGAATTCGGGGCGGGCCCGGCGGAGCTGGTTCTTGAGTCCGGAGAGCGCCACCGGGCCACCGGCCGCGGCCAGCTCCGCCACCACCGTACGCAGCAGCGCGAAAGCCACCTCCTGGTCACCGTGCTCAGGCAGGGACACCTCCGGGTCGCCCTTGGCCGGCCCCTCGGCCAACTCGACGACGTTGTGCCCGGCGAGGTGGCGCAGCAGCTCACCGAAGGTGCGGAACCCGTAGTCGGACTCGCTGAACGTGGGGTCCTTGCGCAGCAGGGTGCGCTTGAGCCGGGAGGCGGTCACCTCCCCCTCCGAGCTGCCCTGGAGGCCGGCGACGGTCTGGGCGACCAGCACCGCGAGCGCCTCGGCGTCGCGTACCGGTTCCTCGGCGGCGGGCGAGGACTCCGGCTGCTCCGGCTGCTCCGGTGTCGGCTCCACCGCCGTCGGCTCCGGCTGCTGCGGTTCGGCCGGGCGGGACGCGCGACCCCGCCGGCCCCGTACGGGCGGCAGGTCGACGCCCTCCAGCCGGTCGTAGTAGAGGAACTCGTCGCAGGCGGGCGGGAGCAGCGCCGAGGTCGACTTCTCCACCCCGACCCCGATCACCCGTTTGTTGAGTTCGCGCAGCTTGTGCACCAGCGGGGTGAAGTCGCTGTCCCCGGTGCAGATGACGAAGGTGGAGATGTAGCCGCGCTCGAAGGCCAACTCCACCGCGTCGACGGCCATCTTGATGTCGGCGGCGTTCTTGCGGGACGCCCCCATCCGCTGCGGGATCTCGATCAGCTCGACGTGCGAGCGGGTGAGCATCCGACGGTCCTCGTCGAAGTACGACCAGTCCGCGTACGCCCGGCGGACCACCACCCGTCCCCGCTCGGCGAGGGCGTCGGCGATCGGCCGGAAGTCGAACGCCCGCCCACCATGGTGTTCCCGGGCACCCAGGGCAAGGTTCTCGTAGTCGAGAAAGAGCGCGATTCGATCCTCGTGATCCACCGCAACACCCTAATCCCGCACCACTGCCCCACCACCCCGCCACGTCGCACACACCCCGCCGAAGCCCGGTGATCAAGAGAAAAGGTCAGCCGCCGGGCAACTTCCTGACGCATTTCTCTTGATCACCGGGGGCCAGGGCCGGTGGGGGCCGGGCGGGAGGGGTGGGTCAGCGGGGTGGGGTGGCTGCGGGTGGGGTGGCCATCTTGTGGTTCTGACCCGGGATGGCGAAGTGGTGGAAGCTGACCGTGGCGCTGACCTCCAACGCCTGCACCCAGTGCCACCAACCCACCGGCACGAACAGCAGCTGACCCGGCTCCAGCACGACGTCGAGCACCGTCGCCTCGGCGTAGCGCGGGTGCCGGGCGAGGTCCGGGTTCGCCGCGTCGACCGCGCTGAACGTGCCGCCGCGCGGATAGACCAGGTGCCGCTCGTACGACGGGACCAGCCGGACGTGCTTGCGGCCGAGCACCTGACCGAGCAGCACCGAGCTGTTGTCCACGTGCAGCGGGGTCACCGTGCCGGCCGGTCCGAGCAGCAGGTGACCGAGCCCGGACGGGTCCACGATCCCCCGCGGGGCACGGATGTCCGCGACGAGCGGGCGCAGCGCGCCTGACCAGTTCTCGTTGCGCGGCACCATGTAGTAGTCGTTGGTGTGCCGGCCCGAGGCCAGCAGCGCCAGGTACTCGCGGAACGGCATGCTGGTGCGGTGCCGGTCGTACTGCCAGGCGTGGTCGGGGTTGGCCTCCCGGCCGGTCATCACCTCGACCACGGCGTCACCGCAGGCCGCCGCCAGGCCGGGAAGCGTCCAGCCGAGGGCGGGCCAGTCGGCCATCAGGCCGTCCAGCACGACCGGCCGGTTGCCGAAGTAGTAACGGGAGAAGAACTCCCCGGGGTCGAGGTCCGCGCGCCGTTCCAGCGTCCGCCCGCCGTCGCTGTCGCGCAGCGTCCGGTACGTGTCGAGCACCGACTCCAGCCAGTCGTAGCGCAGCGCGAGCCGCCGGCACACCGCGAAGTACGGATGGTCGGTCAGTTCCCGCAGCTCGGCGTCGACGGCCTGCGGGTCGGCGGACCCGGCGGCGGCCACCGCCCGCGCCTGCGCCACCGACGCGCCCATGGCCAGGTTCTCGACCAGCCACTCCCGCCAGGCGGGGTCGAGCCGGGGCGGGACGACGGTGGTCATGCCCCGGCCGCCGGCACGAGGGTGAGCCGGGGCGGGCGGACCGCCTCCTGGCAGGTCGGGTACGAGTTCTTCACGTGCTCGGGGAAGTGCTCGGCGGCCGGCGGCGGGGTGAGCCGCAGCTGGCGGGTGTACTCCTGGCAGTTGACGTAGGAGTTCTTCACGTGGGCCGGGATGTGGTCCGGGGGCGGGGTGAGCCGCGCCTCGCGGGCGTACTGGTCGCAGTTGACGTAGGAGCCCTTGACGTGGGCGGGGAAGTGGTCCGGCAGCTCGGTCATGGGGCCAGTCAACGGGCCCCGGCGTCCCGGCCACCAGGGGTCGGTGTCCCGGCCGCCCGGGACGTTCCCGCAGGTCATGGGTAGACTGCCGGCCGGAAACGATCATCGGAAGGGCCATGACGAAGAGCTACGAGGTGCCGCTGCTGGTGCTGACCGCGGCGACCGGCGCGGTCGACGGCGTCAGCTATCTCGCCCTGGACCGGGTCTTCACCGGCAACATGACGGGCAACGTGCTCTTCATCGGGTTCGGGCTGGCCGGGGTGTCCGGCCTGCCGGTGCTCAACAACCTGGTGGCGTTGCTGACGTTCATGCTCGGCGCGGTGCTCGCCGCGCGGCTGACCCGGGGCGCGCCGGGGCCGGCGGCGTTGCCCGCCGCCGGGCTGGCCATCCTGGTCGGCGGCAGTGTGCTCTCGCTCGCGCTGGCCGGGTTCTGGCTCGTCACCGGCCCCCCGGCGCACGGGGTGATGCTGGTCGTCACCGGTCTGCTCGCCCTGGTGCTCGGCGCGCAGGCCGCGGCGGTCAAGCACATCGGCATCCGGGACCTCTCCACGGTGGTGGTGACCATGACCATGGTGAACCTCTCCGCCGACAGCCGGGCCGCCGGCGGTCCGGGCACCGCCTGGCTCCGCCGGTTCGGGGCGATCACCACGATGGGCCTGGGCGCGTTCGTCTCCGCCGTGCTGACGTTGCGGGTGAACGGGGCGGTGGCGCTGGTCGTGGCCGGCGCGCTGTTGACTCTCGGCACGGCGCTGGTCGCGGTGGTCCGCCGCCGGGAGGTCGCCGCGGCGGCGTCGACGCACGGCTGACCCCGGCGACCTGCGGCGGGTGCCGCAGACCCTCCGGCGCGGGCGGGGAAGACCAAAAACTTTTGTGGGGTTCCTACAACGGTCACCGCTCAGGGTTCGGTGTTTACGACATGGCGCTACCGGCCGGCACGCGGAAGGGTGATCGCTGTCGGGGGTCGATGCCTTGCGGCGCGTACTCGTGGATCTACCGGAGGAGTCGGTCGGGTGTTCAGCCGTGTCGCCATCGTCAACCGGGGTGAGGCCGCGATGCGCCTCATTCACGCGGTCCGAGAGCTGGCCGCGCAGACCGACACTCCCATCGAGACGGTGGCCCTCTATACCGATGTCGACCGCACCGCGACCTTCGTCCGCGAGGCCGACATCGCCTACGACCTGGGGCCGGCGTCCGCCCGGCCGTACCTCGACCTGAAGAAGCTCGAACAGGCCCTGGTCGAGACCGGGGCCGACGCGGTGTGGGTCGGGTGGGGTTTCGTCGCCGAGGACCCGGCCTTCGCGGAGCTGTGCG
Source organism: Micromonospora humida (assembly GCF_016901255.1). NCBI lineage: Bacteria > Bacillati > Actinomycetota > Actinomycetes > Micromonosporales > Micromonosporaceae > Micromonospora > Micromonospora humida. Next base: position 91,064 of record NZ_JAFEUC010000019.1, read on the forward strand.
AGAAGATCGGCATCACCTTCGTCGGGCCGAGCCCGGACGCGATGCGCAAGCTCGGCGACAAGATCGGCGCGAAGCTGATCGCCGAGGAGGTCGGCGTGCCGGTCGCGCCGTGGAGCCGGGGCGCGGTGGAGACCCTGGAGGCCGCGATCGCCGCCGCCGCCGAGATCGGCTACCCGCTGATGCTCAAGGCGACCGCCGGTGGTGGCGGGCGGGGCATCCGCGTGGTCACCAGCGACGCCGAGCTGGCCGACGCCTACCAGCGCACCAGCCAGGAGGCGGCCCGCGCCTTCGGCAGCGGGATCGTGTTCCTGGAGCGCCTGGTCACCGGTGCCCGGCACGTCGAGGTGCAGGTGATCGCGGACGGTCAGGGCACCGCCTGGGCGCTCGGCGTACGGGACTGCTCGGTGCAGCGGCGCAACCAGAAGGTCATCGAGGAGTCGGCCTCGCCGGTGCTCGGCCCGGAGCAGACGGCCGAACTCAAGTCCTCGGCCGAGCGGCTGGCCGTCGCGGTCGGCTACCGGGGTGCCGCGACCGTCGAGTTCCTCTACCACCCGGGTGACCGGCTGTTCGCCTTCCTGGAGGTCAACACCCGGCTCCAGGTGGAGCACCCGATCACCGAGCTGACCACCGGGTTCGACCTGGTCAAGGCGCAGTTGCACGTCGCGGCGGGCGGCCGGCTCGACGGTGTGCCGCCGCTGGAGCGCGGGCACGCCATCGAGGCCCGGCTCAACGCCGAGGACCCGGACCGCGACTTCGCCCCCGCCCCGGGCCGGATCGCCCGGCTGGACCTGCCCGCCGGCCCCGGCATCCGGGTCGACACCGGGGTCAGCGAGGGCGACACCATCCCGGCCGACTTCGACTCGATGATCGCGAAGATCATCGCGTACGGGCGGGACCGGGACGAGGCGCTCGGCCGGCTGCGCCGGGCGATGGCCGAGACCACGGTGATCATCGAGGGTGGCGCGACGAACAAGAGCTTCGTGCTCGACCTGCTCGACCAGCCCGAGGTGATCGACGCCAGCGCCGACACCGGCTGGATCGACCGGGTACGCGCCGAGGGCCGGCTCGTGTCGCACCGGCACTCCGCCGTCGCGCTCGCCGCCGCCGCGATCGAGGCGTACGAGGAGCAGGAGCAGGCCGAGCAGCAGCGGCTGCTGTCGACGGCGTTCGGCGGGCGGCCCCAGGTGCAGCACGCCAGCGGCCGGCCGTTGGACCTCAAGCTGCGCGGCGTCGGCTACCGGATGCGGGTGGCCCGGGTCGGCGCGCACCGGTTCCGGGTCGGCATCGAGGCCGGTGGCGACGTGCACACCGCCGACGTCGAGCTGGACCGCTTCGACAGGCACACCGGGCAGATCGCCGTCAACGGCGCCCGGTACCGGCTGCTCACCGGCACCCACGGCGCGATCCACCTGGTCGAGGTGGACGGCGTGACCCACCGGGTCGGCCGCGACGAGGGCGGCGTGGTCCGTTCGCCCATGCCGGCGCTGGTCGTCGCCACCCCGGTGGAGGTGGGCGCCGAGGTCGAGGCGGGCGCACCGGTGCTGGTGCTGGAGGCGATGAAGATGGAGACGGTGCTGCGGGCACCGTTCCGGGCCCGGCTCAGGGAGTGCGGCGTCTCCGTCGGCAGCCAGGTGGAGGCCGGCGCGGCGCTGCTGCGGCTGGAGCCGCTCGCCGACGACACCGACGACGCCCCGGTCGCCGAGGCCGCCGCGCCGGTCGCCCTGGACCTGCCCGCCGCGCCCGACCAGGCCCCGGCGGTCGAACGGTCCCGACGCGGCCAGGAGGACCTCCGTGGGCTGCTGCTGGGCTTCGACGTGGATCCGCACGACGACGGCCGGGTGCTCGACGAGTACCTCGCGGCGCGGCGGGCCGCCATCGAGGACGGCCACCGCCCGCTGGCCGAGGAGATCGACCTCGTCGACGTCTTCGCCGACCTCGCCGAACTCAGCCGCAACCGGCTGACCGGGGAGGACGGCAGCGGCGACAACCACGTCCCCAGCGCCCGCGAGCACTTCCACACCTACCTGCAGAGCCTCGACGTCGAGCGGGCCGGTCTGCCGGCGCACTTCCAGGCCAAGCTGGCCAAGGCGCTCGGCCACTACGGCGTCACCGAGCTGGACCGCTCCCCCGCCCTCGAGGCCGCCGTTTTCCGGATCTTCCTGGCCCAGCAGCGGGCGGCCACCGACGCGGCGGTCATCGCGACGTTGCTGCGCGCCTGGCTGCGTGAGCCGCCGCCGGACGCGGTGCTGCGCGAGCCCGCCGGCCTCGCGTTGGAGCGGCTGGTGGCGGCGACGCAGGTGCGTTTCCCGGTCGTCGCCGACCTGGCCCGGGGGGTGGTGTTCGCCTGGTTCGCCCAGCCGCTGCTGCTGCGCAACCGCGCCCGGCTGTACGCCTCGGTCCGCCGGCACCTGCGTCACCTGGACGCGAACCCGGACGCGGCGGACCGCACCGAGCGGGTGGCGGAGATGGTCCGCAGCACCGAACCCCTGGTGCGGGTGCTCGGCCAGCGGCTCGTGCGGGACCACCTCGACAACGCGGTGATGCTGGAGGTGCTGACCCGGCGGTACTACGGCAACAAGGGCCTGGCCGACGTGCGGACCCGGCGGGTGGCGGACTGCACGTTCGTGGTCGCCGAGCGGGCCGACTCCAGCCTGCTGTCCGCCGCCGTCCGGTTCGACGCGCTGGGCGACGCGCTACGTGGGCTCGCCGAGCTGGCCGGGGACGGCTCCGCCGTCGACGCCGACATCTACCTCGGCTGGGAGAACCAGCCGGAGGACTTCGACGCGATGGCCGCCGCGCTGCTGGAGGTCGTCAACGCGCACCCGCTGCCGGCCCAGGTCCGCCGGCTCACCACCACCGTCGCGGGGCGCGGCGGCGCGGTGATGCACCACCACTTCACGTTCCGCCCGTCGAGCACGGGGATGAGCGAGGAGCGGCTGATCCGGGGCCTGCACCCGTACATCGCGCAGCGGATGCAGTTGGAGCGGCTGCGCAAGTTCGACCTGACCCGGCTGCCGTCGTCGGACGAGGAGGTCTACCTCTTCCAGGCCGTCGCGCGGGAGAACCCGTCCGACGAGCGGCTCGTCGCGTTCGCCCAGGTGCGTGACCTGACCGCGCTGCGGGAGCACGACGGTCGGCTGGTCGCCCTGCCCACGGCCGAGGACATCGTCGCCACCTGCCTGGACTCGATCCGCCGGGCGCAGACCCGCCGCCCGTCCAAGACCCGCTTCAACACCAACCGGATCGTCATCTACGTCTGGCCGCCGAGCGACCTGACCCGCGAGGAGATGGAGATGATCGCCGGGCGGGTCCGCCCGACGACCGTCGGCGCGGGGCTGGAGGAGATCCTGTTCATCGCCCGGCAGCGCGACCGCCGGACCGGCGAGCTGAACAAGATCGCGGTACGGATCGCGTTCGACGCCACCGGCGGGGCCGAGCTGACGATGGGTGAGCCGCCGGTCGACCCGGTCGAGCCGCTCGACGACTACCGGCTGAAGGTGCTGCGGGCCAGCAGCCGCAACACGGTCTACCCGTACGAGCTGACCGGGCTGCTCGGCCAGTTCGTCGAGCACGACCTCGACGACGACCACGCGCTGGTGCCGGTGGACCGGCCCCGGGGGCGCAACACGGCGGCGATCGTCGCGGGCGTGGTCACCACGCCGACCCCGAGGCACCCGCAGGGCGTCACCCGGGTGGTGCTGCTGGGCGACCCGACCAAGTCGCTCGGCGCGCTCTCCGAGGCCGAGTGCCGTCGGGTGATCGCCGCCCTGGACCTCGCCGAGCGGTTGCAGGTGCCGCTGGAGTGGTACGCCCTGTCGGCCGGCGCGCGGATCTCGATGACGTCGGGCACCGAGAACATGGACTGGGTGGCGGCGGCGCTCAAGCGGATCGTCGAGTTCACCCAGGACGGCGGCGAGATCAACATCGTGGTCGCGGGGATCAACGTGGGCGCCCAGCCGTACTGGAACGCCGAGGCGACGATGCTCATGCACACCCGGGGCATCCTGGTGATGACGCCGGAGGCCGCGATGGTGCTCACCGGCAAGCAGTCGCTGGACTTCTCCGGCGGGGTGTCCGCCGAGGACAACTTCGGCATCGGCGGCTACGACCGGGTGATGGGCCCCAACGGGCAGGCGCAGTACTGGGCGCCGAACCTGACGGCGGCCCGGGACGTGCTGATGGCGTACTACGACCACACGTACGTCGCGCCCGGGGAGAGCGAGCCGCGCCGGGCGACCACCGTCGACCCGGTGGACCGGGACATCTCCGCCTTCCCGCACACCGTGGCGGGCAGCGACTTCACCACCGTCGGCGAGATCTTCTCCGCCACCGCCAACCCGGACCGCAAGAAGCCGTTCGACATCCGTACGGTGATGCGGGCGCTGTCCGACCAGGACCACCCGGTGCTGGAGCGGTGGGCGGGCATGGCCGACGCGGAGACCGCCGTGGTGCAGGACGTCCACCTCGGTGGCATCCCGGTCTGCCTGCTCGGCATCGAGTCGCGGTCGGTGCCCCGGCGGGGCTTCCCGCCCACCGACGGCCCGGACACCTACACCGCGGGCACCCTGTTCCCCCGCTCGTCCAAGAAGGCCGCGCGGGCGATCAACGCGGCCAGCGGCAACCGGCCGCTGGTGGTGCTGGCCAACCTGTCGGGCTTCGACGGCTCACCCGAGTCGATGCGCAAGCTGCAACTGGAGTACGGGGCCGAGATCGGCCGGGCGATCGTCAACTTCCGCGGGCCGATCGTGTTCTGCGTGATCTCCCGGTACCACGGCGGGGCGTTCGTGGTCTTCTCCAAGGCGCTGAACCCGAACATGACGGTGCTGGCACTGGAGGGCTCGTTCGCCTCGGTGCTCGGCGGCGCCCCGGCCGCGGCGGTGGTGTTCTCCGGCGACGTCAACGCCCGTACGGCGGCCGACCTGCGGGTACGCGACCTGGAGGCGCGGGTGGCGGCGGCCACCGGCACCGAGCGTGCCGCGCTCACCGCCGAACTCGACGAGACCCGCGCGGCGGTCCGGGCGGAGAAGCTCGGCGAGGTCGCGGCGGAGTTCGACCGGGTGCACAACATCGGGCGGGCGGTGGAGGTCGGCTCGGTCGACGCGGTGATCCGGGCCGCCGAGCTGCGTCCCCGCGTCATCGAGGCGATCGAGTCCCGACTGGGCTGACGCCGGGGTGGGGCCGGCGGAACCCGCCGGCCCCGGCTACCCGCCCGGGGAGTGTCGTCGGGAACGGCCCTGTGCCCCACCCGCATGAACATGCCGGTGGGGCACAGGGCCGTTCGGACGTGTGCCCGGCCCGCCACGGCGGGCGCAGCGGGCGCCGGGTCAGCCGGCGCTGGCCGCCCCGGCGTCGGCCAGCAGCCGCTGGCGCATCAGGAACTTGCGGACCTTGCCCGTCGGCCCCATCACCACGCCGTCGGCGGGCACCGTGACCACCCGCCGCAGCGTCGCGGCGACCACCGGGCCGAGCGCGGCGCGGACCTGGTCGGAGCGGTCGAGTTCCGGGTCGGCGTCCTCGGCGAGCACGAGCAGCACCTCGGTGACGGTCCGGTCGTCGGCCTCCCGGGCCGCGATGACCGTGCAGTCGCGGACGTCGGGGCAGTGCTTGAGGATGCGTTCCTCGGACAGCGCCGTGTAGAGCCAGTTGCCGTCGCCCAGGTCGACCGCGTCGCTGGCCCGGTCGACGTGGTGGTAGTTGCCGTCCGGGTCGCGGTACATCAGGTCACCGGTGAGGTAGTAGCCGCCCAGCCGGGTGCGGAACGTGTTGACCGAGTCGTTCCAGTACCCGAGCGCCAGGGTCGGCGACTTGAGCCCGACGTGCCCCACCTGCCCCTCGGGAACCTCCTCGCCGGTGGTGACGTCGAGCAGGGCGATCTGCGCGAACGGGTACGGCTTGCCGACGCATCGGTCGTAGTGGTCGCTGCCGAGGCGGTGGCTGATCCGGAACGCGCCGTGGCCCATCTCGGTGGAACCGAGCATGTCGACGAACTTGGACCCGGGCACGTCCACCATGCCCTGCCGGGTGTACGCGGGGTGGCTGCCCACGGCGACCAACCGCCGCACGTGCGACTCGTGGGCGCAGTCCCCGGTGTTGAACCAGTTGCGCACGGAGCTCAGGTCGCGGGTGGTCAGGTCGTGGCGGGCCAGCTCGGACCAGGTCACCGCGAAACCGAAGACACCCGTCGGCCGCCAGCGTTCGATGGCGTCGAGGATCGTCTCGGCGCTGCTGGCGAACGGGCCACCCTGCGCCGACAGGTAGAGCAACTGGTAGCTGTTACACAACGCCTGGTTGACCGTGATGATGCCGGCGGCGTGCGCGGCCGGCAGCACGGACAGCTCACGCACCTCGCCGTACGGGCGGGACTCGGTGAGCCGGACGGCCCGGATGGCGGCGAACAGGCCGTGGTGCGAGTGGGCGATCGCGGCCGGCACCCGGGTGGTGCCCGACGAGTGGGTGATGGCGACCGGGTCCTCGGGGTGGTGGCGGTAGTGCGGTGGAGCCTGGTCGGGGTCGCCGGTGCCGGTCTCGGCGGCGTCACCGAGGATCGGCACCCCGAGGTCGTGCCCGCGCAGCGCGGCGTGGTCGGCGTCGACGACGACGCCGACGCCGCGCAGCCGCCTGATGAACTCGGCCGCCAACTCGATCGGCATGTTGCCGTTCATCAGGGCCGGGATCGCGCCGAGCCGGTTGAGGGCGAAGAAGTTGAGGAACACGTCGGGCGCGGACGTCACGTAGATCGCGACCGGGTCACGCCAGCCGACGCCCCGCTGCCGGAACCAGTCGGCGCGGGCGGCGACCCGCTCGGTGAGGGTGGCCAGCGACAGCGGCGTCCAGGCGGGGATGCCGTCCACGTCGACGTCGAAGGTCACCCGGGGCAGGTCCGGGTCGGCGCCGTGTTCGGCGAGCCGGAGCAGGACGTTGCCGGCCCCCAGCTCCATGTCGGCCGCGAGCGTCGCCCGGAAGTTGTCGGCACCCAACGAGTTGTCTCCTCACCTGGCACGCTCACGGTCACCGCACCCCGGCGCAGCAGCCGATCTGGGACACGCTCAGGCTAGAGCGCCGATCACCTGCAGACAATGGCCAACATCAATCCTGGTCACACCGGTCCGGCCGACGGCGCTCCGGCTCAGGAGACCTCCCGGTTGAACAGGTGCGACGACCAGACCAGGCTGATCGCGGCCAGCACGATCATGATGAGGGCGCCCTGCCAGACCACGGGCTCGGTGATCTGCCCGTTGAACAACGCCCGCATGCCGTTGGTCGCCCACGAGAACGGGTTCCAGAACGCGACCTGTTGGATCCACAGTGGTGCCAGCACCAGGGGGATGAGCACCCCGGCGAGCAGCGAGATCGGCTGGCCGACGGTGTTGACCAGCACGCCGAGGCTGTTCTCGTTGCGCACCAGCAGCGCGATGTCGTACGAGATCGAGGTGCTCAGCAGCACCATCACCGACAGCAGCGCGTACGAGATGAGCAGGTTGCCCAGGTGCACCCGCAACCCGAACGGCAACGCCACGATCGTGATGATCACCGCCTGCACCACGTTCAGGCAGACGTGCATCAGGGCCCGGCCCAGCAGCAGGCCGGTCCGGCTCACCGGGGTCACCCGGCACCTGTCGATGATGCCGGCGCGCAGCGCGCTGAGCAGCCCGTACCCGGCGAACAGGCCACCGAACAGGCCCATCGCCACGAACAGGCCGGGCACGTAGATGCGGTAGGCGTCGGCGTACGAGGAGGCGCCCCGGTCGACCATCACCACCTTGAGGAACGGGGCGAACAGGATGAGGTAGGTGACCGGCTGGGCCAGGCTGAACGCCACCATCACCGGGTTGCGCACCATCAGACCGACCTCCTGTTGGAAGATCAGCCAGGTGTCGCGGACCAGTTTCACTGCGGCTCCTCTCGTGCCGGCCGGTTCACTCCTGAAGAGAGCGGCCGGTCTTGGCCAGGAAGACGTCGTCGAGGCTCGGCCGGCGGGCCTCGATCGCCCCGGGCTCGATCCCTCGCGTCAGCAGGGTGCGCATGATCTGCGGGATCGCCGTCGCGGCACTGTCCACATAGAGCCGCAGGGTGCCGTCGACCGCCTCCGACGAGTGCACGTACGGCTGCTCGGCCAGCAGCTTCGTGGCGATCGGCAGGTCGGCGTCGGTCGGGCCGTCGGTCACGTCGGCGCGGGTCAGGTCGATCGCGACCACGTCGCCGGAGATCTCCCGCTTGAGATCCGACGGGGTGCCCTCGGCGACGATCCGACCATCGTCGATGATGGACAGCCGGTCGCACAGGGTGTCGGCCTCGTCGAGGTAGTGGGTGGTGAGGAAGACCGTCATGCCCTCCGCGCGCAGCCGCCGGACCTCCTGCCACATCCGTACCCGGCTGGGCGGGTCCAGCCCGGCGGTCGGTTCGTCGAGGAAGATGACCTGCGGAGAGTGGATCACCCCGAGCGCCACGTCGAGCCGCCGACGCTGCCCCCCGGAGTACGTCCTGATCCGCCGGTCGGCGAAGTCGCCGAGCTGGAACGCACCGATCGCCGCCTCGGCCCGGCGCTGCGCCTCGGCCTTGCCGAGGCCGTACAGCCGGGCCTGGAGCACCAGGTCCCGGCGGGCGGTCGAGTCGTCGTAGGTGCCGCTGGCCTGGGCCACGAAACCGATCTGCCGGCGCACCTGGGCCGGAGCCCGCAGCAGGTCGACGCCCGCGATCGACGCCCGGCCCCCGTCGGGGCGGATCAGCGTGGCCAGCATCCGCATGGTGGTGGACTTGCCCGCGCCGTTGGGGCCGAGGAACCCGACGATCTCGCCCCGCTCGACGGCGAAGTCCACCCCCCGCACCGCCTCGACGGTGCCGGCGTTGCGGCCACGGCCGACCCGGTAGGACTTGCGCAGGCCGGTGGCCTCGATCATCGAGCCTCCTCGGACGGGGACGACGCCGGGCCACGGGGTGTCGACCCACGGGGTGTCGACGGTGGACGGCGACACCCCTGCGGGTGCGTCAGGTCAGGCTAGTGTGGCCGTACCCGAAGGACAATGGTCGATGGGCCGGGCGGCCAGGGCGGCGAGGTGCCGGGCGGCGGCGGCCGCGCCACCGGCGGCGGCGAACGACTCGCCCACCCGGCGGGCCCTCTCCCGGTAGCCCGGATCGTCGAGTACGGCGGTGAGCGCGGCGGTGAGGTCCGCCGGGGTCGCCGAGGCGAACGCGACCTCGATTCCGGCGCCCGCATCGGTCACCTGGCGGGCCACCGCCGGGTGGTCGTGCCGGATCGGCGCGACGACCACCGGCACGCCGTGCGCCAACGCCTCGGTGACGGTGCCCAGCCCGCCGTGCGACACCACCGCGTCCAGCCGGGGCATCAACTCCAGCACCGGCACCCGGGGAGCCGCCAGCACGTGCGCGGGCGGATCGGGCAGCACGTCGGGCGAGGCGGTGACCACCACCTGCACCCGGTCGGCCAGGGCCGCCGTCGCCGCCATCATCCGCCGGTAGAAGTCCCGGGCCAGGTGCTCGGCCATCGTCCCGACGGTGACCAGCAGGTGCCGGCGGGTCGGGTCCCAGGCGGCCCAGTCGAAGGCCGGCGCGTCGGGGCGGTGACCCAGGGCCGGGCCGGTCAGCACGCACCGGGCCGGCAGCGGCGTCGCACCGGTCAGCGCCGTGCCGGTCAGCCCGAGCACCAGGTACGGCGAGAACCGCAGGTCGATCGCGTCGTCGACGGGCACGTCGGTCATCGCCCAGACCCTGGCCAACTGCGCGCGCACGTAGTCGGTGAACCCGGGCAGGTCCGGCGGGGTGAGTTCCAGCGCGCCCACGCAGAAGGTCGCCCACGGCACCCCGTGCCGGTGCGCGGCCAGCGCGCCGGCCAGCGCGTACTGGTCGACGACGACGACGTCCGGCCGGTGCTCGGCGACCGCCCGGTCCACGGCGTCCCGGATGAACCGGTTGACCGGCAGCACGTGCCCCTCCCAGAGGCTGCGCACCGACGCCATGCCGGTCTCGCCGTCGAGGCGGAAGTACCGCTTACCGGTCGGGTAGAGCGTCGCGTCGGGGCCGATCAGCGGGCGCAGGTCGGTGCGGGGGCCGCACCACGCCACCTCGTGCCCGGCGGCCTGGAGCGCCTGGCCGATGGCGAGCGGGGCGTTGAGGTGCGACGCCACCGGCAGGACGACGAACAGGAAGCGGGCCACGTCGATATTCTGGCACGCGTTGACAGCGACGGACGCCGCTGATGGGATTCCTGCCGTGGCGGTCGACGAGCAACGCTCCCGGGTACGACCGTCCACTGTGCCATCCGACGGTGGGAGGGGTTCCGGCCCGGTCGCCGGCCACCTCCGGTCGACTCCGGTGCCGGCGGCATGACGGCGCTCGACGCGGTCGCGGTCCACCTGCCGCCGCACCGCGTCCCGATCGAGAGCCTGGCCGGCCCGCTGGAGCTGACCGAGATGCAGGTCCGGCTGTTCCGCCGGTTCCACGGTCTCGACCAGGTACGCCGCGATCCCGACCGGTCCCTGGCCGACCTGCTCCGGCACGCCGCCACCGGGCTCACCGCCCTGCGCGGGCAGGAACACCGGGTCCGGTTCGTGCTGTACGGGCGGGCGTTCCCCGTCGTCGTCCCGTACCCGGTCAACCCGTTGCACGACGTCTGCCGCACGCTGGGGCTCGGCCACGCGGTCGCCTTCACCCTGACCCAACAGTCCTGTGCCAGCGCACTGCTCGCCATCGAGATGGCCGGTCGGCTGCTGGCCGCCGAGCCGGGGCCGCACCCGCCGGGCGAGGGACCGTTGGCGCTGGTGCTCACCGCCGAGAAGGCGTTCACCCGCGACGCCCAGTTCATCCCGGAGACCTCCGTGTTCAGCGAGGGGGCGTCGGCGTGCCTGGTCAGCCTCGACGGCCCCCGCGACCGGCTGCTCGGCTACGCGTGCCGGCAACGGGGCGAGTTCGACGTCGCCGGTGGCGCGTCCGGCGCGCAGTTCCAGCGCGAGTACCGGCCGGCGCTGGCGGACGTGATCGGCCGGGCCCTCGCGGTGGCCGGGGTGGACCTCGACGACATCCGGCTGATCCTGCCGCACAACGTCAACGTGGTGACCTGGCAACGGCTGAGCCGGCTGATCGGGTTCCCCCGCGACCGGGTGCTGCTGGACAACGTCCGGGAGACCGGCCACGTGTTCTGCGCCGACGCGTTCACCAACTACCTGACCGCCCGCGACCGTGGCCTGCTCAACCCGGGTGACCGTTACCTGGTCGCGGCGGTCGGGGCCGGCGAGGGCGCGACCTTCGCCGCGATGGTCTTCGCCCATTGAGACCGCGACGGTCTCCGCCCGCCGAGACCGCGATGGTGTCGTCGCCCACTGACGCCGCGACGGTCTCCGCCCACCCGGACCGCGGGCCGGCCGGACACCGAGGAAGGAGCACCGCGATGGCGGTCCCGTCGACCGACCTGCACCTGATCCGGGCCGCCCGGCGGGTCTTCACCGGGCCGGCCACGCTGCTGGACGATCCGGACCAGCGGGCCCGGTCCGCCCGCTACCTGGCCGACCTGACCCACCCGTACGGGCTGGAACTGCCGGACGGCCCGGGGCAGGAGGCGCTGGGCCGGTCCCACGCGGAGATGGCCGAGGCGCTGATCGGGGCGCTCGTGCCGCCGGAGGAACCGGTCGACCTGCTCGTGCTGGCGTTCGCCCGGCACGACGTGCTGCCCGGCCGGGCCACCGCCACCTACCTGAGCCACCTCTGCCCGGGGACGCCGCTCTCCTTCGCCGTCTGCGACCAGGGCCCGGCGGCGGTCGTCAGCGGTCTCCGGCTCGCCCACGCGTACGCGTCCCCGGGCGACCGCACGACGGCCCTGCTGATCGCCGTCGACCAGGCCGTGCTTCCCTACCGCACGCCGCCGCCCGCCCCGGCCCGGCAGCAGGCCGTCGCCATGCTGTACCGCACCGCCCCGGCGGAGGGGGCGGTGCCGGAGCACACCGGCGACGTGGTGCGCGCCCCGGCCCGGATGACGGTGCTCCGCCAACATCCGGACGTGGCGGCCGGCGACGTCGCGGCGCTTGCCGGGTCCGAGCTGGCCGCGCTGTCGGCGGGCCGGCCCGACGCCCGGATGGTGCTCGGCGTCGACCTCGCGGCGGCCTGGCCGGCGCACCCGACCGACGGGGTGACCGTCGCCCCGCCGGGCCAACCGGTCACCGGACCGTGGTGGACCCTGCTCGACGTCCTCGCCGCCGACCCGGACCGGTCCCGGCCGGTGCTGACCGCCGACTACGACCCCGATCTGCGCTACCTCTGCCTGACCGGCTGGGAGACCACCCCGGCCGACACCCGGCCCCGCTGACCTGGCCCCGCCGGCCCGTCAGGCACCGGCGACCCGTCGATCACCGGCCCCTGCGATCACCGGGCCGTCGATCACCGGCGGCCCGTCAGTCGCCGGCGGCCAGGACGGCCCGGGCGACGGCGCACAGCCGCTCGTTCGCCTCGTCGGTGCCGACGGTGATCCGGACCCCCGCGCCGGGCAGCGCCATCACCAGGATGCCGGCGTCGCGGGCCCGCTCGGCGAACGGCACCGCCCGCTCCCCCAGCGGCAGCCAGACGAAGTTCGCCTCGCTGGGGGCCACGGTGAGGCCGATCCCGCGCAGCCCGTCGATCAGCCGGGCCCGTGCGGACGCCAGGTCGGCGCAGCGCCGGGTCAGCTCGGGGGTGACCGCCTCGTCGAGGCTCGCCACCGCCGCCGCCTGGGCCAGGGTGTTCGGGAAGAACACCGCGCCCACCATGCCGGCCAGCGGCGTCACCCGGGGTGGCACCACCGCGTAGCCGACGCGCAGCGCGGCCAGCCCGTACGCCTTGGAGAAGGTGCGCAGGACGCAGACGTTGTCGTGGGCGCGGAACAGGTCCATCCCGTCGGGCACCTGCGGGTCGGTGACGAACTCCCGGTACGCCTCGTCGATGATCACCGGTACGTCGGCCGGGATCCGGGCCAGGAACGCCTCGATCTCGTCGCGGTGCAGCACCGCCCCGGTCGGGTTGTTCGGGTTGCACAGCAGCACGCACCGGGTCTGGTCGGTCACGGCGGCGGCCATCGCCGGCAGGTCGTGGCGGTAACCGTCCATCGGCACCGGTACGCCCCGGGCCCCGACGTTGCGGATGATCAGCGGGTAGCCCTCGAAGGACAGCGCCGGGTGCACCACCTCCGGGCGCGGCCCGAGCGCCTGGACGAGATGCTGGCACAGCCCGGCCGAACCGGGCCCGACGAGGATCGACTCCGGTCCCACGCCCAGCCGCGCGGACAGCGCGCCCCGCAACGCGGCGGCGGTCCGGTCCGGATACCGCTGGAGGGCGGCGGCCCCGTCCTCGACGATCCGCCTGATGCTCGGCAGCGGCGGGTACGGCGTCTCGTTCATCGACAGGTCGGCCGGCGGCTGGGTGCCGACGGGGGTGGCAGTGGTCATCGTCGCTCACTTCGTCGCGGGGCCGGCGGAAACAGGTGGCTGGGCGTGCCGGTCGGTGAGCAGCCCGAGCTGGTACATCCGGTCGACCAGGGACAGCGGTCGGACGTTCGTGCCGGACAGGTTGCCGGCGGTGAGCCCGAGCAGCCGGGGATTGGCCGCGGTGCGCCGCATCATCCGCGCCCCGAGCAGCCGGGGCAGCCCCGACACGCTGGTGATCATGCGGGCGGCGTTGTGGCTGACCGTGGCGACGTGGTCGAGCTGGGGCCGGCGGGCGGCGTCGAAGTCCCGCAGCGCCCGGTCCACGGCCGCGTCGTCCAGGCCCCCACCGGCGGCGAGGCCGGACGCGAGGGTCTCGGCGTCGGCGAGGGAGCTGTTCACGCCCTGCGCCGCCATCGGGTGCACCGCGTGGGCGGCCTCCCCGAGCAGGGCCAGCCCGGGCACGGTCAACCGTGCCGCCCGGAGCCGGTAGACGGCGAGGAGCTGCCGCCGGTGCAGGTTCGCCCGCAGGGCCGCACCCAGCGGCCGGATGGCCGGCACCCCGGCGAGCAGCCGGTCGCACCAGTCGGCCAGGTCGGCGGCGCTGCGGCCCCGGAACTCGTCCGGGGTCACCTGGACGTAGACCCGGCACCGCCCGCCGGGCAGCGGGTAGACCAGGCACAGGCCCCGCTCGGTGCGGTAGGCCGACACCTCGTCGGCCACCTGGACCCCGGGCACGTCGAAGGCGACCAGGCCGTGCGGGTACTCCCGCCGCTCGACGTCGATGCCGACGGCCTTACGCAGCGGCGAGGACATCCCGTCGGCGGCGACCACCAGCGCCGCCCGGATCTCCTGCTCGCCGTCGCCGCCGGTGACCCGGACCCCGGTGACCCGGCCGTCGGCGGCGCGCAGCGGGCCGGTGACCCGCTGCCCCCACCGGATCTCGACGCCGGCGGGCAGCCCGTCGGCGAGCACGGCACGCAGATCGCCGTAGTCGGCGCAGAGGATCTGCCGGTACCCGCCGGGCAGGGTGCCGTAGTCGAGGGCGAGCAGCGGACGGCCCTGCGGGTCACGGATGGCCAGCCGGTCGACCGGGCACGCGCCGGTGGCCCGCAGGGCGTCGAGCACGCCCCAGCCGTCCAGGATGCGTACCGTCTCGGGTTGCAGGATCTCGCCCTTGGCGATCGACGCGGGGGTGCGTTGCCGGTCGAGCACCAGCACCCGCAGCCCCCGCGCGCCGAGCGCGCGGGCGGCGGCGAGACCGCCGGCCCCGGCACCGACCACGACGACGTCGGCGCTCATCGGGCGACCGCACCGGGTGTGACGCCCGCCCGGCCGGCGACCGTACGCCGGTACTCACCGAGCGCCCGCAGCGCCACCGCCTGGGTGATCACCGCGTTGGGGTAGCGCAGGTGGTGGCGGATGTAGTTGCAGACCCGGGTGGCCGGCCAGCCACCGTCGGGCCCGGCGGCGGCGAGCAGCCAGGAGACCCCCCGGTCGACCGCGTCGGCGGCCTCCGGGTCACCGCTTGCCAGCAGCCCCTGCACGGCCCAGCCGGTCTCCTCGACCGACCCGGCGGTGCCGTCGCCCGGCCCCCACGACCCGTCGGGCAGTTGGGTGTCGCGCAGCCAGCGCACCGCCCGCCGGACCACGTCGTGCCGGGCGTGGCCGACCCGGGACAGCGCCGCCACCACCACCGCCGTGCCGGAGGTGTGGTCGCGGTACCAGAGGTTCTCGTAGCTGCCGTCGGGGCGCGCGGCGGTCAGCAGCCAGGCCGCCCCGGCGGCGACCGCCGGGTGGTCGTCGGGGTGCCCCGCGTCGTGCAGGGCGAGCACCGCCTGGCTGGTGATGGCGGGGCAGGGGCCGTCGTTGGCGAGCTTGGTGTCGCGCACCCACAGGCTCCACGAGCCCCGGCTGTCCTGCCGGCCGACGAGCCAGTCCACGCCGCCGCGCAGCACCGGGTCGGTGTCGGCGTCGGGATAGCCGGCGAGCGCCGACAGGATCTCGGCGGACTCCAGCGTCACCGGCCAGCCGCCCACGTTGGAGTAGCTCCACCCGCCCGGTGGCACGTCCAGCACCGTGAACGCGGTCGGCTTCTGGGTGGCGTGGAAGAACTCGCGGGTGGGGCGTAGCCGGGGGTCGGCGGCGTACCCGGCGGCGATCAGCCCGGTCACCGCGTACCCGGAGCGGGTCAGGTCGAGGTTGGCCACCGCGTCCCAGGCGCCGTCGGGACGCACCGCGCGGCGCAGCCAGCCCACCACGGCGGTGGCGATGTCGGGGGCCTCGCCTGCGCGGGCCAGGCCGAGCAGGACCAGGGCGGCGGGCCACGGGTCCTCGCTCAACGCGCCGGTGCGGCCCTCGTGGTCGTAGATCGCGCGCAGCAGCCGCAGCGCCGCCGGACGGGCCCGCCGCAGGGTGGCCCGGCGCAGCCGGCCGGTGGGCAGCAGATCTGCCTGCATCAGGGCCAACCCGATGAACGGCGCGGTACGGAACGACAGGCGCTGGCGGCGGACCCGGTCGAACAGGACGATCTCCAGCGGCAGCCGGCGCAGCGGGCCCGCCTCGGCGGTCAGCCCGGCCATGGTGAGCAGTTGCCGGCAGAGCAGTGAGATGGCCGGGTCGGTGACCGTGTCGACACCCCCCATCGCGGCCAGCCGGGCCCGCCCGGCGGCGATCGCCTCGGCGCTGGCCCCGGGTGCGGTCAGGGCCAGCGCGGCGACCGCGACAGCGGTGGCGACGACCTCGCTGTCGGCCCCCACCACGCCGCCCCAGCCGCCGTCGTCGTGCTGCTGCCGGCGCAGCCATCCGGTGCCGGCGTCGACGAGGTCGGCGCTGCCCACCGGGTCGGCGGCGTGCAGGGCGGCCACCGTGCCGGCGGTGCCGAGCACCGAGGCCGGCGGGTCGTCGCCGAAGACCCCGTCGGGACGCTGCCGGCGCAGCAGCGCCTCCGCGCCGCGGGTGATGGCCCGGTCGAGGGCCTCGGTGGGCACAGCGGTCATGACACGTCCTCCATGGCGGCTCGACGGGGGGTGGCCAGCGCCAGCGCGGGTCGTCCGGTGCCGAGTTCGTGCCCGGCGCGCATCATCCGCTGCGCCCACCAGGTCAGGGCGACCATCGGCACCGCCAGCAGCAGTTGCGGGCCGATCCCGAGCCCCAGCCCGACCAGGGCCGAGGCCAGCACCACCCGCTCGACCACCAGGACGGCGTGCGCCCGCAACGCCACCAGCACGGGCATGTCGGCGCGGTGCGCGACGAGCGGGGCCAGGGCGACGCCCCCCAGTGCCACCACGACGGCAAGCGTCGCCAGGTAGCCGGCCCGTCGGGCCGGGTCTGCCAGCAGCCCGGCGACCAGCGCGGCGGTGACGGTGCCGGCGTAGAGGGCCAGCACCGTACGCACCGCGAACGGGGCGCCCCGGCGGACCGGCAGGGTGCGGTAGCCGCCGGCCCGGTCACCGTCCATGTCGCGCAGTGCACCGACCAGGTTGGACATCGTGTCGTGGGCCCAGAACGCGAGCATCGAGGCGAGCAGCACCGGCACCGCCGACGGCCGTTGCGGGGACAGCCCGACGGTCAGCGTGCCGTAGAGAAGCGCGATCGCGCCGAGCGCGCCCCGGACCAGGTTGCCGGCGATGCCGCGCGCCTTGCACCAGCGGCTGTAGGCGACGATGCCGAACCCGGCGAGCACGGCCGCCGAGATGGTGCCCCAGCCGCCGAGCACCGCCAGCAACGCGAGGACGGCGAAGCAGGCACAGCCGCACCACAGCGCCGTCCGGGCGGCCAGCCGGCCGGACGGGATCGGGCGGTGCGGTTTGCTGCCGGCGTCGAGGTCCCGGTCGAAGTAGTCGCCGAGGTAGTGGCCGCCGAGCCAGCCGGCGGTCGGGGCGGCCCAGGCCGACAGCAGCAGCCACGGGTGGTACGGCCCGTCGGCCAGGGCCGCACCGGCGAGGCCGACCAGCCCGACGTACCACAGGGTGTAGGGCCGCCAGGTCTCGACGTGGGCCCGCAGCGCCCGTACCGCGCCGGCGGCGCTCACGCCGTCTCGCTCGTCATCCAGTGCGCGATGCCGGCGAGCACGGTGGCGCTGGGGGACGGGGCGAGCCCGGCCAGCTCGGCCAGTGCCCGCTCGGCGTGCTCCACCATCTGCCGGCGGGCGCTGCGTACCGCGTCGACCTCGGCGAGCAGGCCGGCGACCCACTCGACGTCCCCGGGGCCGGCCCCGCGCCGGTGCAGCACCGCCATCAGTTCCACCCGGCCGGCGTCGGTGGCGGCGTCGTAGGCGAGCAGCAGCGGCAGGGTGGGCCGGCCGTTGTTGAGGTCGCTGGTGGCCGGCTTGCCGGTCTGTTCCGGGGTGGCCACGTAGGACAGCAGGTCGTCGCGGATCTGGAAGGCGACGCCGAGGTGCTCGCCGTAGCGGGCCAGTGCGGCGGCGACCTGCGGTTCGGCCCCGCCGAGCAGCGCGCCGACGTGGCACACGGCGCGGAACAGCCCGCCGGTCTTGAGCCGGATCATCTCGGCGTAGCTGCGGGCGCCCTCGTCGAGGTCGCCGACGAGCTGCGTTTCGAGCATCTGCCCCCGGCACAGGTCCCGGCCGGCCTCGGCCAGGGCCGCGACGGCGGCGGCGACGTGCCCGGCCGGCACGGCGGCCCCGGACTCCACAATGGACTGGAAGGCCGTGAAGATGAGGTGGTCGCCCACCACGATGGCGTTGGGGATACCGAAGGCGACAGGCACCGCCGGGCGACCCCGACGCAGCGTGTCGGCGTCGATGATGTCGTCGTGCACGAGCGTCGCGACGTGCAGGTACTCCATCCCCAGCGCGGCCGGCAGGACGTCGGCCGGCGAACCGCCCACCGCCTCCGCCGCGTGCAGCGTCATCATCGGACGGAGCAGTTTGCCCGCCGGTAGAAGGGCGTAGCGGGCGATGCCGACCAACGGGTCGGTCGACTCCGGCCACCGGCGTCCGAGTTCCGCGTGCAGCAGCCGCCCCGATTCACTGCGGGCAAGGTCGTCGATGAAGGGCGGATATCGCGTGAAACCAGTAACCGTCATAGCGTGTCGACCCTTTCGCAAAGGCTCGGCCCAGCCGGCACGCGAGACGTTACCTGCCGGTCCGTCCATGAACAACCTTCGGAAAACTGCGCTCGCTATGGAGAAACACGAATGTCACGGACCTATTCACCGGCAAATCGGTCGATGCCAGAGAAATCCGCTGAACTGCTTACCGTGCGTCACACGGCACCGCGAAAACAGGTACGAACGTCGGATCACCCGTCGGCGGATCAGGCGTCCACAGCGAACTCCAACAGCGTCAGTCCCCCGGTGCCGCGGTAGGTCCCGACCGGCTTCAGACCCGCCGCCGCCGCGAGCGCCACGTGCTCGGCCACCCCCCGCTCGCGGCCGCCCACCAGCACCAGCATCTGCAGGTCGTACGGCGAGCGGTGCGGCACGTACGGGTCGGTCGGCAGCACCTCCACCACCAGCACCCGACCGGTGCGCCCGGCCGCCTCGGCGCACCGGCGCAGGATCGCCGTCGCGTGCCTGTCGCTCCAGTCGGTCAACGCCCGGGACACCACGTACACGTCAGCCCCGGCCGGCAGCTCGGCGAAGAAGTCCCCGACCACGGCGTCGACCCGGTCGGTCAGCCCGTGCGCGGCGAACGTCGCGGTCGCCGTCGCCACCGGCTCGTCGCGGTCGACCAGGGTGCCCCGCAGGTGCGGGTGGGTCGTCAGCAGCTCCCGCAGCAGCCCGCCGGCACCCCCGGCGACGTCGGTCACGTGGCCCACCCGCTGCCACGGGTAGAGCGCCGCCACCTGCGGCGCGGTGAATCGCTGCTGGCTGAGCATCAGCGCGTCGAAGTAGGCCCGGTAGGACGGGTGCGCGTCGAGGTCGGCCCAGAAGTCCCGCCCGTGCACCGCCTGGTAGCCCGGTCCGCCGGTGCGCACCGCGTGCGGCAGCCCCGTGTAGGCGAGGTCCATCCGCGCCCCGAGACCGTCGAGGTCGAGGTAGCCGCCGTGGCCGCCGCCGTCGCGCTCACAGAGCAGCTCGCCGACGTCGGTCAGCGCGAACACGTCGGGCGCGGTCTCCACGAACACACCCCGGTGGACCAGGTAGCGCAGCAGCCGGCCGAGCGCGTCCGGGTCGGCGTCGCAGGCGGCGGCCAGCTTGTCCAGGCCGGTCACGCCGGCCGCGATCCGCTCCGGCACCCGCAGGGTGACCGCCGTGCGTACGGCGAACGGGGTGGCCAGGTCGGTCAGCCGGCCGAGCCGGGCCGCCGGATCGTCATCGGTCGAGGTCTCGATCGTCACCGGGACAGCCCCCCGTCGCGCCGCGCGTCCACGATGGCCGTGGCCTCCGCCGGCCCGAATGCTCCCAGGGACGGCGCGACGGCGTCAATATCAACGGTGGAGATCCCATTCACCGGCGTGGAACAATGCGCCGACGGGCCCGGGTGCCCAGACCGGAGGAAGCACCGATGACCACGTCCCTCGTGCCGCAGGTACGGCTCGTCGCGGGCGCCCTGGGCGCCGAGGTCCACGGCATCGACCTGAACACCCTGACCGACGAGGGATTCGCCCACCTGCACCGGCTGCTGCTCGCGCACCAGGTGGTCTTCGTCGCCGGGCAGACCGCGCTGACGCCGCAGGCGCACATCGCCTTCGGCCGGCGTTTCGGCGAGGTCGAGCTGCACCCGTACCTGCCCCGGCTGGCGGGGCACCCGGAGATCGTCCTGATCGACTCCGAGGACGGCGGCAAGGTGGACGTCTGGCACACCGACATGACCTTCCACCAGAGCCCGCCGATCGCCTCGATCCTGCACCTGGTGCAGCTGCCCGAGACCGGCGGCGACACCATGTGGACCAACCAGTGCAAGGTGTACGAGGCGCTCTCCGCCCCGATGCGGGACCTGCTCGACGGGTTGACCGCCATCCACGTCATCCGGATCGGCACCGAGTTCACCAGCCGGGCCGAACACCCGGTGGTCCGGGTGCACCCCGAGACCGGCCGCCGCTCGCTGTACGTCAACCGGCTGTTCACCTCGCACATCCCGCAGTTGAGCCGCAACGAGAGCGACGCGCTGCTGGAGTACCTGTTCGCCTTCTCCGAGGGCCCCCAGTTCACCTGCCGGTACCGCTGGCGGGTGGGTGACGTCGCGATCTGGGACAACCGGGTCACCCAGCACTACGCGATCAACGACTACGCGGGCGTGCGGCGCGGGCAGCGGATCACCGTGCTCGGCGACCACCCGACCGGCGACGCGCCCCGGTGGGAGCACTACGTCGCCGCGCCCGGCCAGCGCTACTGGCCCGACCGGGTCAACGCGGTGGAGAGTTACTGACCGCCAGCGCCTGCGGGTGGCCACCGCCGGCCGGTGACCGGGGCGGCCTCACCAGGTGACCGGGAACGACGCGATGCCGCCGTTCATCCGGTCGTGCCGCCAGGGGATCCCGTCGAGCGGCACCGCTGGGGCCAGCCCCGGCAGCCGCCGCAGCAGCTCGCCGATGGACAGCTCCACCTGCATCCGGCCCAGCGCGGTACCCAGGCAGAAGTGCGGCCCGAAACCGAAGGTGAGGTGCGGTGCGGCCGGTGCCCGGTCGATGTCGAACACGTTGGGGTCGGGGAAGACGCGCGGGTCGCGGTTGCCGGCCCACGGGATCGCCATCACGCAGTCCCCGGCGCGCATCGCCACCCCGCCCAGGGTGAGGTCCTCGCGGACCACCTGGACCCGGAACATGCTGCTCACCGACGTGTACCGGAGGATCTCGTCGGTGGCCGAGGAGAGCTTGCCCGGGTCGGCCCGCAGCTTCGCCAACTGCTCGGGGTGCTGGAACAGCGCGCGCAACCCGGCACTGGTGGAGTTGATCTCCAGCCCGCCGAGCAGTACCCCCATCGCCAACTCCACCAGCTCCGCGTCGTCGAGCTCGTGCGCGTCGCGGCCCAGCACCCAGGCCGAGAGCAGGTCGTCGCCGGGGGTCGCCCGCTTGCCCGCCAACTGCCCGGCCAGGTACGCCCGCAGTTCCGCCTGCGCGGCGGCGGCGTCGGCGGACCCGTACGCGGTGACCGAGTTCAGGCCCTCGATCCAGCCGTAGAACCGGGGCCGGTCGGCCACCGGCACCCCCAGCACGTCGCAGACCACGTGGACCGGCAGCGGCGCCACCAGCGCGGCGACCAGGTCGGCGGGGCGGGGACCGGCCAGCAGGTCGTCGATCAACGCGTCGACCAGCCGGCGTACCCGGGGGCGGAAGGTGTCGATGCGGCGGGCGGTGAAGGCCCGGCTGGCCACCCGGCGGACGACCGCGTGCGCCGGACCGTCCATGTTCAACTCGCGGGGTCCGCCGCCGTCGGGTGTCCCGGTCGCGCCCAGCGGCAGCCGGGAGAACCGGGGGTCGGCCAGCACCGTGCAGCAGTCGTGGTAGCCGAGCACCAGCCAGGCGGGCCGCCCGTCGGGCAGCCGCACCCGGCTCACCGGCTCGGACACCACCATGTCCAGCAGTTCGGTGGGCAGGTCGCCGGTGAACGGCGCGAAGGGGTAGTCCCGCAGCTCCGAGACGACGGTCATGGCGAGCTACCCACCTGTCGGTCGGCGGTCCACATCGGGCACCGGTAAGACTCGGTCATCGGTACGGCCGGCGTCAATATCCATTGGTCACCGCGACGATCTTCCGGGTGCGGACACCCATCGCCTAGCATCGGTGCACCAGGACTGCCGGGTGGTACGCGCGGATGGGTCGGACTTGACTGCGGCTTTGCGGATTCTGTTGTCGACGTGGGGCTGGCGGTCGCATTTCTACGGCCTGGTGCCGCTCGGTTGGGCCCTGCAGGCCGCCGGCCACGAGGTGCGGGTGGCCAGCCATCCGGCGCTGGTGCCGGCGATCACCTCGGCCGGGCTGGCGGCGGTGCCGTTGGGTGCGGACGTCGACTTCGCCACCGCCTTCGCCGGCCGGATCGGCGCGGTGGGCGCCCTGGACCGGGCCACCGACGAGCCGGACGACACCCCCGACGACACGGTCGAACCGGCGATCACCGCCGACGGCGGCGTGGTCCGGTTCGCCGACGCCCTCCTCGACGACCTGGTCGGTTTCGGCCACTCCTGGCGGCCGGACCTGATGGTCTGGGAGCCGTTCAACCTCGCCGCCGCGGTGGCCGCCGCCGCGCTGGGCGTGCCCGGGGTGCGGCACCTGTGGGGGCCGGACTCCTCGGTCACCCTCCGGCTCGACCCGGAGCCGGTACTCGGCCCGCTGGCCGGCCGGTTCGGGCTGGCCGCCGCCGACGTGGACCTGGCCGGGGCGCTGACCCTCGACCCGGTGCCGCCCCCGATGCAGGTGCCGGCGACCGGCCCGACCCGGCCGGTCCGGTACGTGCCGTACAACGGCCCGGCCGTGCTGCCGCCCTGGCTGCACCGCCCGCCGGACCGGCCCCGGGTCTGCGTGACGGCGGGCACCATGATGGCCGGTGCCGGGCTCGACGACCGGCTGGACCTCCCCCGGGTCGTGCGGGCGGTGGCCGGGCTGGACGTGGAGGTCGTCGTGCTGGTCGAGCCGGCCCAGCAGGCGGCGCTGCGCCCGCTGCCGGGCAACGTCCGGCTGGTCGACAGCCCGCTGGCCCTGCGGCTGGTGCTGCCGACCTGCGCCGCGCTGGTGCAGCAGGGCGGCGCGGGAACCACGATGACGGCGCTCGGCCTCGGGGTGCCGCAGCTCGTCCTGCCCCAGGTCAGCGATCAGCACTTCAACGCCGAGCGGCTGGCCGTCACCGGTGCCGGCACCTGGCTGCCCGGTGGCCGGGCCGACGACGACGACACGCTGCGCGGGCTGGTCGGCGAGCTGATCGCCGACGGCCCCCGGCGCGCCGCCGCCGCGCTGATGCGGGACCGGGTCCGGGCGATGCCCGCCCCCGCCGAGGTGGTGCCGGCGCTGGTGGCCCTCGCCGCGGGCACCCGGAGCTGATCCACCGTCAGACCACCCTAGGAGTCGCAGATGACGCAAGAGCCCATTCCGTACCCGCTCGCTCCGGCTCCGACGATCTACCACCCGTCACCTGACTACACCCGGCTGCGGGAGACCTGCCCGGTGGCGCCGATCGCGCTGCCCGACGGCGGCAAGGCCTACCTGGCCACCCGGCACGCGGACGTCCGCCGGGTCTTCACCGACCAGCGGTTCAGCCGGGCCGCCGCGGCCGGGCCGGACCGGCCGACCCGGGAGCTGGGCTCGCTGGCCGAGGACTCGCTGATCGGAATGGACCCGCCCCGGCACACCACGATGCGCCGGGCGGTGTCGCACGCGTTCACCGTCCGCCGGGTGGAGGCGCTGCGCCCGACGGTGGCCGCGCTCGTCGACCGGATGATCGACGACCTGGTGGCGGCGGGCCCACCGGCCGACCTGATCCCCCACCTGTCCGCGCCGCTGCCGATCTACGTGATCAGCAAGCTGTTCGGCATCGCGGAGCAGGACCAGGACCGGGTACGCGAGTGGTCCGACGCGCTCGTCGGCGACTGGGACGCCGACCCGGCGGCCCCGCAGGCCGCCCTCGACGCGTTCGGCGAGATGATCGTCGCGCGTCGCCGCGAGCCGGGCGACGACCTGATGAGTGCCCTGATCAAGGCCTGGGACGAGCACGACGACCTCACCGAACGGGAACTCGTCTCGGTGACCGCCGGCATCTTCGTCGGCGGCCACGAGACCACCACCAACCAGCTCAACCTGTTCCTACTGGTGCTGGCCCGGCACCCCGAGCAGCTCGCCGGCCTGCGCGGTGACGACCCGGTCGCGGTGGCCCGCGCGGTGGAGGAGCTGTCCCGCTTCATCCAGCTCGGCGACAACGGGGTGCTGCTGCCCCGGGTCACCACCGAGGAGGTGGAACTGGGCGGGGTGTGCCTGCCGGCGGGCACCCCGGTGCTGCCGGCGATCGCCTCGGCCAACCGGGACGCGTCGGTGTTCGCCGGGGCGGACACCCTCGACCTGACCCGGGCCGACAATCCGCACCTGGCGTTCGGGGCCGGCCCGCACCACTGCCTCGGCGCGGCGCTGGCCCGGATGGAGTTGCAGGAGGCCCTCGGTGCGCTGCTGCGCCGGCTGCCCGGCCTGCGGCTGGCCGTGCCCGAGGAGGAGCTGCGGTTCAAGCCCGGCCTGGTGGTACGCAGCCTGGAGGCGCTGCCGGTGACCTGGGACCGGGTCGAACGGTGACCCTCCCCCGGGCCGTGGACCGGTGACCGTCGCGGCGGCGGTCACCGGGTGGTACGACGCCCGGTGACCGTCACGCGACGGGTCAGCCGCTGACCCGGGTCGGTGCCGTCGGGTCGAACGCCGCCTCGACGGCCACCTCCTCCACCCCGCGCAGCAGCGCCTCGGCCTGGGCCTCGGTGAAGCAGCCCAGGTCGAAGATCACCTGGAGGAAGATCGTGTCCGGCTGGTCCTCCACGGTGATGAACGCCTGCTCGGGCAGGTGGTCGAGGGTGCCGTCCCAGACCAGGAACGTCTCGCCCGCCCGGCGGCGGATCTGCTCCGGGGTCACCTCGGCGGCGCGGGCCGCGTCCTCCGCTGCCTGCCGGGTCACCACCCGCCGGTCGTTGATCCGGAGGGTCACCCGGGCCGGGTAGCCGCGCTCCTCGTCGAGCCGGGCGCCGGCCTCGGCGAGCTGCACCGGGTCGTAGTAGGCGTACATGCCGGCGGCGACGGAGGCGCGACGGGCCCGGGTCACCACCTCGTCCACCGTGGTGTCGGTGGCGTCGACGGTGAGCACCCCGTTCTGGCTCAGCGGGGCGATCGCCTCGGCGAACCCCGGCCGGAACCGGTTGCCGACGATGAGTTTGGCGGTCAACGGGCTGACCCCGGTGGCCCGGCCCACCGCCACGGCGATCACCGCCAGCAGCACCCGGGAGGTGTCCGTCCGGGTGCGTCGGGCGATGGCCTGTACCGCCAGGAAGGCCGCCGGTGAGCTGAACCGGCCGTGCCAGAACCGCCGGCCGTGCCGCCCGGCCGGGTTGGTGACCTCGCCGAAGGTCGAGGGCGGCAGGTCGCGCAGGTGTGCCTCCCAGTGGCGGACCGCCCGGTCGCTCACCCGGCGCAGCGGTGGGGTGCGCTCGCGCCGGCCGAGGTCGAGCAGCTGCACCGTACGCGGGTCGGGCGCACGCCGGGCCGTCAGGTCGACCAGCCCGAGGTCGGCCATCACCAGGGCGGTCGCGGTGCCGTCGACGACCAGGTGGTCGAGGGTCAGCACCCGGTGCACCAGCGCGCCCCGGTGCCGGATCACCGCCATCCGCACCGACCAGTCCCGGTAGAGGTCGTAGGGGGCCAGCAGCCGGGCGTGGCCCAGCTCGTAGGCGAACTTCGCCACGTCGGCCGGGTCGGCGTCGTCGGGGACGTCCAGCACGTCCAGGGCGATCTCCCCGTCGGCGGCGACCACCTGGCAGGGCTCGCCGCGGTCGTCGGTGCCCAACCGCATCCGCAGCGCCGGGTGCCGGCTCATCAGGTCACCGAGCTGCGCCGCGACCTGCTCCACGGTGACCCCGGCCGGCACCGGGTGCGCGCCGCTGACGTTGTGCGTCCACCCGGTCTCCCGCATGTCCTGCATGATCGCCAGTTGACCCCAGGTCAGCGGCGCGGTCCCGGCCCCCGGGCCGGCGAACGGGACGAGCACCTGCGCCTCGGCGGTCTGCGCGAACATCGGTCAATCAGAGCAACGGAGATCGGCACGTGTCAACGCCGCAGATCGTGCCGCCCGCCGGGCGGCGCCGACGGGGCTAGGGTACGGCCCATGCGGGACACCGTCCGGATCTGGATCCTACCGGCCCGACCCGGTCCGGCCGAGCTGGCCCGGTACGACGCGGTGCTCACCGCCGACGAACGCAGCCGGGCGGCGGCGCTCGGCCCGGCCGCCGCCCGGGACCGGTTCACCGTGGCGCACGGGGCGCTACGTCTGCTGGTGGGCGCGGCCCTGGGCGTCGCACCCGAACGGCTCGCCTGGCGGCGGGGCCGGTACGGCAAGCCGACGTTGACCGAGCCCCGGGGCGGGCCGCAGACCAGCCTGTCGTACTCCGCCGACCTGGTCGCGGTGGCGGTGGGCGGCGGGCGGCCGGTGGGGGTCGACATCCAGCACGTGACGCCGGAACGGGATCCGGTGGCGCTGGCCGCCCGGTTCTTCGCCGCCGGGGAGGCCCGGCACGTCGCCTCGGGGTCGGACGTCGCCGGCCGGGCCGACCGGTTCGCCCGGCTGTGGGCCCGCAAGGAGGCGGTGGTCAAGGCGGCCGGGGAACGGCTCTGGCCGTACCTGGCACTGCCGGTGCACCGGGGGGACGTGGTGGCGTGCGGCGACCCGCCGGGCGTACACCGGGTCACCGACGTCGCGACCCCGGCCGGCTACCGGGTCGCGGTGGCCCTGACCGGCGAGGCGCCCTACGACACGGCGTCGTTCCACGGCCTCGACGGGCCGTCCGGAGCGGTTCCGCGACCGGTCGGCTGAAGATCGCGACAGCCGTTGACACCCGCCGATCACGTTTGCTCTGATGGGCTCCATGTTGGAGCGTGGGGTCCAGTGACAGAGCCCGACACGACCACCGCGCCGCAGCTGCGCGGGCAGGTCGTCGACACGATGGTCGCGCTGCTGACCCGGATGCTCCGACCGGAGGCCCCGGTCACCGTCGGCACGCAGCTGATGGACGAGCTGGGCCTCAGCTCCTCCCTCGCGCTGGAGCTGCTGCTCGAGATCGAGGACGAGCTGGAGATCCAGATCGACGTCGAGGATCTCGACGAGGACCGGATGACCACGGTCGGCGACCTGGCCGACTACATCACCCAGCACTGCACCCCCCGCTGACGGCCCGCGACGGGGGCCCGGCCGGTATCTTCCGAAGGAGTTCCATGGACCGGCCCCGCCTGAGCGTGGTGATCCCCGCCCACAACAACGCCGTCGCGCTCGACACGACTGTCGCGTCGCTGACCCGGCAGACCCTCCCGGCGCAGGAGTTCGAGGTCATCGTCGGCGACGACGGGTCGGCCGTCCCGTTGACCCCGGTCGTCGAACGCTACGCCGACCGGCTGCGGATCGCCTGCGTACGCAGCGAGACCAACCGGGGCCGCAGCGCCAACCGCAACGCGGCGGCGGCCCGTGCCCAGGCCGACGTCCTGCTGTTCCTGGACGCCGACACGGTCGCCCACCCCACCCTGCTCGCCCGGCACCGCCATCATCACGACGCACGCGGCGGCCGGCCCGGGGTCCTGCTCGGTCAGCGTTACGACCTCGACTGGGCCGGTGCGGACGCGGTGCGCCGGGGCGAACCCGTCGACCCGGAGCTGCTGGACGCCGAGCGCGGCGACCCACGGCTGGAGGACATCGCCCACCCGCAGCGCATCCGCGACTTCCCCAGCGCACCCTGGGTGCTCGGCCTGACCCACAACGCCTCGGTCGACCGGGAGTCGTTCCTGCGGGTGGCCGGCTTCGACGAGGCGATGGTCAAGTGGGGATTCGAGGACCTGGAGTTCTTCTACCGGATCTTCCACCTGCACGGGGGCCGGCCCGACGTGTTCGAGCTGGACGTCGAGGCGACGTCGTACCACCTGCCGCACTTCCGTAAGACGTCCAACGGGCTCGCCTCGATGGACAACATGAAGTACCTGCTGCGTAAGCACCTGCGCTACGACGTCGAGGTGCTGTACGCGATCAACACGTTCGGCCGGCACCTGGGCCGCATCCGACTCTACGGTCAGGCCATCGAGGCGTACCGGCGGGCGGGGCTGGGGCGGCCGGAGGCGCTGCCCGACACGTTGCGCACGGAACTGGCCAGCCGCACGGCCCTGGTGATCGGCAACGGGGTGTCCACCCTGGAGCTGGGCCCCGACTCGCAGACCTTCGACCACGACGCGCCGGCCGGGCCGACCAACGCGCACCTGCTCGGCACGGTGCTCCAGCAGTTCAAGGCCGGCGCGCTCGACGTGATCGTCAACGTCGACCTGTGGCGGTTCCTGCTGCCCGAGGATCTGCCGGCGTTCCTGACCCGGGGGCTGCTCAAGGCCGACCGGATCGAGCTGGTCTGCACCCACGCCCCGGTCGACCAGCGGACGATGCTGCCGGTGCCCCTCGTGGCCGACCTCGACTACGTGGCCGACATGCTGGACCAGCACTTCGCCGTCACCGTCGCCCGGCACGACGGGGCGTCGGTGCTCACCGTCCGCTGACACCCCGAGGGGCAGCCGGAATCGTCCCGGGACGCGGCGGGTCACGCCCCGGGCGGGCCGAGCAGCAGGCTGACGTTGTGGCCGCCGAAGCCGAACGAGTTGGACATCACCGTGGTCACGGCGGCCGCACGCGGCTGCTTGCGGATGTGGTCGAGATCGTCGCCCGGGTCGGGATCGTCGAGGTTGTGGGTCGGCGGGAGCAGGCCGCGACGCAGCGCCTCGACGCCGATCGCCGCCTCGATCACCCCGGAGACGCCGAGCACGTGCCCGGTGACCCCCTTGGTGGAGCTGACCGGCGGACCCGCCGCGCCGAAGACGTCCCGCAGGGCGGCCACCTCGGCCGCGTCACCGGCCTTGGTACTGGTGCCGTGGGCGTTGAGGTAGCCGACGTCGTCGGGGCCCAGGCCGGCGTCGCGCAGCGCCGTACGCATGCAGTGCGCCGCACCGGACCCGTCGGGGCGGGGGGTGGTCGGGTGGTAGGCGTCGTTGTTCGCGCCCCACCCGAGCAGGTCGGCGTACCTCCGGGCGCCGCGCGCCACCGCGTGCGCGGTGCGTTCCAGGACGAACACCCCGGCCCCCTCGCCGAGGACGAGGCCGTTGCGCCTCCTGTCGAACGGGCGGCTCGCCTCCGTCGGGTCCGACCAGCCGTGGGCGAGCGCGCGGGCGTTGCCGAACGCGTCGGCGAAGGTCGGGAAGAGCGGCGCCTCGCTGGACCCGCAGAGCACCAGGTCGGCCTCGTCGGCGCGCAGGATGCGCAGCGCCTCCCCGATCGACTGGGCCCCGGACGCGCAGGCGGTGCCGATCGACGAGGTGTAGCCCCGGATGCCGTGCCTGATGGCGATCCGTGCCGCGCCCATGTTGGGCAGGGTGCCGGGCAGCATGTACGGGCTGACCCCGAACCGGCCCCGCTCGGCCCGCGCGAGGACCTGGCTCGCCAGGGTGGACAGGCCACCGACGCCGGAGACGATCACGGCCACCCGGTACGGGTCGACGTCCCGGCCCACCTCGACTCCGGCGTCGGCCAAGGCGTCACCGGCCGCCCGCAGCGCCATCACGACCGCGCGGTCCACCACCCGGGACTCGGGACCGGGCAGCACGCTGGCCGGGTCGATGTCCGGGCTGAAGGCGGCGACGTCGACGACGCCGTGCACCGGGTGTCCCTCGGGGGGCCGGGTCAGGCCGGACCGGCCCGCGCAGACCGCGTCGAACACCTCGGCGGCGGTACTGCCGACCGGGCTGACCAGCCCGATCCCGGTCACCGTCACGCCGGCACGCATGCGCGTCCCCCCTCGCGCCGCTGCCCCGAACGCTTCACAGACCGCCTCCGGGGCGGCGCGGCGGGCACGGTCAGTGTGCCGAGGCGGGCTCGACGCGGGCGGCCACCGTGCGGCAGAACTCGCCGACGGTCATCATCGCCAGCGCCTCGGCCTCGTCGTCGTCGAAGGTCACCCCGAACCGGTCCTCCACCCGTACGGCCAGTTCGGCGAGGCCGAGCGAGTCGACGTCGAGACCGGCCGGACCGAACACCGTGTCGTCGTCGGCGCCCTCGATGTCGTACTTCATCTCGGTCAACGCGGCGAAGAGGAACGCGCGGATCTCGTCGGTCATGGTCGTGGTTTCCTTTCCGGAGGTCGGCGTCGGCGGACCCGGCCGCCGGTGGGACACGGGAGGCGTGGCAGTGGCCGGGGACGCGGCCGGGACCAGGTGCGACGTCGGCGGGGCCGTCGCCGCGCTGGTCACCGGAGCAGCCGCTCCGTTTTGATCGACCTTACTCAATCAAGCCCGTTGCGCAAGGTCCACCCGGGCGGTGCCGTCCGGCCGATCGGCCGCCGGCTCGCCGACCCGCACCGCGAGTTGGTCGTGCCCCCGCAACATGAGCTGCCGTGGCTCGCCGGGGGTCGCGGCGAGCGCCAGCGCCGGGAACCGGTCGAGTAGCCGGGGCAGCGCGATCCGCCCCTCCGTCCGACCCAGTGCCGCACCGACGCAGTAGTGCGGCCCGGCGCTGAACGCCAGGTGCCGGTTGTCCGCCCGGGACGGGTCGAACGTGTCCGGATCGGGAAACCGTCGCGGGTCCCGGTTGGCCGCACCGGTCAGCACCAGCGCCGTCCGTCCACGGGGGACGTCGACCCCGGCGACCTCGGTGTCCTCGGCGGCGTAGCGCACCGCGAAGTGCACCGGCGGCTCGTACCGCAGGATCTCCTCGACGTACGCCGGGGCGAGGGACGGGTCGGCGCGCAACGCGGCCAGCGCGGCGGGCCGCGCCAGGAGCAGGGTCAGCCCGCTGCCGAACAGGTTGGCGGTGGTCCGGAACCCCGCGTTGTACGTGACGATCAGGTTGGCCAGCAGCTCGGCCTCGGAGAGCTGGTCGGGGCGGTCGGCGCGCAGGCTGGCCAACGCCGAGACGAGGTCGTCGCGGGGTTCAGCCCGACGGGCGGCGAGCAGCGTGGTGAAGTACCCGGTCAGCTCCTCGGCGGCCCGGTTGGCGGCCCGGATCTCCCGGAACGAACGCGGCCCGATCTCCAGCACCGCGTCGAACGCCCGCACCCGGGACGGGAACCAGGCCCGGTCGGAGGGCGGCACCCCGAGCAGCTCGCCGACGACGGCGCTGGGCAGCGGCAGGGCGAACGCCGCCATGAAGTCCACCGGCCGGCCGTCCGCGCCCGCCTCGGCGAGCCCGTCGAGCAGGTCGTCGGTGATCCGCGCGATCGCCGGTTCCAGGGCGGCGACCCGGCGGGCGGTCAACGCCTGGCCGAACAGGTGACGCACCCGCGCGTGGTCCTCGGCCGGGGCGTTGAACATGCTGGCCTGCAGGGTCCGCAGCACCGCGTGGTCGCGCCAGCGGACGCCGGCGCGGTCCAGGTACCGCGCGTCGAGCACCCGGAAGACCGGATCACGCAGCACCCGCTGGGCGGCGGCGTACCCGTGGACCACCACGGCGTGCGGTGCCGTCGGGGCGAGTGCGACCGCCTCCCCCAGCTCGTGCAGCCGGGCGTAGTACGGGTAGGGGTCGCGTCGTACCTCGTCGCCGAGCAGCTCGTCGAGGGATACCGGGAAACCCATGGCGCTCCTCGTCGGGGTGCACGGGCGGAGGATGCCGTGACCTTAGACGCATCGACGGCGGCCTGTCCACGGCCGGTTCGGTGCCGGACCGGGTGTGACAGTGGGGGTGCCGCCGGACAGGTAGGGGGTGCAACGACCGACCGAAAGGCGCACATGAGCAGTGCTGATGACGGCGTACGGGAGCGACGCTTCCGCTCCCTGCACGCCGCGACGTACCCGGACCTGCTGCGGTTCGTGCAGCGGCGGGTCCCGCCCAGCGAGGCGGAGGACGTCGTCTCGACGGTCTTCCTCACCGCCTGGCGACGATTCGACGACCTCCCCGACGACGCCCGTCCGTGGCTGTTCGCGGTGGCCCGCCGCACGATGGCGAACCAGACCCGGGGCTGGCTGCGCCGACGGGCCCTGGACGTCCGGCTGGTGGCGGCGGACGGGCCGGCGTACGGGGACGACATGGTCGACGCCGCCGCCCGGATCGACCTCGACCGGGCCTGGCGCGGCCTGCGACCGGCCGACCGGGAGGTGCTGGCGCTGGTGGCGTTCGACGGGCTGACCGCCGCACAGGCCGCCACCGTGCTGGGCTGCCGCCGGTCGACGTTCGCCATGCGGTTGGGCCGGGCCCGGGAACGCCTCCGGGCCGCGCTGGAACCGCCCGCCGCCCGCCCACACACCCTCACCGTCTTCAAGGAGCAGCAGTCATGACGGACCTGGAACGCCTCTCCGTGTTGGACCCGGCACGTGGGGTGCAGCCGACCCCGGCCGAGTGGGAACGGGCCACCTCGGTCGTCGACCGGATCGTCGCGGACCGGGCAGCCGACCGCCCCGCGCCGGCACGACGCCTGGTGACCAGGCGTGGGGTGGTCGGCCTGGTCGCCACCGGGGCGGTCGCGGTGGTGGGCGCGGTCACCGTGCCCGCGCTGCTGCCGGGGCCGATGGACCGGGCCTTCGCCTCGTGGACCCCGGTGCCCGGCGCGCTCACCGGCGAGCAGGTCCTCCCGCAGGCCCGCCGGTGCGCCGGGAGCGGGGTGGGCAGCGAGCCGGCGGCACCGGTCGGCCCCTCCGACGTGCTCCTGGCCGAGCGGCGGGGGGTGGCCACCCTGCTCATCCAGCGGCGCGGCTCGGGCGTGATCGAGTGCATGAGCGTGGACGACGGCCAGCCGACCGCGATGACGTTGGCGGACGGCCCCCTGCCGCCCCCCGCCGCCGGCACCGTCAACCTCGAGACGCGCAGTTCGGTCGGTTCCGGCCACGACCAGTACTCCAACGCCGTGGGTCTGGTCGGCCCGTCGGTCACCGGCGTCGACCTGGTGCTCGCCGACGGCAGGACCATCCGGACCAGCACCGGGGGCGGATGGTGGGCGGCGTGGTGGCCGGGGCCGGAGGGCGGCGAGATCGGCAGCATCACGGTGGTCGTGCACCGCCCCGACGGCTCCACCACCCACCGGATCGAGGACCTGTGACCGGTGGCCCCGCCGGGTGCGACCGGTCAGGAATCGAGAAGCCGGCGACCCGGCGGGGCCATAGCCTTTACCCAGGTGGCCGGCAGGATGCCGCGCCCGAACGGCGAGAGAGGGAGCCCGCGTGTCCACGAAGAAAGCGACCACCGCGTCCGACGGCGACACCACCGGGGAGGCCGGCGACGGTTTCACCGCCGAGGAGCGCGCCGCCATGCGGGAACGCGCCGCCGAGTTGCGGGCCGAGGGGCGCAAGGGCGCCAAGAAGGCTGACGGCATGCAGGCGGTGCTGGACCGGATCGCCCAGATGGCCCCGGCGGACCGGACGCTCGCCGAACGGGTGCACCTGACGGTCACCACGGCGGCCCCGCAGCTGTCGCCGAAGACCTGGTACGGGATGCCGGCGTACGCGAACGAGGACGGCAAGATCGTCGTGTTCTTCCAGGACGCCGGCAAGTTCAACTACCGGTACTGCACCCTCGGCTTCCAGGAGTCGGCCAACCTCGACGAGGGTGACCTGTGGCCGGTGTCGTACGCCCTGCGGACGTGGACCCCGGAGGTGGAGAAGCGGGTCCGGGACCTGGTGACCACGGCGGTCTCCTGACGGTCACCGGTCGGGTGGGTGTCAGCGTCCCGCAGGCGGGTAGGCGGGGCGGATGACGCCCACCAGCAGAGCCCTGATCGCCGGTGCGGCCGGCGCGTCCGCCCTCAACGCCGTCACCTACCTCGACATGGCGCTGCGGGCCCGGCCGGCCAGCAGCGCCGCCGAGGACAGCGCCGGCCGGCTGGCCGATCTGGCCCACGTCGACCTCGGTGACCAGCGCACGGCCGCCAACCGCCGGTCCGGGCTCGGGCCGCTGCTCGGCTATGCCACCTCGGTGGCCGCCGCGGCGGGTTACGCGGCGGCGGGTGGCCGCCGGCTGCCGCTGGGCGTGTCCGTCCTGGCGCTGACCGGTCTGGCGATGATCGGCTCCAACGGCCCGCTGACCGTGCTGCGGCTCACCGATCCCCGGACCTGGTCGGCCACCGACTGGATCACCGACGTGGTGCCGCACCTGGCGTACGGCGCGGTCACCGCCGTCACCCTGCGCGCGCTGCGTTGAACCGTCGCGGGCGACCGACCGACATCGGTGTGTTTTGCGGAGGGATGCCCGGGTAGGGGAGGAACACCCGTTCCCCGCTCCACGAAGAGGTGCCGCCCAGATGGAATCCCGCAAGCCGACCGAGGTCGTCAAGGACGTGGTGGACGCCGCCGCCGAGAAGGTGTCGCACCTGATGACCCCCGAGGTCCCCGGAGCGCCGGGCAGCGCCCCGCCGACCGTCGAGGAACCCACCACCCCGCACGATCCGCTGCCACCCAAGAAGGAGCAGGGCGCGCCGGAGACCCGTACCCCGACCGGCGCGGCCACCGGCGCGCCGGTCGTCGCCAACGGCCAGCAGGGCGCGTTCCTCACCACCGCGCAGGGGGCCCGGCTGCGCGACACCGACCACTCCCTGAAGGCCGGCCCGCGCGGCCCGACGCTGCTCCAGGACCACCACCTCCGCGAGAAGATCACCCACTTCGACCACGAACGCATCCCCGAGCGGGTGGTGCACGCCCGGGGCGCCGGCGCGCACGGCGTCTTCACCGGGTACGGCGCGCAGGAGGTGACCCGGGCCGGCTTCCTGCGCAAGGGCAAGGAGACGCCGGTGTTCGTCCGGTTCTCCACCGTCCTGGGCTCCCGGGGCTCGGCCGACACGGTGCGGGACACCCGGGGGTTCGCCACCAAGTTCTACACTGACGAGGGCACCTTCGACCTGGTCGGCAACAACATGCCGGTCTTCTTCATCCAGGACGCGATCAAGTTCCCGGACATCATCCACGCCGGCAAGCCGCACCCGGACCGGGAGATCCCGCAGGCGCAGAGCGCCCACGACACCTTCTGGGATTTCGTCTCGCTGCACACCGAGGCGCAGCACCACACCATGTGGAACATGTCCGACCGGGGCATCCCGCGCTCGTACCGGACGATGGAGGGCTTCGGGGTGCACACGTTCCGGCTGGTCAACGCCGCCGGGGCGACGGTGCTGGCGAAGTTCCACTGGAAGCCGAAGCTGGGCGTGCACTCGCTGGAGTGGGAGGAGGCGCAGCTGCTCAGCGGCATCGACCCCGACTTCCACCGGCGTGACCTCTACGACGCCATCGAGGCCGGCGCGTACCCGGAGTGGGAACTCGGCCTGCAGGTCTTCCCGGACACCCCGGAGGAGACCTTCGCCGGCATCGACCTGCTCGACCCCACCAAGATCGTGCCGGAGGAGCTGGCGCCGGTGCAGCCGGTCGGGAAGCTGGTGCTCAACCGGACGCCGACGAACTTCTTCGCCGAGACCGAGCAGGTCGCCTTCCATCTCGGTCACCTGGTGCCGGGCATCGACGTCACCAACGACCCGCTGTTGCAGGGCCGGCTCTTCTCGTACGTCGACACGCAGCTCACCCGGCTGGGCGGGCCGAACTTCTCGCAGATCCCGATCAACCGGCCGCACGCGCCGGTCAACGACATGCTCCGCGACGGGTTCCACCAGCACGCCGTGCACGCCGGGGTCGCGCCGTACCGGCCGAACTCGCTCGACGGGGGCAACCCGTTCCCGGCCGGGGACGCCGAGAACGCGTTCGTCGACGTGCCGGTGACCGTGGCCGAGGCCCCGAAGGTCCGGGCCAACCCGGCCTCCTTCGACGACCACTTCAGCCAGGCCCGGCTGTTCTGGCTGAGCATGTCGCCGGTGGAGCGGGAGCACATCGTCCGGGCGTACACCTTCGAGTTGGGCAAGTGCTACCACCAGGCGATCCGGGAAAGGCAGCTGCAGTGCCTGGCCAACATCGACCCGGTGCTCTGCGCGCAGGTGGCCACCGGCCTGGGCCTGCCGACGCCGGAGCCGACCGTGCCGCTGGCCGACGTCGCGCCCAGCCCGGCGCTGTCCCAGCTCGGCCGCACCTGGCCGGCCGACGGCCGTACGGTCGGCATCGTGGTCGACGCCGACGCCGGCACCGACGACGTCGAGCAGGTACGCCGGGAGGTGTTCGCCGCCGGCATGGTGCCGCTGGTGATCGCCGCGCACGGCGGCACGGTGGGCGACCTGACGGTGCAGCGGACCTTCGCCACCGGCCGCTCGGTCGAGCTGGACGCGCTGCTGCTGGCCGGGGCTCCCGCCCCGGCACCGGACGCGCTGCCGGCCCGCGACGCCAAGGCGGGCGCGGCGGACGCCGGCGTCGTCGACCCCCGGGTACTGCTGCTGGTGCAGGAGTGCTGGCGGCACGCCAAGGTGATCGGCGGCTGGGGCGCGGGCGTGCGGGTGCTGGAGCTGGCCGGGGTGGCCGGCGCGGCGGGCGTGGTGACCGATGACTCGCCGACCGGCGTGCTCGCCGACGCGCAGGCCCTGCTGGCCGCGCACCGGGTCTGGGACCGGTTCCCCGCCTCGATCTCCTGACGAGGGCTGTCGAGACGGGTGTCCGCCGTGGTGCACGGTGGACACCCGTCACGACCGGGCCGGCGGTCACCTTGCCGCCGGCCCGTACCGTCGGTGCGGTGACCGCCGAGAAGGAGCTGTCCGGCCGGGGTTTCGCCATCATCATCGTCGGCGTCGGCGTGCTGCTCTGCTGTGGCACCCCGACCGCC
Source organism: Micromonospora humida (assembly GCF_016901255.1). Classification (NCBI taxonomy): domain Bacteria; kingdom Bacillati; phylum Actinomycetota; class Actinomycetes; order Micromonosporales; family Micromonosporaceae; genus Micromonospora; species Micromonospora humida. The sequence goes on from NZ_JAFEUC010000019.1 coordinate 127,789, forward strand.
GGCTTCTACCTGTCCCACAAGGACGCGAGGGAGGAGCCCGGCATCCGCGCCGCCGCCGACGCCTACCTGTCCGCAGTGGTCAGGCATGACGACAACGGCGCGTACGACATGTTGTGTGCGGCCGACCGACGCCGCGAGTCGCGGGCGGACTGGCTGGACCGTCCTGCGGCCGGGTACGGGGTGACCGGGTTCCGGATCACCGACGTGACGGTCAGGCGCCTGAGCGAGGGACCGACCCTGCGGTGGGTGACCGCCGAGGTCACCTATTCGGACCAGGCACCCCGGACGGTGGGGCTGAACGTCGAGCGGCAGGACGGCGCCTGGAAGGTGTGCAGCCCGGACGTCCGGTGACCGGCCCTCGGGCGGCGGACGGCGGGCGGTGGGCGGTGGGCGATGCGGCCCGGGCGAGGGCGGCGCAGGCCGGCCCCGGGTACGGTCGACGGGCGCGTATTGACGTCACATGTCAGACGAATTACGTTGGCGAGCGTCGATGTATTACGAATCGTGGCCTGCACCCCGGCAAGGAGCGTGCGCATGTTCAGACGACGAGTCGCCCTGCTGTCCCCCGTACTGTTGGCGGCGACCCTGGGCACGGCGGTGGTCACCGGCGCGGCGGTGCTCGGCAGCGCCCCGCCCGCGCAGGCGCTGGAGAACGGCCTGGCCCGCACCCCGCAGATGGGCTGGAACGACTGGAACTCCTTCGGGTGCAACGTCAACGAGACGCTCATCCGGCAGACCGCCGACACGCTGGTCTCAAGCGGCATGGCGGCGGCCGGCTACGAGTACGTCAACATCGACGACTGCTGGTCGACCAGACAGCGCACCGCCAGCGGCGACCTGGTCGCCGACCCGGCGAAGTTCCCCAGCGGCATGAAGGCGCTCGCCGACTACGTCCACGGCAAGGGGCTGAAGCTCGGCATCTACTCCTCGGCCGGGACGACCACCTGCGCCGGCTACCCGGCGAGCATCAACTACGAGCAGCGCGACGCCAACCTCTGGGCATCCTGGGGCATCGACTACCTCAAGTACGACAACTGCGGCGACCATCTCGGCCGCAGTGGGCAGCAGCGCTACACCGCGATGCGTGACGCGCTGGCGGCCACCGGCCGGAAGATCCTCTACAGCCTGTGCAACTGGGGCCAGGAGAGCGTCTGGACCTGGGGCGCGTCGGTGGGCAACTCCTGGCGCAACACCGGCGACATCGGCGGCAACTGGAACTCCATCATGGGCATCCTCGACCAGCAGGTCGGCAAGGACTCGTACGCCCGGCCCGGCGCGTGGAACGACCCGGACATGCTGGAGGTCGGCAACGGCCCCACCGAGACCGAGTCGCGGGCGCACTTCAGCCTCTGGGCGCTGCTGAACGCGCCGCTGCTGGCCGGCAACGACCTGCGCTCCATGTCGGCGGCCACCCGGACCATCCTGACCAACACCGAGGTCATCGCGGTCGACCAGGACTGGGGCGGCCGGCAGGGCTACAAGATCAGCGACAGTGGCGACCTGGAGGTCTGGCGCAAGCCGATGTCCACCGGAGCCGTGGCCACGGTGCTGCTCAACCGGGGTGGCGGCACGGCCACGGTCACCACCACGGCCAGCGCTCTGGGTCTCGGCAGCGCCTCGTCGTACGCGGTGCGGGACCTCTGGGCGCACAGCAGCTCGACGTCGGGCGGCACGATCAGCGCCTCGGTGCCGGCACACGGCGCGGCGATGTTCCTGGTGACCGGCGGCGGCACTCCCCCGCCCACCACGCCGCCGCCGACCACCCCGCCCCCGACCACCCCCCCGCCGACGACACCTCCGCCGACCACGACGTCCGCCGTCCGCAGCGTCTCCGCCGGCCGGTGCCTGGACGTCAACGGCGCGGCGCAGACCAACGGGGCCACCACCATCGTCTGGGACTGTCACGGCCAGACCAACCAGGCGTGGACCTCGACCGGCAGCCAGGAGCTGCGGGTCTACGGCACCAAGTGCCTGGACGTCAACAACGCCGGCACCGCCAACGGCACGTCGGTGATCATCTGGGACTGCAACGGCCAGTCGAACCAGAAGTGGCGCTTCAACGCCGACGGCACCGTCACGGCGGTCGGCTCGGGCCGGTGCCTGGACCTGGTGGGCAACGGCACGGCCAACGGCACCCGTACCCAGATCTGGGACTGCAACGGCGCGACCAGCCAGCGGTGGAGTCGCGGCTGAGCCGGTAGCCGGGCACCGGTCGACGACGCGCCGCCGCGGGCACCGCCCCGCGCGGCGCGTGGTCATTCCCGCGCGGCGAGGACCTCGCGCAGCGTCGCAGCGTACCCCCGGGGGTGGGTGGTGTTGCCGTTGTGCCCGCCGGGGAAGACCACCGGCGTGGTACCGAGCAGCTCGGCCAGCCGGTCCGCGCACCGGCGGTCGAAGACCTCCGGCGCGGTGCGGGCGCCGACCGCCGGGACGATCCGGGTGCCGCAGCCGGGCAGATCCTCCGGGCGCAGGTCGTCGCCGACGATCGCGGTGAAGTCCCGGCGGATGAACGTGTCGAAGTTGGCGATGCGGCGCGGCGTCATCGGCTGCGGGGTGAGGTCGGGCTCGGCCTCCTGGCAGGTCGGGTCGATGCCGAGCACCCGGGCGATCTCCCGCATCGCCTCGGTCAGCCCCCGGGCCGCGTAGCGTCGCTGGACGTCGAGTAGTTCGCGTTCGTGGCGGGCCCGTTCGGCGGCGGGCAGTAGCCGGGGTGAGACCGGCTCGTGGGCGACGAGGGTGTGCAGCAGCCCGGGGTGGCGGACGGCCAGCCGCAGTCCGATCGAGGCGCCGAGGCTGCACCCGAGCATCGCGGCCGGTCGGTCGGTGAGGCTGGTCAGCAGGAGGTGGACGTCGTCCGCGTGGTCGGCCAGGGTCACCGGCCGGTCGGGGTCGGTGAGCGCGCTGCGGGACAGCCCGCGCCGGTCGTAGGTCACCACGGTGTACGCGTCGGCGAGCTGCGCGACCAGGTCGGTGGTCCGGCGGGCGTCACCCTCCCCGCTCTGGCCGATCAGCAGGAGCGGGCCGCTGCCCCGGACCTCGTGGTAGAGCCGGGCGCCGGGAACGGCGAGCGTGCCGGTCCGGAGGGTGTCGGTGACGGACATCTGCATCTCCATGCGCTGGACGGGCGGGCGGGCCCCGCCGACAAAAAGCATCGTATCAGATGCATCTCGAATGATGGATCGTTTCTGATGTACCCTGAACGGGTGAACGGCATCGAGTTGTTCCTCCTGGGGCGCACCCTCATGAAGCTCGGCGAGGAGGCGATCCCCACCGAGGGGGTCGACTCCCACCCGGCGCTGCACCGCTCCGTGCTCATCGTCGCCAGCGACATCCGGGCCCACCCGGGCACCTCGGTCAGCGAGATCGCCGACCGGACGGGCTTCCCGCAGAGCAAGGTCTCGGTCTGTGCCGCCCGCCTGCGCAAGGCCGGCGCCATCGAGGCCACCCCCGACCCCGACGACCGGCGACGGCTGCTGCTGCACACCGCGCAGCAGGTCTCCGACCGGGTCGTCCAGATCAGGGCCGCCTCGGTCGACGGCGCGCTCGCCGCGGCCCTCGGCACCGACGACCCGGCCCGGATCGCCGAGATCACCGCCGCCCTGGAGACCCTCGCCCGCAGCCTCACCCCGCAGACGCTGCTACGGCTACGCGGCGGCGCCGAGCCGACCGACGAATGAACGGCGCGACGCAGGATCGGCGTTAGACCGCGTCGGCAGACTCGGCGTCGGGGTGCCACCGTCCAGGGCGCCCCGGAATCGTCGAGGAGAGCGGATGTCGGTCGACACCCTTCGTCTAGTCGTGTCCAGCCCCGACCGGCCGGGCATCATCGCCGCCGTGGCCCGGTTCCTGCACGAGCGGGGAGCCAGCATCGTGGAGCTGGACCAGTACACCAGCGAACCCGGCGGCGGCCAGTTCTACCTGCGTACCGAGTTCACCATCGCGCCCGCGCGGCGGGCCGGCCTGGCCGGGGAGTTCGCCACCGCCATCGGCGAGCCGTTCGGCATGCACTGGCGGTTCACCGACGCCCGGCAGGTCAAACGGATCGCCATCCTGGCCTCGCGGGCCGACCACTGCCTGGTTGACCTGCTCTGGCGGTGGCGACGCGGAGAGTTGGCCGCGGACATCACCCTGGTCGCCTCGAACCACCCCGTCCTGCGCGACACGGTGACCGGATTCGGCGTGCCCTTCCACGAGGTACCGGTCCGGCACGGTGCCCGCGACGCCGCCGAGGGCACCCTCGCCGACCTGCTGGCCGGGCAGTGCGACCTGATCGTGCTGGCCCGTTACATGCAGATCCTCAGCGGCGGGTTCCTGGAGAAGGTCGGCGTCCCGGTGATCAACATCCACCACTCGTTCCTGCCCGCGTTCCCCGGCGCCGGGCCGTACGAGCGGGCCCGGCAGCGTGGGGTGAAGCTCATCGGCGCCACCGCGCACTACGTCACCGCCGCGCTCGACGAGGGGCCGATCATCGAACAGGACGTGATCCGCACCTCGCACCGGGACACCACCGCGACCCTGGTCCGGCTCGGCGCGGACGTGGAACGCACCGTCCTGGCCCGGGCCGTCGCATGGCACTGCGCCGACCGGCTGCTCCAGTACGACAACCGGGTGCTGGTCTTCTGAGCACCCGCCCGACGCGAACGAGGTGTCCCCGGCCCGCGACTGCGGACCGGGGACACCTCGTTCGCGGGCGTCAGCCGTCCTACGAACGGCTTCCCTCGGTCGAGGCCGCCACGGCGGCGGCTGCGGCCGGTGCCGGCGCCGGCACCGCGGTGCCCGGCGGGGTCGGGGCCGGAGCCGGGGGACGCCGCCTGACGAACGTGGTGAGCACCGCCGCGACCACGACGATGGCGATCGGGAACAGGAAGTTGGTCTTCAACATGGACAGGAAGGCGTGGTCGTACACGTTGGTGAAGACCGTCGCGATCTGCGCCCGGAGCTGGTCCGGCAGGTCACCCGGCAGGTGACCGAAGATGCCACCGGGCCCGCCGGCCCCGGCCTGCACCCCGGCGTCGACGAACCGGTCGCGCACGTCCGCCGGCAGCTGCCCGGCCTGCGCGGTCGCCTCCTGGCGGACGGTGGTGGCGAGCCGGCTCTGGATCAGCGCACCGACGATCGCCAGGCCGAGCACCGAACCGAGCTGGCGCACCGTGTTGTTGAGCCCGGACGCCGCCCCGGCCAGGCGCGGGTTGACCCCGCGCATCGCCTCGGTGGCCATCGGCGCGAGCAACGACCCGGTGCCGAGGCCGGCGACGAGCAGACCGGGCACGAAGGTGTACCACTTGCTGTCCAGCTGGGCCAGGCTGACCAGGATCACCATGCCGATGGCGTACATGGTGAGGCCGAACAGCAGGACGAACTTGCCGCCGATGCGGTCCGACAGCCGCCCCGCGAACGGGGACACGATGATCGCGACCAGCGGCGAGGGCGCCAGCGTCAGACCGGCGTGCAGCGCGTCCATCCCCAGGACCTGCTGGAGGTAGAGGTTCATCGGCAGGACCAGCCCGAGCATCGCCATCGAGACGACGGCCGCGTTGATGCTCATGATCGTGTAGTTGCGGTCCCGGAACAACGCGAACGGCACCAGTGGTTCGTCGTCCTGCTTGGTGCGCTGGTGGGCGATGAAGACCCCGATCAGCACCAGGCCGGCGGCGAGCAACGCCCAGATCTGCACGCTCCAGTCGTAGCGCTCACCCTCGTTGAGGGCGAACACCACGCAGAACAACGCCGCGGTGGCGATCAGCACGCCGACGACGTCGAAGCTGTGCTTGCGGTCCGGCTTCATGTTGGGGATGAGCAGCGGGGTCAGCACCAGCACGGCGATGCCCAGCGGCACGTTGACGAAGAAGATCGACCGCCAGCCGAAGGTCGACACCAGCAGGCCGCCGAGGGTCGGGCCGGAGATGGTGGCGACACCGGCGACGGCACCCCACACGCCCATGGCGGTGCCCCGCCGCTGCGGCGGGAAGATGCCGATGATCATCGCGAGGGTCTGCGGCACCATCATCGCCGCGCCGATGCCCTGCACGGCCCGTGCGCCGATGAGCTGGCCGGGGTTCTGCGCCGCGCCACAGACGATGCTCGCCACGGTGAAGACCGCCGTGCCGGTGAGGAACAGCAGCCGTGGCCCCTTGAGGTCACCGAGCCGTCCGGTCGTGATCAACAGGACGGCGAGGACCAGCGAGTACGCACTGATCACCCAGAGCACCTGGTTGAACGAGGCACCCAGGTCGGACATCACGTCCGGGATGGCGATGTTGACGATGGTGAGGTCCAACAGGGTCATGAAGAAACCGATCGACAGTGTCGCCAGCACCGCCCACGGGTTTCCGCGCAGCCTACTCAAGATATTTCCCTTCCATGCCGAATGATGCCGATCCAGGTGCTGACCACACGGTCCCGTGCAGGTCAGGAGAGCCGATCCGGTTGCGGACCGCTGAGCTCTCGGTCGAGGGTGTGGAACAGGTCGTCGTCGTCGATCGCGTCGAGTTCGTCGGCGCCCCCGGCGGCTTCGTCGCCGCCCTGCCGGCCCTGCCAGCTCCACAGCAGATTCCTCAGTCGCTCACCGATGTCGTCCTCCTCCCCGTCGGGGATGTCGCGGGTGGCCAGCAGAGCGTCCAACCGGTCCAGCACGGCCAGCACCGCTCCGGCGGGTTCACCGGTCTCCGGCACCAGTCGGGTGCCGATCTGCTCCGACAGCGCCGCTGCGGTCGGAAAGTCGAAGACGAGCGTGGTCGGCAGCCGCAGCCCCGTGGCGCTGTTGAGCCGGTTGCGCAACTCCACCGCCGTCAGTGAGTCGAAGCCCATGTCGCGCAGGCTGCGGGCGTCCTCCACGACCTCCGCGTCGGAGTAGCCCAGGACGCCCCGGATCTCCGTACGCACCAGGTCCAGCAGCCGTTCGCCGCGCTGCTGCGCCGGCAGGGCGGCCAGGCTGTCGGCGAGCCCCTCCGGCCCGCTGCCGGGGGCGGCGGCGGCCACCGACCGGCGGGCCGGCGCGGGCGTCACCGGGGCCAGCGCGGTGAGGACGTCCGGCAGCCCGCCGACGCCGGCCGACGCCCGCAGCGCCGCCGGCGCGAACGCCGCCGCGACCACGACCGGCGGGAGGTCCCCGGTACCGGCCACGGCGGACCCCCGGTACGCGAGTGCCGCGTCGAGCAGCCCCAACGCATCCGGCGCGGCCATCGGGGTGATGCCGATCCGGGCCAGCCGGGCCCGGTCCGCCGCACCCAGCTCGCCGGCCATGCCGCCGGTGCCCCACAGTCCCCAGCCGACGGCCAGGCCGGGCAGTCCCTCGGCACGACGCTGCCCGGCCAGCGCCTCCAGGAAGCCGTTGGCCGCCGCGTAGTTGGCCTGCCCGGCGGTCCCGACGGTGGCCGCCACCGACGAGAACAACACGAACGCGGACAGGCGTCGGCCCCGGGTGAGTTCGTGCAGGTTCCACGCACCCTGGGCCTTCGGGCGGAGCACGGCGGCACAGCGCTGCGCGGTCAGCCCGGTGAGCACCCCGTCGTCGAGCACACCGGCGGCGTGGAAGACCGCACCCGGCCGGTACGCGTCGAGCACCTCGGCCAGCCGCTCCCGGTCGGCGACGTCGCAGGCGACGACGGTGGCGGTGGCACCGGCGGCGGTCAGGTCGGCGAGCAGTTCCTCCGCGCCGGGAGCCGCGGACCCCCGCCGGGCGGTCAGCACCAGCCGGCGGACGCCCCGTGCGACGAGGTGGCGGGCGAGCACGCCGCCCACCGCGCCCGTCGCGCCCGTGATCAGCACGGGGCCGTCCGCGTCGAGCCGGTCGCCCGTGGTGGTTCCCGGGTCCGGCGGGCTCCCGGCGGGGTCCACCCCGTCCGGCGCGGTCCGCGACGGTCGGGGAAGCGGGGTGAGCCGGGGGGCGAGGGCGACGCCGTCGCGCAGGGCCAGCCGGGGGTCCCGGGCGGCCAGTGCCATCGGCAGGGCGGTGATCGAGGCCGGCGTGCCGTCCACGTCGATCACCGTGATCCGGCCGGGGTTCTCGCTCTGCGCGCTGCCGAGCATCGCCCACACCGCGGCCATCGCCGGATCGGGCGTCTCTCCCGGCCGCGCGGCGACCGCCAGCTCGGTGAGCACGACCAGACCCACGTCGGCCAGCAGGTCGTCGGCCAACCACTGCTGCAACAGCTCCAGCGTGTCGGCGACCGCCCGCTCGGCGGCCACCGGCGGCGGCAGCTCGGCCATCGCCCGGCTCGTGGCGATCGAGGAGACGGCGTCGACCACGATCACCGACGGCGGCGGGGTCCCGGTGGACACCGCCTCGTGCACGGCCGTCATGTCGACGAAGAGGGCGGCCGGGCCGAGCAGCTCCGCCGCCGAGTCGGCCAGCACCCGGCCGTCGTCGAGCACCGCCCACCGGGGGTGCGGGCTCGGGTCGACCGCCGGCAGCGCCACCGGGTGCCAGTCGACCCGGTACAGGTCACCGGCCGGCCCGTCCTCCGGCAGGTACGGCCGCAGGGCCAGCTCCGCGATGTCGGCAATCGGCGCACCCGCCGGATCGACCAACGACACGGAGACGGTGCCGGCCCCGGGCCCCGGCGCGAGCCGCACCCGGGCGCTGGTCGCGCCGCTGGCGTGCAGGGCGAAACCGGCGACGGTGAACGGCAGGTGCAGCCGGTCGGTCGTGGGGACGCCGAACGCGACGGCGCGCAGCGCCGCGTCGAGCAGCGCCGGGTGCAGACCGAAGCCGGCCGCGTCGGAGGGCACCGGGTCGGGCAGGGCCACCTCGGCGTAGTGGACGTCACCGACCCGCCAGAGCGCCCGTACGCCGTCGAAGGCCGGGCCGATCGCCAGGCCGGCGGCGGCCAGGTCGACGTGCAGGGCGGCCGGATCCACCGGTGACGCCCCGCGCGGCGGCCACGGCTCGCCCCCGGGCCAGTCAGCGGGCACCGACACCTCGGCGCTGAGCAGGCCGTCGGCGTTGAGCCGCCACGGCAGCGACCGGTCCTGCGGCTGGGTGTGCACGGTGAAGGCGCGGCGACCCGACCCGTCGGCCGGCCGGACGGTGACCTGGAGCCGGACGGCCTCCTGCACCGCCAGCACGATCGGCGCCCGGAAGGTGAGTTCGTCGACCCGCCCGCAGCCGACCTGGTCACCCGCGCGCACGGCCAGATCGGCGATCGCCGCGCCGGGCAACGTGACCACCCCGCCGACCGCGTGGTCGGCGAGCCACGGCTGGTCGGCCACCGAGAGTCGACCGGTGAGCAGTTCCCCCGCGCCGTCGGCCAACTCGACCACGGCACCGAGCAGGGGGTGGTCCGCCGCGTCCTGGCCGGCGGCGCGGGTGTCCCCGGCCGGGGCGGGGGCGTCGAGCCAGTGCCGGGTGGCCTGGAACGGGTAGGTGGGCAGGGCGACCAGCCGGCCGGCCGGGTTGCGGGCGGCCAGCACCGCCGCCGGGTCGGGGTGCTCGGCGTTGGCCAGCACGGTCGCCACGGTCGTCGCGAAGGTGTCCTGCTCCGGCTGGCCGGTCCGCAACGCGGCCACCGTCACCGGTGCCGGTTCCGCGCCGCCGATGCTGCCCTGCACCATGGCGGCGAGCACCGGGTCCGGTCCCAGCTCGACGAAGAGCCGGACCCCGTCGGCGTGCAGGGTACGGACCCCCTCGTGGAACCGGACGGTGCCCCGCAGGTGACGCGCCCAGTAGTCGGGGGAGGTCAGCTCCTCGGTGGTGGCCGTGCGACCGGTGACGTTGGAGACGATCGGGATCTCCGGCTCGTGGAAGGTCAACGCACCGGCGAGGTCCACGAACTCCGCCAGTACACCGTCCATGTGCGCGGAGTGGAAGGCGTGGCTGACGCGCAGCCGCCGGGTGCCGATCCCGTCGGCCCGGCACCGCTCGACGACCCGCTGCGCCGCGGCGGCGTCACCGGAGACGACCACCGACTCCGGGCCGTTGATCCCGGCGATGCTCAACCGGTCGGCGTCCGGCCCGAGCAGGGCGGTCACGGTGGGCTCGTCGGCCCGGATCGAGACCATCGCCCCACCCTCGGGGGCCGACTCCATCAGCCGGCCACGGGCGGCCACCAGCCGGCAGGCGTCGGCCAGGGTGAGCACCCCGGCCACGTGCGCGGCGACGACCTCGCCGATCGAGTGGCCGATCAGCCGGTCGGCGACGACGCCGGCCCGCTCGACCAGCCGGTAGAGCGCGGTCTGCACGGCGAACAGGGCGGCCTGGGTGTAGCGGGTCCGGTCGAGCAGCGCGGCGTCGGCCGAGCCGGGCGCGGCGAAGACGACCTCCCGCAGGGGACGGTCCAGGTGCGGGTCCAGGTGGGCGCAGACCTCGTCGAAGGCCGCCGCGAAGACGGGTTCGGTGGCGTACAGCTCGGCACCCATGCCGGGACGCTGGCTGCCCTGCCCGGTGAACATCAGGGCCAGCCCGCCGGGCGCGCCGCGCCCGGCGACGACGCCACCGGCCACGCCCCCGTCGGCGAGCGCCGACAGGCCGGCGAGCAGGCCGTCGCGGTCCCGGCAGACCAGCACCGCGCGGTGCGCGAACACCGCCCGCCGACCCAGGGTGTACGCCGTGTCGGCGAGCGCCCGCCGGCCGTCCGGGCCGGTCTCCCCGGCCGGCGGTCCGGCCAGGGCGTCGGCGAGTCGGCGGGCCTGCCCGCGCAGCGCCTCGACGGTACGCGCCGAGAGGGGGACGACGACCGGGGTGGCCCCGGCGACGCCGTCGTCCGTACCCGGGTCACCGCCGGAACGCCCCTGAGCCGGGTCGGGGGACGGGGTGCCCGGGTCGTCGCCGCCGGGGCGTCCGGCCGGTGCGGGAGCTTCGACGATGACGTGGGCGTTGGTGCCGCTGATGCCGAACGACGAGACGCCCGCCCGGCGGGGACGGTCGGCCGCCCCGACCCATTCCCGGGCCTCGTCGAGCAGGCGGACCACACCGGCCGACCAGTCGACGTGCGGCGTCGGCTCCTGCACGTGCAGGGTGCGCGGGAGGATGCCGTGGCGCATCGCGAGCACCATCTTGATCACACCGCCCACCCCGGCGGCGGCCTGCGCGTGGCCGATGTTGGACTTCAGCGAGCCGAGCCACAGCGGGGTCTGCGGGGAGCGTCCGGCGCCGTAGGTGGCGATGAGGGCCTCGGCCTCGATCGGGTCGCCGAGCCGGGTGCCGGTGCCGTGGGCCTCCACCGCGTCGACGTCGACGCCGGTGAGCCCGGCCGAGGCGAGCGCCTGCCTGATCACCGCGCGCTGGGCCGTCCCGTTCGGCGCGGTCATCCCGTTGCTGGCCCCGTCCTGGTTGACGGCGGAACCGCTGAGCACCGCGAGCACCTCGTGCCCGTTGCGTTCGGCGTCGGAGAGCCGTTCGAGCAGCAGCAGACCGACCCCCTCGGCCCAGCCGGTGCCCGTCGCCGACGACGAGAAGGCCCGGCACCGGCCGTCGGCGGAGAGCGCGCCCTGCCTGCTGAACTCGATGAACGTCTTCGGGGTGGCCATCACCGTGACGCCGCCGGCGAGGGCCATCGTGCACTCGCCCCGGCGCAGGGCCTGCGCGGCCAGGTGCACCGACACCAGCGACGAGGAGCAGGCCGTGTCGACGGTGACCGCCGGTCCCTCCAGCCCGAAGGTGTACGCGATGCGTCCGGAGGCGACACTGCCGGCGCTGCCGTTGTAGAGGTAGCCCTCGGCGGATTCGGGGGCGGCGGCCAGCCGGGCACCGTAGTCGCCGTACATCACCCCGACGAACACGCCGGTACGGCTGCCACGCAGGGTGGCCGACGGCAGGCCGGCCCGTTCGAACGTCTCCCAGGCGGTCTGGAGCAGCAGCCGTTGCTGGGGGTCCATCGCGGCGGCCTCGCGGGGGTTGATGCCGAAGAAGTCGGCGTCGAACCGGTCGGCGTCGTAGAGGAAGCCGCCCTGGTCGGCGTGGCTGGTGCCGGGCCCGTCCGAGCCGGTGTCGAGCAGGCCGGACATGTCCCAGCCCCGGTTGCGGGGGAACCCGCCCACCGCGTCCACGCCGTCGGCGACGAGCCGCCACAACTGCTCCGGGGACTCGACACCGCCCGGGTAGCGGCAGCCCATCGCCACGATCGCGATCGGCTCGTCGGCCGGCCCGACCGTCGGGGCGACCGGCGTCGGGGCGGGACCGGTGCCGCCGGAGACCCGCTGCTCGAGATGCTCGGCGAGGGCGGCCGGGGTGGGGTGGTCGAAGACGAGGGTGACCGGCAGGGTGATCCCGGTGGCGGCCCCGATCCGGTTGCGCAGCTCGACCGCGCTCAGCGAGTCGAAGCCGAAGTCCTTGAAGGTGCGGTCGGCCTCCATCGTCCCGGCCGGGTCGTGCCCGAGGACGGTGAGGACCGCGCCGCGCAGGAGTTCGGTGACCGCCTCCCGACGCCGGGCTGCGGGGAGCGCCGCCATCCGCCGCTCCCAGGACTGCCCGGTGTCGACGCCGGCAGTCGCCCGCACCCGACGTGGGGCGACCCGGACCAGGTCCCCGAACAGGGCGGGCAACAGCCCGGCGGTGGCCTTCGCGCGGAGCGCGGCCTCATCCAGCCGGGCCGCGACCACCGTCGCCGGGCGCGGCTGCGCTGCGGTGGGGTCCTCGGCCCGGACCGCCTCGAACAGCGCCAGGCCGGCCGCCTCGTCCAGCGCGCCGATCCCGTCGCGGCCCAGCCGGCTCAGGTCGGCCCGGCTGAGGTGGGCGGTCATGCCGGAAGCCGTGGCCCACAGGCCCCAGGCGATGCTGGTGGCGGGCAGGCCGTGGGCGCGTCGGTGCGCGGCCAGACCGTCCAGGAAGCCGTTGGCCGCGGTGTAGTTGGCCTGCCCGGCGTTGCCCAGCGTGGCGGTCACCGACGAGAAGAGCACGAACTCGGCCAGGTCGAGGTCGCGGGTCGACTCGTGCAGGTGCCACGCCGCGGTCTTCGGCCGCAGGACGGCGTCGAGCTGCTCGGGGCGCAGCGAGGTGAACAGGCCGTCGTCGAGCACCCCGGCGGCGTGCAGCACGGCGGTGAGCGGGTGCGCGGCGGGAATCGCGTCGAGCAGCCGGGCGAGCTGCGACCTGTCGGTCACGTCGCAGGCCGCCACCTCCACCCGGGCGTCGAGGTCGCCCAGCGCGGCGGTCAGTTCGGCCATCCCGGGCGCGTCCGCACCGCGCCGGGCGACGAGCAGCAGCCGCTGGGTGGGATACCGGGCGGCCAGGTGACGGGCGAAGACCCCACCGAGCACCCCGGAAGCGCCGGTGATCAGAACGGTGCCGTCGGTGCGCGTCGCCACGGTCGGCGTCGTGCCGCCGTTCGGGGCGACCGGGGTCAGCCGGGGCCGGTGGTCGACGCCCGCCCGGATGGCGACCTGCGGCTCGGTGCCGCGCGCCGCGACGTCGACGGCGGCCCGGGAGCGCCCGTCGTCGTCCAGGTCGATCAGCACGATCCGGTCCGGGTGCTCAAGCTGGGCGGTACGCAGCAGCCCCCACACGGCGGCGGCGGCCGGGTCGACGTCCTCGCCGGGCCGGACCGCGACCCCGGCCCGGGTCAGCACGACCAGCTTCGACGGGTGGGTCCGGTCCGGCGACCCGTCGGTGTCGGCCCCGGCCAGCCAGCGGGTGACCTCGGCGTGGACCCCGTGCACGACCGACCGGGTGGCCTCGGCGACGTCACCGTCGGTGAGGTCGACGGCGCGGCCGGTCAGGTCCAGCACCTGCTGGCCGGACGCGTCCGCCGGGTCCGCGTCGGTGACGCCCCGCTCGCCCGCGGGGGACCAGGTGATGGCGTACAGGCCGCCGTCGGTGGCGGGACCGCGCAGGTCGCCGGAGAGGGGCCGCATCGCGAGGCTGTCCACGGTGGCCAGTGCGGCGCCGGTCGGGTCGGTGACGACCAGGTGCAGGACACCGGGCGCGGTCCGGGTGAGCTGGACCCGGGCCGAGGTGGCAGCCGTCCGGTGCAACGCGACGCCGGACCAGGCGAAGGGCAGTTCGACGGGTGCGTCGGGGGCCTGCGGGTCGGTCAGGCCGGCGTGCAGGGCGGCGTCGAGCAGTGCCGGGTGGATGGCGAAGGCGGTGACCCCGGCGTGCTGCTCGGGGGCGAGCGCCACCTCGGCGAAGACCTGGTTCCCCCGACGCCAGGCGGCCTGCACGCCCTGGAAGGCCGGGCCGTAGTGGTAGCCCCGCGCGGCCAGGTCGGGGTAGAGGTCGGCGCAGTCGACGGGCTCCGCGTCGGCCGGCGGCCAGGTGTCGGCCAGGCCCTCGGCCGGCGCGCGGTCGGCGCTGTCGGAGAGGACACCGACGGCGCAGGTCGTCCAGGCCGTCCCGGCGGGGCCGCTGCGGGCGAAGAGGGAGACGGGCCGGCGACCGGCGTCGTCCGCGGCGTCGACCACGGCCCGCAGTTGCGTGGACCCGGTGGTCAGGACGAGCGGCTGGTGCAGGGTCAGCTCGTCGACGTGGTCGCAGCCGACCTCGTCGCCGGCACGCAGCGCCATGTCGAGGAAGGCCGTGCCGGGCAGGACGACCGTGTCGCCGACGGCGTGGTCACGCAGCCACGGCTGGCCGGTCAGGGAGACCCGGCCGGTCAGCACCACCCCGCCCGAGCCGGGCAGCTCCGTCGCGGCGTCCAGCAGCGCGTGGCCGGTGCGGGTCGCGTCGTCGCCGGTGTTGCGGGGTGCCTCCAACCAGTACCGCTCCCCCTGGAACGCATACGTCGGCACCTCCACCAACCGACCCGCACCCACCACCCGCTCCCAATCCACCCCCACCCCCGACACAAACGCCTCACCCAACGACAACAACACCCGACCCACACCACCCTCACCCCGACGCAACGTCGGCACCACCACACCACCCGAACCCAACACCTCCAACGACTCCCGC